>CAWDKN010000066.1:0-38118 GCA_963802815.1 uncultured Alphaproteobacteria bacterium
CGGTATGCCGGGGCTGAGGACCAGCGCCTTGATCTTGTCCCACGGCCAGTCCTGCCAGCGCACCACGACCGCGCCGGCATCCATCGCCGCCGCGCGAGGGCGCGTTGTCGTCCCAGGCATAGACCGCCGCCCCGCCCGCCCGAAGCGCGCGGATCGCGGCAAGCCCGGAGCGGGCCAGCCCGAACACGCCGACATCTTTCGAGGCGAAGGCGCGGACGGGGATCATGACAGCCCACCTCCCCCTTGTGGGGAGGTCGATCCGTCGTAGCGAAGTCCGCTCTCGCTTCGCCGTTCGCGCGCTGGCGCTGCTCACCCCCACGAGGGCTGCGATATTCAAGATCTCGAACGGCTGCCTTCGGCATCCCTATTTGCCGAAACGAAATACCCAAAGGTCGTCATCGCCCGGCGCGCGGAACAGCGCGTCCGGGCGACCCAATTATTTGGCCGAGCAGAGGAAGCTGTCCGCCGGCCGGGCGATGACAACCTTTGATTCGGGCGCAACAAAACTGGCTCTAAACGCGTGAATCGCGTGGCCACGAAGGGTAGGGGGACGCGCGGCGATGGTGACAGCCCGATCAGCATTTCCTCACCGCAACTTCAACGTCGACAAGCCGATCAGCGCCAGCACGACCGCGACAATCCAGAAACGGATGACGATGGTCGGCTCCGCCAGCCGAGCTGCTCGAAATGGTGGTGGATCGGCGCCATGCGGAAAACGCGTTTGCCGGTCAGGCGGAACGACACGACCTGCACGATGACGGAGACGGTCTCGAGCACGAACAGTCCGCCCACGATGGCGAGCACGACCTCGTGCTTGACCGCGACAGCGACCGCGCCGAGCGCGCCGCCGAGCGGAAGCGATCCGGTGTCGCCCATGAAAACCATGGCGGGCGGCGCGTTGTACCAGAGAAAGCCAAGTCCCGCGCCCACGAGTGCTGCAAGAAACACGGCGCACTCGCCGGTGCCGGCGACATAGTGGAGCTGGAGGTAGTCGGCGAATTTGATGTTGCCGACGAGATAGGCGATCAGCACGAAGGTCGCTGCCGCGATCATCACCGGCACGATGGCGAGCCCGTCGAGACCGTCGGTGAAATTGACCGCGTTCGCGGCGCCCGCGATCACCAAGCCGCCGACAAGGATGAAGGAGTAGCCGAAGGGCACGAGCAGGGTCTTGAAGAAGGGAACCGCCAGCGTGCCCATGAGCTCCGGCGTTTCCAGCCGCATGATGAGCCAGGTCGCGACGAAGCCGATCGTGAACTCGTACACGAGCCGCATGCGGCCGCTGAGGCCGTCCGAAGTGCGCTTCGTCACCTTGTAGTAGTCGTCGATGAAGCCGAGCAGTCCATAGGCAAGGGTCACGAACAGGACGATCCAGACATATTCGTTGGTAAGATCGCCCCAGATGAAAGTCGCCACCACCGTCGGGATGAGAATGAGAAGCCCGCCCATGGTCGGCGTGCCCTGCTTCTCCACGACGTGGCGCTGCGGACCGTCGGAGCGAATGGGTTGGCCCTTGCCCTGGCGGACCTTCAGCCAGCGGATCAGCGGCGGCCCCATGACGAAGGCGACGAGAAGCGCGGTCAGCACCGCGCCGCCCGAGCGGAACGTGAGGTACCGGAAGACGTCGCACCGCGAGGACTGTCCTGAGTAGAGTGCAGAAAATAAGAGCATCGGGTCCCCTTACGCCCCGCCGCGCGCTTTCAGCGCATCGACGATCACCGACATCTTGCTTCCGTTCGATCCCTTCACCAGCACCGTGTCGCCCGGCGTGAAGTGCTGCCGTCACGCGACGGCGCAAGCTCGTCGAGGTGACGCATAGGCGCCACGTCGCGGCGCGGGCAATGCATCCCACAAAGCCTTCATGGCCGCGCCGCTCGCGAACACGAGATCGACGCGCGCGGCCTCGATGCGAACCGGCGAGATCCGCGTGATGCGCCGAAGTCTCTGCGCCGAGCTCGAGCATGTCGCCGAGCACGGCGATGCGCCTGCCGCTCGGCAGCTTGCCAGCAGATGCAGAGCGCCGCCGCCATCGAGGCGGGATTGGCGTTATAACTTCTCGTCGATGATGCTCGACGTCGCCGGCCCTAAGGCTCACGCGCGCCGCGCCCTTTCAACGCCTCGAAATTCCTCAGCGCCGCGGCCGCATTGAGCACGTCGCCGTCCAGAAGCGCGACGGCTGAGAGCGCGGCCACAGCATTGGAGGCGATGTGTGCACCCGGTGCGCCGATGCGCGCTTCGACCGGCTTGCCGAAGATGTCGGCGCTGATGTGCATTGTATCGCCGCTCGTCTCGCATCGAAAGGAGCGCGCGCGATCGCTGCCCGCCTTCTGTCCGAACGTAAGAATGCGCTGAGACGCCGCGCCTGCCTGGCACGCGCAATGCAACCGCGCCGCATGGGGGCTGTCGATGGGATGCAGCGCCGTCCCCCCGGTTCGATGCCTTCGAAAATCTCGGATTTGGCGTCGGCGATAGCCTCGCAGGTGCCGAAAAATTCCAGATGCGCCGCCGCGATGGTCGTCACGATCGCCACATGCGGGCGCACGAAGCCCACCAGCGGCGCGGATCTCGCCGAAATGGTTCATGCCGATCTCGAAGACGCCGTAGCGCGCCGCGCGCGGCAGCGAGGCAAGGCTGAACGGCACGCCCCAATGATTGTTGTAGGACGCGGCCGATGCATGCGTGGTGCCGAGCGCGCCGAGCGCAGTCGCAGGATTTCCTTCGTCGTCGTCTTGCCGGCGCTGCCGGTGACCGCGACGACCTTCGCGTCGCTGCGGGCGCGCGCGGCGCGGGCAAGATCTTCCAGCCGCGCTGCGTGTTGGCCGCGATCACCAGCGGCGCCGCCTCGGCGACATTGTCGGGCCTGTGGGTGACGAGAGCGGCGGGACGCCTTGGCCTCCAGCGCCGCGTTCACGAAATCATGGCCGTCGCGGTTCTCACCCTTCAGCGCGACGAAGAGATCGCCGGCTTCAGCGTGCGCGTATCGATGGAAAGAACGTTCGCCTCGATGGCGCGCGTGGCCAACCGAGCGTCGCTGCTTCCATTTCGGCGCTGGTCCAGAGCGCGCTCATGCGGCGCCTCCCGCCGCGCGGCCGCCGCCAGCGCCGCTTTCACCGCTTCGTCGCGATCGGAGAAAGGTCGCATTTCCTTGCCGACGATCTGGCCCGTTTTCGTGGCCCTTGCCGGCGATAACGAGAACGTCCTTCGCGGCGAGCGCGGCGACACCCTCGCGGATAGCTTCGGCGCGGTCGCCGATCTCGCGCGCGGGCGGACGCGCCTGCAAGCGCCTCGCTGCGGATTGCGGCCGGATCCTCGCTGCGCGGATTATCGTCGGTGAGGATCACACGGTCGGCGAACTCCGCGGCGGCCTTGCCCATCAGCGGACGCTTGCCTTTGTCGCGATCGCCGCCGCAGCCGAAGACCACATCAGCGCTCCTGGCATATGCGGGCGAAGCGCTTTCAGAACCGTCGCGAGCGCGTCGGGCGTGTGCGCGTAATCGACATAGATCGGCGCGCCCGACGCGGCAAAGGCGACTTTCTCCAGACGTCCCGGCGCGCCTTTCACCGTTTCGAGCGCTTTGAAGACCGCGGCCGGCTTCTCGCCGAGGCCGATCGCAAGCCCCGCGGCAAGGAGGGCATTCTGGGCCTGGAGCGGCCGGCGAGCGGGAAAGCGACCCATAAAGGTGACCGGAATGAGCGATGGTCGAGCGTCTGGCCGTCGCCTCGCGGCGTGCAGGCTTCGAGCGCTATGTCCGCCGCGCGCCACCGACGGTGATGAGGCTTGAGATCCGCGGGCACTCGCGGCGGCGACGAAATCCGCGAATGTCCGCGTCAGTGTTGACGACGGCCGTGCCGCCATCGCGCACGACCTCGGTGAACAGGCGCAGCTTGACCTTGAATAGGCCTCGAAGGTCTGGTGATAGTCCAGATGTCGCGGTGATGTTGGTGAAGGCCGCCGGCGAGCGATATCGACGCCGTCGAGACGGTATTGGGCAAGCCCGTGGCTCGATGCCTCGATCGCCGCGTGCTCGATCCCCTGCTCTTCAGCACGGCCAGGATGCGATGGGTCTCGATCGGATCGGGCGTCGTGTGGCCGAGCGAGATCTCGCGGTCCGGGTCGACGACGCCGATGGTGCCGATGCTGGCCGCGCGCTTGCCGAGCGCGGTCCAGATCTGGCGCAGGAAGACGGTGACGGAGGTCTTGCCGTTGGTGCCGGTGACGGCGGCTATGGTCAAGGCTGCGCGCCAAGAACTCGGCCGCGATATGCGCCAGCGCGCGCGCGCGGATTCTCGTCGCCGATGAAGCGCACGCCGAGCGCCTTTGCCGTCGCGCAACGTCGGGCCGGCCGAGCACAGCCGCGGCGCCGCGCGCGACGGCATCCTTCAGGAATTGCGCGCCATTGGCCGGGTGCCGGCGAGCGCGGCAAAGAGAAATCCGGGCCTGACGTCGCGGCTGTCGCTCGCGAGTCCGGTGAAATCTTTCACCGATTCCATGGCCGTTTTGCCCACTCTACCCACATCTACTCTCGCGCCCGAATATGGTCCATTCATGAATTCTCGCGGCGACCGTGACCAGCGGCGCCCGCGACGGCACACCCAGGATCGGCGCAATGCGCGCGATCACGCGTCCGGCAAGCGGGGCGGCCGTATAGCCCGCGAGCGCGAACACCGCCGTCTCTTTCGTCCCGTGCGGCTCGTCCAGCAGCACGAACACGAGATAGCGCGGCTGATCGATGGGAAAGACCGCGCAGAAGGACGTGACGAGCGCATGGGGCTGGTAACCATGCCGCCCGGGCTTTTGCGCCGAGCCGGTCTTGCCGCCCACATCGTAACCCGGCACGTCCGCTTTCTTGCCCGTGCCGTTAGTGATGACATAACGCAGAAGCGCGCGCATCGCGAGCGCTTGTTTCAGGCTTGATCAGCTGCTCGCCACGCGCATCCGCGGGATGCTTCAGGAAAGTCGGAACGATTTCCCGGCCGCCGTTGACGACGGCGGCGGCCGCAGCCGCGAAGGCAAGCGGGCTGACCGAAATGCCCTGGCCGAAACCAATGGTCGCGGTCTCGATGGTTCCCCAATGGGAGGGCCAGAGCGGGCGCGCGGTTTCCGGCAGCTCCGACTTCACCGGTTCGAGCAGGCCCATTGCGCAGGAAGGCGCGCTGACGGTCGGGGCCCGAGCGCAGCGCGATCTGCGCCGTGCCGATGTTCGAGGATTGCGCGAGGATATCGCGCGCGGTGAGCGTCGCCGGCATGCGCTCTGCGTCGTGGATCGTATAGCGGCCGATCTTGAAAGCCGTCCCCGATCGGGAACACCTCGTCGGGCCGCATGGTGTGGTCTTCGAGGCCGAGCGCGAAGGAGAAGATCTTGAACACCGAGCCCAGTTCGTAGACATCCTGTGCCATCGCGTTGCGCGTGGAGTCGTCGGCAAGAGGACGCGTGCGTTCGGATCGAAGTCCGGCAGGGACACCAGCGCCAGCACCTCGCCGGTGCTTCACGTCCATCACCAGGCCGCCCACGGTCTTGGCCTTGAATTCGTCTTTCGCCGCGGCGGCTTCGTGCGCGAGGATGTATTGCACGCGCAGATCGATCGAGGTCTCGACGGCCGGCTCGGCCGCGTTGTGCAGCCGGGAGTCGAGCCCCATCTCGAGACCGGAGATTCCCCTGTTGTCGGGATCGGTGACGCCAAGCACCTGCGCCGTCGCGCGGCCGTCGGGATAGTAGCGCTTCGCGCCCGGCTCGAATTCGAGTCCGGGCAGTCCCAGATGCATCACCGCGTCCTTCTGGTCGGGCGTCAGCTGGCGCGCCACGAGAACGTAGGGATGCCTGCCCGCGAACATCGCCGCGAGGCGGTGCGGATCCGTGCCGGTCGCGGATGCGAGATCGCGCGCGGCGCCTTGGCGGTCCCGAGCGCGTGCGGTCGCGCGTAGAGATCCTCCACGGGAAGATCGCGGGCCACCAGCGCGCCGTTGCGATCGACGAGGTCGGCGCGGGCCATGACTGCGCGCGCGATCCCGGCGCGGCCCGCCGTGCCACCCTTGATCAGAGTCACGTCGGCCAGACGCATGCCGACCAGCGCGAACGCCATGACGCAAGAGTCCCGCGCCGATGACGATGCGTCGCTGGAAGACGGAAGGCGCCTCGGTCATCCGCGTCAGTATCCCGGCTGGTCGTCGATTTGCGTCACGCCGGGCTGCGGCATCGGCACGGGAACCTGCGCGCTCGCCTGCTTCACGGGCGAGCCGCCGAGCGGTCCCGCGTCCTCGCCGCGGCGCGGCAGGAGCTCGAGCGACGAGAGTTGCAGCGAGGACGTGTCGCCCATGCCGAGACGCGTCTGGGCGAGGCGCTGGATGCGATCGAGGCTCGCCACCCGTTCCCATTCCGCCTGCAGCACGCTCGTCGTCGGCGTTCTCCCGGGCGATCTGGTCGCGCACGACGGAGAGTCGACGCGCGCCACCCGCGTCTTCTCCGACACGTGATAGAGCGCGAGGATGGAGAGGCCCATCGACGCGACGCAGAAGAAGTTGACGACACGGATCATCGTGGCCGCTCCTATGCTGCCAGGGGAAGGCGTTCGGCGGCGCGCAGCCTGGCCGAACGCGCGCGGGGGTTTCGCGCGATCTCCGCATCCGTGGGCAAGCGCGGACGCGGGGTGAGAAGACGGAACGAAGGACGATGCGTGGGCGTGCCGCCGGGCGCGTGACGCGAACCGCGCGGCGCCTGGTCGCTGTGGGCGACGAGGAAACGCTTCACGATGCGGTCTTCGAGCGAATGGAACGAGACGACGGCGAGCCGGCCGAGCGGCTTCAGGACGCGCAGCGACGCTTCGAGGCCGCGTTCCAGCTCGCCCAGCTCGTCGTTCACCTGGATGCGCAGCGCCTGGAAGGTGCGCGTGGCGGGATGGATCGGAAGACGCAGTGCCGCCGGGCCGAGCGCCCTGGCCACGATTTCGGCGAGCTCCGCGGTGCGCGTCACCGGCCGCGCGGCGACGATGGCGCGCGCGATGCGGCGCGCCTGGCGCTCTTCGCCATAGCGGACGAGGATGTCGGCGAGCGTCTTGTCGTCGGCGGTGTTGACGAGATCGGCGGCGGAGGTGCCGCTGCGGCTCATGCGCATGTCGAGCGGGCCGTCCTCGCGGAACGAGAAACCGCGCGCGGGCTCGTCGAACTGGAACGACGAGACGCCCAGGTCGAGGACGACTTCCATCGCTTTCGCCGGCCAGCGTATCCATCTCGGAGAATTCGCCCTGCACGAGGGTGAGCCGTCCGCCGAAATGCGCAACCAGCGCCTGGCCGCGCGCAATCGCGTCGGGATCGCGGTCGATGCCGAGCACGCGGCAATCCGCGGCCTCGAGGATGGCGCGCGCATAGCCGCCGCCGCCGAAGGTGCCGTCGACATAGCTCCCGCCGTCGCGCGGTTCGAGCGCGCCAAGCACTTCGTCGAGCATTACGGGGACATGGCCGCTCATGCGCCGCCCTCGCCCGCCAGCCTTGCGATCTCGCGATCGCGCTTGGCCTTCATGCGCGCGATGCGTTCGGCATCGACGGGCGCGAAACGCTCGGCGTCCCAGATCTGGAATTTCTGCGACATGCCGACGAAGGCGACTTTGTCCTTGAGTTCCGGCATGGGCGATCATCGCGTCGGGCAGGCGCACGCGGCCCTGCTCGTCTGCCGGCAGCACCTGTGTGCGCGAGATCACGGCATAGGCCTCGTCGTCGTGCAGCGGCGAGAAAAACGGATCGAGCGTCGACAGACGCTGATGCACGGAATCCAGGAGCGTCTGGCCGAAGCCCTCCAGCGCGGCTTCGAAGAAGGAGGGGCAAATGAGGACGCCGGTGGTGTTCTGGCTCGCGAGGATCTGGCGGAAAGGCGCAGGGATGCAGACCCGCCCCTTGCTATCGAGCGTGCCCATTACCGTCGACATGAACGGCTGGACCGACCCAGACATGAACGATACGCCCCCAAGCGATCCCCGGGGCTGCTCGGCCGGTGGATCGGCCGTTGTGCGGAGCTTCTCAGCTCACCCCTGGGACAGCATGGGATATCATGGGACAGAAACGCGGGTCAACGAAAAAAGCTAGGTTTTATAGGGGGTTGTGAATCTACCTATAGACCTCGCTCCTCCATTACTTGGGGTCCAAAGAACAAATACAAAACGTGTAAAGACTGGCGTAACCTCGGTAAATAAAGCCTTAAGATAGCGTACCCTTTATGTTCACTCTTTGGTCTCGAGGTAACCTTGACGCACGCACAGATTGTTCTCACCGCCATCGGAGCGGTGCGCAGTGAACGTACAACCCCAGATGATGACGGCTGGGACCAAATAGAGGCCGCGATAGCCCTGGACCCCACCCGATACAGCACCGATGCGCTCGCCGGGCTGGGCGAGTTCTCCCACATCGAAGTCGTGTATCATTTCGACCGCGTACCGGACGCAGAAATCCAGACGGCGGCGCGCCACCCGCGCGGCCGCGCCGATTGGCCAGGTCGGCATCTTCGCCCAGCGCGGCAAAGGCCGGCCGAACCGGATCGGCGTCACCATATGCCGGCTGCTCTGCGTCGACGGATTGCGCCTGCGCGTGCAGGGCCTCGACGCGATCGACGGCACGCCCGTCCTCGACATCAAGCCGGTGATGAAGGGTTTTCTGCCGCGCGGCGAGATCCGCGAACCCGCCTGGGCCGGCGAGCTGATGAAGGACTACTGGTAGGCACACCTTCTCCCCTCGCGGGGAGAAGGTGCTTAGCCGTCGAAGTGTTTAGTAGCCGCGGCAGCGGTCGAGAATTCCGCTTGCGCTCGTTGCGCTCATGCCAGGCATCGCCTTCGGAATGATCGCGGCACCAGTCCCAATGCACGTGCCGGTCGGTCGACCAGCGCGGGCTGCCCTGGTCGATCCAGCGCGCGCAACGGCCGTTGTCGAGCGCGACGTTGACCTGACGAAGCGATGCATCGGTGTAGTCCCGGCAGAATTCCCGGTCGGCGGCCTGCGCCGCTCCGGCCGAGAAGCCGGTCATCAGTGTCAATCCGGCAAGAATAATGAACTTACGCATAAAGCCTCCAGCTTTGATCCCAAGATGGCGCAGATAGGGCAGCCCTTCCGTGAACCGCAAGTGAACGGCTGTTTCCGGAACCGTTCAGGGCGCGCCCCCTAGCCTTCACGCAGTTGGGGCGGGAGACATTGTCATGGTGCGGATGAGCAATGCGGCGGCGACGCCGGGCATGGGCAAAAAAGAAAGCATGGACATCGGCTTGTGGCTGGTGCTGGGGCTCTGCGGAATTTTTCCGATGAGCTTCGTGTCGGGCTTCATGCTGATGCAGATCCTGGGCGTGTGGTCCTACTAGAAGGCGTGAGATTTTTTTGCGTAAGGCGTGGAGCGCCCGGTGACCGCGGTTCTAGAACCCGTGAAACGTCGCGAAATCCGCGACCGATTTCGCGCTCGGAAACGAGGCGGTTCACTGGCGCATCATCGTCGGCATAGCCGAGCGAGAGTCCGCAGACGACGTAGCGGTCGTCCGGCACGCCCAGCACGCGCCGGGTCACGCTCCAGTAGCCGTTCCAGGCGCCCTGCGCGCAGCTGTCGAGGCCGCGCGCCTTCGCCGCCAGCATGAAGGACTGGAGGAAGATGCCGAGATCGACATAGCTCATGCAGTCGAGATCCTTGTCGATCGTGAAGATGAGGCCGACCGGCGCGTCGAAGAATTTGTAGTTGCGGCCCCATTGCGCCCCAGCTCGCCGCTTCGTCGCCCTTCGGGATGCCGATCAGCGAATACATGTCCTTGCCGAGCTTGCGCATCCTCGAAGTGTAGGGCTCCTTGCGCTTGGCCGAACGCGGGAATTCCGCGCGCGCGTCGGCGGGATAGGTCTCGCGATGAGCGAGGATCGCGCGTTCGAGCTCCAGCCGCGTCTCGCCGCCGACCACATGCACGGCCCAGGGCTGGACATTGGTCCCCGACGGCGCGCGGGCGGCAAGCGCGAGAATTTCCTCGATCACCTCGCGCGGCACGGGATCGCTGCGAAAGGCGCGGACGGATTTGCGGGCGAGCAAGGCGTCGTCGATATGCACGGGGTGTATTCTCGGGATTTTCTACACTCATATTCCGTGACGTTTCCCGGCCATGCAAATGGCGAATTCCGCTCAGCCGCGCGCCTTCCACCGCTCGCGCTTCTCGCGATCGGTCGCTCGCAAGAGGAAGCCCCGACATCAACTGTCATCATCGACGCGCGCAGCCGCTTCCACATGGCGCCAGCTACGGTTGGATTTGATGGCGAGAACCGAGCCGTAGGACACGGATTTCAGCGTCGCGATACTTGCGGCGGACTGTCCGTCGGCGAGGCGGCGCTTGATATCGGCCACGTTTGCCTCCGTCAGCCGCGCGGAGAACAAGCGCGCCCTTCCCTTCCTGATCATGTCGGCGATGTTGTCCCGCGCGGTGCCCAGGAACAGGTGAGAGATCTCGATGCAGGCGCGGTTGTCGCAGGAATGGCAGACGAACAATCCATCAAGGATCGGGCCCCGATGCGCGAACCACGAGAGACGGTGCGTCGGGTAATAAATGCCCTTGTAACTTATGACGCCGTACCCGCCACGCCGCGCGGCGCCTTTCCACATCAGGCAGCCTGTCTGCGCGTCCCGTTCCGCACGGGTGCGCAACCGCCCGAGCGCGCCGCGGCTCCATTCGGACAGGGCCGCTTCGCCCTCGCGTTGCGGTGCGGCGGCAGGCGCGTCCAGGGATGGCTGAGTTGCGGCGGCGATCAACTTTTTCGATCCCGTCGTGCCGTGACCAGCGAGAATCTCAACATGCCCCTTTGTCAGGAGCGTGGCGGCGATATCGCCGGGCACTTCGAACGCTTCGTCGTTCGCAAGCCGCAGCGTGATGTCGGCCAGGAGGTCGAACGCAGCGCGATGGATGAACGCGCGCGCTTTCGGCAGCACGCGGACAGGCACGCGCGTTTCCGCGCGCGCCGGGAGGCGTTGGGGCATTCTCCTATCCTCGTCGTTAGGGCGGGAACGGCGGCGATGCGCGGCTCAGATCCCGCCGGATATGAAAGCGCCCCGCCGAGGGGTTTCCTCGCGAGGCGCACGAACTGACTATGACGAAATATATAGCTCCACTCTCCGATGGAGTCAAGAACGAAATGTGAACTTACAGCGTATATTTTGCGGTATTCAGGCCTTTCGCCGAGGGGCCAAAATCCCTGCAAAGGCGCAAAATAAATTTCAAATGGGCTCGGAGGGGCTTTTCAGGCGGAATTACCGTCCCCTTGTGGGTGACGCGATTCACACGACTGGAAGAACTTGTGTGTCGCCACGACGGCCGTTCGAGATGTGTGCTCGAAAAAATAAAGCGTCAGATGGCCTATAAGCCGGGTTCTGTCCTCTGCAAGGGGAGAGATGACATTCATCTGGGACGTTCGTTACCAAACGCCTCTTGCGACCGACCCGGATGACGACCCAAAGACAGACCATGTGTCATCCCTATTTGGTCTTGCTCCCGGTGGGGTTTGCCATGCCGCCTTTGTTACCAAAGGCGCGGTGCGCTCTTACCGCACCCTTTCACCCTTACCTGTTTGCGCCAGGCGGTTTGCTTTCTGTTGCACTTTCCCTAGGGTCGCCCTCGGCGGACGTTATCCGTCACCGTGTCTTCCGTGGAGCCCGGACTTTCCTCCCGCCTTCGCGCTACGCGCTCCGGCGCAGCAAGCCTCGCTTGAGCTTGTCGCGTCGAAGCCCGCAGCGCGAAGACGGGCGGCCATCCGGCCATCTGACGTTTGAGAGTATAGTGTGCGCATGAGCGAAATCACAGTGCGCACCGCCCGCGCCGCCGAAGCAGACGAATTGACGGCTCTGTGCAAGCGGTCCAAGGCCCATTGGGGCTACGACGCCGACTTCCTGCGCCTCTCCGCGGAACTCCCTGACGATCACGACGCAGGCCATCGAATCCGGACGCGTCCTGGTCGCCGAAGGCGATGGGCGTGTGCCGGGCGTGGCGGCGATCGCGCCGATCACGGCGCCGGCAAATGGGATCTCGCGCATATGTTCGTCGATCCGCCCTGGATGGGCCGCGGCATCGGGCGGATCCTGTTCGAAGCGGCGGTGGGATTGGCGCGATCCAATCGCGCGACGCGGCTCGTCATCCTCGCCGATCCGTTTGCGGTGGAATTCTATCGCGTCATGGGCGCCACGCGCACCGGCGACGCGCCTTCGGATGCCGTGCCGGGGCGCCGCTTGCCGCTGCTCGAATATGAGATTTGCTAGAGCCTGATCCGATTTTATTAAATCGGATCGGGCTCTAGCTTTTTGGATTGTCGCGCGATCTGGGCCGAACCGGCTTCCACTTCGGCGGATCGCGCTCTAGGCCAGCGCCAGATCGACCGCCGCGGCCGCGTGCAGCATCGTCGTGTTGAACTGCGGGACGGCACTGTCTTCGGCCTTCACCAGCAGCGGGAATTCGGTGCAGCCCAGGACAACGCCTTCGGCGCCGCGGGCGACCAGATGCGCGATGGCATCGCGACAGGTCTTGCGCGAGCTCTCCAGGAATTTTCCGCGCACGAGCTCCTCATAGACGATGCGGTCGATCTCACGGTGCTCGTCGCCTTCGGGGACGAGCGTCTCGATGCCAAAGCGCGCCAGCCGTCCCTTGATCACGCGGTCGTCGTCCATGGTGAAGCGCGAGCCGATCAGGCCGACCTTGCGCATGTCGGCTGCCCGGATCGCCGCGCCGAGCGGATCGGCGATGTGCAGCAGGCGCACGCCCGCGGCGCGTTCGACCTCGTCGGACATCAGATGCATCGTGTTGCAGGCGATGACGAGGAAATCGTGCCGCCGGCGACGAGCCTGCGGCCGACGTCGGTCATCCAGGCCGTCGCCTCGTCCCAGCGTCCCGCGCTCTGGAGCGCGGCGACCTCGCCGAAATCGAAGGAGTACATCAGCAGCTTCGCCGAGTGCACGCCGCCGACGCGGTCCTGCACGGCGCGGTTGATGAGGCTGTAATAGACGGAGGAGGATTCCCAGCTCATTCCGCCGATGATGCCGATCGTTTTCATGCGGCCATGCTAGGCGCGCGGCCGGGCGTTCGCCATTGCGCGCGCCGCATAGTGGCCACGTCTCACAGCGTGGCGAGAAGGCCCGCGAGCATCCGCCCGCAATCGTGATCCCATTCGCCGTCCAGCTTGGCGGTGCGAAAATGGCGCTGGAATGCCGTGACCACGTCTTTCGTCGGCACCGCGACATCGGGCATCAGCCCGTAGCCGAAGCGCGCGAGGCCCTGCTCGAACGGCACCTTGAGCGCGCGCGTCGCCATCTCCGGCCAGACGCCGAGGCCGATCCCGCCAGCTGCCGCCACGGGAATAGCTCGCCCGGATCGGTCTTGCGCGCGGGCGCCACGTCGGAATGGCCGATCACGCGATGCGCCGGGATCGCATGGCGCGTGACAATGCCGCCGGCCAGGTCGATCAGCGCCGCGATTTGCTCGTCGGGAAAGGGGACATAGCCGAACTCATGGCCGGGATTGACGAGCTCGATGCCGATCGAGCGGGCGTTCACGTTGGCCTCGCCCGCCCACCAGGAAGACGCCGGCATGCCAGGCGCGGCGCTCTTCCGGCACATGCGCAAAGACGCGGCCGTCGCGGCCAATGGTGTAGTGCGCGCTGACTTTCGCCGCCGGGTCGGTCAGCCGCGCCAGCGCCTCGTCGGCGGTCTTCATCCCCGTGTAGTGCAGAACGAGAATGTCGGTGGGCACGCCCGCGGGGCGCGCGTCATGATTGGGCGAGCGGCATTCGACGATCTTCAGAACCATCTCTCACACGTGATCATGGCCGCCGACGCGCCCCGGCCGCCAATAGCCTTCCGCCGCGATCCGGTCCTTGGCGAACCCGTTCGCGAGAAGATGGTGGCGCAGCGCGCGCACGGTGCTCGTTTCGCCGGTGATATAGGCGTGACCGCGCCCCGCCGGAAGCGGAAATTTCTCCAGACGATCGAGCAGAACGCGGCTTGGCGCCGGCAGCCCGCGGCGCAAGACCCATTCGATCGCCACATCGGCCTCGCTCGCGAGTTCGAGCTTGTCGTCGTCGCGGCCGGTTTCGATGAAGGCGAAGGCTTTCGCGCCCATCGGCAAGCCTTCGAGCATCGCTGCGATCGCCGGCACCGAGGTCTCGTCGCCGAGCAAAAGGTGCCAGTCCGCACCCTCGGCCAGGACGGTACGTCCCCGCGGGCCCGTGGCCTCGATGCGGTCGCCCGGTTTCACCGACCGCACCCAGCGTCCCGCCGGGCTGTCGCCATGCAGCACGAAATCGATCGCCAGGGTCGCGGCTTTGCCATCGCGGCCGATCCGATGATCGCGGATCGTGTAGTGCCGCCGCGCGATCTCGCCATGGCCTTGCGGGATCTCGAGCACGAGATCCTGGCCGCGGCGCCAGACGAGCTCGTCCAGATCGTCGGCCTCGAACCGCACGCGCGTGAGCCGTGGCGTCAGCGCCTCGACGCCCGTGACCGTAAGAAGCCACACGCGACGGCCCCTGCGGTGCAGAAAGCCCTGCACGGCGCCGAGAATGCCCTGCGCTTTCGGTTCGGCGAGGCTCATCAGACGAAGATCCGGTAGGCGACCGTTTCGCCGGTCGGGCGCTTGAGCGAGAACTCCGCGCCCGCTTCGTGTTCCTGCACCAGCGCCTCGAAGACGCGAAGCGCGTTGCGGATGACTTCGGCGTAGGACGCCGCTTCCGTCTTCTCCTTCAGGCGCTGCAGGCGTTCCATCGCCTGGGGCGGCATCTCGAGCTGGACGCGGGTGGTGCTGCGTTCGCCGCCTTCGCTGCGAACCTCTTCGCCGCGGAAATGTCCGCGGTGACGGTGTCTGTGCATGATTGTCTCCTCAAGCCTTCGGCGCGTCGGACGGCGGAGCCGGCGGCGCGGACGGAGACGGTGTTGATGCCGGGGGCGGCGTGTCGGTCCGGCGCGGCGCGGGGTGCGCCGACGGCGACCAGTCGAAGTCGTGGCCGCGGTGATACGCGAAGTACAAGCCCGCGAGCACGAGAAGCCCGAACAGGATGTAGATGTGGCTGAAAATTGTGATGGCGATCACGATTGCTCCTGCAAGCGCCAGAAGGCGAAAGACGTAACGGTTGCGGCCATAGCCGTGCCAGAACCCGTCATGGCGATCGAATTCGTCGCCATACTGCGCGCGCATCTCTTCCCGGAACGCCCGCTTTTTCTCGCGCCATTGATCCCGCCACTGCCGGCGCTGGTCGCGCCAGGCTTCGCGCTGGCGATGCCATTCCGCGCGGCGCGCTTCGTAGTCGGGATCGCTGCCGCCAGGTCCGCGCGATGCGCTGTCCGCGGCGGATTTGCCGTCGTCGATCGGGAATTCATCGCCGATGCCGACACCCAGTTTGCTCATTGCTGATCCTCCTTTGGGATGAGCCTATGAGCGTAGACATATCATCGAGTCATCAAATGTCAATCAATAGGTCGCCAATTTCTCGTGACCGGTCGATTTTCACCATCTTTCCAGGCCGTTATCCCTTCACCGCTTTGGCCTTAAGCTGCGCCGACAGTTTTTTCGGTGCCACCGTCCGGTAGCTTTCGTCGATCCAGCCCTCGATGAGATCCAGCGGCACCGCGTCCTTCGCGCCGAACGACGCCGAGACCCAGCCGCTCTTGCCGAGGCCGTAGCCCGTGGGCTTGGTGAACGGGTATTCGAGCGCGAATTCGCGCAGCGTCGTGAGCTTGACCGACAGCCCCAGCGTGCCGTCGCGCAGCCCGGCGAAAACGAAGGTCTTGCCGCGCACCTTGAAGGCGCTTTCGCCCCAGGGAAAATCCTCGCGCGTGTCGGGGTAGGCGAGCGCGACCTTGCGCAGCTGCGCCAATGCCGTCTTGAGCCTGTCCGCCTTCGCCGCCATTTTCGCCATCCCTTCGCTTGCGCGGGAACTTTGCCAATAAAGCCAAGGCAAAACCACACGCGTTCAGCTTTGGTTAGCCATGTTCCGCTAGCCTTGCGTCCATGGAGGAGCAAAGCGCCCGAAACAGCGCCGCCGACTTCAACGCCCTGGCGGGGCGTGAAGGCTGGCCGACGCTTTGCGACCATACGGTCCGCTTCACCCGGGCGGAGCTCGTGTCGCTGCTCGCGCTGTGGCGGCAGAAGGCGCAGGCGTGCGGGCTGCCCACGCGCGCCGACATGACGCCGCGAGTCCTAAAGCCGTTCCTGCGCGACATTGCGATCTATGAACGCGTGCCCCACGCAAGCGGTGGACATCGCTACCGCGTGCGCGTCGTCGGCGACACCTTCGCCCACGTGATGGGCGATCTGATCGGCAAGTTCATCGACGACGCCGTGCCGGCGAAATTCCTGCCGCGCTGGATCGCCTCGCTCGACGCGACGCTCGCGGCCGCCGCGCCGTTGCGCTTTCTCAGCCGCAGCGACACCAACGACATGAGCTTCCTCGTCGCCGAATATTTCTCCGCGCCGCTCGCCGGTCCGGACGGAACGCCGAGCCTGGTTCTCGGCGTCGCCCATTACGACGGCGCCCGCAGCTGGGAGACCGTATGCGCCGAGGCCTGCGCCCGCCTGCAACTGGACGAGACCTCGCTGGCGCCGGTCATCCCCCGGCCCGGTCCTGCGCGCAGCGACGGACTCAACGCGTGAAGCCGCGCTCCTCGAGCACCTGCGCATAGGCGTTGTTGATCGCGGCGAGCTTGGCCGTCGCCAGCCCCAGGAATTCCTCCGGCACGCCGCGCGCCATCAGGCTGTCGGGATGGTTCTCGCGCACCAGCCTTCTGTAGGTGCGCTTGATCTCGTCCTCGCTCGCCTCATAGGCGACGCCCAGCACGATGTAGGGATCGCCGGCGTCGGGAAAATGCGTGGCGCGGATGCGGCGGAACTCGTTCGGCGCGAAGCCGAAGATCTCCGCCACGCGCGTGAGGAAGGCGAGTTCGCCCGGATGCAGCACGCCGTCGGCCTTCGCGATCTCGAACAGCCCGTCGAGGATGTCCTCGAGCACGCCGGGATTCCTGGCGAAGTGCCGCGCGATCTGGCCGGCATAGGCTTCGTAGCCGGCGGTGTCCCGGCGCGCGAGGTCGAAGACGCGCCGCACATGGGCCTCTTCGTTCGGCGCGACCCGGAAGATGCGTTCGAACGCGGTGACCTCCTCGTCCGTGACGATGCCGTCGGCCTTCGCCATCTTGGCCGCGAGCGCGATGACCGCGATGGTGAAGACGATGCTTCCCTCGTCGCCCTCGCCGCTGTCGCGGTCGATGAAGAAGTGACCGGCGACCGCGCCGACCAGCGCGCCGATCGGGCCGCCGACCAGGAGGCCGGCAGTTGCGCCGCCGAATTTTCCCCAGATGGACATGGGCGGAGCATTAGACCATGACGCGTGCCGCGAACAGCCACATTGCGATGACGGTCAGACCGTGAAGTCCGTCACGCCGACGATCAGGTCGGCGGCTTCGCGCAATGTCCCGAGCTTGTCCGCCGGCAGCGCCGCGAGCGCGGCCGAGAGCCTGGCGAGCCGCCGCTTGCGTCCGGCTTCCAGAAGCCGCCGGCCCTTTTCCGTGACGGAGACGAGAATCGAGCGCCGGTCGACCGGACGCCTCTGGGCAAGTCCGCGTTTTTCGAGCTCCGTCACCATCTGCGACATCGTCGGCGGACGCACCTGCTCCGCCGCCGCGAGCTTGCCGAGCGACTGCGGCCCGCCATAGACGAGCACCGACAGCACCGACAATTGCGGCCCGGTGATTCCCGCGGCCACGTCTTCCTTTCGCACGAAGCGCAGCAGGCGGATGGCGGTGCCGTGCAGGAGATCGGCGACCTGCTCGGCGTTGGGAGATGGCTTTCGCACTTGACGGCGACTATCCTCTATTGTTAGGTACTCTAACAGTGTGGCTGCCTAAGGGTAAACCGGCGGGCGGGGTGGCGAAAGGGCGATGAAGGGGCGGCAGACATGAGCGACAGCAACACTCTCGCGGGCCGCGGCCTCGTGCAGGTGGGTCTCTCCTGCCGCAATCTCGACCGCGCCAGGTCCTTCTATCGCGACACGCTCGGCCTGCCGCTTCTGTTCGAAGCGAGCGGCATGATGTTCTTCCAGCTCCCGGGCCTCAGGCTGATGGTCGGCCTTGTCCACAAGCCGGACCAGCCGATCGGCGGCTCGCTCGTCTATTTCGATGCGCCCGACATCGACGCGCTGGCGCCCGTGCTCGAAGCCCGGGGCGTGACGTTCGCCGGTCCCGCGCAGACGGTGCAGGAGACGGCGACGCACGCGCTCAAGCTGCGCGAATTCTTCGATCCCGACGGCAACGCGCTGGCGCTCATGGGCATGGTCGCGAAGTAGAGCCGCCTCGCTATTCTGATTTCGGGCCCGATCAAAACAAGGTCGTCATCCCCGGCGAGCCCCCGCGACCGCGCGAAGCGCGGCGCAAGGATAAACTCCGCGAAGTTAAGGGGACCCAGCAAGCGAGCGTCAGCGAGCGAGTTAATCAGCGCGCCGGCTGGGTTCCCTTCACCTCGCTGCGCTCGCCGGGAATGACAGCATAATTTCGGCGCCGGACGGAACTCAAAACTGCTCTAAGCTGCGCGCCTATGACTGAGGGAAAGTGGAAATTCTTCATCGATCGCGGCGGCACCTTCACCGATGTGGTGGCGGAAGCGCCGGACGGCGCCTTGCGCACGCTGAAGCTGCTCTCCAGACTCCGCCTCGTACGACGACGCGGCGCTGGAAGGAATCCGCCGCGCCCTCGGCGTTGCGCCGAACGCGCCGATCCCCTCGGCGCGCATCGCCGAAGTCCGGATGGGCACGACGGTCGCGACCAATGCGCTGCTGGAGCGCAAGGGCGAGCCGGTCGTGCTCGTCGTCACGCGCGGCTTCGCCGACCAGCTTCGCATCGGCTACCAGAACCGCCCGAAGCTCTTCGCGCTGAAGATCGACCTGCCCGACATGCTTTACGCGCGCGTGGTCGAAGCCGACGAACGCGTCACCGCCGAAGGCGAAACGTTGCGCGCGCTCGACGAAAGCGCGCTCGCCCGCGACCTTGCCGCCGCGCGCGCCGACGGGATTGCGTCCTGCGCCATCCTGTTCCTGCACGGCTATCGCTATCCCGCGCATGAAGCGCGCGCCGCCGGCATCGCGCGCGAGGCCGGTTTCGCGCATGTCTCGGCGAGCCACGCCGTCGTGCCGCTTGCGAAATTCGTCAGCCGCGGCGACACCACCGTCGCCGACGCCTATCTCTCGCCGGTCCTCGCCCGCTACACCGCGCGGATCGCGAGCGCGCTGGACGCGGGCGCAGGCGGCCCGCGCCTCACCTTCATGACCTCGAATGGCGGCCTCGCCGCGCCGGCGTTCTTTCGCGGCCGCGACGCCATCCTGTCGGGCCCCGCCGGCGGCGTGGTCGGCATGGCCGAGACCGCGCGCGAGGCAGGGTTCGACCGCGTCATCGGCTTCGACATGGGCGGCACCTCCACCGATGTCGCGCGCTTCGACGGCACCTATGAGCGCGTCTACGAGACCGAGGTCGCGGGCGTGCGGCTGCGCACGCCGATGATGGCGATCCACACCGTTGCGGCGGGCGGCGGCTCGATCCTGCATTTCGACGGCGCACGCTTTCGCGCCGGACCGGATTCCGCCGGCGCCAATCCGGGGCCCGCCTGCTACCGCCGCGGCGGCCCGCTCACCGTCACCGATGCCAATGTCATGGCCGGCAAGCTCTCGGCGCAATTCTTTCCGCGCATCTTTGGCGCACACGGCGATGCGCCGCTCGACACCGACACCGTCCAGGCGCAGTTCGCAGCTCTTGGGCGCGAGAGCGGGCGCACGCCGGAAGCGACAGCCGATGGCTTCATCCGCGTCGCCGTCGAGAACATGGCGAACGCGATCCGCCGCATCTCCGTCGCGAGGGGCTACGATGCGAGAGACTACACGCTCGCCTGCTTCGGCGGCGCGGGCGGCCAGCACGCCTGCCTTGTCGCCGAGGCGCTCGGCATCGGCACGATCCTCATCCATCCGCTTTCGGGCCTGCTCTCGGCCTATGGCATGAAACGCGCGGCCTTGCGCAGCGTGCGGCAGAAGAGCGTGGCACAACCGCTTTCTCCGGCCGTGATGCCCGCGCTTTGGCGCGAGGCGCAGGCGCTGAAGGAGGCGACCGCCGCCGACATCGTGGACCAGGGCGGCGTTGCAGCACGCACCGATGTCCGCCTGCACATCCGCTACGACGGCAGCGACACGACGCTGCCGGTGGCGCTCGGAGAGCTCGCCGCGATAACGCAAAGCTTTGCCGAGGAGCACTCGCGCCGCTTCGGATTCGGCTTCGAGGGCCGCGCGCTGATCGCGGAGTCGCTCGAAGCCGAAGCGGAAAGCGCGACGGAAGGCGAAGGCGACATCGTCGCCACGCACCCGAAAGCGCCCGGCACGCCGACGGCGCAAAGCCGCTTCTATTCCCAGGGCTCCTGGCACGACGCACCCGTGTGGCGCAGCGACGATCTCGCGGCCGAACAGAGCGTCGACGGCCCTGCGCTTCTGATCGAGCCGCACCAGACCATCGTGATCGAACCGGGCTGGCGTGCGGAGATGCGGAAGAACGGAGTGGTGGTGCTGACACGTGGACTCCCCCCCTCCGTCGCGTCGCTTCGCCCGCGACACCTCGCCCGCACGCGGGGGAGGATTAGCGGCGCTCTCGGCAATCCTCCCCCGCTTGCGGGGGGCGAGCAGCGACAGCGTGCGAGCGACCATTTGCGCGAAGCGCAAATGGGGGAGGGGGAACCGGTCGACCCCGTCACGCTCGAAGTCTTCGCCAACCGCTTCATGGCGATCGCCGAGGAGATGGGCGCGACCCTGCAGAACACCGCGACGAGCGTGAACATCAAGGAGCGGCTCGACTTCTCCTGCGCGATCTTCGATGCCGAGGGCGGGCTCGTCGCCAACGCGCCGCACATGCCGGTGCATCTGGGCTCGATGGGCGACTGCGTCACCGCCATCATGGCGAAGCATCCGCGGATGAAGGACGGCGATGCGTTCGCCACCAACGCGCCTTACGACGGCGGCACGCATCTTCCCGACGTCACTGTCGTCATGCCGGTCTTCGTCGACGGCGCGCGCCGCTTCTTCGTCGCCGCGCGCGGTCACCAGGCCGACATCGGCGGCATCACGCCGGGCTCGATGCCGCCCTTCTCGAAGACCATCGCCGAAGAAGGCGCGCTGTTCGACGGCATCCGCATGCTTCAGGACGGCCACTTCGACGAGCGCGCGATCCGCTCGGTGCTCGACGCCGGTCCGTGGCCGGCGCGCAATCCCGACCAGAACATCGCCGACCTCAAGGCACAGCTCGCGGCCTGCGCCCGCGGCGCCGGCGAATTGCGCCGCGCCTGTGCCGAGAACGGCGAACGCACGGTCAGCGCCTATATGCGCCACGTGCAGGACAACGCGGAGGAAGCCGTTCGCCGCGTCATCGGCAAGCTCTCCGATGGAACATTCGCGATGGCGATGGATGGCGGCGCAATGCTTCGCGTCGCCATCGCCGTCGACCGTGCGTCGCGTTCGGCGCGCGTCGATTTCACCGGCACGAGCGCGCAAGCCCCGAACAATTTCAATGCACCGGGATCGGTGACCAAGGCCGCCGTGCTCTATGTGTTCCGCTGTCTCGTCGACAGCGACATCCCGATGAACGCCGGCTGCCTCAGGCCCATCGAGATCGTCATTCCCGAAGGCTCGTTGCTGCGCCCGCGCCCGCCCGCGGCGGTCGCCGCCGGCAACGTCGAGACCAGCCAGGCGATCGTCGACCTTCTCTTCGGTGCGCTGGGCGTGCTTGCGGCCTCCCAAGGCACGATGAACAACCTGACCTTCGGCAATGCGCGCCATCAATATTACGAGACCATCTGCGGCGGGGCCGGCGCCGGCCGCAGCTTCGACGGCCAGTCCGCCGTCCACACCCACATGACGAACTCGCGACTGACCGATCCCGAGGTGCTCGAGGCGCGCTATCCCGTGCTGGTCGAGGAATTCGCGATCCGCCGCTTTTCGGGCGGCAAAGGCCGGCACAAGGGCGGCAACGGCGTGCGGCGGCGCCTCCGCTTCCGCGACACGATGACAGTGGCCCTCCTGTCGACGCGGCGCGAAACAGCGCCCTTCGGTCTCGAGGGCGGCGGCAACGGCGCTAAAGGCACGGCCGCGGTCCTGCGCGCGGGCGGCGAACGCGCTATGCTCGAAGGCTGCGACGAGACAAATGTCGCCCCCGGCGACGCGATCGAGATCGAAACGCCAGGCGGCGGCGGTTTTGGAAAGGACCCCTCATGACGACCATCCTCATCACCGGCGCGAACCGCGGCATCGGCCTCGAGTTCGTGCGGCAATATTCCAAGGTCGGCGTGAGCCTCATTGCCACCGCGCGCGACCCCGGCAAAGCGCCCGAGCTCGCGAAAATCGAGAAAGAGTCGGGCGGCAATATCCGCGTGCTGCCGCTCAATGTCGGCCACGCCCACTCCATCGCGCAGCTGAAGAAGACGCTCGGCGACGAGCCGATCGACATCCTCATCAACAACGCCGGCATCGCCGGCCCGCGCGGCGAGACGCCGGAAACGATCAACACCGACGCCTGGCTCGAAGTCTTCCGCACCAACGCCATTGCGCCGCTGCAGATGGCTTACGCCTTCCACGACAATCTGAAGCGCGGCAGGGACAAGAAGCTCGTCACCATTACCAGCGCGCTCGGCTCGACCGCCGGCAATTCCGGCGGCATGCAGCCCTATCGCGCCTCCAAGGCGGCGGTGAACAATTTCATGCACGGGCTCTCCCGCGAATGGGCCGCCGACGCGATCTCCGTGGGCATCTTCCATCCCGGTTGGGTGCGCACCGACATGGGCGGCGCCAGCGCCGCGGTGTCGGTCGAAGACAGCGTCAGCGGCCTGCGCCAGCGCATCGCCGAGCTGAATCCGAAGCTGAGCGGCACCTATCGCGACTACACCAACGCGGAGATTGCGTGGTGAGAAGCAAGCGACCCTCCCCTCGGCGACCTGCTCGGCGAACTGATGCCGTTCCACGACTGGGGTGAAAAATGGGCCCGGAATGCAACCAGGCAATGAGCCGGCAAGGTTTCGTTAACCATGCCGTTGACAGGCGGGCGCTTTCAACGGCGGAATGATCCCGCGGCAACAACAGTTGCGCGGGTGGGCAGTATGTTGGTTCGGGGAGTTTGGCGCGCGGGATTTGGCGCGCGGCGCAGGGTCCTGTGCGCGTCGGCCGCGATCGCGGTTGCCGCTGCGATGCTTGCGGCGTGCGAGTCCGTCGACGAAGGCGTCACCGACTATCGCAAGGCGACCATCGACACCAACTCGGCCGCAGGCGAGCCGACCAGCCTGTCGAAGAAATACGAGCTTTCCGCCACCACGCCCGCGCCCGACGGCAACGACATTCCCGTCGCCAAGGGCGATCGAGTATTACGTCTCGATGTTGCAGGCTTATGTCGGTCCCGACGCCGGCTTCTGGCGCTCGACCAGCTTCGGCGGCCGCGAGGAGCTGGTGCTGGTGCTGCGCGTGCACGACAGCAACGACCAGAACTCTCCGGGCCGCCTCGCCTTCTATTCCGACGATGTCAGCCGCGGGCAATTCCTGAACTTCTCCAACCTTCTCACCATCGGCCCGACCGATTACGCGGGCGGCGTGATGACGATCGATGTCGACGAGATCCGCCTGATCGGCACGACCGCGCACATCAAGGAGAAGCTCCAGTCCCTCGCCGATGACCAGTACGGTGCCTTCGGGCCCGATCCGTCGAAGCGCCGCGACTGGCAGGCGCGCGAGCGCGACCTCTTCAACCTCATCGACATGGACGGTTACGGCACGCGCTATACCCTGACCCTGCTGCCGAGCGGCGGCATCGCAGGCCTGCCCTATCCGCGCTTCGAGGCCGGCAACTACGTGCTGATGCGCCACGAGGCGCGCAACGACGCCTTCGAGTGGAACGCGCTCGCGCTCGACAACAACACCGGCCGCCTCGTCTACCGCGGCACCAGGAGCGACGCCAACGGCGCGGTCGGCACGGCCGCGCCCTGCGAGGGTTGCGACCCGGGCAACGCAGCCGACGCCGGCGATTATCGCGAGCGTTCCTACGTAACTCTACAGATCAACAAGCTCCACGCGCCGCCGGCCGCCCCGCCGCAATACAAGTCGCTCGACCGCGAGGCGCAGGAGAAGAAATGCGCCGCAGAGCAGGCCAACCCCGATCCGCGCGGCCGCGGCGACTGCCCCAGGTCGGGAAACTGATCGCGTTGTTCGGCAATGGGCAACGACATTCACACGCTCTGAATTGCCGTCATTCGGCCGTTTCCGGCATTTCCCGAACCGAATACAAAAAAAGGTCGTCATCACCCGGCGCGCAGACAGCGCGTCCGGGTGACTCATCTTTCTTTGCGTGCCGAGAAAATTGGGTCGCCCGGACCGGCGAGTTTACACTCCGACCGCGCTCTCGCGCGGATCGGGGTGCCGGCCGGGCGTTGACGATTTTTGACGGGGCAAAACAACAGTCGCAAAAGTTCCCGTGCCTCTGCTTAGGTCTTTCGAAAGACAACCCCCGCAGAGTTGAATCGCAATCGCCATCCCGGTCCCCCATTTGCCCTCCGCGAGCCTGCCGCGCAACTCGTTCGACCCCGCACTCTTCCCCTTCGTTCCGGAAGCCGATCCCGCCCGCGCGTTCAATGCGCGGGCCGTGACGGAAGGGTGGGCGGTTCGCAGCGACACCAGGCTTGTCTTCGACAGCGACATGCTGCGCGGCCTGGTCGGTGCCTGGCGCGAACGCTGCCGGCCGGGCCATCTGCCCTCGCGCGCCGACTTCACGCTGCTGGCGCTCAAGCCCTATCTTCGCGACATCGTCATCGTGGAGGTGGTCCGGGAGGGAGAACGCCGGCGCTTCCGCCACAAGCTGCTCGGTTCCAACGCGTCGGCGCGGCTCGGCGAGATGACCGGGCGCTTCACCGACGAGGTCCTCCCGGCAGCCGTCGATCGCAAGACGGTTGCTTGCTACGAAGCGGTCGTCGACAGCCGCTGTCCGCTGCGGATCGTAACCGATTTCGACCTCGCCAACATGACACACATGCGTGGCGAGGCCTTCGCGGCGCCGCTCGCCGAGGACGGCGTCACTCCCAACGTGGTGCTCTCGGTCTTCGCCTTCACGCCGCGGCCATCCGCCGTCTGACGCCGCGCGCAGCGAACTCTTCGCCGCACCTTTCGCCAACGACGGCGTGAACGCGAACATGCTGATCACCGTCGCCTACTTCCCGTCCAAGCCGCACGAAACTGTCCAATCGTTGGGCATCTTGGCGCGACATCCTGCTCTCACCGTCGTCCTACACTCCCCTTGAGGGCCCTTGAGGGAAGGGTAATGCGGTTTGTTATGCCAAATCATGCTCGTGGAGGCGACGCGTAGGCCGCCCACAATGCGTGAACCGCGTAGCCCTGAAGGGGAGTGTCGGATCACTCTGTCACCGCTACAACCATTGCCGTTCGCGCACGCTCGTTTAGCGTGGCGATATGGATTTGCGAGAGAAGCGGCACGGCATGAGGGACGGCGAAACACACCTGGACGCAGTCGCCATCTCGGTCGCGGTGGAGACCGTCGCGCCCGCACGCTTCCGCCGCAGCATGAAGATCCCCGGCGTGCTGTTCCTGACGCTCTCTTCGGTCACGCCCGCATCGTCGGTCTACGTGATCGTTCCCGGCATCATCCAGCAAGCCGGCACCGGCGCCTTCATCGCGATGATCGCGGCCGCCATCATCGGCGTCGCCATGGCCTTCATCTATGCCGAGCTCGCTTCGGCCTTCCCGCTTGCCGGCGGCGAATACGCCATGTTCGGCCGCACGCTGGGCCCGCTCGTCACCTTCGCCTTCCTCGGCATGAACACGATCGGCTCGACGCTGGCGCCCGCCGTCCTCTCGCTCGGCGCCAGCGCATATATTGGTGCTGTGATACCCGGCGCGGCGCCCGTGCCGACCGCGCTCGCCATCGTGGCCTTCGCCACGCTGTGCGGCATCCTCAACATCCGCACCAATGCCTGGGTCACCGGCATCTTCCTCGTCATCGAAGTGGTGGCGCTGATGGTGCTGGCCGCGCTCGGCTTCGCCCATGTCAGCCGCTCGCCGCTCGAGTTTCTTACCCATCCGGTGTTGGCGCACGGCATGAGCCTTGCGCCCGCCTCGCTCGGCGTGATCGGCCTGTCCACCGCCGTTGCGGTCTTTGCCTATAACGGTTTCGGCGCGGCGGTCTATTTCAGCGAGGAGATGCACGATGCGCCGCGCCGCGTGGCGCATACGATCCTGTGGGCCCTCGCCCTCACCGTCGCCTTCGAGCTCATCCCCGTGGCGGCCGTCCTGCTGGGCGCGCCGGACCTGAAAACGCTGCTCGGCTCCGCGAACCCGTTCGGCGATTTCGTGCGCCAGCGCGGCGGCAGCGCGCTCGACATCTTCATCAGCCTCGGCATCGCGCTCGCCATCGCCAACGCCGTGATCGCGATCATCCTGCTGAACGCGCGCTTCTTCTACTCGACCGGGCGCGACCGCGTGTGGACGCCCGCCATCGACCGCGCGCTGACGCAGATCCATCCGACGCTGGGTTCGCCCTGGGTCGCCACGCTCACAGCCGGCGCAACGGGTGCGGCCACCTGTTTCATCCCGTTCCAGCTCCTGCTGGTGCTGAACGGCACCGGCGTCGTGGTGATGTATCTTCTGCTCTGCCTCGCCGCGATCGCCGGCCGCCGCCACGGCACCAGCAAGCACGGTCCCTACCGCATGCCGCTCTACCCGCTCGCGCCGCTGCTCGGCGCCGCGGCGCTCGTCTACATCCTCGTCACCAACTGGATGGACCCCGACGTCGGACGGCCGAGCCTGATCGCGACGGCGGCGATGATGACGCTGTCGGTCGCGTATTACTTCGGCGTGCTGCGGCGGCGGGGATTGTGGGTGCTGCAGGGGCCGGGGGATTAGCAAGGATTGTAGGCGCCCGCGCCTTCGTCGCACCGAGCTCATTGCCTATCAACCAAGTTTGTTCTATTTTTGTTCTAAGTTCGGAACAATGAGTTCGACATGGCAAATCAGCAGTTCGGGGGCGCTCATACCGACAAAAAACTTGGGAAGCTCGAGGCGTACTTGAAGGCCTACTCGACAGCACTCAAACACCAAGGCTTCCGGCTGATCTACTTCGACGCCTTCGCCGGCACTGGCGACATACAGATTGCCCGCCATGCATCCCTGCTTGGCCAAGTCGATGAATATAGCCCTTTCATCGCGGGATCGGTTCACCGCGCTTTGGAATTGCGCACCGCCTTCGATGAGTACGTCTTTGTCGAGAAGTCGCGCGCGAAGGCTAAGGACCTTCAATCGCTGAAGGCAACATTCCCGGGCATCGCCAACAGAATATCGATCCGAATTGCTGACGCGAACAACGCGCTGGTCGACTTTTGCAACAAGACTGACTGGAGGAAGGCACGCGCCGTTGTTTTCCTTGACCCATATGGGAACCAGGTAAAGTGGACGACGATCGAGGTGATCGCGAAGACGCAAGCAGTCGATCTTTGGTACCTGTTTCCCGCCGGGCTGGGCGTACATCGACAAATCGGGAACGACGCAAAGGTCGACCCGACGCATCAGAGGTCTCTAGACAAACTTCTGGGCACGCCCGATTGGCGCACCGCGTTTATTGAAACACGCCAAACTGATGATCTCTTTGGAACGGGAATTGGCGAAGAAAAGGTCGCCACGCCGGCGTCGATCACACACTTCATGATCGGCCGAATGAGGAAGGTATTCAAAGGCGGCGTTCTAGACGAGTGGCTACCGCTCGGCGCGCGAGGTATTCATATGTATTCGTTGCTATTCGCGTGGGCCAATCCTAGCGAAAAGGCAAAGTTGGCCGGCAAGTTGGCAAGGGCAGTTTTAGGGAACAAGGCGCGTGGCAGGACTAAGTGACATCGAATGGACCGACGCAACTTGGAATCCAATATCCGGCTGCACCATCATATCTCCCGGCTGCACAAACTGTTACGCGATGCGTATGGCGGCAAGGCTGCAGGCTATGGAGCATCACGCCTACGCCGGCGTCACACGGAAAAGCGGAAAACGTCCAGTATGGACGGGGCATATCCATCTCAACGAGGAGGCGCTTTCGATTCCGCTTCGATGGCGTGCGCCAAGGAAAATATTCGTGAATTCGATGTCCGATCTTTTTCAGGACAACGTGCCGGACAGTTTCATTAAACGCGCCTGGACCACGATGGAGCAGGCCCACTGGCACGTGTTTCAAGTCCTCACGAAACGCCCCGAAAATATGCTGCGTGTCATTTCCGAAAATGGACTTCCGATACTCCCAAATGTCTGGCTCGGAAATCGGTTAAGTCTGGAAAGTACAAAGGTCGAATTCTCGGCTTTGCGTCGAGTGCCCGCGCAAATTCGCTTTGTCTCATTTGAGCCACTATTAGGCTCGATCGGAAACGCGAATCTGAATGGAATTCATTGGGCCATTGTAGGCGGAAAGTCCGGTCCGCGGGCTCGAGCTATGAAACACGAATGGGTTGATCAGATTCGTTTGCTTTGCTCTGAGCAGAACGTAGCGTTTTTCTTCAAGCAATGGGGCGGAGTGAACAAAAAGAGCGCCGGCGCGTCTTCCGTGGGAAGACATGGGACGAATACCCAACGACACAACACCCGGCGGCGAGCCTCTAAGGTTTCACGCCGCTTTCCCCTCGCGCGGATTGTAGTTCAGCAGCGGCGCCAGCCAGCGCTCCGCTTCTTCCACCGTCCAGCCTTTGCGCCGCGCATAATCCTCGACTTGGTCGCGCTCGATCTTGCCGATGCCGAAATAGCGGCTCTCGGGATGGGAGAAATAGAAGCCCGAGACCGATGAGGCGGGAAGCATCGCGTAGCTCTCGGTCAGCGTCACGCCTGCGCGCGTCTCGCCGTCGAGCAGCTTGAACAGCGTGCCCTTCTCGGTGTGGTCGGGCTGGGCGGGATAACCCGGCGCCGGGCGGATGCCGCGGTATTTTTCCGCGATCAGCGCATCGTTGGGGAGCTGCTCGTCCGGTGCGTAGCCCCAGAGCTCGCGGCGCACGCGTTCGTGCATGCGTTCGGCGAAGGCTTCGGCGAGACGGTCGGCGAGCGCGCGCAGCAGGATGGCGCTGTAGTCGTCCTTGTCGTCCTCGAAGCGCTTGATGTGCGCGCCCTCGCCATGCCCGGCGGTGACGACGAAGCCGCCGATATAGTCCGCGACGCCCTTCGGCGCGATGAAGTCCGCAAGCGCGAGATTGGGGCGATCCTTTTCGCGCGCCATCTGCTGGCGCAGCGTGTGCAGCGTGGCGATGGGGAATTTCCGCGCCTTGTCGCCATAGACGAGAATGTCGTCGCCTTCGGCATTGGCGGGGAAGAAGCCGACCGCGGCGCGCGCGGTCAGCCATTTCTCGTCGACGATCTTCTTCAGCATGTCCTGCGCGTCCTCGAACAGCGCGCGCGCGGCCTTGCCGACCTTGGCGTCGTCGAGGATGGCGGGATAGGGACCCGCGAGCTCCCAGGTCTGGAAGAACGGCGTCCAGTCGATGTAGCGCGCGAGCTCCCCCAGGTCGTAGGCGTTGTAGGCGCGCGTGCCGAAAAAAGCCGGCACGGGCGGCGTGTAGCCGGTCCAGTCGGGCTCCAGGCGGTTGGCGCGTGCTGCGCGATCGAAAGCCTGCGTCCGGGCGCTGCCTTCGCGGCATGGGTGCGGGCGATCTCCTCGTATTCCTTGCGCACGCCGGCGGTGTAGTCCGCACGCTGGCCTTTGGACAGCAGGCTCGCCGCCACGCCGACGGCGCGCGAGGCGTCGTTCACATAGACGGTCTGGCCGCGGCGGTAGTTCGGATCGATCTTGACGGCGGTGTGCACGCGGCTCGTCGTCGCCCCACCGATGAGGAGCGGAATGTCGAAGCCCTGGCGTTCCATCTCGGCCGCCACATGGCACATCTCATCGAGCGACGGCGTGATAAGTCCCGAAAGCCCGATGATGTTCGCGCCCTTCTCGCGGGCGACGTCGAGGATCTTCTGCGCCGGCTGCATGACGCCGAGGTCGATGACCTCATAGCCGTTGCACTGGAGCACGACGCCCACGATGTTCTTGCCGATGTCGTGCACGTCGCCCTTGACGGTCGCCATGACGATGCGGCCCGCGGGCTCCTTGCCGCCATTCGCCGCCTGCTCTTCCTCCATGTAGGGAATGAGATGGGCGACGGCCTTCTTCATCACCCTCGCGGACTTGACGACCTGCGGCAGGAACATCTTGCCCGAGCCGAAGAGATCGCCGACCACGTTCATGCCGTCATCAGCGGGCCTTCGATCACATCGAGCGGCTTCCCGGCGGCAAGCCGCGCCTCTTCGGTGTCGGCGAGCACGAAGGTGTCGATGCCGTGGACGAGCGCATGGGTGAGCCGCTCGATCACCGGCAGCGTGCGCCATTGCTCGTCTTCGACCTCGGCCTTTGAGCCGTCGCCCTTGTACCGTTGGCGATCGTGAGCAGCCGCTCCGTCGCGTCGGCGCGGCGGTTGAGCAGCACGTCCTCGACGGCCTCGCGCAGGCGCGTCGGGATGTCCTGGTAGACCGCGAGCTGGCCGGCATTGACGATGCCCATGTCCATGCCGGCCTTGATGGCGTGGAACAGGAAGGCGGAATGCATCGCCTCGCGCACCGGCTCGTTGCCGCGGAACGAGAACGAGATGTTCGAGACGCCGCCCGAGACATGGGCGTGCGGCAGGCTGCTGCGAATTCCGCCGTCGCCCGGATGAAGGCGTTGCCGTAGTCGTTGTGCTCCTCGATGCCGGTTGCGACCGCGAAGATGTTGGGATCGAAGACGATGTCCTCGGGCGGGAAGCCGACCTTGTGGACGAGGATGTCGTAGGCGCGCCGGCAGATCGACAATTTGCGCTCGGCCGTGTCGGCCTGCCCGCTCTCGTCGAAGGCCATCACCACCACGGCGGCGCCGTAACGGCGCACGGTGCCGCGCGTTCGATGAAGGCGTCCTCGCCTTCCTTCAGGCTGATCGAATTGACGATCGGCTTGCCCTGGGAGCATTTGAGGCCGGCCTCGATCACGCTCCATTTCGAGCTGTCGATCATCAGCGGCACGCGCGCGATGTCGGGCTCGCCGCCACCATGTTGAGGAAGCGCGTCATCGCGGCTTCGGAATCGATCAGCCCCTCGTCCATGTTGACGTCGATGAGCTGCGCACCGTTCTCGACCTGGTCGCGCGCGACGGCGAGTGCGGCCTCGTAGTCATTGGCCTTGATCAGCTTTTTGAAGCTGGCGGACCCGGTGATGTTGGTGCGCTCGCCGACATTGACGAAGTTGATCTCCGGCGTGAGCGTGAAGGGCTCGAGGCCCGAGAGGCGCAGATAGCGCGGCTTCTCCGGAATCGCGCGCGGAACCACGCCCTTCACCGCTTCGCCGAAGGCCGCGATATGGTCCGGCGTGGTGCCGCAGCAGCCGCCGACGATGTTGACGAGGCCGGAGCGCGCGAACTCGCCGATCCTCTCTGCCATCGATTCCGGCGTGTCGTCGTAACCGCCGAACTCGTTGGGAAGCCCGGCATTGGGGTGGGCGCTGACGAGCGTGTCGGCGACCGCCGCGAGATCGGCGACGTAGGGGCGAAGCTCCTTCGCGCCCAGCGCACAATTGAGCCCGACCGCGAAGGGATCGGCGTGGCGGATCGAGTGCCAGAACGCCTCGGGCGTCTGGCCGGTCAGCGTGCGCCCCGAGAGATCGGTGATCGTGCCCGAGATCCACACCGGCAGGCGTTCGCCGGTCTCGTCGAAGGCCTCTTCGATCGCGAAGATCGCGGCCTTGGCGTTCAGCGTGTCGAAGATCGTCTCGATCATCAGCACGTCGGAGCCGCCGCGGATGAGGCCGAGCGCCGCTTCCTTGTACGTCGCGCGGAGCTGGTCGAATGTGATGTTGCGGAAGGCGGGATCGTTCACGTCCGGCGAGATCGAGGCCGTGCGGTTGGTGGGCCCGAGCACGCCGGCGACAAGGCGCGGGCGGTCGGCGTGTCGAGCGTTCGTCGCAGATCGCGCGCGCCAGCCTTGCGCCTTCGAGATTGAGCTCGCCGACGAGATGGGCGAGCGCGTAATCGGCCTGCGAGGATTCCGTCGAGGTGAAGGTGTTGGTCTCGAGGATGTCCGCCCCCGCCTCGAGATAGGCATGGCCGATGTCGCGGATGATATCGGGCCGCGTCAGCGTGAGGAGATCGTTGTTGCCCTTGAGCTCGCTCGGATGATTGCCGAAGCGCGAGCCGCGGAAATCGTCTTCGCTTAGCTTGTAACCCTGGATCATCACGCCCCAGGACCCGTCGAGCAGAAGCACGCGCTTGTGCGCTTCTTCCTTCAGCCATTTGATGCGCGCGGAGCGATCCATGCTCATGAGCTGACCTGCCTGATGAACATTAGAGCCCATCCTCCCTCGAGGGGAGGGTAGCCGCGGTGGGCGCGCTTCCTGCTCACGCCCCGACCTCCATCGCCCGCAGTCCCAGCAAGCGGCACGTCGCGTAGGTCAGGTCGGCCTGGTTCAGCGTGTAGAAGTGAAACGCGTCGAAGCCCTTGGCGCGCAGTTCCTGCACCTGCTCGGCCATCACCGAGGCGGCGATGGTCTTGCGCGTCTCGGGATCCTTGTCGAGCCCGTCATAGAAGCGCGTGAGCCATGCCGGCACCGCTGCGCCCGCCTTCACCGCCATGCGCGCGATGCCCTTGATGTTCGTCGTCGGCACCAGGCCGGGCACGATCGGCGCCGTGATGCCGGCGCGCACGGCGTCGTCGCGGAAACGCGCCAGCGCATCGGTGTCGAAGCCGAACTGCGTCAGCGCGCGCGAGGCGCCCGCGTCGATCTTGCGCTTCAGCAGCGCGATGTCGTGCTCATGCGACGGCGAGTCCGGATGGCGCTCGGGATAAGCCGAGACGCTGATCTCGAACGGCGCGATCTTGCGGATTCCCTCGATCAGGTCCGGCGTCGAGGCGTAGCCCGCGGATGCGCCTGATAGGGCCCTTCCATATTCGGCATGTCGCCGCGCAGCGCCACGATGTGGCGCACGCCCGCGCTCCAGTACCCCTCGACGATCTCCTCGATCTCGCGGCGCGGATGGGCGACGCAGGTCAGGTGCGCCGCGGGTTTCAGCGAGGTTTCCTCGACGATGCGCTTGACTGTCGCGTGGGTGCGGTCGCGGGTCGAGCCGCCCGCGCCATAGGTGACGGAGACGAATTGCGGCCCGAGCGGCTCGAGCCTGCGGATGCAGCGCCAAAGCTGTTCCTCCGCCTCCGCCGTCTTCGGCGGCGAGAATTCGAAGGAGACGGCGAGAGGCCGGCCGTTGCTCGCGAGATCCTTGAGGCTCATGCGGCCTCCGAACGCGCTTTGGCGACGGACTCGGCGAGCCATACCTTCACGACGAGCTTGTTGTCCGAGTCGGTGCGCGGCGCGACGGCTTCGCCCTTCAGCGGCTTGAGGCCGGCCGCCCTGAACCAGCCATGGATCTCCGCATCGGTGAAGCCGAGCCGGCGATGGGCGTAGTCCGTGCGCAGGAATTCCATCAGATGCGGCGCGAAATCGGCGACGACGAGGCGGCCGCCCGCGCGCATGACGCGTGCGGCCTCGACGACCGCCGACTGCGGATCGTCGAGATAATGCAGCACCTGGTGCAGCAGCACGGCGTCGAAACCGGACAGCGCGGTCCCGCTCTCGAACGGCAGGCGATAGATGTCGCCGAGCCGCACCTGGGCATGGGCGATGCGGTCGCGCGCAATGCGATCGCGCGCGATCGCCAGCATGTCGGGGCTCACATCGACGCCGATGGCGCGCTTGGCGTGCGGCGCCAGCAATTCGAGCATGCGGCCCGTCCCGGTGCCGGCATCGAGGAGGTTCTCGATCGGCCGCGCCGCCAGATGCCGGACGATCGCGGCTTCCACATCCTTGTCCGGCGCGTGCAGCGCACGGATGCGCTCCCACTCCGCCGCGTTCGCCTTGAAGTATGCGGCCGCTTCGGCCGCGCGCGCCTCGCGCACTTTTGCCAGCCGCTCGAGATCGGCTTCGTACTGTCCCGGTTCGCCGGCGGCGAGCGAGGCCAGCACGGCGGCAAGCTCCGCACCCGCGCCGCGCTCCGCCGCGCGGTAGAAGACCCAGCTTCCTTCCTTGAAGCGATCGAGCAGGCCAGCCTCGCCGAGAAGCTTGAGATGCCGGGAGACGCGCGGCTGGCTCTGGCCGACGATGGTCACGAGCTCGCTGACCGTCAGCTCGGCCTGTCGCAGCACGAGCAGCAGGCGCAGGCGCGTCGGGTCGCCGGCCGCGCGCAGCAGGGTCACAAGCTTGGTCACAGGACCTCCTAATCGGGACACATATAAACATATCTTTATATGGGTATGCAATCCGTTAAGACCGCGCCGGGCACCGGGGGTAGCTTTCGCCGCTGACGCGATCGCGCGGGTGAGGGCCCCGCGCGCCGGCCAACTCCACGAATCGACAGCCCGCATATCCGGCGGGATGCGGGCCGCAAATCTTTCGCGCCACGCAATCTTCGCGCGCGCAAGATCCCGATTGCTCAGGGAAATCGCGCGCGGCTCTTTCGGCGCGTCGCCGCATTGCCCTCAGAGGTGGCGCGAATCGGAATGGAAACTCGACGCGAAGAATTTGCCGCAAGATTTGGGAGAACCGGTATCGATCTCCGTGCGTTGTTGCCTATATAAGGCCGCTGCTTGCCACGAACTTGCCACAACAGGCCGCGACGATTGCCCCGTGCTTCCTATTTCAAGGACTGAAAATTCGATGCGCTCCACGTTCGCCCCCTTGATTCGCCGCGCCTTCATCTTCCTCGCCTTTGCCGCAGCCTTTCCCTTGTTCGCGCAGTCCGCAGCGGCTGCCACGCCGGCCGAGAGTTTCGTCTCGGTCAATGTCGATCGCGGTCTCGCGCTCCTGAACAACCATTCTCTGTCCGAAGGCGAGAAGCGCGATCAATTCGCGCACTTCCTGCTGAGCCTGACCGACATGAAGCGGATCGCGATGTTCACGCTGGGACAGTATCGCCGCGGCGCCCCGCAGAGCGACCTCGACGCCTTCGCCAACGCGTTCCAAACCTATGCGCTCGCGGTCTATCAATCCTACTTCACGCGATATGCCGGACAGACGCTGCAGGTGACCGGATCGACGTCGGTCGGACCCAACGACGACGTCGTGCGGACCGTCATGGTCGATCCCAACGACCACAGCGGGCAACAGCCGCTCGAAGTCGATTTCCGCGTGAAAAGCGATACCGGCAAGCCGCAGGTCGTCGATTTCAGCGTCGGAGGCATCTGGCTCGGGCAGGAAGAGCGCGACCAGTTCACGGCGTTCCTCGGCCAGAACAACGGCAGCATCAGCACGCTGATCGCGCATCTGGGCGACCTCGCGAAACAGTTCCGCACCCAGAGCCAGGCGCAGAACCAGCACTGAACATCGCTGCCATGGCCCGCAACGGCGGGCCACCCAGGTGTCATGGTATTGAAAGTGAGCTGACTTGGACGGCTACGTCCTCGCGAACCGCTTGTATTTGATGCGGTGCGGGGTATCGGCGTCGATCCCCAGCCGGCGTTTCTTGTCGGCTTCGTAGTCCTGGAAATTGCCCTCGAACCACTCGACATGGCTGTCGCCCTCGAAGGCGAGCATGTGTGTGGCGACGCGGTCGATGAACCAGCGATCATGGCTGATGATCATGGCGCAGCCGGCGAAATCCTCGAGCGCGGCTTCCAGCGCGCGCAGGGTTTCGACGTCGAGATCGTTGGTCGGTTCGTCGAGCAGCAGCAGGTTCGCGCCCGACTTCAGCATCTTCGCCAGGTGCACGCGGTTGCGCTCGCCGCCCGAAAGCTGACCCACTTTCTTCTGCTGGTCGCCGCCCTTGAAGTTGAAGGCGCCGACATAGGCGCGCGACGCCATGGTCCGCTTGCCGAGCTCGAGAATGTCGGTGCCGCCGGAGATCTCCTCCCACACCGTCTTGTTGGGATCGAGCGAGTCGCGCGACTGGTCGACATACCCGATGTCGACCGTCTCGCCGATGCGCAGCGTGCCGGCGTCGGGCTGCTCCTGCCCGGTGAGCATGCGAAACAACGTCGTCTTGCCGGCGCCGTTGGGACCGATGACGCCGACGATGCCGCCGGGCGGCAGGTTGAACTGGACGTTCTCGAAAAGCAGGCGATCGCCGTAGGCCTTGGCGACTCTTCGGCTTCGACGACGAGCGAACCCAGCCGTTGCGCCGCCGGGATGACGATCTGCGCCGCGTCGCCGCGCTGCTCCTGCGACTTGGCGAGCAGTTCCTCATAGGAATTGATGCGTGCCTTCGACTTCGCCTGGCGGGCGCGCGGCGACTGCGCGATCCATTCGCGCTCGCGCTCCAGCGTCCGCTCTGCGCGCCTCTTCCTCGGAGCCTTCCTGCTTGAGGCGCTTTTCCTGCATGCCAAGGAACGTGGAGTAGTTGCCCTCGTGCGGGATGCCGCGGCCGCGGTCGAGCTCGAGGATCCAGCCCGTGACATTGTCGAGGAAGTAGCGGTCATGGGTGACGAGGATGATGAGCCCTTGTATTCGCGCAGCGTGTGCTCGAGCCACGCCACCGATTCCGCGTCGAGATGGTTGGTCGGCTCGTCGAGCAGGAGGATGTCGGGCGCATCGAGCAGCAATTTGCACAAAGCGACGCGGCGGCGCTCGCCGCCGGAGAGCTTCGACACATCGGCGTCGGGATCGGGACAGCGCAGCGCGTCCATCGCCATCTCGACCTGGCTGTCGAGATCCCACAGGCCCTGCGCCTCGATCTCGTCCTGCAGCTTCGCCATCTCGTCGGCGGTTTCGTCGGAGTAATTCGAAGCGATCTCGTTGTAGCGGTCGAGCAGCGCCTTTTCTTGGCGACGCCTTCCATCACGTTGCCGAGCACGTCCTTGGACGCGTCGAGCTGCGGCTCCTGCGGCAGGTAGCCCATGCGGACGCCGTCGGCCGACCAGGCTTCGCCGGTGAACTCCTTGTCCTGCCCGGCCATGATGCGCATGAGCGTCGACTTGCCCGACCCGTTGACGCCGACGATGCCGATCTTGGCGCCCGGATAGAAGCTGAGCCAGATGTCCTTCAGGACCTGCTTGCCGCCCGGATAGGTCTTCGACAGACCCTTCATCACATAGACGAATTGCGGACCGGCCATGGAATGTCCTTTTTGGCTGCTGAAGAGCGGCACAACCACGCGCATCGTCGTTCCGTTTCCCACAGCGCTCTCGACTTCGATGTCGCCGCCGAGCGACCGCACGATTCGCTTCGAGATCGAGAGGCCCAGGCCCGTACCCTGCCCGACCGGCTTGGTCGGAAAAACGGTGTGAAGACGCGCTCGACGTTTTCGGGGGCGATCCCGCAGCCCGTATCTTTCACTTCCACGATGACGTTCCCTCCGTCCGAGCGGATCAAAATGGCGATCCCGTTTGCGTCGTGCGCCCCTTTTGCGATGGCGTGCGCCGCGTTGACGACGAGGTTGAGAAGGACCTGGCTCACCCTCGACGCGCTCGCGCGAACGGGCGGAACTTCGTCGTACTGCCGGACGACGCGGGCTTTCTGCCGGATTCGGGGGCCGCCATGCGGAGCGCGGAGTCGGCCGCGGACCTCAGGTCGACCATCTGGAGTTCCTCGTCGTTGCGAGCGAGCGTGTTCAAATCGCGGGCGATGTCCCGGATGCGGCCGGCGCCTTCGTCGACTTCGGCGAGTACGCCGACGACGTCCGACAAGGAGGACGCCAGAGCCGCGGCGGAGGCTTCTCGTGCGACGAGGTTCTGGAGCTGTTGCTGCACACGGTGATTTCGCCGCTGGCGTAGGCAACGTTGGCGAAGACGTAGGCGAGAGGATTGTTGATTCCGTTCCGATGCCCGCGGCGAGGGTCCCCACGGCGAGCATCCGATCGACGTGCATCGTCCGCGTAACGAGCTCCCTGCGCGCCGAGACGTCTCGAATGACGGTCAAGACCGAGGGCTGGCCGTCGAAGAGGACTGCCGCCGCCGTCTTGGACGTGAATCGGGCCCCGTCGAGTCGAAGCATCGTGAGCTCTGCGAGACGGGCCGGCGTGCTCGATTCCATGAAGCTCCGCGACTCGCGCGAGGACGGCCTCGCGGTCCGGCGGAG
>CAWDKN010000067.1:0-51169 GCA_963802815.1 uncultured Alphaproteobacteria bacterium
GCGATATTATACTTGAGCACATGCAAGACAAACCCTTATGTAATGGGCATAAGGAGTTAGTTGCCATGCCTAAGGCCCTGCCGAAACGCTTTACCGACGAAGCCGCCGCCCGTACCCATCTGGAAGCCCCTCCAGTGGCCGGATGGCCCGATCTGCCCGCATTGCGGCGTGATCAACGAAGCCTCCGTCCATCAAGGGTGGGCCGCAAGGGTCTGATGTTCTGCAACGCCTGCCGCATGCAGTTCTCGGGTCACGGTCGGGACGGTCTTTGAGCGTTCCAAGGTGCCGCTGAATACTTGGCTCTATGCGACCCACCTACTTTGCTCGTCCAAGAAAGGCATTTCCTCGCAGCAGCTGGCCCGCATGCTGGGCGTGACGGTCAAGACGGCGTGGTTCATGTCGCATCGCATCCGTGAGGCCATGGCCCCTGTGGCCGGTTCTGAGCCTCCCCTTGACGCTGACGGCCTTGTGGTCGAGGCCGACGAAACTGAGATCGCGCCCTCGCGCAAATCGCGTCCGGCGTGCCCGCGCGAAGAACCTGAAATTCGTGTCGCTGGTCGAGCGTGACGGTCGCGTGCGCTCAAAGAAGATCATGGGCGCGAAAGGTTCGATCAGAGTCGGAAGTCGTGAAGGCGCTTCACAGCGAAGTCGATCCTGCTTCGACACTCCACACGGACGGCGCGCAGCACTACGAATATACGCTCGCGGTCGCGAACATGAGACCGTGAACCACAACAAGGAATTTGTCCGCAGGTCGGAAGACGGCGAGAAAGTCCAGTGAATACGACGGAGGGATTTTTTCGATCTTCAAGCGCGGTCTTGTCGGAACTTACCAGCACATGAGCGAACAACATTTGTACCGCTATCTCGCCGAATTCGACTTCCGTATGAGCAACCGCGTCGCGCTCGGTGTCACTGATGACATGCGGGCAGATATTGCGTTGCAGGGAATTCGCGGAAAGCGGCTCATGTACGGGTGTCCTAACAAAACAGCTGACGCTTAAACAACGAGCGCAAGATTTCATCCGCTGGCGGAAACGCAATGGCTTGCCAGTAGCGAAGCGAAGCGTCCGCCATGGAGAAAATGGTTTAAGCCTTCTCGAGCCTTCTTCGGCTTAGTGCGTTTCGTCGGGCTCTGTTTGGCCTTGCGCGCCTTCAACGGCGTGTGAGGCCTCGGCGGTGTCTTTAGCATTCGGCGAAGAACATCGTCTTCATGCAAGCGCTGCTTTGTCATCATGTACTCTACCTCATGGCAGTGCTCGGACAGCTGTTTCGAAGTCGCGCAGTCGTTGAGCAACGCCGTCGAAATTGTGGTCCATAATATCGACAACCGGTGGATTTCGGAATGTCCAAGACGCCGCTCGGCTTGGATCATCATGATGGAGGACGGCAACCATCGAATGATACCTTGCCTTGTCGCGCTTTTCAGGTGCCCAAGTGTGAGCCTCGATATTGTCACAATGCATGAACTGCGCGACGCACTGTTCGACGGTTATGTTTGGGTATTTTGCGACGATCGCCCGTGCCAACAAGGTTTCCAATGCTCCGGCATACCTCATCAGGCAACAACATCACTGCTATGGCCGGACGATCCACACTCGTAGCAAGAGCCAATGGAGCATTCGGGATTCCAAATCCGGTTGCAGTTCCAATTTGCCCGCATATGTCGTTGAACATCGTACCAGCGTTGGAGCCGCTATCGGCGACGATCAAAATGCCCCTGATTTTTGCGAAGTGAGTTTGGTCTCCCCTTAGCGCCTCTAGCATGTCTCCGAAGCGCTGATCTCCAAAGAGCGCCTTTGACGGGAACGGAAAATCAAAACTCGGCATCGCAGGGGCAAGAGTGACAACATTCGAGAAAGTTCTTGTCTGCGTCGCCCTCACACAGAACCGCCAAATCCTTAGTCAGTGTCACCGTCATCGACACTACCCCCACGAGGATCGATTTCATTTTCAATTGCAGCAGCGGCGTTCTTTCCGGGAACAATATTCGCCTTCCCAACGCCATTCACTTGATAGACCTAAATCATGGAAAAATCGTTTGGAAATTTTTCCATTAGCGGCGCACCTGCTTTGAGAAATTCCCAGCTATGCGTCGTGATAAAAAGCTGCGTTTCATATTGATCGGCGAAAGCTAGGAGTTGCTCCCACAATTTCGTGTGACACGAGTGATGAAGTCCGTTTTCTATTTCGTCCACGAACAGGGCACTCTTCGTGCTATGCGCGATATGCAGAAGTAGCGAAACCAACTTAAATTAGGGAGTCCGTCAGACGCAAGGTAGATGGGGACCTATTCTGTCCATCCAACTCATCTTCACAAAGATGACGGGATTACCAAGGTCAACCTCAACACTCATACCTTCTATGTGAGGAAACTGAGTTTTGAGCGCCGACAGAAACACGTTCTCTTTGCCGATCTTGCTGAATTCCGAGAACCATCGCGCATTACTTGACGTTGGGAAGGGCATTCGAGACGCCATGAACGCCGCGTCGTGAGCGAGGAGCGAAACCGGTGGTATTTGCAGGCCACCTGGTTGGATTCTAGGAGTCACCTCTCTATCGACCTTTCCTCTCGGATTGGTCCATTCGAATGTGATCGGGACATAGAATTGCAGGCCGCCGCGCGTTTGGTCGGTAATTGAAAGCAGCGTCGGCTCGCTGTTGTCGTAGTAGAACTCAAGCGACCTAACCGTTTCACCTGACCCCGTCAGGCGAATGGATGGGCGAGAACTCTTTGTCAAATTTGTGGAATAGGTCGAGAAACAACCCGTCGTACAGTTCTTGCGAATTGCCCAATGCTGCCGCGCTGTCGACGCCGCGCCATTGCCTTAGCCAGAGCGCGATTTCTGGGCTGGTTCCTGTCCCGAAAAACAAGCCTTCAACGAGCGCTGTCTTGCCAACGCCGTTGTCGCCGACGATGACTCAGGTTGATTCTCGTGAGACCGTTCAGTCGCACACGCTGAAAGCCACGAAAGTTATTAATACTGACGAATTCAATCATGAGGTAGCCGCGTTGTAACTCGGGGAGGATATTCGTAGCTTATCCGAATGTTTTTTGCTGCCCACGGCACATGCCTCCAGGTGCATCCTATGGGAATTGGCGATGTTATGCCCGGAAGCCCGGTCCTGACTTCTGAAAGTGACGGCCTGTCATTTCTATTCGGCCGAGGATGACGCATGTGTCAAGTATAATATCGCCCCGCTATTTCCCATAATATTACTTATACGAAGAACTTGTGCTGTCCGTGCGCATTTCGGGTCGGAGTGCGAATGCGATTACCGCGGCGGGACCTCGACGCATTACCGGTTCAGGACGACCGCGGCCGTGAAGGCCGAGCTCAGGAAAATCGGCTACGAGCACCCTCACCCGGCCTGGAGGAAGCGCACGATCCGCGCGTTCACGTCGTCCGGCTGCGCCATCGCCGCGATATGGTCGGCGTTGGGCACGATGGCGGTCTCGAGTCCGGGCATGCGTTCTCGCGCGAGCGTCAGCGTCGCGTGCGGTTCGTAGAGACGCTCCTCATCGCCGATGAGCAGCAAGACCGGCGCGCGTACTGCGCCCAGTTGCGCCTTGCTGAACACCGTCGCATTGATGACGCTCACCTTCGGCGCCTCGGTCATGGTCACGCCCATCAGCATTGCCCAGAGACGGTCGTGCGGAAGAATGCGCGGCCCGAGATCTGCGAGGCCAGACCTCTTCTTGTTGCCTATCAGGCGCCGCCACAGCCTGAGGCCCGGTCCGCGGATCCGCATCGTGTAGAGGAATTTCCACGACAGGCCGACGAAGGCGCCGGCCGGGCTGATGAGCACGACGCGCGCGACGCGATCGGGAGTCAGCATCGCCTGGCTCAGTGCGAGGAAGCCGCCGAAGGAGCAGCCGACGATCGATGCGCGTTCGATGTGCAGGCCGTCGAGCACGTCGCCGAGCCAGTCCGCGAAGTCGCGGCGGCTGCGCAGGCGCCGTATGGCCGCGCTCTTGCCGGGTTGGCCGATCACGTCGACCGCATAAATGCGGAAGTGACGGCTAAGCCCTTCGGCGTTCAGCCGCCAGACCGTGGCCGTGCCGGCGAAGCTCGGCAGCAGGATGAGCGGCGGCGCGCCGGGCGAACCGCAGGCGATGACATGCGTGGAGCCGAGCCGGGTCGGAACGTCGAGCTCCTCGCAGGGGACTGGCCAGGCACGCAGAACCGCGTCGTAGGCCGCCAGGAATCGTGCACGGCCCTCTTCGCTCTTGAACTGCGGCAGCGTCGTCGAAGCGTTCGATGCCACGCGGTGCGGCCCCCGGAAACGCGCGGGACCCTGAACGAAACGCCGGTGCTGCGCCATTCTTGAAGGGAAATCGTTTGTCGCCATATCAGGTACAGGAGGTTCCGCACGTGGCTCAATTTGCCGCTTGCGCCGTCCCCAGGGTCCGGCTTTACGGAGCGTCGGGTCGATGGATAGAACCCTCCTCATGAACGCCGACCGTAATCTGAGCCCGGCCGAGACCGCGTCGCTTCTGGAAGTGAGCGTCAAGGCGCTCAGGCTCTACGAGGCGCACGGACTTCGTGACGCCGCTCAGGACCCAGGCCGGCTGGCGCTCGTACGGGCCGGCCGAGATCGCCGCTCTTCACAAGGTTGTCGCGCTCAAGCGGCTTGGCCTTTCACTGGCGCGCATCGCCCAGCTCATGGCCGGCAAAGGCCTGGGCCTCGATGCCGTGCTGGCGTTCCAGGAACAGGCGTTGGCGACGGATGGAGAACGCGTCCGCCACGCGCTGGCCCTGGTCCGGGCGGCGCGCGCCAAGCTCGCCGATGGCGAGGCTCTTTCCGTCGACGATCTCGCAACCTTGACGACGGAGACGACCATGAGCACCAAGATGGCAAAGGAAGACTGGCAGGCGGTTTTCGAGCCGCTGATCGAGAAGCATTTCCCGCCCGAGAAGCTGGCCGAGACGACGAAGCGCTATTTCGACCAGGGCAAGGTCACGGCGGAGTGGAACGCGCTGATCGCCGACGCCAACCAGGAAATGGCCAAGGGCGATCCCGCCTCGCCCGCTGCCATGGACATCGCGCGGCGCTGGTCGGCGCTGGTCGAGCAATTCACGCTCGGCGACGCCGCGTTGGCGGAAGGCGCGCGCAAGGTCTGGGCCGACGCCATGGCCGATCCGGTGGTCGCGGCGAAGTACACAGAAAAGTTTCCCGTCAGCCCAGAGCTGTTCGCCTTCGTGGGCAAGGCGATGACGACCGTCAAAGCGAATATTGAATAGCGAATAGCGGATGAAATTGTGAGTGGCGGATAGGCCGGTTTTCCCCTATTCGCTATTCGCTATTCGCTGTTCGCCCCTGATGACCGCGCCCTCGCCTGACATCGCCGTCCTTCTTGAGATCATGCGCCGGTTGCGCGAGCCGAAATCCGGCTGTCCGTGGGACATCGAACAGAGCTTCGAGACCATCGCGCCCTACACGGTCGAGGAAGCCTATGAGGTCGCCGGCGCCATCGAGGACAAGGACTGGCCGGCGCTGAAGGACGAGCTCGGCGACCTCCTGCTCCAGGTCGCCTATCATGCGAGGATGGCTGAGGAACGCGGGCTATTCGCCTTCGGCGACGTGGTCGAGGCGATCACGGCCAAGATGATCGGCCGCCACCCGCATGTCTTCGGCTCAGCGGCCGCGATCGCCGACGCGAAGGCGCAGACTGTTGCCTGGGAAGAGCACAAGAAACGCGAGCGCACAGCCAAGCCGTGGCAAGGACTCCTCGACGACGTGCCGCGCGCCCTGCCCGCGCTGCTGCGTGCCGAGAAGCTTCAGAAGCGCGCCGCAAGCGTCGGGTTCGATTGGGATTCCGCCGCCAAGGTGCTGGAGAAGATCGCCGAAGAGGCGCGAGAGGTCGTCGAGGCGCGCGACACCAAGCCGGAGAAGCTCGAGGAGGAGATCGGCGACCTTCTCTTCGTCGTCGCCAATCTTGCCCGCCACCTGAAGATCGACCCCGAGAAGGCGCTCCACACCACCAACGCGAAATTCATCCGCCGCTTCAAGGCGATCGAAGTCCGCTCTTCGCGAAAAAGGTAAGACGCCGGCGGAGGCCACGCTCGACGAGATGGAAGCGCTCTGGCAGGCAGCAAAGAAGGACGAAAATTAGCTAGCGCGGAGGTTGCCCCGCCGCGTCGCGGAGCTTTTCCTCGCGCCGCAAAGCGGCGTGACGGAAGGGACAACGCTGGTCGTAAAAACTATCGCAGGCGGACGCGACCGCCCTCCTCCACATATCCCCTGCCGAACCATCCACATCAGCTAGGGACGGCAGCGCCCTGTTCTTGCGTGACTTTCCCGCGAAAGCGGCCTTCGAAGCGCTCGGCTTCCTGTGGATCGGTGCTGACCAGGAGCGACACGCCGTCGTCGTTCTCGATGCGCTCCAACACGTGGCCGTGACGGTAGACCCAGGCCAGTCCTTCACCGTCGGAGGGTTCCAGATGCAGGCGAAACGCGATGTTGTCACGCGTCAAGACCGTCTCGAAGCGGGCTTTTAGCTTGTCCAGACCGATGCCGCCTAAGGCCGAGATGGCTATGGGAAAATCCGGCCGGTCGCCGCTGTTCAGGAGTCCGGCGCGAACCTCCGGCTCCAGCAGGTCGATCTTGTTGAGAATTTCGATGAACGGTCGCTCCCTGTCCGACTCGACGCCGAGTTCGGAAAGGACTTTGAGCACGTCGGCCTTCTGCGCCGCGCTCTCGTCATGGGCCGCGTCGCGCACATGGGCGATGATATCGGCCTCCAGCACCTCCTCCAGCGTGGCGCGGAACGCCGCAATCAGCTCGACCGGGAGATCGGCGATGAAGCCGACCGTGTCGGAGAGGATCGTCTTGGTCCCATGCGGGAGCTCGATGCCGCGCATGGTGGGGTCGAGGGTGGCGAACAGAAGGTCCTTGGCGAGCACGTCCGACGACGTCAGCGTGTTGAACAGCGTCGACTTGCCTGCGTTGGTGTAGCCGACCAACGCGATCACGGGGTACGGCACGCGCTTGCGCGCCTGGCGCTGGAGCCCGCGCGTGCGCTTCACGCCTTCGAGCTCCTTCTTGATCTTGGTCAGCCTCTCGCCGATCAGCCGCCGGTCGGTCTCGATCTGGGTTTCACCCGGACCGCCGAGGAAGCCGAAGCCGCCGCGTTGGCGCTCGAGATGGGTCCAGGAGCGCACGAGGCGGCTGCGCTGATAATTGAGATGAGCCAGCTCGACCTGCAGCCGGCCTTCCCGCGTCCGCGCGCGTTCGCCGAAGATCTCGAGAATCAGCGCGGTGCGATCGAGCACCTTAGTGTCCCACGCCTTTTCCAGATTGCGCTGCTGGATAGGCGAAAGCTGCGCGTTGACGATGATGACTTCCGGTGTCAGTCCCTTGGCCGCCGCGCCGATCTCCTCGACCTTGCCGCTGCCCATGAGCGTGGCGGGCGTCGCGCGCCCGAGCGGAACGGTGAATTGTTCGATGACCTTCAGGCCGATCGCGCCGGTCAGGCCGACGGCTTCCGCGAGGCGTTCTTCCGCGTCGCGGTCGAGGCGCGCGCCGGCGCGGCGCGCTTTCGGCTCCACGTGAACGACGAACGCCGTTCGCGCGGGGGATTCACCGTTGAGATGCGCGTTGCGGCCTAGACCGTTTCGGCGGTTACGGGTTGTTCTTCCTGCAGCTGGATCGGACCCAGCGGCATGACTGTCGAGATCGCGTGTTTGTAAACGAGTTGGGCTTGCCCGTCCCTCCGCAGCAACACGCAGAAATTGTCGAACCAAGTGATATTCCCTTGAAGCTTGACGCCGTTGACGAGGAATATCGTCACGGACGATTTGCTCTTTCGGACGGCATTAAGAAAGGTGTCTTGCAGATTTTGTTGTTTTTCGCTCATGGGTGGACCCACTTGTTGTGCTCGCGCCCCTGCGAAGCACTATCGGTCCAGCATATCCCCCCGTGTTGCATTTGCGAAAGGGCTAATAACTGGTCAATGGCGGTGTTCCGCCGCACCGGCTCTTGCGGCTGAGCGCAACGCATAAAGTTCCTGGACCCTTCTGGTCACGGCCCCGGGCTTGCCGTCGCCCACGGTTTTGCCGTCGATGATCGTGACGGGTATGACACCCGTCGCCGACGAGATGAACGCTTCTTTCGCATTTTCGGCCTCTTTGAGCGTGAAAAGCTGCTCGGCGATAGCGAACTGGGCCTCTTCCGCCGCCTCGAAGATGACGCGACGGGTCACGCCGGGGAGGATCGCATGGCTCAGGCTGCGGGTCACAAGCCGGCCGTCGGCGGTGACGATCCAGGCGGTCGTGGATGACCCTTCCGTTACATTGCCGTCGCGGTCGATCAACCATGCCTCATAAGCCCCGGCCCGCCGCGCGGCGGTTTTCGCCAGGAGGTTGGCGAGGAGCTGCGTTGTCTTGATGTCGCAACGGGCCCAGCGTTCGTCGGGTTGCGTGATGACCGCGACTCCTCCCGGCGCTTGTGGGCAAAGAAGGCCTTGTTCCAGGATCGCGCCGTCAGGATCAGAGTCGGCCGCGGCGCTTTCGCCGGGATGGGATGATCGCGGCGGACGGCGCCGCGCGTGACCTGCAGATAAAGGAGTTCGTCGTCGACGCGGTTGCGGCGCACGAGTTCGTGCATAACGAGCTTTAGCGGGCCGCGCCGCATCGGCATCGGAATTTCGATCTCGCGCAGCGAGCGTTCCAGACGGTCGAGGTGTTCCTCCTCGTCCATCAGGCGACCGTCGGCGATGCTGCAGACTTCATAGACGGCGTCACCCAATTGCAGTCCGCGGTCTTCGATATGAACCGCCGCCGCCCCATGCGGAACGTAGCGTCCGTCGACATAGGCAATGCGGCCCGCCGGCGCGTTTTCGTGCCAGCCATTGCTCACGCGTTGAAGCTCTCGCGCCCGTTGGGTCCCACGCCGAGCGACTTCAGCTTGCGATGCAGCGCCGAGCGTTCCATGCCGATGAAGGCCGCCGTCCGCGAGATGTTGCCGCCGAAGCGGTTGATCTGGGCCATCAGATAATCGCGTTCGAAGATCTCGCGCGCCTCGCGCAGGGGCAGCGAGATGACGAGGTCGCCGCCGCCGCCCCATGGCGCGTTGGCGCCGAGATCGGCCGGAAGCAGATCGGCCGAAACGGCCTGTGCGGCGTCGTCGCTCGCCAGGATCAGGAGGCGTTCCACGATGTTGCGCAGCTGACGTACGTTGCCGGGCCATGTGTGAGCCTGGAGTACAGCCATGGCATCATCTCCGATCTCGCGCGTCGGAAGCCCGCTCGCGGCCGACAGGCGTTTCATGAAATGCGCGACCAGCGCCGGCACGTCGTCGCGATGCTCGGCCAGCGACGGCACGCGCACCGGGACCACATTGAGGCGGTGATAGAGGTCCTCGCGGAAGCGGCCGGCGGCGATCTCGGCGCGCGGGTCGCGCGTGGTGCAGCTGACCAGCCGCGCATCGACCTGCACGCGCGTCGTGCCGCCGACGCGCTGGAAGGTCTGGTCGACCAGCACGCGCAGGATCTTCCCCTGCGTCTCGAGCGGCATCTCCGCCACTTCGTCGAGAAAGAGCGTTCCGTTATGCGCCAGTTCGAACAGGCCCGTCTTGCGCGGCCCATCGCCGCTCTCGATGCCGAAGAGCTCGACCTCGATGCGGTCGGGCTCCATCGTCGCGCAATTGATCGCGACGAACGCGTTGGCCGCGCGGCGAGAGCGCGCATGAATAAGCCGCGCCACGACTTCCTTGCCAGAGCCGGACGGCCCGGTGATCAGAACGCGGCTGTTCGTCGGCGCGATCTTCTCGATCAGCTGGCGCAATTGCGAGATCGCGGAGGATTGCCCGACTAGTTCGGAATTGTCGCCCGCCTTGAGCTTCAGCTCCTGCACTTCGCGCTTCAAGCGCGCGGATTTGAGAGCGCGGCCGACGACATGGATGAGGCGATCGGCCTTGAACGGCTTCTCGATGAAGTCGTAGGCGCCCTTCTTGATCGAGGCGACCGCCGTCTCGATCGTGCCGTGGCCGGAGATCATCACCACCGGCAGATCGGGTTGCTCTCGCTTGATGGTGTCGAGCACCTGGATGCCGTCGAGGCGGCTCCCCTGCAGCCAGATATCGAGGATCGCGAGCTGCGGGCGGCGCTGGCGCATGGCGCCCAGCGCGCTGTCGCTGTCCGCGGCGACGCGGGTCTCGAAACCCTCGTCGCGCAGGATTCCGGAAACCAGGTCGCGGATGTCCTCCTCGTCGTCGACGACGAGAATCTCAGCGCTGTGTGCGAAGCGTGTTTGCTCATCCGCTGCCCCTTTCTCTCTGGCGGTCTTTTGTTGCAATGGGAACTTCAGCGTCACTTCCGCCCCATGCTCGTCATCGGCATCTGTCAGAGCAACTTCCCCTCCGTGATCCTCGAAAATCTGCGGACGATCGCGAGGCCCAGTCCCGTGCCCTTGGTCCGCGTCGTGACATACGGTTCGGTCAGGCGATGGCGATGTTCCGGCGGCAGGCCGACGCCATTGTCGATAATGCGGAAAAACACGAACCCGTCCTTTTGTTCCAGCACGACCGCGATGCGCCCCGGTGCGTCTTCGCCTTTTGCGTGGCGTGCACCGATGCTCTCGGTTGCGTTCTTGAGAACGTTCGTCAAAGCCTGCGAGACCAGACGCCCGTCGCAGTCGAAGTAAACGGTTTCGCGGGGCGACCGAGTCTCGAAGGTGATCTGCGGATTGGCCACGCGTTGCAGGAACGCCGCCTGATGGATCAGTTCCTGCGCGTTCTCGCGCCGCATAACAGGAGTCGGCATGCGCGCAAAGGACGAAAATTCGTCGACCATGCGCCCGATGTCGCCGACCTGCCGGATGATGGTGTCCGTGCACTGCTCGAACACTTCGCGGTCGGTGGTGACTTCGCTTGCATATTTGCGCTTGAGCCGTTCGGCCGACAACTGGATCGGCGTCAGCGGATTTTCTGATCTCGTGCGCTATGCGCCTTGCGACGTCGGCCCAGGCCGCCGTGCGCTGCGCGGAGACGAGGTCGGTAATGTCGTCGAAGGTGACGGCGAAGCCGCTCGCATGCGGGCCGCGCTCGCTTGCCACCTGGACGCTCAGAGTGCGCGGCGAGGCGCCGCGCTTGATGGTGACATCGCCGCTCGCGCGGCCGACAGGTTCGGAGATCGCGCGGTAGATGAGCGCCGCAAGCTCCGGCACGGCTTCGGAGTAATGATGGCCCTCGATCTCGTCCGGATCGGCGTTTAAGAGGCGCGCGGCGGCGCGGTTGACGATCGTGATGTTGCCGTCCGCGTCGAGGCCGAGCACGCCCGCGCTCACGCCGGCAAGCACTGTCTCCGTGAACCGGCGCCGTTCGTCGTTCTGCTGATTTGCCTCGATCAGCGCGGTGCGCTGGGCGTCGAGCTGCGAGGTCATGCGGTTGAAGGCGCGCCCGAGCGTTGCGACTTCGTCGTCGTCGCGACCCATCGCGACCTGCGCCTTTAGATCGCCCTCCGAGACGCGTTCGGCCGCATCGATCAGGCTCGAAATCGGCCTTACCAGCCGGTTCGCGGCCCACAGGCCGAGCCAGATCGCGGCAAGCAGGATTACGAGCGACACAGCGGCATAGAGCGCGAAGAAGATGAGTTGGATTTCGGTGCGGTTCTGCTCGAGGCGGTGATATTCGCTGACGGCGACCGCGGTGCGCCGGTAGTAGTCGAACACCTTGGGATCGACTAAGCGCACGACGAGCAGATAGGCGTCGTTCAGCGCCCTGAGCTGGATGAGTGCGCGCACCACGCCCGTCTCGGGATTGCCGTCGACGACGATCTGCCCCTCGCCCGCCTGCGCGATGTCCGCGGCAGAAGGCCTGATTGCTGTCGTGTACTGGAGCTTGGTGGTGCTCCCCAGCACCGTGCCATGGCTGTCGATCAGGAAGGACGCCGAAAGGCCGCGGTCGCGCGTCATCATCGCCAGCTTCTCGAACATCGCGGCGTAGCGCATGTGCCCGGTCTGATCGCGCAGGCCCTGGTCGAGCTGCAAGCCGTCGGCGATCGCGCCGGCGTCGACGATGATGCCGTTGCCCTTCTCGGCCATGTAATGGCGCGACACGGTCACCGCATCGTTGAGCGCCGTTTTCACGCGCGGCGAGAACCATGCCTCCATGCCGAGGTTCAGCGTCACCGCCGCAAAGATGGCGACGAGGATCGCGGGCACCACGGCAATGGCGATGAATATCGAGACGAGCCGCACATGAAGCCTCGCGCCGGCGTGCCCGCTGCGGCGCTCGCGCCAGAGCCGCATCAGCCGCCACGCGATCAACCCGCCAAGACTGAGATCGAGCACGATGTGGAGGAGAAGGAGAGCAATAAGACGGCTGGGGGCTGGATTGTAGGGAACAAGGCCGGTGACGATGGCGTAGGTCGCCACGCCCGTCAGGATCGCCAGCGGCGCGACAAGGAGCGCCAACAGCGAAGGCCGGGACGCCGCGCGCAAAAGGTTGAAAAAGCCGCCCTGCCCGGGCGCTTCGCTCACATTTGTCGTGGCCATTCGTTCCCGGCGCTGCGGTGGAGCACCACCGACTTCGGGCAGCGCTTCGTTGTGCCAGAACAGTGTAGCCAAGACACAGGTTGTTGCAAGAACACAACGTACTATCAGGCGATTGTGCTTAATGCGCCACGCGGCGTCACACCCCTGACCGTTCGAAGGCAGGAGTGGTCGCTGTTTCTTTGGACGAAATTAAATGTCTTCTTCATCAGCTCGGCGAGGGCTAGCGCGTCGGTACAGCAAACCTCCCCGCCGTCGCCGGGCTAAACGACCCGGACTCGTGCAGATACTGGCGGAATGGGCAGGGGCGGAACGCTCGATATCAGCACGCGGCTGTATGACGTGAGGTAGCGCCTCGACCTGCGGCGCGAACCGAAGATCGACTTGTAGATATCCGCCAGGATCCCCAAAGGGCCTCCTGCGGTGTGGTCAGTATCCATTGCGTAGAAGTGGGAACTAAACGCCGGAACTCAACGGGGTAGCCGGAACGGATATTTTCCTCGGGCGTGGGCTTCTTATTCCGCCCTGAGCCCGCGGATCACTTCGAGGCCGAGGTCGCGGATTTTTTTGCGCAGCGTGTTGCGGTTGAGGCCCAGAAGCTGCGCCGCCCGGATCTGGTTGCCGCGCGTGGCGGCGAGGCAGATGGAGAGCAGCGGCCGTTCGATCTCGCGCAGCACACGGTCGTAGATCCCGGCCGGCGGCAGGCGGTCGCCATGCGTGGCGAAATACTGGGTCAGGTGACGTTCCACCGCCTGGCTGAGCGACGCGGGCTCGGCGTTGACGTCCTCTTCCGAGGGACGCGGCGGCTCTTTCAGCTCGGCGGCGACGGCCGTTCCGGGAATGGAGTCGCCGGAATGCAGCACCGCGAGGCGACGGATGAGGTTCTCGAGCTCGCGCACATTGCCCGGCCAGCGATATCGCCGCAGGATGTCGAGCGCTTCGGAATCGACGCGCTTGGTGGGTAGGCCCTCCTCTTCCGCCTTGCGCAGGAAATGTCGTACGAGATCGGGAATGTCCTCGCTTCTTTCGCGCAAGGGCGGCAGGCGCAGCGGCACGACGTTGAGGCGATAGTAAAGATCCTCGCGGAACAGTCCCTGCTGGATGAGCTGGCGCAGGTCGCGGTTGGTGGCCGCGATGATGCGCACATCGGTCTTGATCGGCATGCGGCCGCCGACGGTGGTGTATTCGCCCTGTTGCAGCACGCGCAGCAATCGCGTCTGCGCCTCAAGCGGCATGTCGCCGATCTCGTCGAGGAACAGCGTGCCGCCTTCGGCCTGCTCGAAACGGCCGATGCCGCGATTGGTGGCGCCGGTGAAGGCGCCGCGCTCGTGGCCGAACAATTCGCTTTCGACCAGCTCCTTGGGGATCGCCGCCATGTTGACCGCGACGAAGGTGCCATGACGCCGCTTGCCATAGTCATGGAGCGCGCGTGCGACCAGCTCCTTTCCCGTGCCGCTCTCGCCCATGATCATGACGGTGAGATCGGTTTGGGTGAGTCGAGCAATGACGCGATAGATCTCCTGCATCGCCGGCGAACGGCCGATGAGCGGCAGGCGATCTTCGGCTGCATCGGCCGCAGGCTGCTGCTCGCGGGAACGCTGCGGGCTCGCGAGCGCGCGCTGGACCACGGCCGTCAGCTCCTTCAGGTCGAAGGGTTTGGGCAGATAGTCGAAAGCGCCACGCTCCGCCGCGGTGATCGCGGTCAGGATCGTGTTCTGCGCGCTCATCACCACGATGGGCAGATCGGGACGTACCCGCTTTATACGCGGAATGAGATCGAAGCCGCTCTCGTCTGGCAGCACAACATCGGTGATGACGAGATTGCCGTCGCCGGCCGAAACCCAGCGCCATAGGCCGGCCGCCGTGCCTGTGGTGCGCACGTCGTACCCCGCGCGGCCAAGCGCCTGGTTGAGGACGGTGCGGATCGCGGAATCGTCGTCAGCCACAAGGATGGTGCCGGCGGGCATCTTAGCCTCCTTCGTCGCGGTCGCCCGCTTTGGGCAGCAGGATTCGGAAGACCGTGCGGCGGGAGACGGAATTGCATTCGATCACGCCGCCATGGTCGCCGATGATTTTCGCGACCAGGGCAAGGCCGAGGCCCGAACCGCCGCGCTTCGTCGTTACGAACGGATCGAAGATGTAGGGCATGAGATCGCTTGGCACGCCGGAGCCGTTGTCTCGCACCGTCACTTCGAGCGGCAGGCTCAGTCTCTGGCCAGCGACGGCCGCCCCGAAGCGAACGCCGGGCCGATAGCCCGTCGTGAGCGTGATCTCGCCGCCGCTTTCGGGCAGCGCGTCGGCCGCGTTGCGCACGAGGTTCATGAACACCTGGATCAGCTGGTCGCGGTCGCCGAGCACCGCCGGCAACGAGGGATCGAAATTCTCGACGAAGGTCACGCCACGCGCGAAGCCGTTCTCGGCCACCTTGCGCACGCGATCGAGAACTTCGTGAATGTTCACTGGCGCACGCGGAAAAGCGCGCGTGTCGCCGAAGGATTCCATGCGGTCGATCAGCGCGCGGATGCGGTCGGCTTCCGCGCAGATGAGCTGGGTGAGGCCGCGCTCCTGTTGGGGCACAGACTCTTCGAGCAATTGCGCAGCGCCGCGGATGCCTGCGAGCGGATTCTTGATCTCGTGTGCAAGCACGGCCGCCATGCCGTGCATCGAGCGTACGGCGCCGCGATGCAGGAGCTGGCGGTCGATGCGCTGCGCCAGGCTGCGCTCCTGCAACGTGATGACGACAGTGCCTTCGGGCTCCGCGAGCGGCGTCACCACGACGTCGGCAAGACGCTCGCCGCGCCGCGGAGTTGAGAGATCGACATCGCGCTCACCGACCGACGCGCCGCGCTCGCGCGCCTGCGCGATGAGCTGGATCAGCGGCGAACCGAAGGGAACGATGTCGTCAATGCGCTGCTTGAGCAGCAGGCCCGCACCCGTGTCGAAGAACTGTTCCGCAGCCGGATTCACAAAAACGACATCCTGGCGGGGATCGATGACGAGCAGCGGCATGGGCAGGGCGTTCGCGATGAGCGAGGCCGATGTGATCTCTCCAGTTTTCTTCGCAGTTGCAGCAGACAAAATTGCAGCCTTGCCTAGAACTTGAGCATCTTATCTCGATGACCATTCCATGAGCAATGGGTGGTCTAGAACAGCCCTAACGCGGCGGGGAAAAACGCGCTATGTCCCAACTCTCTCGAGGGGTGTCCATGACCGAGATTGCTGCCCTGGTTGTTGCCGCTGGACGCGGCGAGAGGGCTGGCGGCGAGGTTCCGAAGCAATATCGTCCCCTGCGCGGACAGCCGATCCTGCGCCGCACGCTGGTGGCCCTCCTGCGCAATCCGCGCATTGGCACAGTGCAGGTCATGATCGGGCCCGGCCAGGAAGCGCTTTTCGGCGAGGCGATAGCCGGACTTTCGCTGCCCGCCCCCGCGCTGGGAGGCCGGACCCGCCAGGAATCCGTGCGGCGCGGGCTTGAGGCGTTGTCGACGCGGGCGCCGGACTTCGTGCTGATCCATGACGCGGCGCGTCCGCTCGTCTCGCCCGCAGTGAGCGAGCGCGTGATTTCGGCCCTGACAGCGGGTGCGGACGCCGCGGTCCCGCTTGTGCCGATCGCGGACACGCTGCGCCGGCGCGATGCCGACGGGCATTGGACCACGATCTCGCGCGAGAACCTTCATCGCGCGCAGACGCCGCAGGGATTCAAGTTCGGGACAATCCTCGAGGCGCATCGCAAATTCGCGGCGCAGGACGTGACCGATGATATGGCGCTGGCAGAGCTGGCGGGCCTCGCGATCACCGCCGTCGCGGGCGAAGAAGGCAATATCAAGATCACCACGCCGGAGGATTTCATCATGGCGGAGCGGCTTCTGGAGCGCGGCGAAACGCGTACCGGCATGGGTTACGACGCGCACCGCTTCGCGCCGGGCGATCATGTCTGGCTTTGCGGCGTCAGGATCGCGCATGACCACGCGCTCGAAGGCCATTCCGATGCGGACGCCGGCCTGCACGCCCTCACCGACGCGCTGCTGGCGACCATCGGCGCGGGCGACATCGGCGTGCATTTTCCACCAACCGACGCGCACTGGCGCGGCGCGCCGTCGTGGAAATTCCTCGACCACGCGGCTTCGCTGGTGCGCGCGAAAGGAGGCATCATCGTGCACTGCGACGTGACGCTGATCTGCGAACGCCCGAAAATCACGCCACATCGCGAGGCCATGCGCGCGCGCATTGCCGAGATCCTGCACATCGATGCGGACCGCGTCAGTGTCAAGGCAACCACGACGGAGGGCATGGGCTTCACCGGCCGCCGCGAAGGCCTCGCCGCGCAAGCCATCGCAAGCGTGAGCCTGACATGATGGAAATCAGGCTTCTCGGACAAGGCGACGAGGCCTTGTTCGTGCAGGCGGCGCGCCAATTCAACGGAGTTACGTTGTCGACTTCGGAGGCGACGGAGTTTCTCGCCGACCCGACGTTCCTTCTGGTGATCGCCTGCGACGACACGGGTGTGATGCTGGGACGCGTCTATGGACATGTTCTGCGCCGATTTGGCCAGACCGACCTGTTTCTGTATGAGGTCGACGTCGAAGAAGCGTATCGGCAAAAGGGTGTCGGGCGCGCAATGATCGAAATGCTGAAGGCGTTGTCGTTGCGTCGCGATTACGGCGAGATGTTCGTGCTGACCGAATGCGACAATGCCGCCGGCAACGGTCTCTACCGCGCCGCCGGCTCGATACTCGAAGGTTCGCCGGCCAACGTCCACGTTTTCCCCACGCCCGACGCATGAACCGCGCCGCGCGTCTCGTCGCGACCGTATTCGACATCGGACGCGCTCCCGTTGCACCGGGGACGATCGCGAGCATCGCAGCCCTTCCATTCGCCTGGCTGATCCTGCGCCACGGCGGCGTCGCCAGCCTTGCGGGCGCGGCGGCGATCGCTACGCTCCTCGGCGTCTGGGCTTGCGACGTCTATGTGCGGCAGACCGGCCGCGAAGATCCGTCGGAATGCGTGATCGACGAAGTGGCCGGGCAGTGGATCGCCTGTGCTTTCGCACCACTGTCATTCCCGGGCTTCGCGCTCGCCTTCGCCCTGTTCCGACTGTTCGACATCACCAAGCTTTGGCCCATCTCGGCCGCCGAGAAAATGCGCGGCGGCTTGGGGGTGATGGCCGACGATGTCGTTGCGGGATTGGTCGCGGGCATCATCGTTGCGGCGTTGACCCACGAAGGCTTAGTGTAATCCATGTTCTCGAACGCTCTCCTCTCGCTTGCCAAAGTCGTCCTCGCCGATGCCCGCCAAGCCAGGCTCCGCATCGCGACTGCGGAAAGTTGCACCGGCGGACTGATCGCGGGCTGCCTCACTGAAATTCCCGGCTCCTCCGACATCCTCGACCGCGGCTTCATCGTCTACTCGAACCGTTCGAAGGAAGACATGCTCGGCGTGCCCGGCGATCTGATGGCCGATGCCGGCTCGGTCTCCGAGGCCGTCGCCCGCATGATGGCCGAGGGCGCGGTGGAGAACTCGAACGCGCATCTGGCCGTCGCGGTGACCGGCGTCGCGGGTCCTGGAGGCGGCACGCCGCTCAAGCCCGTCGGGCTCGTGCATATCGCGGCCGCACGCGAGGGCCGCTCGATTCTTCACGAGGCGCATCGCTTCGGCGACATCGGCCGAACCGAGATTCGCCTGAAGACGGTCGAAGCCGCGCTCGCCCTACTTCACCGGATGATCTGACAGCGCCATGGCGCGCGCCTCGAAAGCGTCCGCCATCCTGAACATGACCTTCTCCAGTGCCGCGCTCGCAATTGCGCCGAGCAGCCTGCTCTTGAACTCGAATGAGATGGAGAAATCGACGACGCTGCCCGTCTGCGTCGGCGTGAAGTGCCAGTGATTCTCGAGGACGTTGAACGGTCCCTCCGTTTGCACCACGCCGATGCGGCGATCGCCGGGATCGAGCACCACCCGGCTCGTATAGCGCTCGCGCAACGCGCCGTAGCCGACCACCATCTCGGCGAAGAGGATCTCTCGCTCGCGCACTGCCTCGCGCCTCAGCACGCGCAAGCCCACGACCCAGGGCAGAAACTCCGGATATTTCTCCACGTCTGCCACGACCGCGTACATGAGATCGGCTGTATACGGAAGAACGCGCGTCTCGGAATGGGCGGTCACGTGGCGATCGTGAGGCTCTCGCGCGCCCGCTTGAGCGCGGCGAAGTCGGTGTCGGCGTGATACGAGGAACGGGTCAGCGGGCTCGCCGAAACCATGAGGAACCCGCGCGCGCGAGCGATCTGTTCAAGGCCGGCGAACTCGTCGGGTGTCCAGTAGCGCTCGAGGGCCACGTGCTTGCGCGTCGGCTGGAGGTACTGGCCGATGGTGAGGAAATCGACCTGCGCCGCGCGCAGATCATCCATGACTTGCATAATTTCTTCGCGGCTTTCGCCGAGCCCGACCATCAGGCCGGATTTCGTGAAGCCTTCCGGCGCGAGCTCCTTGGCGCGCTCGAGCAGGCGCAGCGAAGCGTAATAGCGCGCGCCAGGTCGAACGTTCAGGTAAAGCCGCGGCACGGTCTCGAGATTGTGGTTGAGGACGTCGGGCCGCGCTGTCATCACGGCCTCGATCGCGTCTTTCTTGCGCAGGAAGTCGGGCGTCAGCACTTCGATGGTAGTGCCCGGGCTTTCGCGGCGGATTGCGCCGATGGTGCGGGCGAAGTGTTCCGCGCCTCCGTCCTCGAGATCGTCGCGATCGACGGAGGTTATGACAACATGCTGGAGGCCCAGCTTCGCCACGGCGCGGCCGACGTTCAATGGCTCGTTCTGGTCGAGTGCACCGGGCAGCCCCGTCTTAACGTTGCAGAAGCCGCAGGCCCGCGTGCAGGTATCGCCCATGATCATCATCGTGGCATGACGATGCGTCCAGCACTCGCCGATATTCGGGCAGGCAGCCTCCTCGCACACGGTGTGGAGATGATGCTCGCGGACGATCGCCCTGGTTTCGGCGTATTGCCGGCTGACCGGCGCTTTGACTCGAATCCAATCAGGCTTACGTATCATCGCCGAGTCGGGCCTCGCGGCCTTTTCGGGATGGCGCAGCGCCCGGCGTTCGTTCTCGCCCTGGTCGAAGACGGTCGTCATCTGAGTTAAGAGATATAGCCTCGACGCGTGAAAATCACGTCGCCCCGTGCCGCAGGCGAGGCGCATTTGGCGGCGATTTTGGCGGGACGCGGCGGCTGGGCTAGATTTTAACCCGCATTAGACCGTGCGGGGCTTCAACCCGCCGCAAGGCCACTTGGGAGGCTTGATGAGCATGGCATCGGTTGCGGCCGCGTCGGGCGAGGAAATCGTGCCGCTCGATCTCGATGAGGCGCCGAAGTCGATCTTCCGCGCCCTGGTCGATGCGCGCAGAAAATTCGGCGGCAAGACGCCGGCCCTTGTCGATGGCGACGAGCGCGTCCTGTCCTACGACGAAGTGATCCGCGCAGCGCTCGCCCTCGGCCATGCGCTCAAAAAGGGCACGGAGCCGGGCGAAGCCGTTGGCATCATGCTGCCGACGGGGGCTGCGGCCGTCATCGCGTTTTTCGCAGTCTCGGCATATGGCCGCGTGCCGGCCATGTTGAACTTCACCGGCGGCGCCGCCAGCCTCGTCGTTGCGCTCCAGACGGCAAAGATCAAGCGCGTGATCACCGCTCACCGCTTCGTCGAGGTCGGAAAGTTCGAGCCGCTTATTGCCGAGCTCGGCAAGGTCGCAAAGCTCATCTATCTGGAGGAAGTCCGCGAAAAGCTCAGCGCGACCGACAAGGCCTTTGGGCTCGTCGGCGGACTGATCCCCCGGCTCGTGACCTCGCGCGCCTTTCAGCATACACCGGCGGTGATCCTGTTCACCTCGGGAACGGAGGGCGAGCCCAAGGGCGTCGCGCTCAGTCACGGCAACCTGCTCGCCAATGTCGAACAGGTGCGCCAACACATCGCACTCTACCCGAACGACATATTGTTCAATCCGCTGCCGACCTTTCACTGTTTCGGGCTGACGGTCGGCGCGCTGATGCCGATTTTCCTGGGCATCAAGGCGATCTTTCATCCCACGCCGCTGCAGCCGCACGAGATCGTCCGGCGCATCCGCGAATCCGGCGCGACCATCCTGCTTTCGACCGACACGTTCATTTCGCAATATGCGCGGGCGGGCGAACAGGGCGACCTGAACAGTCTCCGGCTCGCCGTGTGCGGCGCCGAGCGGTTGCGCGACGAGACGCGCGCATTGCTGCGCAAGAAATATTCGATCGAGCTGCTCGAGGGCTACGGCGTGACCGAAGCCTCGCCCGTGGTCGCGGCGAACCAGATCGGCGCGAACAGGGCAGGCACAGTCGGGCGTTTCATGCCGGGCATGGAGCACCGCCTCGATCCCGTCGAAGGAATTGCCGATGCCGGCCGCCTCTACGTGCGCGGACCGAATGTGATGCTCGGATATATCCGACCCGACAATCCCGGTGCGATCATTCCGCCGCCGGGCGGATGGCATGACACGGGCGATGTTGTGGCCATCGACGACGAAGGTTTCATCGCAATCAAGGGGCGGTTGAAGCGTTTCGCCAAGATCGGCGGCGAGACGGTCTCGCTCGCCATCGTCGAAAGCTGCGCCTCGGCGCTGTGGCCGGAATTCAGCCACGCGGCGGTGGCGGTGACCGATGGCCGCAAGGGCGAGCAGATCGTCCTCGTTACCACCAACCCCGACGCGGACCGGATCGACCTGCTGGGCTGGGCCCGCAATCACGGCGTACCGGAAATCGCGGTTCCTCGCCGCGTCCTCTACGCCGCCGACATTCCCGTGCTGGGAACGGGCAAGACGGATTATGTGAAAATCCAGAAGGTCGCCAACGCGGACAGCCTCGCGCACGCCGGCTGACAGCGTTACCGAAGCTCAGAATTCCGCTTCGAGCTCCTCGACGGCGTCCGGCTCGGCTTTCGCCGCCTCGACCCACTCCATCATGTCGGGCAGAGTCATGATCGTATCGCAATAGTCCTTGCACAGACGATCCAGCTTCACACCGTAGGTCAGGAATCGCGTGCATACCGGCGCGTACATCGCATCGCCGAGCGTTGGCTTGGCGCCGAACAGATACGGCCCGTCATAGGCCTTCAGGCATTCGCGCCAAATCGAGGTAACGCGGTCGATGTCGGGTTGCGCGCCCGCCCAGATCTTGGAATGCGGATAATGCGCCTTGAGGTTCATCGGCAACGCCGAGCGCAGGTTGGAGAATCCCGAATGCATCTCGCCAGACACGGAGCGACAATGAGTTCGTGCGGCAAGATCGTGCGGCAGCAGACCTGACTTCGGAAAGCATTCGTTCAGATATTCGGCGATCGCGAGCGTGTCCCAGACCTTAATGTCGCCGTCAATCAGACACGGCACGAGAAATGATGGGGACAAAAGCAGAAGCTCCGCGCGGGCGGACGGATCGTCGCTCGACAGCAATGCCTCCTCGAAGTCGAGGCCGGCCATGCGGCAAATGAGCCAGCCGCGCAGCGACCAAGACGAGTAGTTCTTGCTGGAGATGGTTAGGATTGCCTTGCTCACTAGGCGTCACCACCCTGCTCTATTTATACAATTATTTCGCACTGCAGCATAAAATGCACTAGTATTTCGTCGGGGGATACACCCGATGCCGGCGATGGGTTGCCGCACTCTAAAGGCGGCGTGGGGAATAGTTTCCGAGGGATGATGTACGCGGTTTACCAGGCCCAGTCCGATTTTTTGGCACCGCTGCGGTCTTGGGCAGGCCTCGCCAATGCCGCCTGGCGTGGCGCGACCTGCGCCGGACCGGCCGGAAACCTGACCTTCCGCTCCCTGACGGCCGCGACGGAGCTGATTTCCCGGGCCCATCTGATCCATGAGCGCCCGCCCTACGGCATCGACAGCGTGATCGTGGGCGGCCGCCAGGTCGGGGTGCGCGAGGAGGCGGCGCTCGTAGCGCCATTCGGCACGCTGCTGCACTTCAAGAAGGACGTCGATGTCGCGCAGCCGCGAGTTCATGCTGGTGGCGCCGATGGCCGGACACTTCCCCACACTCCTGCGCAATACCGCGCGTACGCTTCTGACCGACCACGACGTCTACATAACCGATTGGAGAAACGCGCGCGACGTGCCGATGGCGGAAGGCCGCTTCGGCATGGACGACTACATCGCGCAGACAATCGCCTTTCTAGAATTCCTTGGTCCGGACGCGCACGTGGTTGCCGTCTGCCAGCCTTGCGCGGCGGTTCTTGCGGCGGTTTCAGTGATGGCGGAAGACGGCAACCCGGCCACGCCGCGCAGCCTGACCCTGATGGCAGGGCCGATCGACACGCAAATCAACCCGACCAAGGTCAACGAGCTCGCGACTGCCCACCACATCTCATGGTTCGAAGATAACCTGATCGCGACGGTGCCGTTGCGCTACCCAGGCGCGCATCGCCGCGTCTATCCAGGGTTCCTGCAGCTTACCGCGTTCATGTCGATGAACCTACCGCGCCATGTCCGCGCCCATCTCGATCTGTTCTCGCATATTGTGCGCGGCGAGGAGGCGAAGGCGCAGGCCAACCGGGACTTCTACGACGAGTATTTCTCCGTCTTCGACCTCCCCGCAGAATTCTATCTTGAGACCGTCCAACGAGTTTTCCAGGAGTATCTTTTACCGCGCGGCATGCTGAAATATCGAGGCCGCCGCGTCGACACCGACGCGATCCGCAAGACCGCACTTCTCACCGTCGAAGGCGAGCGCGACGATATTTGCTCGCTGGGACAGACGGCAGCGGCCCATGATCTCTGTTCCGGCATCAAGCCGTTCCGGAAAAAGCACTACGTGCAGGCCGGCGTCGGCCACTACGGCGTCTTTTCCGGCACGCGCTGGCAGAACCAGATCTACCCGATAGTGCGCAACGTCATTCTGTCGAGCGAGTAGCGGCAGGCGCAGCACGACTTGGTTGCCGATCGCGGCGTCGCCGGATATCCCGCGCATCACCGTCCCGGGCGTAATCCGATCCGGCCACTCGCTCGTCATCCTTGCAGCCCAAGATGCTCGCCGGGATAGGCGCGCGACGATCGTCACAGCGTGACGAAGACCGGGCTTCGGAACGCCCTGAAATCCGATGCGCACGGCTTGCTCATTTGGCCCATCGTCGCGGGCGGGTCCGCGCCGCGGGTAACCAGAAATATGGCGCGTTAACCGAAAAACCGCCCAAAATCAATTATTTCTAAGTCCCGTATAGGGGACCCTTGCATAGTACGAACTTCGTGCTAGATTGAACTTCGCAATAGCTTGGGAGGCGGAAGAAAGGCGCGTAACCCGTGACAGACGAAACTTCGTACACGCGCAAATTCCGCAAGGAACTGATGGCCGGGCTTTCATCGCTCGTCCTCCTGGCCGTGCTCGCTCGCGCGGGCCGGGAGATGTATGGCTACGAAATCGCCAAAGCCGTGAAGGCCGAAGGCGAAGGCGGTCTGATCTTCAAGCAGGGCGCGATCTATCCCGTGCTCCGCTCGCTCAACGCGCTGGGATTGCTGGAGAGCCGGGTCGAAGCATCCGCCTTCGGACCGCCGCGGCGCTACTACGCGATAACCGACGAAGGCCGCAAAGCGCTCGCCGAATGGCAGTTCGCCTGGCGCGGCATGCGCGAATTCGTCGACGACGCGCTCAAGGCGAGGCACGGCCATGAGATCGCGACCGTCCGCCTGAAACGGTCCGCGCTTATCTCGATCAGTTGCAGCGCGCTCTGCAAGGCGCGCCGCCGGGCCTCATCAGCGATGCGCTCGCCGATTGCGAAGAGCATCTGACAGGCGAGATCGCACAGAACCCAATACGCCCGAAACGGATGGTGCTGGCATCGGTCGTGGAGACCTACGGCACGCCGCAGGAAATCGCAGAGGAGTATCCGATCCATGGAAGCCGCGATTGCCGGCCCGTTCCCGAACCCGAGCAGAACCTGCACAACACAATGGCTTTTTCGACGTCGATCAGCGATCCGCGCGCCTACGGCGCGCTTCTGTACATGCTGCTTTCGCTCGCGACCGGCATCTTCTATTTCACCTGGACGGTCGTCGGCCTCTCTTTGTCGCTCAGCTTCCTTCTTCATCATCGGCATTCCGTTCGCGCTGCTGTTCATCGGCGTCGGTGCGTGTGCTCAGCCATGTCGAGGGACGCATTGTCGAGGGCCTGCTCGGCGTGCGCATGCCGCGCCGGCTGCCCGCGCCGTCGCACCGGACGAATACGATCTGGGACCGCATCAAGGACGCGCTCATCGACATGCGCACCTGGTCGTCGATCTTCTATCTGCTGCTGATGCTGCCGCTCGGCGTCATCTATTTCGTGCTGGCAGTGGTCGGCATCGTCCTCTCGCTCGCGCTGATCGGCGGCTCGCTGCTCAGCCTCGCACCGGTCACTCGCATATCAGTTCAGCGACATGCCTGGCTGGACCACCTCTTCCACACCGCGCCCGGTCTCCTTCTGTTCGTGGTCGATCGGTGTGCTGCTGTTCTTCGTCGTGCTGCATCTGGCGAAGGGGATCGGCTGGTTTCACGGCCGCATCGCCGAGCTCTGCTCGTCCGGCTGTAGGGAAAATTCCATATCGGACTCGCGAGGCCCGAGGAAATCAACTGCGGGCCTTAATTTTGATTCATTCGCGCGGTGTCCCGCAGCGATGCAACCGTAACGACGCGCATCGTTAACGGCCCTTAAAGGATTGACGTCCTTAGAATGCCTAAGGCTATATGCCTTGCTTAGGCCGGTTCGGCCTGAACGCATAACACTGGGCTGGGGTTGGCGGTTGTCGCCGACGCCTGAAAGACAGGAGCCGACGTGATCCGTCGTACCGAGCCGACACAAGAAATCCTTTGTGTCTCAATGGCAGCGCGCCACGCGCGGCGCAGCATCCGCCCTTTCGACGACAGATGGCCGCTGGGCTCTCGTCTCCACGTCGCTGACCGCCGTCATCGCCGGTACGATCGCGTGGCTCGCCAGGCGACGGTCCCGCCGAGCGGAAATTACAACGCCGACGGGGGACAGGCGCATTCGCTTCTGCCCTATCAGCTGTTTCAGCAGCTCACCCGTGCGAGCAGTGCGTCCTATGCGTCGTTTGCGGGCGCCGGACAAACAAACACCGTTCGCGGCCCCGCAGCGCAAGACGTAGCTCAGGGCTCGCTAGACAACGCGCTCGGAGCGGAACAGTCGGGGGACAACGGCAATCCGACGCCCGGCGTCGAAACACGCACGATCACACTGGGCTCGGGCGATACGCTCGCCAGCGCGCTGACCGACGCGGGCGTGACGCAAGCCGACGCGCAGGCCGCTGTAAACGCGCTGGCGAAGGTCTACGACCTGCGCAGCCTCCGCGCCGGTCAGGCCCTCGCCCTGACATTTCAGGCGAACGCACCCGCCACATCGCCGACCCAGAACGCTCTGGACGCACCGGTCGCAAATCTCGACCTTTCTGGCGACGGCAGCGACGAAGACACCGACTCCTCCGGTGCCTTCACGCCGGCGCAGAGCACGCCCGCAGGCAAGCTACTCTCGGTCGCGTTCTCGCCGAGCGTCGAGCACGACGTCACGATCGCGCGCGCGTCCGACGGCACCTTCACCGCCAACGACGCCGTCAAGCAACTCGTAGCCCACGAGCATCGTGGCGGCGCGACGATCGATTCCTGGCTCTATCTCGCGGCGATGCAGGCCGGCATTCCCGCCGATGTCGTCGTCGAGATGATCCACATGTTCTCCTACAAGGTGGACTTCCAGCGCGACATCAAGCCGGGCGACTCTTTCGAAGTCTTCTACGACTACTACTATACGCCCGACGGTCAGCCCGCGAAGGAAGGCCAGATCTCCTACGCGGTGATGCGCACCGACGGACACGAGATCGCGCTCTATCGCTATCAGCCAGATCCCAACGATCCGCCCGATTATTTTGACGCCCGCGGCCGCAGCGCGAAGGGCATGCTCATGAAGACTCCCGTCGACGGCGCTCGCATCACGTCTGGCTTCGGCATGCGCTTCCATCCGATCCTGGGCTACACGCGCATGCACAAGGGTATCGATTTCGGCGTGCCGATCGGAACGCCGGTAATGGCGGCCGGCGAAGGCACCGTCACCTTCATGGGCGTGCAGACGGCTACGGCAATTTCGTCCTGATCAATCACGGAAACGGCTACTCGACCGCCTACGCCCATTTGTCGCGCTTCGCGCCGGGCCTGCACCAGGGCGCGCATGTGCGCCAGGGCCAGGTAGTAGCCTATAGCGGAATGAGCGGCATGGCGACCGGACCTCACCTGCATTACGAGATCCGCATCAACAACGTGCAGGTCAATCCGCAGACCGTGAAGATCGCACAGGGTCGCCTGCTTGAGGGTCGCGATCTGCGGAACTTCCTCGTCGAGCGTCTGCATCTGGATTCGCAGATCGCCTCGATGCCGCTCGAGACCAAGATCGCCGACGTCAGCACCGACCTGCGTCAGGCGAAGGCGAAGTAAGGACTCCGTAAGCGGAAAATTGAGCGCGCGCGAAGAACCTTTTCTTCCCACACCCATCAATCGTCATCACCCGGCGCGCATAGTGCGTCCGGGGTGACCCAATTTACGCCCTGTTCCGCGCGCCGGACGATGACGGTATCGGGTATCTTCGTTCAGGCAGCGTTTAGTGCAGCGACCGGCTAGGGGCCTGCTCCACGTCGAGATCGTCGGTGTCGGCCGCAAATTCCTTACCGTCGATCGTGAGCCCCTTCTTGCCGGTGCTCACCTTCACCTTCGAGCCGTCGACAATTGTGCCTTCCAGAATGAGTTGGGCGAGCGGGTCCTGCAGCCGGCGCTGGATGACGCGCTTCAGGGGCCTCGCGCCATAGACGGGATCGTAGCCCTCCTGCGCGAGCCATTCGCGGGCGCGCTTGTCGAGGACTATCTCGATCTTGCGATCGGCCAGAAGCTTGGTCAGCCGTTCGACCTGTATCTCGACGATCTTGTCCATATCCGTACGCGTCAGGCGGTGGAACAGAATGATCTCGTCCAGCCGGTTCAGGAACTCCGGCCGGAAATGCCCTCGCACAGCATTCATCACCTGAGCCCTGACCGCCGCCGTCTCGCCGCCCGTCTCGGTCGACAGATATTCCGTGCCGAGATTGGAGGTCAGGATAATCACGGTGTTTCGGAAGTCGACCGTGCGGCCCTGCCCGTCCGTCAGCCGTCCGTCATCGAGCACCTGCAGGAGGACGTTGAAGACGTCGTGATGGGCTTTTTCGACCTCGTCGAACAAGATGACCTGGTAAGGGCGCCTGCGAACCGCTTCGGTCAGCGTGCCGCCCTCCTCGTAGCCGACATAGCCGGGAGGCGCGCCGATGAGGCGGGCCACGGAATGCTTCTCCATGAACTCGCTCATGTCGATGCGCACCATCGCGGTGTCGTCGTCGAAGAGGAACGAGGCGAGCGCCTTGGTGAGTTCGGTCTTGCCGACGCCGGTGGGCCCGAGGAACAGGAACGAACCGATCGGACGGTTAGGGTCCTGCAGACCCGCTCTGGCGCGGCGCACCGCATTGGAGACGGCGCGCACGGCTTCGTGCTGGCCGACGACGCGGCCTTCCAGCGCTTCCTCCATGCGGAGCAATTTCGCGCGCTCGCCCTCGAGCATCTTGTCGACGGGAATGCCGGTCCAACGCGAGACGACACCGGCGATATCTTCTGCCGTGACGGCTTCCCTCGAGAGCGCGGCCCCCCCCTTTTCTTCGATCACTTTCAGCTTCTTCTCGAAGTCCGGGATCACGCCATAGGCGAGCTCGCCGGCGCGCGCGAGATCACCGCGCCGTTGCGCGACTTCGAGCTCTTGACGCGCCGCATCCAGCTTTTCCTTGATGCCCTGAACGTTCTGGACCGACTTCTTCTCCTCGAGCCACTTCGCCGTCATTGCGGCCGACTTTTCCTCGAGCTCGACAAGTTCGACATCGAGGGCCTTGAGCCTGTCCTTCGATGCCGCGTCCGATTCCTTCTTGAGCGCCTCGCGTTCAATCTTGAGCTGCATGATGCGGCGGTCGAGCTCGTCGAGCGCTTCGGGCTTGGAATCGATCTGCATGCGCAGGCGGCTCGCGGACTCGTCCATCAGGTCAATGGCCTTGTCCGGGAGAAAGCGGTCCGTGATGTAGCGGCTGGAAAGCTGCGCCGCGGCGACGATCGCGGAATCGGTGATCCGCACGCCGTGATGCACTTCGTATTTTTCTTTCAGCCCGCGCAGGATCGAGATCGTGTCTTCCACGGTCGGTTCGTTGACGAAAACGGGCTGGAAGCGGCGTGCGAGGGCCGCGTCCTTCTCGACATGCTTGCGGTACTCGTCGAGCGTGGTCGCGCCGATGCAATGAAGCTCGCCGCGCGCCAGCGCCGGCTTCAGCAGGTTGGACGCGTCCATCGCGCCCTCGGCTTTGCCGGCACCGACGAGGGTGTGCATCTCGTCGATGAAAAGGATGACCTTGCCCTCGGCTGCGGTGACCTCGTTCAGGACGGCCTTGAGCCGCTCCTCGAACTCGCCGCGGAACTTCGCGCCCGCGATCAGCGCGCCCATGTCGAGCGCCATCAGCCGCTTGTCGCGCAGGCTCTCCGGCACGTCGCCATTGACGATCCGCAGCGCAAGGCCTTCGGCGATTGCGGTCTTGCCAACACCGGGCTCGCCGATGAGGACGGGATTGTTCTTCGTTCGCCGCGCCAGCACCTGGATCGTACGGCGGATTTCCTCGTCGCGGCCGATGACGGGATCGAGCTTGCCCGAACGGGCGACTTCGGTCAGGTCGCGCGCATACTTCTTGAGTGCGTCGTACTGGTTCTCCGCAGTCGCGGAATCCGCGTTGCGCCCCTGGCGGATATCGGCGATCGCCTTGTTCAGGTTCAGCGCCGTGACACCCGCGTCCTTCAGGATCTTGGCGCTGTCGGTCTCGGCCGCCATCGTGAGCGCGAGCAGCATCATCTCGGCGGTGACGAAGCTGTCGCCCGCCTTCTTCGCGATCTGTTCGGCGGAATCGAACAGCCGCGCCGTCGTTGGCGCGAGATAAACCTGCCCCGAACCCGATCCTTCGACACGGGGCAGCTTGGCGAGCGCCCGCTCGACGGCATCGCGCACCTGCTCCGGCTTGCCGCCGGCGGCCGCGATCAGCCGAGCTGCCAAGCCCTCCTCGTCGTCGATGAGGACCTTCAGCAGATGTTCGGGGCTGAAATACTGGTGGTTGGAGCGAAGGGCCAACCCTTGCGCAGATTGCATGAATCCGCGCGCGCGCTCAGTGAATTTTTCGGCGTCCATGGTCTTCCTTTCAAAGCCCCCGGCCAAGGCCTCTTCGCGAGCCGCCCGTCCGGGTCTTATGCATATGGGTACGGCCCCATATGAGCACCGTCCCGGCAGGTTATCTGTGTTTTGGAACAACAAAACTCAAGGGGTCGGCCGGATTTGCCGTCAGGTGGGAAGGGAACCGAGCCGGCGGAGCGGCGTCGCAAAGCCCCAGAGAACGATGGCGACGTTGCCCGCCACGACGATCCAGAGCGTTTCCCGGCTGCCGATCAGAGTGGCCAGGATGCCCCCGACGAGCGCGCCCGTCACGCGCATGGCACCGGGCCCTGCCTGGAAGGCGGCCGCCGCCCGTCCCAGAACCGGGCCGGGCAGCAGGCTCTGGCGGGCACTAACCGCCGGGATGATGGCGGCGGTTCCGAAGGAGTCGCCGCCGAACTGTGCGGCCGCCAGGAAGGCGACCCTGAGCGCCAGGGGGCCTGCTGCCAGCGGGATGAACGCCGCGCTCAACGCCGCAATGAGATTGGCCCAGAGAATGGCCGGGCCCACGCCCAGCGCCCGGACGATGCGCGGTGCGAACCCCGTCCCGATCAGCGAGGCGACGCCGCCGACGGCAATGGTGAAACCCAGCAAGGCGGGGGTCAGCCCCAGCGTCCGCACGGCGAACACGATGTAGAGAGTGCTGAAGAACGATCCGAAGAACGCGCCCGCCACCGCCATGACGAACAGCGGGCACACGAACTCGTTCGAGAGAACGGCGTCGAGCCCCGCACGGATGTCCGACCACCACAGGCGGCTTTCCCCCACCCTCTCGCGAACTTCCTCGCGCTTGCGGATCGCGAACAGGAACACCGCCGAGATGAGGTAGGTGACCGCGTTGACGGCGATTGCGAAGGGCGCCGTCAGCATCTGGACGAGGACTCCGGCCACCGCCGGGCCGCCGATTTCGGCCAGGGACTCCGTGACGCTCAGCTTGGTATTTCCTTCGAGCAGCTCGCTTCGCCCGATCAGGTTAGGAAGATAGGCATGGTCGGCGATGTCGAACAGAACGCCCGCGCCGCCTGCGAAAAAAGCCGCGGCGTAGAGCTGCGTCATCGACAGAAGATGAAACAGGGCGGCAAGGGGCACCGTTGCGAGCACCGCCGCGCGCACCAAGTCGCTCGCGATCATGATCCCGCGTTTGTCGCGGCGGTCGACCATTCCTCCGGCAAGCAGACCGACGGCCACACCCGGCGCCGTCGCCAGGGCTACGAGAATGCCGATCTCGACGATGGAGGCCCGAGTCGACAGCACCGCCGCGAGCGGCAGCCCTTCACGCGCGATGCGCGCCCCGAATGAGGAAATGGTTTGGGCGGCCCAGAGCCGCATGAAGTCCGCATGCTTCCACAGCACGCCGGACGGAGACGAAGTCCGCACGGGAGATTCCTTGCCGAAAGAGACAACGCAAGCCGAACCCGCGCTCGTCGCGCGGATATTCGCCCTCGGATCGACCAGTTCTGGAACGGTCGAGGCTTAAGCGGTTGCTTTCATGAGAAGTACCCCCGTTACCGGACGCGGCTATTCCGCGCCGGCTTCTTCGCCCTCTTCGTCGTCCTCGGCCATGCCGGCCTCGTTCAGCGTAAAGGCAGGCGCACTGACGCCCTGCTGCGGAAATGCTTGCTCTCCATTGGCCCCGGCGGGGCGCTGCTGGCCATTTCCGCCGTTTGCCTGCTGATATTGCTGCTGCTGGAGCTGCGCCTGGGCCTGCTGGGCGGCGAGAATGCGGAAATAGTGCTCGGCGTGCTGGAGGTAGCTCTCCGCCATCACGCGATCGCCGGACGAATTGGCGTCACGCGCGAGTTGCAGATATTTCTCATAGACATGCGCGGCCGAGCCGCGAATCTTCACTTCCGGTCCGTTCGAGTTCGAACGTCCGGTTCGGATTGTGACCGCCGCCACCGCCACCGCTGTGGTTGTTGTTGTGGCCGCCACCATGATTGTTCTGCGGCCTGCGGCCGCCTCTGCGTGAGCGCTTCACTTCAGCCCCTATGTCTAACGATCCAGGTTTATTCCGTCACGCGGGCGCAGCGCCCTTGTCGTGCCCACGCCACACCGGAAACAGTGCAGGCGCTCGCTCGACCCACTTGAGGGCGCAGGGCTCGTCTTTCATATGCACGGAAACCGCGGCCTTGCCGCTCCGGCCCCCCAGCCGGCCCTTGGAAAGGCCGAACTCGCCGGCGGGGCTTCCGTATCCCCACGGGCCGGGAAGCTAGCGAGTTGCGCCGTCGTTTCCAACTGTTATTTCGCCGCTAAGGGTTTGCCCTGTCGGGGACGCGCACAGCGAGACATCGCGGAATTCCAGCCAAATCCGGCACTATTCGCTCCGTGTTGACACCGCTTGCGCCAAACAGGGCCGGAACGGAACTCGCCTGGCCCGCGCCAATCTCGATCAGGGCCACGCCGCCGGGTTTCAACATCGCACTGATTCGCGGCGCGAGCGCGCGGTAGGCATCAAGCCCGTCCGCACCGCCATCAAGCGCTACTATGGGTTCGAAACGCGCGACCTCGGGTGCCACTGCCGCGAGATCCGCCGACTTGACGTAGGGCGGATTCGACAGGATCACGTCGAAGCGTCCGAACGGCATCGTGCACCAATCGACCGCTTCGAGACGCGTACGACCGCCAAGCTGGTGCGCGGAGACGTTGTGCCGCGCCCAGGTGAATGCATCTGCAGACTTCTCGACACCTGTCCCATTCGCCTTTGCGTATTGGCCCAGAGCCGCAATCAGCAGGCAGGCGCTGCCCGTTCCGAGATCGAGAATATCGAGCGTTGCCTGCCGGTCGGGCATAAGCTGCAACAGCGTTTCGATCAGAGTCTCGGTCTCCGGGCGCGGAACGAGAACGCCCGGACCCACCTCGAAATCGAGGCTCCAGAACTCCTTGCGGCCGAGAATGTAGGCCAGTGGCTCCCGCGCCGCGCGGCGCGCAATCATCGCCTCGAATTTCGCCCGCTGGGCCAGGTTGGGCGTCGGCAGCGACGAGGCGGGAGTGTTCCCGGAAGCGCCGAAAGCTTCGGCGAGGAGCAGGCGCGCATCCAGTCGCGGCGCTTCGACGCCCGCCGCGGTTAGCGCTGCCGCGGCCTCGGCGAACGCTTCGCGCGCGGTCACGCCTCGGATTCCAGCTCGGAGAGGCGGCTCGCCTGGTCCTCGGTGACCAGCGCCTCGATGATCTCGCCCAGATCGTCGCCGGAGAGGATTCGCTCGAGCTTGTAGAGCGTGAGGTTTATCCGGTGATCCGTGACACGCCCTTGTGGGTAGTTGTAGGTCCGGATGCGTTCCGAGCGGTCGCCCGACCCGATCAGCCCCTTGCGCTCGCTGGCGCGCGCCTTGTCGACACGCTCGCGCTCGGCATCGTAGAGCTTCGCCTTCAGGATCTTCATCGCCTTTGCCTTGTTCTTGTGCTGCGATTTCTCTTCCTGCTGGGCGACGACGATGCCGCTCGGGATATGGGTGATGCGGACCGCGCTCTCAGTCTTGTTGACGTGCTGTCCGCCGGCGCCCGAGGCGCGGTAGACGTCAATACGCAAGTCCTTGTCGTCGACGGTGACCTCGACGTCTTCCGGCTCCGGCAGAACGGCCACGGTCGCGGCCGAGGTGTGGATGCGTCCCCCTGCTTCGGTCACCGGCACGCGCTGAACGCGATGGCCCCCGCTCTCGAATTTCAGCTTGGCGAAGGCGCCCTGCCCCGCCACTTCCATGACGGCTTCCTTGACGCCGCCTAGATCGCTTTCACTCAAGCTGAGCAAGTCGGTTCGCCAGCCCTGCAGCTGGCAATAGCGTTGGTACATGCGCAGCAAATCGGCCGCGAACAGGGCGGCTTCGTCGCCGCCCGTCCCCGCGCGGATTTCGATGATGGCCGACGAGGCGTCGGCCGCGTCTTTCGGCAGCAGCTGGATCTTGACGTTCTGCTCCAGCCCGCCGAGCCGGCCCTTGGCCTCTTCGCGTTCTTCTTCGGCGAGCGCGCGCATCTCCGCATCGGTCTTCGGGTCGGCGATGAGGGCGTCGGCCTCTTTCAGCTGGCGTTCGGCCGCACGATACGCCTCGATCACGGCGATGACCGGAGCGAGCTCGGCATGTTCCTTGGAAAGCTTCACGAAGGTGTTCCCGCCGGCGCCGGACGCAAGCTCCACCTCCACCGCATGAAAGCGATCGACAAGTCGCGATAGTTTCGCCTCGGGAGATCATTGCTGGACTTGAACCGCGCTACTGCGCGGGTTCGAAGTCTTGCCGCGCGTGGTCTCGATTTCGGCGGCCTTCTTCTCGCAAAGCTCCACGACGTGATCGACGAGCTTCCCGTTGTCGAGCTTGTAGGCCGGCTTGCCGTTCAGATAGATCATGCCGGCGCCCTTGCCGGAACCGCCGCCGGTGAAGCCGAGATCGGTCTCGCGCGCTTCGCCCGGACCGTTCACGACGCAGCCGATGATCGAGAGCGTCATTGGCGTGGAGATGTGCTTCAGGCGCTCTTCCAACACCTGCACCGTCTCGATCACGTTGAAGCCCTGCCGCGCGCAGGACGGGCACGAGATGATGTTCACGCCGCGATGGCGCAGATTGAGCGATTTTAGGATGTCGAACCCAACGCGGACTTCCTCGACCGGATCGGCCGACAGCGAAACGCGGATCGTGTCGCCGATGCCCGACCAGAGCAGCATGCCCATGCCGATGGATGACTTGACCGTGCCGGATATCATGCCACCGGCCTCGGTGATGCCGAGATGGAGCGGATAATCGCAGGCTTCGGCGAGGCCCTGATAGGCCGCGACAGCGAAGAAACGGATCGGACGCTTTCACGCTGATCTTGAACTCGGTGAAGTCGTTGTCTTCGAGAATCTTCGCGTGGTTGAGCGCACTTTCGACCATCGCCTCAGGGCAAGGCTCGCCATAACGCTCAAGCAGCTCCTTCTCGAGCGACCCGGCGTTCACGCCGATACGCATCGAGCAGCCGTGGTCCTTCGCGGCCTGGACCACGTCTTTCACGCGCTGTGCGGAACCGATGTTGCCCGGATTGATGCGCAGGCAGGCGGCGCCTGCCTCCGCGGCCTCGATTGCGCGTTTGTAGTGAAAATGGATATCGGCAACGATCGGGATCTGGGACGCCTTGACGATCGCCCTCAGCGCCTTGGTTGCGTCTTCGTCGGGGCAGGAGACGCGGACGATATCGCAGCCCGCCTCCTCGACCTTGCGGATCTGATCGATCGTCGCGCGCGCGTCGCCCGTGATCGTGTTCGTCATGGTCTGGACGGTGATCGGCGCGTCGCCGCCGATGGGCACCCGACCGACATGGATCTGTTTCGACTTGCGACGGTGAATGTCGCGATAGGCGCGAATGCTCATGGCGTCGTCCCGTCAGCCCCGTCCGCCATTATAGCGGTCGACGATGGCCTGGGGATCCAGGGAAACCAACTCTTTCATTTCCTGGTCCTTCCCGGCGAACCCCATGGAGGCCCCGTCGAGATCGAGCTCGACTGCGCCCGCGTCGGGAGTTGTCAGCGTCAGCCCGACCAGATTGGGAACCTGATAGGTGTCACCGGGCCTCAGCGTGCGGTTAATGTAGATCATCCCGCCCGGACCCATGACCAGGATCTTGGTCGCGGTGTGAACCCGCAATACGACGCGGGCACTCTTGTTCTGCTCCCCGAAGACCTGCCCCTGCGGGAGCGATTCCGCCTGCTGCTGCGGCGCCGTCGTGGGCACCGTCTCGCCGCTTGGAAACAGGCCGTTGCCGGCAGGTGCCAGAGAAGCAGCCCCGTTGCCTGATTGCTGATCCATCGGAACGTAGCCGATGCCGGGCGCAGGCGCCGCACCGCTGCTGGTCGCGGCAGGTGTCGCCGGTACCGGCGCGGGCGCTGGCCGCTTTGCCACTTTGGCCACGACCACGGGCTTGGCCGCGGCGGCCTGTGGCGGCGGCGGCGTCACGGGTTGCGCCAGCATCTGGTCGGCCGAGATGGCGAGGTGATAGGCGCCGTAAGCCAGGAGGAGGATCACCACGCCGGCGATAATCATCCAGCCTTGCGGCAGGCGGCGGTGATCGTCCTCCTCGATGACCTGTACCGGGGTCGTGTGATCGGACCTGCCGGCGATCTCCGCCTTGAAACGCTCGACGCTCTGCGTCGCATCGAGACCGAGATAGTCGGCATAGGAGCGAATGAAGCCGATTGCGTAGGTGCGGCCGGGCAACGCCTCGAGCCTGTCCTCTTCCAGCGCTTCGAGATGATCCTTGCGGATCTTGAGCGCGCGCGAAACCGTCGCCAGATCGTCGCCGCGGCGCAGACGGGCGGCCCGAAGGTCCTGACCGACAGTCTCAAGCGGGGCGTCGGCGTCCCCGGATATCTCGCGCAGGTGAATCCGGCGGTTCTGCAGGCCGCCCTCGTCGTCGAGCGTTAGTCGGGTGACTTTTGTCATTGTTGTAACCTTTACAAGCTCGGACGAAATCTCGCCAGTCGGATCAACGGATTAGGCGAAGAATTTCTAGGGTTCGGGGGCCACAGGCAGGATGCCACACGCCGACGAACAAACCTTGAATAACGCGGACGGAACACCCTGCCTAGCGGCAGTTTGTGGACAATTGTCGCGTATGGGACTCAAAGGCGCCTATTCGAGGACAATCCCCCGCTCGGCCGCGTAAGCCGCAAGGCGCGTCCGGAGCGAATGGTCGGTCCGGCCACAGAGTTTGTCGACGAACTGGGCCACTTCGCCCAGATGCAAGCTGCGGATCATCATCTTGATCGGCCCGATATTGGCCGGCTGCATCGACAGCGTGCGCAGGCCCAGTCCCAGAAGCGCCATGGCATCGAGCGGGCGTCCGGCCATCTCGCCGCAAAGCGAGACATCACCGCCCGCCTCTGCGGCGCTGCGCACGATCTGGCGTATCAGCGTCAGCGCCCCGGGATTGAGGTTGTCGTAGCGCCGCGCAACGCGCGGATTGGTCCTGTCGACCGCGAAGGTGAAGGCCAGAAGATCGTTCGAGCCGATCGAGACGAAATCCGCGCTGCGCATGATCTGCGGCAGCATGAACGCGAGTGCGGGCACTTCCAGCATGGCGCCCACCAGGACTTGCCGCGGCTGGGGATGCGTCAATAGCCGGGCGCGTTCAATCTCCCGATCGACGAGCGCACGCGCCTGGTTGAACTCGGCGACATCGCTGACCATCGGCAGAAGGATACGCAGCGTGCGACCGACCGAGGCTCTCAGCAGTGCGCGCACCTGGTAACGAAGAAGCGCAGGCCGGTCGAGCGCGATGCGGATCGCGCGCCAGCCCAGCGCCGGATTCTCCTCGCGCTCCCAGCGCGCGTAGGGAAGAACCTTGTCGCCGCCGAGATCGAGCGTACGGAAGATCACGGGCTTCTCGCCGGCCGCGTCGATGATCTCCTTGTAGAACTTCGCCTGGTCGGCGAGACGCGGCATCGTCTCGCCGATCATGAACTGAAGCTCGGTACGGAAAAGTCCGACGCCATCGGCGCCCAACTCTTCCAGATGCGGCATGTCGAGCGCAAGGCCGGCATTCATCATCAGGCGCACCGGCACGCCGTCGCGCGTCACGGCGGGCAGATCGCGGATGGCGGCAAAGCGCGCGACGCGATGTTCGCGCAGAGTCCGCTTGGCCTCAAAGGCGCTGATGATCTCCCCCGCCGGCCGCAAATGGGTTTCGCCACTCTCGCCGTCGACGACGATCATATCGCCGAAGCGCGCGGCATCGGTGATGCCCTCGAGCGAGCCTATGAGCGGCAACCCCATCGAGCGCGCGACAATGGCGACGTGCGAGGTCGATGCCGCTTCCTCCAGCACAAGCGCCACGAGCCCGCCGCGGCCGTAATCCAGCAGCTCAGCTGGCCCCATGGCGCGCGCGACGACGACGGCGTCTTTCGGCAGGTCGCGCGTTGTGTCTTCGCCGGTCAGATGCCGCAACAACCGGCGCGCCAGATCGTCGAGATCGTGCGCACGCTCGCGCAGGATCGGATCGCCCAGCCGCTGGACGCGCAGGCGCGTTTCGTCCTGCACGCGCTCCACCGCGGCCTCGGCCGTGAGGCCGGTCCTGACCGCGTCTGCCATGCGCTGTCTCCAGCCCTGATCGTAGGCGAAGAGCCGGTAGGCCTCGATGACCTCGCGCCCCTCGCCGGTCAGATCGAGCTCGCTGGATTCGAGCATGTCGTCCACGGACATGCGAAGCTTGCCGATCGCGGCCTCGAGGCGTCGTAATTCGTCGAGCGGATTGTCTGCGATCATCTTCTCGACCTTGACGCGCGGCTCGTGCAGCACGACGCGTCCGACCGCCACGCCCTCCGAAAGGCCTTCGCCGGTGTATTTCAACGGCCGGTCGATGCGAAGCTCGGGCTCGTCGAGCTCGGCGACGTTGAAAAGGCCGCCCTGCGCCACGACTTCGGCCAGCACCATGGCGACAGTCTGCAGCGCCTCGACCTCTTCTTCGGCGTAGAGACGCGCCGCACGATTTTGCACGACGAGCACGCCGAAGACCTGGCCGCCGCGCACGATCGGCACGCCGAGAAAGGAGCTTGTATGGGTCTTCGCCCGTTTCCGGGCGGTACGAGAAATGCGGGTCGGCGGGTGCGTCGCTGAGATTCACCGGTTCCGCGGTCTCCGCCACGAGTCCGACGAGGCCCTCGCCTTCCTTGAGGCGGGTGCGATGGACGGCCGTTCGCGATGAGACCCTCGGTGGCAAACAATTCAAGCCATTTGCCGGCGCGCCGGAGATAGATCGAGCAGACTTCCGCGACCATGTTGTTGGCGATGACGAGCACGAGCTTGTCGAGGCGCGTCTGCGCGCTCGTCTGCTCCGCCATGATCTCGCGCAGGCGTCGCAGCAACAAACGCGGGCCCGCATCGGAGATCGATGGCATCAGTACCGTTCCGGGGCGAGGTCGAGGAGGAAGTTGCGGGCCGATCGCCGTCATCGCGTCAGGCCACATCCAGCTCGTAGGCTGAATGAAGCGCCCGCACCGCCAGCTCGACATATTCTTCCGCGATCAGGACGCTCACCTTTATCTCCGAGGTCGAGATCACCTGGATATTGATCCCCTTGTCCGACAGCGTCCGGAACATGGTCTGGGCCACGCCCGGATGGGCGCGCATGCCGATGCCGATGATGGAGATCTTGGCGACGCTGGCGTCGTGGGTCAGATCGCGATAGCCGATGACTGGCGCCGCCTGCTCGAGCGCCGACAGCGCGCGGGCCAGCTCGCTGCGCGAGACGGTGAAGGTGAGATCGGTCTTGCTGCCGTCTTCGCGACACGTTCTGCACGATCATGTCGACATTGACGCCGGCATCGGCAAGCGGTCCGAAGATGGCTGCAGCAATGCCCGGCCGGTCCGGAATCTTGTGCAGCGTGATTTTCGCCTCGTCGCGCGAATAGGCGATGCCGGTGACCGGTTTCTTTTCCACGATATCTTCCTCGTCGCATAAAAGCGTGCCACCGGCTTCGGGATCGAAGGTCGAAAGCACGCGAACGGGCACGCGGTGAAGCATGGCGATTTCCACCGAACGCGTCTGCAGGACCTTGGCGCCCAGGGACGCCATCTCGAGCATTTCCTCGAACGCGATCTTCTCCAGCCGTCGCGCCTTGGCGACGATGCGCGGATCGGTAGTGTAGACGCCGTCGACGTCAGTGTAGATGTCGCAACGGTCCGCCTTGATGGCGGCAGCGACGGCAACCGCGCTGGTGTCCGAACCGCCGCGGCCGAGCGTCGAGATGCGGTGGTCGGGCGCGATGCCTTGAAACCCGGCCACGACTGCGACCTGTCCCTGCGCCAAACGCTCGTTCATCAGCGTGGGCTCGATGGACTCGATTCGGGCCGAACCATGCATGGCCGAGGTATTGATCGGAATCTGCCAGCCCATCCAGGACCGCGCGCTGACGCCGATCGCACCGAGCGCGACCGCCAGCAGCCCCGCGGTGATCTGTTCGCCCGCCGCGACGACCACGTCGTATTCGCGCGCGTCGTGGAGCGGCGAAAGCTCCCGTGTCCAGCCGACAAGCTTGTTGGTCTCGCCCGCCATTGCGGAAACGACCACGGCGACCTGGTTGCCGCGGTCGATCTCGCGCTTCACCAGGCTCGCCACATGGCAAATCCGGTCGAGATCGGCAACCGACGTGCCGCCGAATTTCATCGTTATCTTCGCCATGTCGCGTCCGAATCCGACCAAATATTGGGGCATACATAGACGGCGTGTCGGACGGCTCAACGCTTACCTGCCCGCGTTGGCCCGCGAATTCGCGCATGTCGCGGTCTGAGCGACGCGGGCGCGCCAACGATGCGGCGGACAAACCGGCGTGGCGGGGAGAAATCGCCCATGACAAGCGCAAATCCCATCCCGATCTCCACCGTCGACGACGCCGAGGTTGCCAAGTTCTCCGCCATCGCCGCCGAATGGTGGGACCCGGCGGGCAAATTCGCGCCGCTGCACAAGTTCAATCCGGTGCGGCTGACGTTCATCCGCGATACCGTGTCCGCCCATTTCGGACGTGATGGGAAACGCGTGCGGCCGTTCGACGGGCTGAGCCTGCTGGACGTGGGGTGCGGCGGCGGGCTCCTGAGCGAACCGATGGCACGCCTCGGCTTCGCGGTTCTCGGCATCGACCCGTCGGAGAAGAACATCCAGGTCGCAGGCGCCCATGCAGCGGGCGGCGGTCTGAGCCTCGACTATCGCGCCACGACCGCAGAGGCGCTGGCCGAAGATGGGCGCGCGTTCGACGTCGTCCTCAACATGGAGATCGTCGAGCATGTCGCCGATCTCAGGGCGTATATGCGGGCGTGTTCCCGGCTGGTGAAACCGGGCGGCCTGATGGTCGTGGCGACGCTCAACAAGACACTCAAATCCCTCGCGCTGGCCAAGATCGGCGCCGAGTACGTGCTGCGCTGGCTGCCGCCCGGTACGCATGACTGGAATCGGTTCGTGGATCCCCGGACGCTCCGCAGGCTGCTTGAGGAGTCCGGTCTCAACCCGCTGAAAACGCAGGGCGTCGCCTTCGATCCCCTCGCCTGGAACTGGCGGCTGTCGTCCGATGTGGACGTGAATTACATGATCGTGGCCGGGCGTTGAGCCTACCACATAGGTCGGACCGAATATGGTGGCAGCCGAACGGTCAAGTCGCGCCAATGCGCCCGAAATAAAAACGCAACGAAATCGCAGGTGTGGGGCCTTTTGCCGATTTGGCGTCTTGGCGGTTCACCTTCCCGCAGGTGACCTCGCGATGCACCGTTAGTTGCTGCTGCCTTCGAGATCGGGCGGCAGCGGCGCCACGTCGACGCCCTCCTCGATGAGCTCCTTGGCCTCATCGATCGACGCCTCGCCATAGATCTGGCGTTCCTCAGTTTCGCCGTAGTGGATTTTGCGCGCCTCCTCGGGAAAGCGCGGTCCGACATTCTCGGCGTTTTCCGTCACGTATTTGCGCCAACCGGTCATGAACTGCCGCATCTTGCGCAATTCGTCCGCAGACGGAGCATCTTTTTGTTTGGCCCCGGCAACGGCCGGCGCCATCGGCGCCTTTTCCACCTTGCGGGAATCGCAAACCGGACACACGAGCTTGCCCGACTTCGCCTGCGAGTCAAACGCGGCACTATCCCTGAACCAGCCTTCGAACTCGTGGCTGTTCTTGCACTGCAAATTGTAAACGATCACGCGTACGCCTCACCGGGCCCCTCGGCCGGGTTTAAAGATGGGCGCTGCTGGTCCGCTGTGCAAGAAGGGCAAACGCGCATGGTCTCAGGGGCCCTCATAGGTCCGGTCATGCAGGAGATTGGGCACGCGGGCTCGCGCATCCGTCGAAAGCGCCGGATCGATATCGGCGAGAACGACGCCCGGCTCGGTGCCGCCTTCGGCGAGAATTTCGCCCCAGGGCGCGACGATGAGGCTATGGCCGTAAGTCTTCCGGCCGTTCGCATGCGTGCCGCCCTGCGCAGGCGCCATCACGAAGGCGCCATTCTCTATGGCGCGCGCCCGCAGCAGCACGTGCCAGTGCGCCTTGCCTGTCGTCTCGGTGAAAGCCGACGGCACCGTGAGCAGGAACGCGCCTTTCTGTGCAAGATCGCGATAGAGCTTTGGAAAGCGAAGGTCGTAGCAGATCGTGAGTCCGATCCGGCCCCAGGGCAGCTCGGCCGTCACGGCGCGATCGCCGCCCGCGACAGTGTTCGATTCCCGATACTTCTCGCCCGAGGGAAGATCGACGTCGAAAAGATGGACCTTGCTGTAGCGCGCGGCGACCGTGCCTTTCGGGCCAATCAGGAACGAGCGGTTCGCCGTCTTGGTGTCGCTGACCTTGATGGCCAGCGAGCCGACCAGAAGCCAGATGCCGAGCTCTTCGGCCAGTGCGGCGAACGCCGGCAACGCCGGATCGTGCGCTTCATCGTAGCTGCGTTCGAGCTTGGCGCCGCCGTCCGGGGCCATCAACGTCGTGTTCTCCGGCGTGGCGATGAACTGCGCCCCCTTCGCCTTCGCTTCGCGGATCAGCGCGGACGTGGTGGCGATATTCTCCCGAACGTCGTCGGAAGAACGAAGCTGAATGCAGGCGGCGCGAAAACTCGTCATCCGGTGAGGAGCGCGTCGAGCTTGCCGGCATGGTCGAGCGCGTAGAGATCGTCGCAACCGCCGACATGGCGCTCGCCGATGAAGATCTGCGGAACGCTCCGCCGCCCACGCGAGAGCGTCTCCATTTCCGCCCGCGCGTCGGGATCGATGAAAACGTCGACCTCCTCGAATTTCGCTCCCTTTTTCTTCAGGAGCGACTTGGCGCGCACGCAATAGGGGCAGATGGGGGTGGTGTAAATCTTGACCTTGGCCATGACCGGAGGACTCAACCAAACGCCAGCGACAATGACATTTATATATTGGCAGAAAGTGGACGGACAACGCGCGCCAGGGCCAAAACCAGGACTTTCGCGGCTCCTGCGCGCTTTAGCGCCCGGGCACAGGCCTCCACCGTCGCTCCGGTGGTCAGGACATCGTCAACAAGAAGCACGGTTTTGCCCTGGAAAGCGCCAGCGCGGCCGCGGGGAACTACAAAGGCGCCGCGTACATTGCGCCGCCGTGCCCGTGCAGACGCCATGTCGCCCTGACTCGGCGTCCGCCGGGCCCGCAGCAGCGCCAATGGCGCGAACGGTTTGCGGTTCATCTGCGCCAACACACGCGCCAGCTCGGAAGCCTGGTTGTAGCGGCGGGTCCAGAGCCTGCGCGGATGCAGCGGGACTGGCACGATCACATCGGCCTGCGCGATCAATTCGCGTCCCGAGCGGCTGAGCCACTGCGCGAAACCCGGCACGAGGTCGAGGCGGTCGGCGTGCTTGAGGGCGAGGATCGGCTGCTTGCTCGCTTCGTCGTACCGCATGATCGCGCGCGCCATGTCGTAGGCCGGGGCGCGCGCGTGGCAGGCGCCGCACAGCGTCTCAACATGAGGATCGAGGTCGAAAGGCTGGCCGCAACAGGCGCAGCAGGGTCCGTCGAGGAACGCGATCTTCTGCCAGCACGCGGAACAGAGGCTGCCCGGTTCCAGGACCTGTTGGCGGCAGGCAATGCAAAGCGGCGGAAACAGAAAATCGAGCGCCGTCCGCCGAGCCCTTCGCCAACGCCCTGTCGAAACCCTCGCGCATCTTGATAGTCTCCCGCGATGACCAACGGGCCGCCGCGCATTTTCGACGACCGCGCCCGCAAGCGTGCGCTCGAACGCGCGCGGCGGATCGGCGGCGATGACTTCCTCGCACGCGAGGCCGTCGACGGTCTTGTCCACCGTCTGTCGGCGGTGAACCGAAGTTTCACGGATGGTGTCGTCATCGCCGGTGCAGACATTGTGCGAAAATCGCTCGCGCCCTTTGCAAAGACATGGACGTCTGCCGATATCGCCGAGAACGACGCGGTGCATCTGTCGCCCGAGAGCTTCGATGTTGCTGTGAGCGCGTTGGCATTGCATGCCGTGAACGATCTTCCCGGTGTGCTGCTGCAGATCCGCCACGCCTTGAGGCCGGACGGACTTTTTCTCGCTGCGGTCCTCGGCGGCGCAACGCTGCACGAATTGCGCGAGGCGCTTACCGCCGCCGAGATCGAGACCACGGGGGGCGCGAGCCCGCAAATCGCGCCGTTCGCCGATGTGCGCGACTTTGGAAGCCTTCTGCAGCGGGCCGGATTCGCACGTTGCCGGTGGCTGATTGCGAGCGCACGACGGTTCACTATCGTGCATTCGCTAGCCTCCTGAGCGATCTGCGCGCGCACGGTGAGACCAACACTTTGGCCGAACGGCGGCGGAAGCCCTTGTCGCGCGCCACCCTCGCCGCCGCCATCGCGCATTATGAAAGCCATCACGCCGAACAGGACGGACGACTGCGCGCGACATTCGACATCGTCTATCTGACGGGCTGGTCGCCGCATGAAAGCCAGCAAAAGCCGCTCAGGCCTGGAACCGCGACAGTGCGCCTTGCGGATATTCTGGGGAGCGAGGAACACTCCGCCGGTGAAGCCGCCGGACCCGGGAAACGCAACTAGCGCCGCTCAGAGCTTCGCGGCGATCGCCGCGAAGGTGCCGGACAGGTTGGTGCCGATCGTCGCGGCGGCGGTGACGATAACGATGGAGACGATCGATGCGATAAGCGCGTATTCGATCGCCGTCGCGCCGACGGCGTGTCTCCAGAACCCGCCTAGAGCAGATCGCGCAGCATCGGGATTAGCGGCAGGTCCGCGGCCGGCATGGGATAATTCATGAGATCCTTCGCGCGCGCCCATTTCAGCACCTGATGCTCGATCGGCTTCGGCGTGCCCTCCCAGCGGCGGCACACGTAGAGCGGCATGAGCAAGTGAAAATCGGAATAGGAATGGGACGCGAAGGTGAAGGGCGCCAGGCATGGCTCCTTTACCGTGATCGACAGCTCCTCGCGGAGCTCGCGTATCAGCGTCTCTTCCGGGCGTTCGCCCGGCTCGATCTTTCCACCTGGAAATTCCCATAACCCCGCCATCGCTTTCCCGGCCGGCCGCTGCGCAATGAGCACGCGCCCGTCCACGTCGATCAGCGCGCAAGCCACGACCAGAACCAACCTGCGCGTGTCGTCGCTCATCGTGGCGTCTCCTGCTTAAAACGCGGTAAACGGCCTGACAGGAAATCTAATGACGGCTTGCTCCTTACCGACAAGCTGCCGCACGGCATCCCGGCTTAGCTGCGATAGGATCCGTTGATCCGGATGTACCCCTCGGTGAGGTCGCAGGTCCAAACCCGCGCCCTGCCCTTGCCTATCCCCAGGTCCACGGCAATCTCCACCGCGCGTCCCGACACCGCCTTGGTCGCGGCCGCCTCGTTGTAGCCGTCCCTTCGCACGCCTTTCTCGGCCACGACCTGGTCACCGAACGCGATCTTCAGGCGGTCGCGGTCGGCGGGCTCCCCGGCCTTCCCGACGGCCATCACGATGCGGCCCCAATTGGCATCGGCGCCGGCGATGGCGGTCTTAACCAGCGGCGAATTTGCGATCGCCATCGCAATCCGGCGCGCGGACTCGTCGCTGGCCGCGCCGGTGACATCGATGCGGATCAGCTTTTGCGCACCCTCGCCGTCGCTCACGACCTGCAATGCGAGATCGAGCAGAACCGCGTCGAGCTTTTGCCGGAAATCGGAAAGTCGCTTGTCGTTCGCTTTCGCGATTGCGGGGTGATGTGCACCCTTGCCGGTTGCGAACAGCAGCAGCGTGTCGCTCGTCGAGGTATCGCTGTCTACGGTGATCGCATTGAAGGACGGCTTCACGCCCGCGGACAGAAGATCCTGCAGCACGCCCGCCGGCAGGTTCGCATCTGTGAAGACGAAAGACAGCATCGTCGCCATGTCGGGCGCGATCATTCCGGAGCCCTTGGCGATGCCGTTGATCGTCACGCGATGGCCGTCGATCCTGGCGCTTGCGGTCGCGAGCTTCGGATACGTGTCGGTCGTCATGATCGCTTCCGCCGCCGCACGCCAGCCGCTCGCCGCCGCGTCCTGCGCGATCGTGCCCAGCATTTTTGTGATCTTCTCGGCCGGCAAGGGTTCGCCGATCACGCCGGTCGAGGCGAGGAACACGTCCTGTGCCCGGCAGCCGACGACGCCTGCGGCGGATTGGGCCACCGAGCGTGCGCCTTCGAAGCCGGCTTTTCCGGTAAACGCGTTGGCATTGCCGCTATTAACAACGAGCGCGCGGGCGTTCCCACCCTTAAGTTGCTGCTTGCACCAATCGACCGGCGCGGACGCCGTCTTCGAACGGGTAAAGACCCCTGCGACCTGGGTCCCGGCGGCAAAGATCGCCAGCAGGACGTCCGTTCGGCCTGCGTAGCGGATGCCGGCTTCGCCTGTCGCAAGGCGGACACCCGCCAGCGGCGGAAGCGGCGGAGAGGATTTGGGTGCCAAGGGCGACACGGGGTGGGCCGCGGTCGCCTTCTTGGGCTTCGCCGGTTTTTGCGCCTCCGCCATGTCCTGCCTCCCGCAACGGGCGCGGGGTTTCGCCGGAATCGCCTGATTTGACAAGGGGGTGAGCCATTCTTATCTCTCCCCCACGGCGGGTATGCCGGATTAAACCGTCCCCACCTGCCGTTTCAGGGCATTTGTTCGAGGATTCCATGCTGGGTCTCAGCACGATCGCACAACGCTTCTTCGGTTCGGCGAACGAGCGCAAACTGCGCGGCGCCTGGGCGACGGTTGCCGAGATCAACGCGCTCGAGGACCAGTTCAAGGCGAAATCCGACGAGCAGCTCAAAGCGATGACGCCGGCGTTCAAGAAAAGACTCGCCGAGGGCAAGACCCTTGAGGACATCCTGCCGGAAGCCTTCGCGACCGTGCGCGAGGCCGCGAAGCGAACGCTGGGCCAGCGCCATTTCGACGTGCAGCTCGTCGGCGGCATCGTGCTCCACGAAGGCAAGATCGCCGAGATGAAGACGGGCGAAGGCAAGACGCTCGTGGCCACCCTCCCCGTCTACCTGAACGCCCTCGCCGAGGAGGGTGTCCATGTCGTGACCGTGAACGACTATCTGGCCAAGCGCGACGCCGATTGGATGGGCCAGATCTACCGGTTCCTCGGGCTCAGCGTCGGCTGCATCGTGCACGGCCTCACCGACGAGGAGCGCCGCGCAGCCTATGCCTGCGACGTGACCTACGGCACGAACAACGAGTTCGGCTTCGACTATCTGCGCGACAACATGAAGTATTCGATCGCGACGATGAGCCAGCGCGGGCATTCCTATGCGATCGTCGACGAAGTGGACTCGATCCTCGTCGACGAGGCGCGCACGCCGCTGATCATCTCGGGGCCGACCGAAGACCAGTCGGAGCTCTACAAGAGAGTGGATGCGCTCATCCCGAGCCTGCGGCCGCCCTCCAAGATCAAAGCGCCGGACGGCAAGCTGGTCGAGGACAAGGGAGACTACGAGCTCGACGAGAAACAGCGCAGCGTGACCTTCACCGAAGCCGGCAACGAGCACATGGTCGAGCTCCTGCGGGCGGCAAACCTGCTCGAGACGGGCGACCTCTACGACATCGAGAACATTTCGATCGTCCATCACGCCAACCAGGCGCTGCGCGCGCACAAGCTTTTCCTGAAAGACCGCGACTACATCGTGAAGGGCGACAAGGTCGTCATCATCGACGAATTCACAGGCCGCATGATGGAAGGCCGCCGCTATTCCGAGGGCCTGCACCAGGCGCTGGAGGCCAAGGAGCAGGTCACGATCCAGCCCGAGAATGTGACGCTGGCCTCCATCACCTTCCAGAACTATTTTCGTCTCTACGACAAGCTCGCGGGCATGACCGGCACGGCGATGACCGAAGCCGCCGAATTCATGGACATTTACAAGCTCGAGGTCATGGAGATCCCGACCAACGTCGCCGTGCTGCGCATCGACGGCGACGACGAGGTCTACCGCACGGCGGACGAGAAGAACGAAGCGATCATCAACCTCATCAACGAGTGCAACAAGCGCGGCCAGCCGCTCCTCGTCGGCACGACCTCGATCGAGAAGTCGGAGCTGCTGTCCGATCTGCTGAAGAAGCGCAAGATCGTCCACAACGTGCTCAACGCGCGCTACCACGAACAGGAAGCCGCGATCGTCGCCCAGGCAGGCGTGTCGGGCGCGGTGACGATCGCCACCAACATGGCCGGCCGCGGCACCGACATCCAGCTCGGCGGCAACGCCGACATGCGCATCCGCAACGAGCTCGGCGGCGTCATCGACGAGAAGGAGCGCGAGACTCGCGCCGCCCAGATCCGCGCCGAGGTCGCCGCCGACAAGCAGAAGGTGCTGGCCGCGGGCGGCCTCTATGTCGTCGGCACCGAACGCCACGAAAGCCGGCGAATCGACAACCAGCTGCGCGGCCGTTCGGGCCGCCAGGGCGATCCCGGCGCATCCAAGTTCTTCCTGAGCCTGCAGGACGACCTGATGCGCATCTTCGGGTCGGAGCGCATGGATTCGATTCTCACCCGCCTCGGATTGGAAAAGGGCGAGGCCATCACCCATCCCTGGGTGAACAAGGCGCTCGAAAAGGCGCAGCAGAAGGTCGAAGCGCGCAACTTCGAGATCCGCAAGAACATCCTGAAATACGACGATGTCCTCAACGACCAGCGAAAGGTCGTGTTCGAGCAGCGCCGCGAGATCATGTCGTCCGACGACGTCAGCGACCAGATCTCCGAATTCCGCGAAGAGGTCGTCGGCGAGCTCGTCAAGCGCCACATTCCCGAGAAGGCCTACGCCGAACAGTGGGACGCGGCCGGCCTGCACGAAGAGGCGCTCAAGACCTTCGGGATCGACCTTCCCATCGTCGACTGGACGAAGGAGGAAGGCATCGCCGAAGAGCAGGTCCATGATCGGCTGCTGTCCGCGGTCGAGCGGCGCGCGGCCGAACGCACGGCCAATTTCGGCACCGACGTCGCGCGCTATGTCGAAAAGGCGATCCTGCTGGAAACGCTCGATCACGACTGGCGCGAGCACATCGTCAATCTCGACCACCTGCGCCAGTATGTGGGCCTGCGCGGCTACGGCCAGCGCGATCCGCTGAACGAATACAAGAGCGAGGCCTTCGAGCTGTTCGAGGGCCTGCTCGTCAAGCTGCGCGGCGACGTGATCCGCAAGCTGATGCATCTTCAGGTCAATGTTCAGCAGCCACCAGTGCTGATCGACCCGTCGCCGCTGCAGATGCAGGCCTCCCACATCGACCCGCTCACCGGCGAGGACGAGATGGCGCCCCCGGAGCAGAACGCGGGCTATTCCAGCACGACCATGCAGCGCACGCGCAACCCGGCCGTCGATCCGAACAACCCCAACACTTGGGGCAAGGTCCAGCGCAACGCGCCCTGCCCCTGCGGATCGGGACGCAAGTTCAAGCATTGCCACGGCGCGCTGGTTTGAGCTTTCTTCAATTCCGCCCCTTTCCCCTCCCGCCCCCGGCCCGCGGCACCTGCACTTCTCCCTTTCGCTCAAACGAGGGAGGAAAGGCGCTGTCGTCGTTCCTCCCGGGGCGAGCATTGGGCGAAGCGAAGCGTCGCGAAGGAACGGACGGGGCTGCCCCGTTGTACTTTCCAACGCCGCGCGCCAAGATCGTCACCGCGAATGTCAGGGACGGTGGCGATGACACCCTTCAAGATCGATGTGCCTCAAACGAAGCTCAATTCCATCCGCGCCAAGGTGCGCGACTATGAATGGCACGAGATGCCGCCGTGGCCGATGGTCTCGAGGGAACCTGGGCCTACGGGGCAAACCTCGAATTCATGAAGGCGCTGTGCGCCTATTGGGTCGATGGCTACGACTGGCGAAATGGGAAGGCGCACTCAACCTGTTTCCGCAATTCATGACGCCCGTCGATGGGCTCGATATCCACTTCTACAGGGGAGTGGGCTCCGGCCCGTCGGCGGAGCCGCTGATCCTCTCGCATGGCTGGCCCGGATCGGTGTTCGAATTCCTCCACCTCATTGCCCCCCTCGCCCATCCCGAACGCTTCGGCGGCGATGTCGCCGACGCCTTCACCGTCATCGTGCCGTCGCTTCCAGGCTATGGCTGGTCGGGAAAACCGGCGCGTCCGATCGGCCCGCGCACGACGGCCAGGCTTTTCGACAAGCTGATGACCAAGTCGCTGCGCCTGCCCGACTACATCGCCCAGGGCGGCGACTGGGGCAGCGCCATCTCGGCCTGGATGGGCTACGAGGGAAAGGGCTGCCGCGCCATCCATCTCAACATGATGGGTTGGGACTCGCCCGGGCCAGGGACCGGTCAGCGACGAGGAAAAGCAGCACGCGATGCGCGCGGCGCAGCTGTTCGAGATGGAAGGCGCCTATTTCCGCGAGCAGACGACGAAGCCGCAGACCCTGTCCTACGCCATGATGGACTCGCCGGTCGGCGCCTGCGCCTGGATCGTCGAGAAATTCCACGGCTGGTCGGATGTCCGCAAAGGCTTCGAGAATGCCTACACCAAGGACCAGCTGCTCGCGAATGTGATGATCTATCTGGTCACGAGGAGCTTCAACACGGCGACCTGGATGTATCGCGGCCGCGTCGAGGAGCACGCCGGACCGCCATTGCCCAACGGTGCACGCATCGAGAAGCCCGTGGGGATCGCAGCCTTTCCGGTTGATCTCATCCCATTCCCGCCGCGCAGCCAGGTCGAAGCGCGCTGAATGTCGTGCACTGGACGGATTTCAAGGAAGGTGGCCACTTCGCGGCGCTTGAGCGGCCGGAGGAGTTGTTGCGCGATGTGCGAGATTTTGCGCGCGCTCTTTAGCTGAAATTCGTCACGAGCGGCCACGTGCGGTGGTGGGTGCGATACCACCAAAAATCAAACAACCAGATTGCGTCCCATCGCTAGGAATTTTTCGCGGCGCTGGCGGCGCAGCTCGTCGCCGGGCAGTGTTTCGAGCTCCGACAGTGCGCGGGCGACCTGCTCGCCGACGGCGTGAATTGTTTCTTCGACGCCGCGATGGGCGCCGCCGACCGGCTCAGGCACGATGCCGTCGATGATCTTCAGATCGAGAAGGTCCTGCGCCGTGATGCGCATCGCGGCCGCGGCCGGGAAACTTCGACAGCTTGCGCTGAAGGCTGCGCCGGTGGATTCCGGGCAGCCAGGCCGCTTGCGAGACGTTGCCGTGGCAGTCGGTGAGTACGCGATGAATGTGCTCCCATTCGGTCCGCGCCAGGGACGCGACTTCGTGCTCGATCGTCACCGGGTCATCGGGTGGCTTGGTCGTGCGGGCGAACGCGGCGAGAATCTCGTCGACGTCGGCGGGCTTGGTCAGGTAGTGGGTGGCGCCGAGGCGAATGGCCTCGAGCGCCGTGGCGATGCTGCCGTACCCGGTGAGGATAGCGACGTTCGTCGTCGCGTCAATCGTCTTGAGCTCGCGCACGAGTTCGAGCCCGCTCCGACCAGGCATGCGCAGGTCGATGACCG
>CAWDKN010000068.1:0-12996 GCA_963802815.1 uncultured Alphaproteobacteria bacterium
AGACCGCGAGGGCGACGGCCGAAGTCACCTTCGGTCTCGAGACCCTGCGCTTCAACGAAGCGGCCGGTGACGCCTATCGCTTCGCCTGGGACGTCTTCTGCGACTGGCACGTGGAATTCGCCAAGCCGCTCCTCAACGGCCACGACGAAGCGGCCAAAGCAGAGGTTCGCGCCACCACCGCCTGGGTGCGCGACCAGCTCCTCAAGCTGCTGCATCCGTTCATGCCGTTTATCACCGAGGAATTGTGGCAGCGCACCGCCGAACCGGAGTCGCCGCGCGCTTCGCTCCTGATCGAGGCACCGTGGCCGGCGCTCGCAGCCTTGCCCAGGAACGAAGATGCGCGCGCGGAGATGCAATGGGTCATCGATCTCGTGTCCGGCGTTCGCTCGATCCGCGCCGAGATGAACGTGCCGCAGTCGGCGAAGATCGCGCTCGACTCAAGGACGCCTCGTCCGAGACCGAGGCGCGCCTGGTGCGCAACCGCGAGGTGATCATGACCATTGCCCGGCTTGCCAGCGCGCATCCGGTCGACACGATCCCGAAGGGATCGGCGCAATTCGTTCTGGGCGAAGCGGTCGTGGCACTGCCGCTCGGCGACGTCATCGATTTCGCCAAGGAACGCGCGCGCCTCGAGAAGGAATTGAAGAAAGCGTCGACGAAATCGCCCGCTTGGACGCCAAGCTCAGCAACGAGCTATTCGTGTCGCGGGCGCCGGAAGACGTGCTCGCAGAGCAGCGCGAGAAGAGGGCGGACGCAGTGGCGTTGGCGGCGAGACTGATCGAAGCGGTGAGCCGCTTAGGCTGAGTACGACGCTCCCCATGATGACCGGGGAGGATGGCGCCGCGAGCTAAGCTCGCCAAGCATTTCCACAAGCGGTATTCGTCGAAATGAAACTCGCTGCACTCGCCGGCCTCGCCGTCATCCTTTTCGCCGCGCTCACCCCAGCCTTCGCCGCGCCAGACTGGAAGGGACCTGGACCGGCAACTGGAAGAACGGCAACGGTACGCAGATCGTGTTCGCGGGCAGCACCTTCATCAGCATCTACTGGGACGGCGACTACGTCGGCGACGCCACCGACGACGTGTCGGCCGACGGCAAGACCGCCAGGACCGCCTGGCAAGGCGGCAGCGCCGTCATCACGCGCGACGGCGCGGCAGCCGACATTGTCATCACCGAGACGGGCAAACCGGCGATGTCCTTCCCGCTGAAGCGCGACAGCCGTTAGTGGCGTCAGCAAACACTCCCCGGTCACGGCCCGCCAAGTGCGGGCCACGAGGTGCCATATTCGGGAGCTTCGAACAAGCGCACGGACTATTTCTTCTTGTATTGCGCCAGTTTCGGCTGGGCGGCCCCGCAGTAGGCGGGCCGTGACATGAGGAATCAAACACTCGTTCCTCCTCTGCTATAGCGAATACAGCACCCATAATGAGCTCCCCATGCCCAAATTCGACAAATCGAAACTCCCTCCCGCCACGTGACCGAGGGCCCCGAACGCGCGCCGCATCGCTCCTACTATTACGCGATGGGGCTCACCGAAGAGGAGATCCATCGTCCGTTTGTCGGCGTCGCCACATGCTGGAACGAGGCCGCGCCCTGCAACATCGCGCTGATGCGCCAGGCGCAGTCGGCCAAGCAGGGCGTCAAGGAAGCAGGCGGCACGCCGCGCGAATTCTGCACCATCACCGTCACCGACGGCATCGCGATGGGCCATGAGGGCATGAAGTCCTCGCTGGTCTCGCGCGAGGTGATTGCCGATTCCGTCGAACTCACCATGCGCGGCCATTGCTACGACGCGCTGGTCGGCATCGCCGGCTGCGACAAGAGCCTGCCCGGCATGATGATGGCGATGCTGCGGCTCAACGTGCCGAGCGTGTTCCTCTATGGCGGCTCGATCATGCCCGGCAAGTTCAAGGGCAAGGACGTGACCGTCGTCGACATCTTCGAAGGCGTGGGCCAGTTCCCGGCCGGCAAGATGTCGGACGACGGAACTGCACGATCTCGAATGCGTCGCCTGTCCCGGTGCGGGCGCCTGCGGCGGACAATTCACCGCCAACACGATGGCCTGCGTCGCCGAAGCGATCGGTCTCGCGCTGCCTTATTCGTCGGGTCCGCCCGCCGAAGTGTCTGCGCGCGACGATTTCGCGCTCAAGGCCGGCGAAGCGGTGATGCAGCTGCTCGAAAAGAACATCCGTCCGCGCGACATCTGCACCCGCAAGGCGTTCGAGAATGCGGCCACGGTCGTCGCCGCCACCGGCGGCTCGACCAATGCGGCGCTGCATCTGCCGGCGATGGCGAACGAAGCCGGCATCGAGTTCGACCTGTTCGACGTGGCCGAGATCTTCAAGCGCACGCCCTATCTCGCCTCGCTGAAGCCGGGCGGCGAATACGTCGCCAAGGACATGTGGGAAGCCGGCGGCGTGCCGATGCTGATGCGCACGCTGCTCGACGGCGGCTATCTTCACGGCGATTGCATGACGGTGACGGGCAAGACGATCGCCGAGAACCTGAAGGACGTGAAATTCAATCGCGAACCAGAAGGTGATGCGGCCTGTCGAGCAACCCGCTCGCGCCGACCGGCGGCGTCGTGGGCCTCAAGGGCAATCTCGCGCCCGAAGGCGCAATCGTGAAGGTCGCCGGCCTGAAGCACCTGCAAGCATCGCGGGCCCGCGCGCGTGTTCGACTGCGAGGAAGACGCTTTCGCCGCCGTGCAGGCGCGCAAATACAAGGAGGGCGATGTCATCGTCATTCGCTACGAAGGCCCGAAAGGCGGTCCGGGCATGCGCGAGATGCTGTCGACGACGGCGGCGCTCTACGGCCAGGGCGTCGAGAATATCGCGCTCATCACCGACGGACGTTTCTCCGGCGGTACACGCGGCCTTTGCGTCGGCCATGTCGGCCCGGAAGCCGCCGAAGCCGGACCGATCGGTCTGCTGAAGGACGGCGACATCATCGTCATCGATGCCGAGGCGGGCACCATGGATGTCGAACTGAGCGACGCCGAACTCGCTGAACGCAAGAAGGCCTGGAAGCCCAAATCGCCTGCATTCCGCACGGGTGCAATCGCGCGCTTCGCCAAGAATGTCGGCCCCGCCCGCGACGGCGCGGTCACGACGCCGGGCGCCGACGAAGAAGTGCGCTGCTACGCGGATATATGAAGCCACCTCGTCATGGGCGGATTGGCGCGAGAGCGCGGTCCGAGCTTGTGGCGCCCCTGCGGTGTCGAATTTGCGCGCTTGCGACCCCTGGCCAATTCAAGACTGGTGGATATGGGTGGGCGCCACGCAGACTGCACGCAGACCGCCTATGAGGAGCCTTATGGGTTAGAAGACGGCTCGACTACCCGAAAATCGTCTTCTCCTCGCCGAAGAACAGTGGCGAGCGCTTCAGGTCGATGAATTTCCGCTCATCCTCGAGAAGCTCGCGGCCGGCGGCCGCGCCTGCGGGTTTGCTTGTCGCCGCGACGATGTCCTCGATGCTGTCCCACCAGAGCAGGGCGACGCCGTCATAGGGCCCCGGTGCCTCGCGCGAGGCTCGGATCGCCTCGCTCACGGCGTCCGGCGAGGCGTGCATCTGCACATAGCGGCGGATGCGCAGCGCCTCCCGGTTCTTCTTCACCAGCGGCGCGTGGCGCTCGAACCAGTAGGTCTGGAACGCCTCGCGCGACAGGGCGGGCAGGCGGTGCAGGCAGAAAGTGAGTTTGATCATTCTGGCGTTTCCCGGGTCATTTTCGGCAGCCTAGCAACGATTTACGCGGCCCGGCCGAGAAATCACGCGAAGGGCCGCGGCAAGCGTGACGCCACTGTCATCTGTGTTATGAATCCTCCAGCGAGGCGTTCCTGGGGAGGATTCATGTCGGTGCAGCTGAAAATCAATGGCGTTACCCACGACCTCGACGTCGAGGACGACGCGCCCCTTCTTTGGGTCATCCGCGACGAGGTCGGGCTGACGGGCACGAAATTCGGCTGTGGCATCGCTCAATGCGGCGCCTGCACCGTCCATGTGAATGGCCATGCCCAGCGCAGCTGCGTAACCCCGGTCTCGAGCGTCGTGGGCGCCGACATCACCACCATCGAAGGCATCAGCGCCAAGGGCGTGACCGATGTGCAGCAGGCCTGGATAGACCACCAGGTCCCCCAATGCGGCTATTGCCAGTCCGGCATGATCATGGCCGTGACCGCGCTGCTGACGAAGAACCCGCACCCGACCGACGACGACCTCGCCGGCGCCATCACCAATATCTGCCGTTGCAGCACCTATCCGCGCATCCGCGCGGCAGTGCGCACGCTCGCGGCGAAAGGCTGAGACCATGGGAACGACACGCAGGGTGGTCCTCGGCATCTTCGGCGGCGCGGGTGTTCTCGCTGTCGGCTACGCGCTGTGGCCGAGCCACAGGCTCGAACGCGCCGACGCGCTCGACGCCGGCGGCGACGAGAAATTCCTCTCGGCCTGGATCAAGGTCGGGTCCGACGATTCCGTTACCGTGGTCGTGCCCCATTGCGACATGGGCACCGGCATCTTCACGGCGCTGCCGCAGATGGCGGCCGAGGAGCTCGATTCCGACTGGAGCAAGGTCCGCGTCGAGCAGGCGCCGTCCGATCCGCTGTTCGCCAATGGCGCCTTGGCCGAAGGATTCATTCTCGGCCAGCAGAACATGACGGCTGACCAGCTTCCGGCCTTCCTGCGCGGCACGGTCGCCAACACCTTCCGCACCCTCGCCGCCTACATGAGCCTGCAGGTGACGGGCGGTTCGTCGGCCGTGCGCGCCACCGGCGTCTACGGAATGCGCATCGCCGGCGCCGCTGCGCGCGAGATGCTGGTGAAGGCCGCCGCCGCGCGCTGGCACGTGCCCGTCGAAGAGTGCACGACGAAATCGAACCGGGTTCTGCACGCGGCATCCGGCAAGAGCATCGGCTACGGCGCGCTTGTCGACGACGCGGCGAAATACACGCCGTCATCCACGCCGGCGCTCAAGCCGCGGAGCGCCTACACGCTGGTCGGAAAATCGATCCCGCGCATCGACATCCCGAAGAAAGTCAACGGCACGACCACCTACGGCATCGACGTCAAGCAACCCGGCATGCTCTACGCCGCGATCCAGATCTCGCCGGTGTTCGGCGCCAAGCTAGTTTCTGTCGACACCAGGCCGATCGAAGGCAAGCGCGGCATCGTCAAAGTGGTGAAGCTCGACGACGCAATTGTCGTGATCGCGGATCGCTTCTGGCGCGCGCGCGACGCGGTGGCGGCGCTCAATCCCGTCTTCGACAATGGCGACAGCGGCAAAGTCACGTCGGCGATCATCACGCAACGCCACGAAGCCGCGCTCAACGGCGAGCTCAAATCCGACGTGAAGACGGGTTCCGGCGCCGACGCGCTGTCGGGCCTGCGCACGATCGCGGCGACCTACCAGGTTCCCTATCTTGCCCACGCGCCAATGGAGCCGATGAACGCGACAGCCGTCTACAGAGACAACGGGACGCTCGAAGTCTGGTCGGGCACGCAGGATGGTCTCGGCTCGCGCGCATGGTGCGCCAAGACGGCCGGCCTTCCGCTTGAGAAAGTGACGTTCCATCTCCTGCAATCCGGCGGCGCCTTCGGGCGAAGGCTTCCCGGCCAGTGGAATTTCCTCGACTACGCCGTGAAGACGGCGATGGCACTTCCCGGCAAGCCGATCAAGCTCGTCTTCACACGCGAGCAGGACATGCAGCACGACTACTACCGCCCGACGGTGATGAGCCGCTTCAAGGCCGGCCTCGACAAAACCGGCATGCCCGTCGCCTGGGCGAATGACTATTCGACCGAGAAAGATCCCAATCCGGAAGCGCATATCGCCTACGCCATTCCCAATCAGGCGATCAGCACCGGCGTGGCCATGTCGCATGTACCGACCGGCGCGTGGCGCAGCGTCGAGGCATCGTGGCATGGCTTCTTCATCGAATCTTTCATCGATGAGCTCGCCCACGCGGCCGGAAAAGATCCCTACGCCTATCGCCGTGGGCTGCTTGCCAACGTGCCGCGTCACCTGGGTACGCTCGATCTTGCCGCGCAGAAAGCCGGATGGGGCAAACCGCTTCCGGCGGGACAGGGACGTGGCATCGCGGTGGTGGAGAGCTTCGGCTCCGTCGTCGCCCATGTCGTAGAGGTCGAAGTGGCAAGCGACGGCATCCTTGCCGTGAAGCGCGTCGTGTCCGCGATCGATCCCGGGATGGCCGTAAATCCCGACGGCCTCAAGGCGCAGGTCGAAGGCGCGATCATTTTCGCGCTCTCAGCGGCGTTGAACGGCGAGATCACCATCGACAAGGGCGCAGTGGTCCAGGCGAACTTCCCTGACTATGAGATGGTGCGCCTCGCGGGCTGTCCCGAGATCGAGGTGTATATCCACGAGAGCGAAGGCCCACTCGGGGGCGCCGGTGAGCCCGGCGTGCCTCCCTTGGCGCCGGCGCTCACCAACGCGATCTTCGCCGCTACCGGCCAACGCGCCCGCGTCCTGCCGCTCAAGAATATCACGCTGACGGCAGCGGCGAGGCCGACAAAGGCGGCCTAGAAAGTCCCCGTCCTCAACTCGGCCCGGACCAGCCAGTTTACCAACCGACCGCGCACTCGCGCGGATCGGGTGCCGGCCGGGCGATGACGACCTTTGGGAATGGCCTTTGGGGCGAGGAAAACTCTGGCGTTAGCCATGTCCTTTCGCCCAACCTTGTTCCAATGCCCTGTCCCCCTTAGAGTTTTGCTTCGGTATGGGGTGCGTATCGGTGTCGGCAAGGTTTATGAAAGCGAGCCTATGGCTCGCATTGTTCGTGTCCGCGGTTGCGCCCGCCATGGCGCAGGACAAGGCGGCCAAACCGGCCGACGGTCAGCTCGCCTATTTCCAAACCAGCAATATCTTTCATGCCGGGCTGAGAGGCGCCCACACCGTCGCGCTCACCTTCGACGACGGGCCCAACGGAAATACGCCCGCCGTGCTCGACGAACTCAAGGCACTGAACCTCAAAGCGACCTTTTTCATCGTCGGCAAGATGGCTCACGCCCATCCCGACGTGCTCGCGCGCATCGCTGCAGAGGGCCATCTCCTCGCCAATCACAGCGCGACACACCCTTTGCTCGGCAGCCGCTTCGACCGCCATCCTGAGCTGCTGATCGACCAGATCCGCGAAGTCCACGACGCGATCGCGCCGCTGATGAAGCCGAGCGATCCGTTCTTCTTCCGCGCACCTTACGGGTCCTGGCGCGCTGAACATGCGGCGATCCTCAACGCGGATCCGATCCTGCGAAATTACACCGGCCCCATCTACTGGGACGAGGGCGGCGAGATCTCGATGACCGGCGACGGCTACGTGCTGAGCGCGGCCGATTGGGATTGCTGGCACCATCACTGGACGGCCCAGGTCTGCGCTAAGGGCTATCTTCGCGAGATACGCCGCAAGAACGGCGGGGTCGTGCTGATGCATTGCATCTATTCTGAATCGGCCGAGCTCGTCGCCGACGTCGTGCCGGCGCTGATCGAGGAAGGTTACAGCTTCGTGCGCGTCGACCAGATCCCGGAATACCGCCAGTACGAGACGCCGCAATCCGCGCCCGCCGTCGCCGATATCGGAACGCCGCTCCGCGCGGCGGAGCTCGTCCCCGCAAACGCGGTGAAGTAGCGCATCGCGGCTGGCGTTCAACATCCGATCGAGCCCGGTCGCTCACGAAGCGGTAGAGAACCAGGACGATTTCTGTTCAATGTGACTGCAGGACTCCGTCGCCGAGCGGGGTTCGTAATCCGTCAGATTGCCCTTCCCGGCGGTATCCTTAGCCATCTCGGCATCTGCGCCACTGGGTGTCCGTGCCGGCATTTTTTCCACTTTCGGTCGCATTCGCGAAACCGGGGCAATCAAAAATTTACGGCATCTAGGTAGAGTTACGCATCGTACGCCGTAAGGGTGGCGTCCTGGCGGGGGCAATGGGACAGGCTCGACTGAATCTTGGTGGCGTGAGCACCCTGCTCGTGGACAGCGAGCAGTTCACGCGTGGCCTCATCGCGCGGATGCTGCGCGGGTTCGGCATGGACCCCGCGACCCAGGTCGAGAGCGGCGAGGCGGCGATGGCGCATCTCCGGCACAACGTCGCCGATCTCATCATTGTCGACGCGATGCTGCCCGACATGCCGAGCGCGGACTTGATCCGCTGGGTGCGCCGCCAGCATCAAAGCCCCGTCCGCTTCGTGCCGATCATTGTGCTGACGGGCTACACCCAGCTTCGGCTCATCACCGACGCGCGCGATGCCGGCGCGCATAACGTCGTAAAAAAACCCGTCTCGCCACAGTCTTTGTTCGACCGCATCACCTGGGTTGCGCGCTTGTCGCGGCCCTTCATCGAGGCCGGCGACTACGTCGGCCCGGACCGCAGGTTCCGCCAGATCGAGCCACCCGACGGTTGCAACAAACGGGAAACGGATTCGACCTTGGCCGTCGAATCCGGGGGTGGTGGTTCAGAAGAAAATAACTCCGCACCCCTTAAGGTGGCCGCACAATGAGCCGCAAGCCGCGAAAGATCTTCTTCCCCAAGACGCGCCTGGCGGAGCTCGTCGCTCGCCCGGGCGGTATTCCGCGCGACCTCGCCATCGAAGCGGCGGTCGACGCGATCCAGGAGCTGCGCGGCGAGAGCGACAAGATGATCGGGCTGCTGATCGGCGGCATCGGCGACACCGTGAAGGGCGCCCAGAACGGCGAGCTCAACGATGACGACCTGCTTCAGGTTCTGCGCTGCGCCGACCAGATCGTCACGCTCGCAGGTACGTTCGGCTATCAATATCTCGAGACCGCCTCGCGCAGTCTCTGCGACGTGACCGACGGGTTGATGCGCGCCGGCATGCATCACTTGGCTCCCGTCGCTGTCCATATCCAGTCGATGCTTCTTCTCGGTCCGGGCACGTCGTTGCCGCCCGACCAAGCCAGTGTCGTCCTTGCCGAGCTCGCGAAGATCCTCACGCACTACAAGTTCGGATCGCTCGCGACGCCCGACGACGTCGGCGAAGAGCAGGCTGTCGCTGCCGCGGCCGGCTGACGTTCTTGCCCTATCCGATTGAGCGTTGGTCCTGCTCCGATTTGTCCTTGATCGCGGCCGCGTATTTCGCTTCGGCCACTTCGACCAGCAGATCCCACGAGACCACCGTGGCAGAGATCACGAGCACAATGGTCGCGGCGGCGAGCCACCCCGTCACTTCCGCGCGCGCTCCCGCCGCGATGCGATCGCCCGCATAAACGATGAAGACAAAACTCGCGACCGACCACAGATAGCGCCGCGCGGTTTGCGTGCGGCGGAGCAGCGATGTCGTCCCACTCGCCGATTGCCAGGCGCGATAGACGACCCACAGCGCCGACGAGCCACCGAGACTGATCAGCGTGTAGCCGAAGGTCTGGGCGCCGATGCCCGGAAAAATCACGAGCAGCGACACGACGATGACGGCGATATAGTTTTGGAAGGCCTGCTCGGCGATGCGCCGCAACTGGCGCCGAGCGCCGCCGAGAATCGATTTCCGCGTTAAGCGAGATCGAAACGAACAGCAGGCCGAGAAGCGTGGCCGCGATGCCGCCGATCAATTCGTAGAAATCGTGCCAGTCTGACATCGACGCGGCGCCCCGGGCCCGAATCGGTCCGATCCTAGCGCGATCCCGCGCGCAATGGGGCCCCGCGTCCTCACATCAGAGTCGCGACCAGTGCGGTCGCCGCGAGCGCAACCGCGGCGCCGTAGGCGCCGATCTGGCTCCAGCTGCGAAGCGGCTTGATCCGGTCTTCCCACGGGGCCGCGCGCATGATGAGCGACTGCGTGCGCTGAAAATTGAAGTCCGCATGCCGGTATTCGGCATGGGCGGCGATGATGCGCGGCCTGCGGACAATGGGGCTTTCCCCGACGATGCCAATTGCGGACATATCCGTATTCCTGTCTGTGGACCCCTCCTTGCCGCATGAGAACGCAGTGCAGCACGCCGGGTTCCGGGCGTGTCAAAACGCCGTGCCGCAGTGGTTTTTTGGCACACACGCGAATTCAGCGGTTGAAGATGCTCAACGCCGCGTGTTGCAGCAGCATGATAGTCTTGGCGTCGCGGATCTCGCCGGAGGCGATCTTCGCCAACGCTTCGTCGAAGCCGACTTCGATCACCTCGATGTCCTCTCCTTCATCGGCGTGACCGCCGCCATCCGAGAAGCGGTCTGACGGCGAATAGCGGCCGGTGAAGAAGTAAAGCTTCTCCGTCACCGCGCCAGGACTCATATACGCCTCGAACACCGGTACGACGTCGCGCACGCGATAGCCCGTTTCTTCCTCGACTTCGGCACGGATGCGCTCCGTCGGATCGGCTTCGTCGAGCATACCGGCCGGGACCTCGAGCAGGAGATCGTCATTGCCGTTGACGAAGGCGGGGAGACGGAACTGTCGCAACAGGATCACCGTGCACCGGTCGGGATCGAACAGCAGGATGGCGGCGCCGTTGCCGCGGTCGTAGGTCTCGCGGCTCTGCCGTTGCCAGCTTCCGTCGCGCCGCCGGTACTGGAACGTCGTCTTCTTCAGCACATACCAGTCGTCCGACAGGGTCTGCACGAACTCGATCTTCACGCGATCGGCGATGGTCATTCGTTCTCTAAGGTTGTTTCGCACCGCCAAATGCACGGCCGGGTACGCATCATACGTCGGAATTCGAAGAATGTTTATCGCGTAATGAACCCCCGGACAGAGGCGCGTTCGCTCCACCGGGATCGATCGGCGTTGCGTGAATGTCGCGCAGGATCGGGCGACCGACGCCGCCAGAAACGGCGTCGAGAGATCGCTGCTGGACCTCATCTATCGGGACGCCTATCGACAGTGGGTCGATTTACCGGCGAGGTCCAAGCGGGTTTACGCGCCGTTGGCCGAAATAACCGAATTTGCCGGATCTGCGGTCATGCAGGAATTTGTTGCAGCGGGACACGCGATGTGGCCGGACGCGCGCCGCAATGCGTTTTTTTGCGCCCGACTTTGCCAATGCGGCGGCAATCGCGCACCGTGGCTCTATCGACCCGAAGTGGACGGAGAAGGGGTTTATAGTCGCGCGCCAAATGTCAGATGATATCCGTTGTTGTCGCGAATCCCAAACTCGCGCGAGCCGTAGTCAAAGTCGCAAACTGCATAGACGACCTCTACGCGGTCTTTAACGTTCGCCCAAAGTGCATCCACTTCTGCAGGCGTTGCCAGTCCGAAATAGAGCTGGCCCGTGAATTTTGGGCCCTTCCATTCCTCATGCGCATTCGGCGCGGCCAGCATGATCCGCACGCCGTCGCGATGCACGTTCGAATAGTCAGGGGTCTGTATGCCGCAGGCAAACCCGAGCACATCGACGTAGAAGCGGACCGACCCGACCATGTCGTCCGTCGTGAGGATCGGGGCGAGTGTTTGGAGCGTCACCTGGAAAGTTTAACACGCGCGCTTTGACAGGCGAATTTCGCCGTATGCGCCGGGCCGCCCGTCCGGTCTGTCGCCGCATCTCTTCTATTGCGCCGGCTTGTAATCCGCAGCGCCGGAGGAAGCATCGAAAGGCAGAGCAGAACCGTGGCGGCCAGAACCGGCTGTTTCATGGACGCATCCTTTTGGATGGTGTGCATAGGCGGAGGGCTTAAGTATCTGGTCGCGGACCGGATGGGTGGTCGAGCGGTTGAAGGCACCGGTCTTGAAAACCGGCAGGCCCGCAAGGGTCTCGTGGGTTCGAATCCCACCCCATCCGCCAAATTAATCCGCAGCCGTCCTCATCGCGTGCGCCTTTTCCAAAATCCGCAGCGCATTGCCGCCCCAGATCTTGGCGAGGTCCGGCTCCTTGTAGCCGAGCTTGATGAGGCGCTCGGTGATTTTCGGGATCTGCGAGCATTTCCATGCCGGTGACGCCACCGCCGCCATCCCAGTCGAGCCCGATGACGTGATCGGGCCCGACGAGGTCGAGCGCGTGCTGCATATGCTCCATCACGTCCTCGAAGGTCGCACGCGGCACCGGGTAGGTCTTCTCCAGCGCCTTCATGTCGCGCGCGGCTTGCGCCACCGCGGCGGTAGCTTCCGCCGGCGTCATCTGCGCCACGCCGTGCAGCTTGACGAAGATCGCGCCCATCGCTTTCTCGCGATCGGGATTTTCCGGCGTGGCGACGAGATAGGAGCTGAACGAGTTGATCTGGATGCTGCCGCCGATCTCGGCCAGAACGTTCAGCCGCCCGTCGTCTATGTTGCGAGGATGATCGTGAGGCTCGGCAGCCGGAATGCGACAGGATGATCGGCGAGGTCGACTGCGCGGCGAGCTGGTCGAACACGTCGGAGGAGTGCGAGGCGTCGAGCACCATGCCGAGCGCGTTCGCCTGCTTGACAGATGCGCCCGCCGGGCTCAGCCCGTTCCACAGCTTGCCTTTGGTATCCGTCCGAAATCGCCGAACTGGTTGTTCTGGAAATGGGCGACGCCGACCATGCGCACGCCGGTGTTGTAGAACGTCCTGAGCAGCGTCACGTCGGTGCCGAGCGGCCAGGAATTCTCCATGCTCTGGTAGACGATTCGCTTCTTTGCCGCCTTGATGCGCGGCGCGTCCGCGGCGAGGAAGGCGAGTTCGAAATGGTCGTGGTTGCGCGCGACCATCTCGCGAATCTCGGTTGCGCGCAGCAGCGCCGCGTCGCGCGCCGCCGCATACCCTTCCGCCGTCAGCGGCCCCTGCGGCGTATAGATCGCGAAGAAACCGCCGGAGAGTCCCGCCCGCGACCATGCGTGGATAGTCGACCTGCGAGAGGTCCGTCTCGAAATTGTGCCGTTGCATGATGTCCCAGCCCGGCCGCGCGAAATTGATCGGCGCATCGAGATGGGTGTCGAGACAGATCAGCCGCTCCTGCACCGCGCGGGCGGATTCAGGCGGCTTATGCGTCGCGGCCAAAGCTGCGGCCCCGACCGCAATCGCGCCGGCGCTCGCGGCGAGCATGTTGCGCCTGGAAAATCGTCATCGGGTGGCACCTCGGGTTCG
>CAWDKN010000069.1:0-102531 GCA_963802815.1 uncultured Alphaproteobacteria bacterium
GATCGGCGAGCGCGTCGTTGGTGCCCTGCAGGAACAGCATCGGCAGAGCGACCGCGTCGAGATGCATGGCGCGGTCGATGCCGGGCGCGCCCGCCGGGTGGAGCGGGAAGCCGAAGTACACCAGGCCGCGCACGTTCGGCAGGGGCTCGAGCGCCTGCGCCTGCGAGGTCATGCGGCCGCCGAAGGATTTGCCGCCGGCGAACAGCGGCAGCTTCGGCGCCAGGCGCGCCGCTTCCGCAACGGCGGCGCGAATGGTGGCATGCGCCAACGGCGGGAATCGGGACGCTTCGATCCACGCTCCATGTACGGAAAATTGAAGCGCAACGTCGCGATGCTGCGCGCGGCGAGCCCATCGGCGATCGCGGCCATCGACTTGTGCGCCATGCCGGCACCCGCGCCATGCGCCAGGACGAAAACCGCCTTTGCTGCCGGCGGCTTCTCCCAGAGGCCTGAGACGGATGCGTCGCCGACGCGGATGGTCACGGGCTTCGCGCTCATGAGGCCGAGCTTATCAAGGGCCGTCCGGAATTCGAGGCCGGTATACCGGATCCGCTGACATCTATGCTTACGTCGCGCGCGGCCGCCGACGACATGCCGAAGAGGTTGCCGAGGCGATCGTCTGGCTGCAGGGCGATGCCGAGCCCTACGCGACCGGTGCGATTCGCGACGTAACGGTTGGCCGGTAACATTATATCGGGTGCGCATAGCTTTCTTGGTGGCCGCTTACTGCCCCGGCCACATTGAAATCCTGCAGGCGCGCACCCTCGGCAATGGCAATCTCTCGTACCCATATAAGTCCCATCGAGGAAGAGGTGTGTGCCATGTTTTTCTTTCACCCGATGTGGGGCTTCGGTTGGTGGTGGCGGCCGTTCCATGGCCTGTTTTCGGCCTTTTTCATCGTGATCTTCGTTCTCGCGCTCGCATCGTTCGCGCGGCCCTATCCGCGCCGGCGGGCGGGATATGGCAGGTCGGGCGCTCTGCAGGTGCTCGAAGAGCGCTATGCGCGCGGCGAGATCCAGCGCGAGGAATATCTGCAGAAGAAGACCGATCTGGGCGGCTGAACGTCAAGGCATGTGTGTGGCCCGGATGGCGTCGGGCAGATAGCGCAGGAAGTGCGCCAAGGCCTCCGTCTTCGCATCCGGATCCTTGGCGAGGTCGTCAAGGCGGCGCAGGCGCATCGCATCCTGCGCGTATGGCTCCGCGAGAAATGTCTCGATTTCCGCGGGCGTCATCGGGCCGCCTTGAAGCCTGAGGCTCAGCACCAAATCCGGCGCCAGCGACGCGCGATAGGCCGGGTCGGTCGCGCAGAGATAGCGCTTGGCTGAAACGTGCAAACGCACGGGCTCCGACACGGATGGTCTCACGCGGCCGCGCAACCATGAGGCGCCAATGGCCTCGTGCGCATCGTCGATGCCGTCTTCGGCGGGGTTGTCTCCGAGGCCCGCGACGAGATGGCCCACATCGTGAAGCAGGGCGGCAATGACCATCGCCGGCGGTTCGCCATTGGCCTCGGCCCGCGCCGCGGTCTGCAATGCGTGCTGAAGCTGGCTGATCGAACTCGAGGCCATAGCGTTCCCGGCCTTTGCCGCCATAGATGTCGGCAAGTTCGCGGGCGACGGCTTCGCTGGGTGGCATCATTTTCGAGACGACCGGTTGGCAATTTCTAATATTATCACCACGAAGACACAAAGGGCACGAAGGAAAAGCAATGGCTCGCCGGCGGCGAGCCGCCAATTTTCTTTGTGTCTTTGTGGTCAATTCCATTTCGACAACAAACGCGCTCGAACGAGATTTCCGATGAACATCCTCCTCGTCACGCTCGATCAGTTTCGCGGCGACGCCATGTCCTGCGCGGGGCATCCGCTGGTGAAGACGCCGAATCTCGATCTGCTGGCGGAAGAGGGTGTCAGGCTGGCGCGGCACTACAGCCAGGCGGCGCCCTGCGCGCCGGGGCGCGCGAGCCTTTACACCGGCATGTATCAGATGAACCATCGCGTTGTGGCGAACGGCACGCCGCTCGACGCCCGGTTCGACAATGTGGCGAAAGCCGCGCGGCGTGCGGGCTATGCGCCTGTTCTGTTCGGCTACACCGATCAAAGCATCGATCCTCGCGCGGCCGACGGCCCCGGCGACGCGCGGCTTCTGAGCTACGAAGGCATCCTGCCCGGCTTCGACGAGGGCTTGCACCTTCCCGAAGGCAATCCACGAGCCTGGACGGCCTGGCTCGAGGCGCTCGGATATACATTGCCCTCTCACGCGACCGACGTGCTGGCGCTGGAGCCGGAACGTACCGCCGAACATAGCATGGCGGCGTTCCTGACGAATTGCCTTCTCGACTGGCTCGACACGCGCGAGCGGCCCTGGTTCGCGCATCTCAGTCACCTGCGTCCGCATCCGCCCTATGCAGCGGCGGGTCGCTTTTCGAAGATGTACGATCCGCAAGCCGTTACGCTTCCCGTCCTGGCCGGCGATGAACGTCACTGGCTGCATGACGGTCTGCTCGCGCATCCTGCGATGGCCGCGCCCAAAGATGAGCGCGCGCTTCGCCGCCTGATGGCGCAGTATTTCGGCATGGTGAGCGAGGTCGATTTCCAGCTCGGACGCGTCTGGTCCGCGCTCATGGCATCCGACCAGTGGAATGACACCTTCATCGTGGTCACGTCCGACCACGGCGAGCAGCTCGGCGACCACGGCCTCATGCAAAAGTCCGGCTTCTTCGAGGCGAGCTATCGCATCCCCGGTCTCGTGCGCGACCCGCGCGCACGCAAGGCCGCCGTCGTCGAGGCGTTCACCGAGAATGTCGATATCTTTCCCACTCTGTGCGAGGCGATGGGCGTTCCCGTTCCCGCGCAATGCGACGGTCTTCCGCTCACGCCCTTCCTTCGCGGCGCACCGCCGCCAGCCTGGCGTGACGCGGCGCATTGGGAGTTCGACTGGCGCGCGGGCTTTATCGCGCAGGGGCCGCACGCGTGGCCCTGGGACCGGCGCCTCGAGCGGCAGAACCTTGCGGTGCTGCGCGACAACGCCGGCGCCTATGTTCATTTCGGCGACGGCGGGTCGCTCTGTTTCGATCTCGCGGCCGATCCGACCTGGCGGACGCCGTTGCGTGATCCGGCACAGGTTCTGGCGATGGCACAGAGGATGCTCACTTGGCGCGCGCAGCATCAGGATCGGACATTGACGGGGATGCTGGTGGCCAATGGCGGGATAGGCCGCTGGCCGACAATGCCGGCGGGCTGGGAGAGTTGAAGAGAACCGATGCGTCGCAGCCTTCTGCATCTCGCGCGAAGTGGGGTCGGTTGGTTCACGCGGAGGCTCTGAGCTGAAGGAGTCGGGGGGAAGAGCACCAGGCGCTTCGCGACCAAAGCGTCTTTTTGCGCCGCGAAGCAGCGCAACCCGTCTTTCCGCGGCTCTCTTAGCTCCGCGCCTCCGCGTGAACCAACGGATCTCGAGGCAAACTCCATCCACAGGCGTTACTCCGCCGCCGCCTGCAGATTGTGCAGCGGTCGCGGACTCAGCGCCTTCAGTGTCTGCGCTGCCTTCAGCACCGATCGCATCACCGCAGTGCGCCGGCGCTCGGCGCGGCAGACGATGTAGCCGGTGAGCTGGGCGCGCTCGGCCTGGCTGTCCGGCGGCAGGAAGGCGAGGCGCCGGTCGGGCGGGCATTCGGTCGAGAAGAACAGGCTGATGCCCATGCCGAGCGCGATAGCCTCGCGGATCGCCTCGCGGCTGTGAAGCTCCGATACGCGATCCGGGCTCACGCCGACCGAGGCGAGCAACGTCTCAGTCGCGGCGCGCGTCTTCGAGGCCGCTTCGCGCAACAGCAGCCTCTCATGGACGAGGGTGTGGAGCGGGAAGACCGCTTCATTCGCCAGCGGATGCGATGCCGGAACGGCGACGTTCAGGACATCCGCGAAGAGCGGTTCGTAGTAGAACTGGCTGTCCATCGGCGGGTCGCTGACGATAGCGACGTCCACGACGGCATCCTGCAGACCGCGCAAGGTCTCGCGCGCATTGTCGATGCGCACCTCCATCGCCATCTCGGGGTGCGACAAAGTCAGCGCCTGCGCCAGCCTTGCAGCGTATACGGGCGAATCGGCACCCAGCCTGATCGCGCGCGACGAGGCGCTGGCGCCGTTGCCGAGCATCTCGTCGATCTCGTCGGACGTCGCAAACATCCTTTGCGTCAGTTCGAACAGCTCGCGTCCCATCGGCGTCAGGATCAGCGGCGGACGCCGCCGCTCGAAGAGCGTCGCTTGATGACGGTTCTCCAACGCCTTGATCTGCTGGGAGAGCGTCGGCTGCGCAACATTCAGGCGCCGCGCCGCGCGACTGACGCTTCTTTCCACCGCAATTGCATGGAATGCGCGCAGATGCTGGTGATTTACGCTCAAGGCAAATCGGATGCTCAAGATGACGAAGCCCGCATTGAGCACGCGGACGATTGCAGTTTTGTGACCCTATAGATTCCATCTATCCGCCGCTTCGCTTTTAAGTATTGGCCCCCTTACAGCTTGTCGGCCAGTTTGCACTGCAACTGCGTCCGGTTCCTCACGAGAGCGTCGCTCTCCTGTGCACGGCGTAGTCCGCGTTGGCTGAGCTTAGGGGGCAAGCAATGAAGTCGAATTACATGATCTCGTGCGCCGTGGCGGCGCTTCTGAGCGGCACCGGCTTGGCGCAGGGCCAGACAACTCCTGCAAACGCCGCGACGGCGATGGCGGGCGACACGATCGAGACGGTGGTCGTGTCCGCGGAGCGCCGGGACGAAAGCGCCCAGAAGGTGCCGATGACGCTGCAGGCGTTTTCCGGCAACACGCTGCAACAGCTCAACGTGAACTCGCTCGAGGACATCCTCAAATTCCTGCCCAACGTGACCTATGGCAACAACGGCGCCGGCCAGGGCGAGATCTTCATGCGCGGCCTGAGCAATGGCTTTCGCGGCAACCAGTCGACCGGCACAGTCGGTCTCTATCCCAACGTCGCCATCTATCTCGACGACCAGTCCATGCAGTTCCCGGCGCGCAATGTCGACATCTACATGGCAGACATGCAGCGCGTCGAAGTGCTCGAGGGTCCGCAGGGCACGCTGTTCGGCGGCGGCGCCGAAGCCGGCGCAATCCGCTACATCACCAACAAGCCGAACGTCGATGCCTTCGAAGCCAATATCCAGGTGGGCGGCGGACTTACCGATGGCGGCGCACCGAACGCCAACGTCACCGGCATGATCAACGTTCCGATCGTCGACGGCAAGCTCGCGGTGCGCGCGGTCGTCTTCTATGACCACCAGGGCGGCTATATCAATGCAGTCCCCGACACGTTCACCCGTTCCGATCTCGACCCGGGCAATATCCTGCTCGGCATCGCGCCGAACGGCGCGGGCATCTGTCCCGATGGCGGCCATGTCGGACCGGCGGGATGCACGCTCGCCGGCGCCCCCACGGCCAACGCCATCGTCAAGAACAACCAGAATCCGGTCGACCACATCGGTGGTCGCGTCTCGGCGCAGTACGATATCGACGACGACTGGAACGTGCTGATCAGCGACAGCATTCAGAGGCTCGATGCCGAAGGTCTGTCGGTCCAATATCCGATCGGCTCCGACTTCCAAACGCTGAAACCGCGTGAGGTCACCGCGTTCTCGCCCAGCTACAACAAGGACGACTACAACACCACGACCCTGACCGTGAATGGCAAGATCGGCGATTTCTCCGCCATCTATACCGGCGGCTGGACGGTGCGCCATGTCAACCAGCAGATGGAATACACGAATTATACGCGCACTTATTACGGCGTGTATTACACGTGCACCGGCGGCGCTACCGGGTTCGGTGCGACGCCCCCACGCTGCTACTCGCCGGCGACGAGTTGGCACGACTCGATCAAGAACACGCATCTGAGCCAGGAAGGACGCATCTCCACGCCGTCGGATTGGCAGCTGCGCGGCCTTATCGGCGCCTATTGGGAACAGTTCCGCATCAACGACGTGATGAACTTCAACTACCGTACCTATCCGGACTGCTCCGGCGGCGAATCTCGCGATCGCGCTCGGCGGCGGTGCGCCCTGCGTCGGCGACGTCGCCACGTTCCCGGGCGCCTTTGCAAACCAGCCCGGCGTGCGCGGTCCGATGACGGCGTTCGGCGAAGACACGGAACGCGGCTACGACCAGACTGCTCTCTTCGGCTCGCTGGACTACGACATCATTCCCGGCGTACTGACAGCGACGGCCGGCACGCGCTGGTTCCAGTACCGCGAGTTCGAGGTCGGATCCGTCTATTCGACCGCGCCTGGCCGCTGCCTCGACGTGCTCGTCTGCGCTGCGAAGGGCGCCAACGACATCAGCGCCAACAATGACAAGAAGACCTTTGCTGGCTTCAAAAGTCGCGCGGGTCTGACCTGGCATGTGGACGATGACGTCATGGCCTATTACCTCTTCTCGCAGGGCTATCGTCCCGGCGGATTCAACCGCCGGGTCAAGGACGTCCTCAACGACGCTTCCGGCAATCCGCAATTCGCGACGCCGAACAGCTTCAAGCCCGACTCGCTGCAGAACCAGGAAATCGGCGTGAAGAGCGAACTCTTCGACAACCGGTTGCAGCTCAACGTGTCGGCCTATCTCATGCGCTGGAACAATGTGCAGTACCTGCTGTTCCAGCCGCTCTTTACCGGCAATCAGACTTTCGCCGTCAACGGTCCGACCTACAACATCGAAGGTGTCGAGCTGCAGGCCGTCGGCCGGCCCATTGACGGCCTCACGATCCAGGGTTCCGGCGCCTACAACCAGAACACCGAGGCGAAGGCGCCGTGCCTCCGCGACAACATTGCGGGGAGCCCGAACTTCGGAAATTGCATCACAACTGTCCTGGCGGGCGGCCTCGTGCAGAATTACCCGAACCCGTTCGGCCAGGTCGGCGGCGTAGCCGCGTTCTCTCCGAAGTACCAGGCCAATCTGCGCGGCAGTTACGAGTGGACGCTCCTGGACGACTACGACGCCACCGCGATGGCAGGCATGAGCTACACCAGCAGCATGTACAACCAGCCGGCCAACTATGTCTCGGGCGATAACGTCCTGGTCCCGACCACGACATATCTTCGCTACCGCCAGCCGTCCTACGTGACGTTCGACGCGTCGTTCCAGCTCGCGAAAGACGAGTGGACCGCGTCGATCTATGGCGAGAACCTCGGCAACTCGAACGCGAGCACCTTCACCTCGTCGGCCCAGTGGATCAAATCCGAAGTCCCGCTGCGGCCGCGGGTCGTGGGCGTGAGGCTCGGCTATACCTACTGACACGCCGTGATAGGCTTGCACCAAGCGACATCGGCGGGCGCAATGCCCGCCGATCTTTTGGTGAAACCGATGAACGCCGCAGCTCCCGTTGCGTCTGAAGCTTCCGCAGCGCTGGGTATTCAGCGGCTCACGTCCCTGCATGGTGAGGGCCGGCATGAACAGGCTGTCGCTTGCGCGCGGACGTTGCTCGCGACCCTTCCGGAGCACAGGGACGCTCTGCTTCTCGGTGCTTCGAGCCTCAGGCATCTCATGCGGATACCCGAGGCGCTGAACATGCTCGACCGACTCGAACAGGTTCAGCCGCAGTTCAGTCTCCTTCATCAGGAGCGCGGGCTTTGTTACGTCGCGATGAAGGACGCGCCCCGCGCGATCGAAGCGCTGCTGAAAGCCGTCAACATCAATCCCGCCCTGCCGATGAGCTGGCGCATGCTGGAGGGTGTCTACAAAATCCAGCGTGATGCCTCCAACGCCGCGATGGCGGCGGATCATGTCGCGACGCTGAAGCATTTGCCGCCGGAGGTCGTGGCCGCCACATCGCTGTTCTCCGACGGCGATCTCGATGCCGCCGAGACGACCATCCGGGCCTTCCTGATCGCACACGGCAATTATCCCGACGCCATGCGGTTGCTGGCGCGCATCGGCATGGCGCGGGACGTCCTCGACGACGCAGAGATTTTGCTGGCGGGCGTAGTCGCGTTGGTCCCCGGTTATGCGGCGGCGCGTTTCAACTACGCGCAGGTGCTGACGAAACGCCACAAATACGCTGCGGCGCGCGAGCAGATCGAGCGCCTCCTGATCGACGATCCTGCGAACATGGAAAACCGCGCGTTGGCCGCGACCATTGCGGTCGGACTGGGTGAGCATGAAAAGGCGATCGGGCTCTATCAGGACATACTCGCGGATACGCCCACGGCGCCGGACCCCTATCTCTGGATGGGCCATGCGTTGAAGACGGTCGGCCGGTTGCCCGAATCCATCGAGGCCTATTGTGCCGCAGCGTCGTTGCGGCCGGATTTCGGCGACGCCTATTGGAGCCTCGCCAACCTGAAGACCTACCGGTTTGCCGACGGGCAGATCGCGCGCATGCGCGCGGAAGAGGCGTCGCCGGGAATCGCACCGCCCGATCGTTATCATCTCTGCTTCGCGCTCGGAAAAGCGCTCGAGGACCGCGATGAGGTCGCCGAGTCCTGGGGCTTCTACGAACGCGGAAACGCGCTCAAGCGCGCGGAAAGCCAGTACCGGCCCGAAGTGATCGAAGCGAATACGAGCCGTCAGATCGCGGTTTGCACGCGGGACTTCTTCGTGAGCCGGCGTGGCTGGGGCTCGGCGAAGCCAGATCCGATCTTTATCGTCGGCTTGCCGCGGTCGGGCTCGACGCTGCTCGAGCAGATCCTTGCCTCCCACTCGCAGGTGGAAGGAACCCATGAGCTCTCCGACGTGCAGAACACCGTTACGGAGCTGCAAGGCCGCGGCGGGGATTCCGACGAGCCGCGCTATCCGGCCGTCTTGGCAAACCTCTCGTCAGAGGATTGCGCGCGGCTGGGCGAGAAATATCTGACCGACACGGCGATGTACCGTTCCAGCCGCGCCCGCTTCATCGACAAGATGCCGAACAATTTCCGCCACATCGGCCTGATCCACCTGATGCTGCCAAACGCCAGGATCATCGACGCCAGGCGCGAGCCGTTGTCGTGCTGCTTCTCCAATCTCAAGCAGCTCTTCGCCCAGGGACAGGAGTTCACCTACAGCGTCGACGACATCGCACGCTATTACCGTACCTATCTCGAACTGATGCGGCACTGGGACGAGGTTCTGCCGGGTCAAATCCTGCGCGTGCATCACGAAGACGTGGTTGCCGATCTTGAAGGCAGCGTGCGGCGGATGCTCGATTTCTGCGGCCTCGACTTCGAGCCTGCCTGCATCGAATTCCACAAGACCCGGCGCAGCGTAAGGACCGCAAGCTCCGAACAGGTGCGCCAGCCCATCTTCCGCGACGGGCTCGACCAGTGGAAGAAGTATGAGGCATATCTTGGCCCGCTCAAGGATGCACTTGGAGACGCTCTTGGTCGCTATCGGGAGTGAGATGTACGCGAGCGAAAAAATTGCTGTCATCCCGGGTGAGCTACGCTGTCGATGCGAGGGAAGGGGACCCAGGAATGGAAGCACCGCACTGCTCACTGTCCTGGATCCCGTCCCTTCGCTCACTTCGTTCGTTAGGCCGGGATGACATAAAGTTGTTGAAAGCCACATGACCCAGACTTTCGATCTCGCCGTCGTCGGCGGCGGCATCATCGGCCTCGCGCACGCCTATGTTGCGGCCCGGGCCGGCAAGCGCGTTGCCGTGATCGAGAAGGACATCCGCGCCAACGGCGCCTCGATCCGCAATTTCGGCTTCGTCACCGTCACCGGACAGGAGCGCGGCGAAAGCTGGCGGCTGGCGCGGCGCACGCGTGACGTCTGGGAGGAGGTGGCCCCGAAGGCGGGGCTGCGCATCGAGCAGCGCGGCCTCTACCTCGTGACGCGCTCGGCCGAAGCCGTCGCCGTGATCGAGGCCTTTCTCGGCACCGAAATGGGCGAGGGGTGCCGGCTGCTGTCGCCGGCCGAATTCCGCAGCGAAGCCGGCGGTCTCGGCGGCTCCGATCTCGAGGCTGCCCTGTTCAGTCCGCATGAGCTTCGCCTGGAGTTGCGTACTGTGATCCATGCCTTCGCGGCGTGGCTCAAAGAAGCGCTCAGCGTTGCCTTCTTCAACGAGACTGTCGCCTTCGATGCGGCGCCGCCGCGCCTTCGCACCTCGCGCGGCGCGATCGAAGCCGCGGCCGTCGTAGTGTGTCCCGGCGACGATTTCGCAACGCTCTACCCCGACAGGATCGCGCGCTATGCGCTGCGCAAGTGCCGCCTTTCCATGGTCAAGCTCGCTGACCCGGGTTTCAGATTGCCGGGCGCACTGATGTCCGACCTGAGTCTGGTGCGCTATCGCGGCTATTCCGCGCTTCCCGAAGCGCGTGCGCTCGAGGACAAGCTCCGTGCGGAACAGCCGAGCCATTTCGAGAACGGCGTCCATCTGATCGCGGCCCAGGGCGCAGATGGCGGCCTGATCGTGGGCGACAGCCATCACTACGATATTCTGCCCGGTCCCTTCGCGCCCGCCGAGGCGGAGCGCGATATCCTCGACGAATATGCGCGCGCGACGGGACGCGCGGCTCCGCCCGTGCTCGAGCGCTGGACCGGAATCTACGCGGTCGCCGACGATCGCACATTCCTTGTCGACACGCCGGCTTGCGGCGTGCGGCTGGTGATCGTCACCAGCGGCACCGGCGCCTCGACCGGTTTCGGCATTGCAGAGCAGGTGATCGGCGGATCTACTGAACGTGAAGGTGGCGGCATGAGCTTTCCCGTCAAAGCCGTGGTGTTCGACTGGGCCGGCACCATGATCGATTTCGGTTGCATGGCGCCGGTAGAGGCGCTGAACCGAGTGTTTGCGGAGGAGGGGGTCTCGCTCTCCGCCGAAGAAGCGCGGCGCGACATGGGCAAAGCGAAGCTCGACCATCTGCGCGCACTGTTGCGCGATCCCCAGGTGCAGACGCGCTGGGTGGCGCGCAAGGGCGCGCTCGCTGGCGAAGCCGACATCGACCGGCTCTATCGAAAATTGGAACCGGCCATGAAGGCTGCCGCGGCAAGGGCCTCGCGTCTCATACCGGGTGCCGCGCTCATCGTATCGGAGCTGCGCGCCCTTGGCGTGAAAATCGGTTCTGGTACGGGCTACACGCGCGAGATGATGGCGGACATCCTGCCGAACGCGGCCGAGCAGGGCTATGCGCCGGGAGTCGTCGTGTGCGCCGGCGAGACGCCGAGCGGCCGCCCTGCGCCGCTGATGACATGGAAGGCGCTGATCGAGCTCGATGCGTGGCCCGCACGCGCCTGCATCAAGGTTGACGATGCGCCGGTCGGTATCGAGGAAGGCCGCCTTGCTGGCTGCTGGACCGTCGGGTTGTCAGCCTCCGGCAACGGCGTCGGCCTCGATCTCGAGACGTTCCTATCGCTCGCACCCGATGATCGCCGAGACAGGCTCGCCCGATCCGAGCAGGCTTTGAAGTCGGCCGGCGCCGATTACGTCATCGAAGACGTCTCGCATCTCATGCCGGTCGTGCATGCAGTCGCCAAGCGGATTGCCGTTCCATGAGCGACACGGCACCCGCGCGCAGCTGGCCGATCCTCGAGATCCCGCGAGGCTGGCTGGCGCGCGCGCCCGCGCCCGTCTTCGCGCTCTACGGCGGGACGATGGCCTTCGGAGCCTATTTCGCCATGTACGCGTTCCGCAAGCCGTTCACCGTCGCGAGCTTCGCCGACGCCGCACCCGTGCTCGTGCAATATAAGATCGCGCTCGTGATCGTGCAGGTGTTCGGCTACGCACTGTCGAAGATTTCTGGGCATCAAGGTGATCTCCGAGATGCCGCCGCAAGGTCGCGCCGGCGGCATTCTCCTGCTGATCGGCATGGCAGAGCTTGCCCTTGTCGGGTTCGCGGTCACGCCGGCGCCTTTCAACATCGCCTGGATGTTCGTCAACGGTCTGGCGCTGGGTATGATCTGGGGCCTCGTGTTCGGCTTCCTCGAGGGCCGGCGGACGTCGGAGGTCCTGGGCGCCATCCTGTGCGCGAGCTTCATCGTCTCCTCCGGCGTGGTGAAATCCGTCGGCAAGAGCGTGATGCTGGCGGGCTGGGCCAACGAGTATTGGATGCCGGCGGCGACCGGGCTGCTTTTCACGCCGCTTCTGCTCGTCTGCGTCTTCGGTCTCGCCGTGCTTCCGCCGCCGAGCGCGGAGGACCGGCGCCTGCGCGTGGCGCGGACGCCGATGGACGGCGCGGCGCGTCGTTCGATGTTCGCGGCCTTCGCGCCGGGTCTCATCGCGCTGATCGTCATCTATATCGGGCTCACGGCCTTGCGTGATTTTCGCGACAACTTCGCTCCCGAGATTTGGAACGGCCTCGGCTTCAAGAACGATGCCGAGATCTTCACGCTCTCCGAGCTTCCGGTGGGCGCCATCGTCCTGGCGGCCCTGTCGCTTCTCATGTTCATCCGCGACAACCGTCGCGCCTTTCTCGCCAATCTCCTGATGGTGGGCGCCGGCCTCGTCATCACCGGGCTCTCGACGCTCGCGTTTCGCGGCCATCTGATTGGCCCCGTAGCCTGGATGATCGCGCTCGGGGCGGGGACATATCTCGCCTATACGCCGTTCAACGCGCTTCTGTTCGACCGCTTCATTGCCGCCGGCGGCCGCTCCGGAACGGCCGGATTCCTGATCTACGTCGCCGACGCCGCCGGCTATGTGAGCTCAGTCGCGCTGCTGGTCTTCCGCAACTTCGTGGGAGTGCAGCTTTCCTGGGTCGCCTTCCTCCAGGCGACGTCCTATGTCGTGGCGCTCGCGGGCATGGCGCTGATCGTCGGCGCCGGCTTCTACTTCCAGCGCAGGCTTATGACAGCCCCTTCCGATGCAATCGCCGTTCCCGTGAATGCCGCGCTGACGGCACAGGAATAAGCGCATATTCGCGACATCGCGCCCCGCGCAGGGATCGTTGCGCGCAGCGGGACGTTTACTACTGGAGCGCCCGAAGGTCGCGGACGGTGATCGTCCCCTCAAGGGCGCGACTCTGCGCACAGCTGTCCTACGCCGCAAAAGCGCGGCGACCAGCAATCTGGAAGGAAGATATATGTCTATAGCTCTGAAGGGCGCGATCTTTGCGCTCGGAATCGCCGGCGCGTTTGCGATTGCGGGCCCGGCAAGCGCGGCGGATGCAGGGATTGGCGTCCATATCGGCGGCATCGGCGTCGGCGTCGGTGTCGGCCTGGGCGATGTCGCCTACGGCTATCGCGACGGCTACTGGGACAACGACCATCGTTGGCACAACTGGCGCGACGCGCGCGAAATGAACGAGTACAGAAACAGGTCCGGCAATCACTACTATGATTACCGCCACGACCGCGACCCGGACCAGGGCTGGCGCTGATCGCCGCACCGGACCGTCGCAACGACACGAGAACCCGGCGCCTTCAGGCGTCGGGTTCTGTTGCAAGGCGGTCTGACGAATTGGGCCAAACGTGATTTCGCGCGTTGCTTGGCAAGCGCACCCGGAGAGCGTTGTTGCGTCTCTGCGGCGTGCTTCGCGTGATCGGCCGCAACGGCGCGGCTTCGCCGAGCGGAAGGACATCAGAATGGATGAAGCATTGGACGGCAGGAAGAGCGTCTCCCGGCGCATATGCAAATCGGCCATCGTCGCGGCTGCGGTGATCGCCCTCGCGGGCGGCGCGCAGGCGCAACACCATGGCGGTGGCGGCGGCGGTCATGCCGGCGCCGGCGGTCATAGCGGTGGTGGCGGCCATAGCGGCGGTGGTTTCGGCGGCGGCCATAGCGGTGGTGGCGGCGGTGGTTTCGGCGGAGGCCATGGCGGCGGTTACGGTGGCGGATACGGCCGTGGTTATGGCGGCGGCGGTTTCGGAGCCGGTCTCGCGCTGGGCGCCGCGCTCGGCTACTACGAGGGACGACCCTATTATTGTCGGCACCATCATCATTGGCGCTGGAGCTACCGCCTGCAGCGCTATGTCTACTATTATGGCGGCGGCTATTGCTGACGACGGGCAAGAAGATCGGGCCGGCGCGCGCGTCGCCGGCCTGGTTCCTTCAAGCGGACTACACCGCGCGCGAGTTGCGACCACGCCCCGCTGCGAGGTTGTCTCGAGCGGCCGACGCGTCACGCGTCATCTTTGGCCTTTTCCCTGATCGGCGCCTGATCGGCGAGGACCACGCTGAGCAGCGAGCTGTGGACCTCGATCTTCCCATTGTAGCTGATGAAGCCGAGCTTTCTGAACTTGTTCATGAAGAAGCTCACGCGCGAGCGAGTCGTTCCGATCAACTCGGCCAGTGTCTCCTGGCTCACTTTTGCGATGATGGGCTCCGGCCTTCCGTCCTTGCCGAAATTCGCCAGCAGCAGCAGCGCTCGCGCGAGCCTCTTCTCGCTGGAATTGAAGAGCTGATCGACGAGATCCTCCTGCGCGCGGATGGTGCGCGTCAGAAGATGCGCCACGAAAAGCTCCGAAAATGACGGTTCCGTGTGAAGTGCGCGGACGATGGTGTCCTTTTCGAGCCGCATGGCTTCGCATTCCGTCATGGCGGATGCCGTCGTGATCCGCACCGTCTGTCCCGCGAGCGAGCCTTCGCCGCAGAATTCGTCCTTTCCCAGGATAGCGACCACGGCCTCCTTGCCGTGCTCGGAAACGACGGTGACTTTGACTTTCCCCTTCTGGATATAGAAGACGGAATCGGCTGCATCTCCCTGCGAGAACAGTTTCTGGTTCTTGCGGTACTTCGCCATGGTTCTTCCGCCGCCGACCTTCGCCAGAAAGTCCTTCGGATCAAACGGGGGGATTGCTCGGATCAATGCATATCGCCTTCCAGCTCGTGATACAGAGCTGCAAGATAGCATTTTCGCATCCTTTGTTGCCTGCCATTAGTGAGCAATATGGCACATGTCCGATTCCCGACATTGTGGGACGCAGCGCCGTGCGCATGGGAAAATCCGGTCTCGGATGCTGGAACCTGGTCAGTCGGATACGCTTCGTTTTGCGCGAGCGGCAGTCACCACCTTTGCGGGCTTTGCCGCGGTGGGTAGGATTTTGTCACGAAACGCGCGAGTCGCGGGCACGATTTGCGCAGCGGGACGCGTGCTGCGGCCGCCGCATGGGATGTGCAGATGATTCCGGGCTACACAGATCACGCGGCGAACGAGCGGACATTCCTGGCCTGGGTTCGCACCGGCATCGCGGTCATCGCCTTCGGTTTCGTCATCGAGAAATTCAACCTGTTCGTGCAGACCCTGGCCCAGGCGAACATCGTGGACATGGGACGAAAGCAGCAGATCGCCAAGCTGGCGGGTCCATACGGACGCTATGAAGGCGCCGCGCTCATCCTCGTCGGGCTGGCGCTGGTCATCGTCGCCGCCGCGCGGTTCGTCCGCACCAGCAGGCTGCTTGACGATCACGAGGCTCACAAGGCCTACGGCGTGCGCGCGGAAGTGATCTTGTCGGCCGTGCTGGCGGTGATCGTGGCGGGATTTAGCGCGGTCGTCGTTCTCAGCTGAAGCCGTGTGTGGGCGAAAGAGACGGCCGCCCGTTGCGGGCGGCCGTTTTCGAACCGTCAGAACCGGATGCCGACGCCCGCGCCCAGAAGCCAAGGATTGAGCGTCGCATCCGCGCGCACCGTTCCGCCGGCCGCCTTGATCGTCGTGTCGAGGAAGATCTTCTTCGCGTCGATATTGAGGAAATAGGGGCCGTCTCCGATGGGAACGTCCATGCCGGCCTGCAGCGCGAAGCCGACATTGTCCGAAAAGTGGATGTTGGCGAGCGCGCTGCTCGGATTGTAGAAGAAGGTGTAGTTCACGCCCGCGCCCACATAGGGTCGGAACGCGCCCTCCGGATCGAAGTGATATTGCAGCGTCACGGTCGGTGGCAGGAGCCACACGCTGCCCACGTCACCGGCGACGCTCTGATGAACGCTGTGCTTCGTCGTGGCCGCGATCACTTCGACGCCGATATGGTCGGTGATGAAATAGGTGCCGTCGACCTCGGGTACCAGCGAATTGGTCACCTTCGTCGTCCCGCCGATGTTGGTTCCGTTCACGAACACCTTGGCGCTCGCGTCGGGGAGGACGGCAACGCCGCGAAGCCGGACCTGGAAGTGGCCGGCGACGCCGGTTTGGTCGTCGTCGGCATGGGCCGGCGCCGCGGCGGATACGGCAAGGAGCAACGCGGCCGCCAGAGCGGCCGCTGAGGGAGTCATGCGCATTCGTTAGTCCCCTGGGTTCAATTCGTGCTGTTGGTAGCCCCGCCGCCGTCGCGAACATTGACGCCGGTCAAAGCGTGCGAAGTGCCGCAGCCGCGCCGCTGAATGCAGGTCGTGTCGCGCGCGGATGCGTCAAACGGAGGCACCGAATTTGCGCTGGATCAACGCGCGAGACCGGGCCGGTCCTAGGCTTTGTCATCGTATCAAACAGACGATCTGCCCATCGTCTGCTCGCTCCCGGTCCTTCAGATCCCCTGGGGACCGGGAGACACCTTTGGCAACGCGACGCGCCCGCGAGGACAAATTGACGGATGTCGCCGAACTTTTCGCCGCCCGTGTGCCCCGCTACACGAGCTATCCGACGGCCCCGCATTTCCATGAGGGCATCGGCGAGGTGGCCTATCGCGCCTGGCTTGGCGCGCTCGATCCCGGTTCGCCCCTTTCCCTCTACGTTCACATCCCCTTCTGCGACACGCTGTGCTGGTTCTGCGGCTGCCATACGACGGTCGTAACCCGTTACGCACCGGTCGACTCCTATTGCGATGTCCTGCTCCAGGAGATCGGTCTGGTGTCGGCTGCGATCGATTCATCGCACAGCGTGATTCATATCCATTGGGGTGGCGGTTCGCCGACCATCCTGAGCGTTGCGGACGTGCAGCGCGTGAACGCGGCGCTGCGCGAGAAATACCACATCGCATCCGACGCGGAATTCGCCGTCGAGATCGACCCACGCGGCTTCGGAAAGGATATGGCCGCAGCGCTCGCATCGGCCGGTCTCACCCGCGCCAGCATCGGCATCCAGGACTGCGATCCCATCGTGCAGCGCGCGATAAACCGCAATCAGACGCCGGAGGAAACGGCGCAGGCTGCGGCGCATCTGCGCGCGGTCGGCGTGGAAAGCCTCAACATTGATCTCATCTACGGTCTGCCGCACCAGACGGTGGATGGCCTGAGGCGCACGATCGACTTCGCCGTCTCCCTCGCTCCCGACCGTCTTGCGGTGTTCGGCTACGCCCACGTGCCGCATTTCAAGAAACACATGGCGCTGATCCCGGAATCGGCGCTGCCGGGTCTCGAACTGCGTTTCGAACAATATGAGGCTGTGCGCGCCCAGCTCATCGCCCATGGCTATATGCCGATCGGGCTCGATCATTTTGCCCGGCCCGGGGACGGACTTGCGACCGCCCAGGCCGAAGGAAGCCTCGCGCGCAATTTCCAGGGTTACACCACCGACATCGCGCCCGCGCTCATCGGTCTGGGCGCCTCGGCGATCGGTTCGCTGCCGCAAGGCTATGTGCAGAACATTCCGGGCGTTCCCGCCTGGCGCAATTCCGTCAGGGCAGGGCGTCTGCCGGTCGCGCGCGGCGTCGCGCTGACCGGCGACGACAAGCTTCGCCGCTTCGTGATCGAAAGGCTGATGTGCGACCTGACGGTCGATCTTCGCGAGGCTGCGGACCTGCACGGCGCAAGTCCCGATCGCCTCGCGGGCGCCCTCGAACGCCTTGCGCCCCTGATCGGCAAGGGTGTCGTTGCCTATGATGGCGCCGTTCTGACCGTGCCGGAAACCTGGCGCTCCGCGGTGCGGATCGTCTGTGCCGCATTCGACGCCTATCTCGAACCCCTGTCGACGCAAGTGCGCCACGCACAGGCTGTTTAAGTCCCCCGCCGCGCGGAGCTCATCCTCGCACCGCGCTGCGCGCTGTCGCGGGGGCGTCGCCCCCTCCGGCAAGCGGACGGGGAATTAATTCATGCCCGCCTTCACTTGCCGGAATGGACGAATGCTCAGCGCAGCGCGCTGAGCGTCTGAGCGAGGACAGAGGCGACGATTAGCCCCTGCGGCTCGCCTCGAACAGGAACCAGATCCTCCGTTCGCCCTGGTCGATCCAGTTCTCGATCAGGCTCGCGGTTGCGACATCCTCATGCTCGTCGCAGAGACCATGCGTCTCGCGCAGCGAAGCGACGAGGCGCTCATTGTCGTCGCGCAATTCGGCCAGCATGCCTTCCGGTGTGACATAGTCGGCGTCGTTGTCGGCGAGGCGCTGCAGGCGCGCGATGTGCCCGATCGAACGGATCGTGGTGCCGCCGGTCTTGCGCACGCGCTCGGCGATGTCGTCGGTGGTCTCGTAGATCTGCGTCGCCTGTTCGTCGAGCAGAAGATGATAGTCGCGGAAATGCGGGCCCGAGACGTGCCAATGGAAATTCTTCGTCTTCAGATAGAGCGTGAAAAAGTCGGCGAGGAGCGCGTTCAGCGCGCCGGCGATGTCGCGGGTGGCATTGTCGCCGAGGCCCGTGGGGGTGCGCAGGGGCGCCTTGCGGACGGCTTTGGCGCGGGTCTTATTCATTCGATCAATCTCCTGGGGCTTCGAAATCGGAAAGGGGCCGGGATGATAGTCGCCAAGGGCCACGCCGATCAAACCCGCGCACTTCGATTTCGGCCCGGATTCGATGACCGGGCGCGTCATACCTGCGGGCGCAGCACCACGCGGCCCGCTGTTCCGTCCTGGACCTTCCGGTAGGCGCTCCGGGCCTCTTCGAGGGGGAAGGTCGCCGCGATCGGCGCGGGGCGGTAGTCACCCGTCTCGAAGCCCGGCGCCAGCGCCTCGAGAATACGTGCCGAGGCTGCAAGATCGCGCTTCAGGGTGTCGACGCCGAACAGCCGGCTCTCATTGTGATAGAAATCGGCAAGATCGAAGCTGACCTCGCGCCTGCCCGTGGCGCTGATCTCGACGAGCCGTCCGCGCAAGGCGAGGCAGGCGAGCGCCGTCGCAAACATCACGCCCCCGACGGTGTCGAACACGACGTCGGCGCCCTTGCCGCCGGTCGCCTCGCGGACGGAGGCGGCCGGGTCGGCCGCGCCGACGATGAGTGTCTGCGCGATGGCCGAGACCGGCGCATCCGCGCGCGGCGCGCTGCGCTCGACGCCGATGACGCGTGCGCCGATGCGCCGGGCGATCTGCGACGCGGCGCCGCCGACCCCGCCGCCCGCGCCGATGATCACAAGGGTCTCGCCGCCTCTGAGATCGGCCGCCTCGACGAGGCCGCACCACGCGGCGATGAAATTCACGCCGACGGACGCGGCCTCGTCGAAGTTCAACGCCTTGGGCTTGCGTCGCAGGCTCGCGGCCGGGACGGCGAGATATTGTGCGTGGGTGCCGTCGCGGGTGAAGCCGACGTCGCCGCCCGTGCCCCAGACCTCCGCGCCGATCCATTCGGCCGGCCCGCGCTCGACCACGCCCGCATAGTCGCGGCCGGGGACGCGCGGCAGCGTCGTCTGGTGCATCGCGCCGCCGACATTCTTCACGTCGCTCGGATTGATCGACGCCGCTTCGATGCGGACAAGCGCCGTGCCGGCGCTGGCGGCGGGCGTGGGAAGCTCGACCAGCGCGAGATCCTCGACCTTGCCGAACGTCGTGATCTGGATCGCGCGCATGGACGCTCCTGTTGAGATTTCAGTTCTATGCTGTCATGGCCGGCGCCTGCGTGCGACCCAGGCGAGCACACACGAGGGCCGGGAAAGCGGTTCTCTGGCCGCGGGAACTTTATTCTCCCATGCGGGTTTCCGTATCTCCTTCAACCCTCAATAAGAAGCAGATCGACGCCATGCCCGCGCCCGAGATTCCCGCATCCGCATTCCTGTCGCCCGCAATCCGGCTTTCCGGCGTCGTCGACCAGGGGATGGTCGCGTTCTTCCGCCAGCAATGCGCCACCTTGCCCACAGACGGGATCGTCGTCATCGAGCTGTCGACGCTCGGCGGCGATCCGGAAGTCGCGCGTGTGATGGGCGAGGACGTGCGCGCGCTCAGCGACGCCTTTCCGGCACGGCGGATGGTGTTTCTCGGCAAAGCCGCGGTCTATTCCGCGGGTACCACCTTCATGAGCTTCTTCGCGCGCGCGAATCGTTTCCTGGCGCGCGGCACGCGGCTCCTGGTTCACGAACGGCAGATGATCCGCACGCTCACGATCGATGGCCCGCTGACGTCCTGCGTGCCGGTGGTGCAGGCGGTGCTGAACGAGCTCACCAGCTCGATCGCCATTCAGAACGAAGGCTTCGGGAATCTCATCGTCGGCTCCAAGGTCAAGCTGGAAGACGTCATCGGCCGCGCCGCGAGCAATTGGTACGTCGAAGCCAATGAGGCCCTGGAGCTCGGCCTTATCCAGGGCGTCCTCTGAACCGCACGGGCGCCGCCGCCCGCATGGTCGTGCGCGTCGGCTCCGGCGCGGCGGCCAGGGCGCGCGCGAACCATAGCGCCGCCGCCGTCTCGCAGCCTTCCGTCGCCAGTATCGTCGCGTAGTTGTAGGCGCCGCGGAAATAGCCGCCCTGGGCCGAGCGGCGATACCAGGTTCGAGCGCTGCCCGGATCGCGCGCGACGCCCCAGCCTTCCTCGAAGCAGCGCGCGACGAGATTCATCGCACGCGCATGACCCTGATCGGCGGCGAGGCCGTACCAGAAAAAGGCTTCGTCGCGGTTGCGCGGCACGCCATTTCCGTCGAGCAACAGGTGACCGAGATTGTATTGCGCCCAATCGAGCCCCTGGTCCGCGGCACGGCGATACCACACCGCCGCGCGGACGAAATCGGCATCGACGCCCCAGCCATTTTCGTAGCAGCGGCCGAGCATGTTTTCTCCATCGGCGCGTCCCTGACCGGCGGCGTCGCAGAACATCGCGAAGGCGCGCGCGGGATCTCGGGCGAGGCCTTCGCCCGCGAGCAGCATGCGCCCGAGGCGGAGCTGCGCTTCCGCGATGCCGCAGGCGGCTGCTGCTTCGACCCAGGCCGCGCCATCCGCGCCCGCGATCGCCGCGCGGAGGTCGCCGGCGTGCATCATCGACAGGGCGGCGACGCGCCAGGCCTGCGCGGGCGGAAGCGCGTTCACACTTCCGCCCATTTGCGCACGAGGTTGTGGTAGACGGACGTCAGCCGAACGAGACCCGGATGATCGGGTGCGCCCTGGCCCAGTTCCGCGATGGCGCGGTCCATCTCGAACAGCAGCGTGCGCTCGCCGTCCTCGCGCACCATGCTCTGGATCCAGAAAAACGACGCCACGCGCGACCCGCGCATGATCGGCGCCACGCGATGCAGGCTTGTGGCGGGATAGAGGATGAGATCGCCCGCCGGCAGCTTCACGCTGTGGCTGCCATACGTGTCCTCGACGATCAGCTCGCCGCCTTCATATTCGGCGGGCTCGCTCAGGAACAATGTCGCGGAAATATCCGTGCGCACGCGCACCGGCGTGCCGGCGATCGGGCGGACGGCGTTGTCGACATGGGCGCCGAAGCTCATGCCTTCGCCGTAGCGGTTGAACAAGGGCGGAAAGACGCGACGGGGCAACGCCGCGCTCACGAACAGGGGATTGCGTGACAGCGCCGCCAGCACGACATCGCCGAGCGCGCGCGCCTCCGCGCTGTCCTCGGGCAATTGCTCGTTCGCCTTCGTCCTGGCCGATTGATGTCCGGCCGTGATACGGCCGTCGACCCAGGATGCCGCAGCGAGCCGCACCCGCATGTCGCGAACGGCGTCCTTGGTCAGGATGGCGGGGATGTGCAGCAGCATCACAGCGACATCGCAACAGTGAGGAGGAGCGTGCGCCCGGGTCCCGGGATCACATGGTTCTCGTTCGGACGCGTGAAGTAGGAATTCGCGTAAAAGAACGCGTCCGTGAGATTATAGCCGTTGAGCTGCAGGCCCCAGCGGTCGTCGATCTGGTAGCCCACCATCGCGTCCCAGGTGACATAGGCCGGCACTTTCGCGACGATCAGCGTGCCCGGCTCCGTCGGGCAGCGTGTCGGTGCCGGCATAGCGTCTCCGACATAGTTTAGCCCCGTACCGAGCTTGAGCCCGTCGTCGAAATCATAGGTCGTCCAGATGTTGCCCTGGTTGTTCGTCGTGTTCGGAATCGGTCCTGGCATGCCCGCGGTCACGAGGCCGACCGCGCGCGGTGCCAGATAGGTGTAGCCGGCGGTGATCTCCCAATTCGGCGTGAGCCGTCCCTGCGCGCCGAACTCGATCCCGTTCACGCGCAGCGTCCCGGCCAGCGTCTGCAGCGACGGGTCGAGCGGATCGCTGATGCGCGCATTGCTCATCACCGTGTTGAAGCCGGCGACGGTCAGCGCCAGCAGCCCGTCCAGCACCTGCGCCTTGGCCCCGATCTCGTAGGTATGATCGCGCTCGGGGCCGAGGTCCTGGTTGCTCGCGGCCAGCGACAGCGTCTCGGCCGACGGATTGAACGAGGTGCCGTAGGAGACGTAGAGGCTGGTGTTCTCGGTCGGCTTGTAAGTGACGGCCGCGCGCGGGCTGCCGATGTTGTCGCTGTGGCGGAAATGCGAGGCCGGCGCGATCGCCTGGTCGAGCCCGGCGCCGAAATGATCGAAGCGGAAGCCGGCGACGACGTTCCAGTGCTCACCGATATCGACGGTGTCGAGGACGAAAAGGCCAAGCGTGTTGGTCTTTGTGATGGGATGTTGACGCACGGAAGTCTGCGTGCCGGGGAACGCTTCGAACGGATTGGGATCGAGAAGCGCGGTCGGCGCGATGATCGTGTTCTGGTTGGCGAAGCGGGTGAGGTCTGCGTCCTCGCGGTCGACCTCGACGCCCGTCACGACATGATGCGAAAGGATGCCGGTGCTGAAGTTGGCCGTCAGGTCGGTTTCGTTCATCATGGTCGCGATCGTGCCCTTGCTGCTCGGCCGGTCGCGCAGCACGGACACGTCGGCGAGCGGCGTCCCCAGCTCGGGAAAATAGGGATTGCTCCCCGTCACGGGAATTTGGCTCGCTGCCGGAAGAGATGTGCAAAGCGGCGCGGCGGCGAAGGGCGGAGCCGCGGTGAAGCAATTGCCGGTGCCGTAGATCGCCGCCGTCTGGCGCGAGTTCGAACCAGTAATGGCCGTAGCGAACCGTATCGCTGATCGTGAAGACGTCGTTCAGGCGGCGATCGATGCGACCGGTGACGACGTCGACATCGGTCTTGAAGCGGTCGTCGGAGGGCAGGCCGAAATAGGAGTCATGGGCGACCGGCGCGGGCGCGCCGAAGACGAAGGGAATGCCGTAGTCGGGAATATTGTCTTCCTGCTGGTGCAGGTATTTCAGCGTGAAGGTCGTGTCGGTGCCGAGCCCGTACGCAAAGGCGGGCGCGACGCCCCAGCGCTGGTCGCGCACGAAGGGACGCCCGTCGACATTGTCGCGCTGTCCCATCAGGTTCACGCGCAGTGCGCTGGTGTCGCCGGTAATATAGTTCACGTCGGCGGTGCCGCGCAGCTCGGCGTTGGTGCCGGCCGTGAACGTCGCGTCGTCGATCGGATAAAGCTGCGGCGCCTTGCTGACCTGGTTGACGACCCCGCCCGTCGAGCCGCGGCCGAACAGCGTCGAGGCCGGTCCCTTGTAGACCTCGACGGAATCCATGTCGAAGACGTCGCGGTCGTACAGGCCGGTGTCGCGCAAGCCCGTCGAGGAAGTAGTCGTCGCCCGCCGAGAAGCCGCGCAGATTGACAAGGTCGCCATGTGTGCCGCCTTCGCCCGCGTTCAGCGTCACGCCCGGCACGTTCTTCAACGCGTCGGCGAGGTTGGCCACGCCCTGTTCGCGGATGACCTCCGCCGGCACGATGTTGATCGATTGCGGCGTGTTCAGGATTTTCTCGGGCAGCGCGTCGAGGCTCGAGCGCCGCTGCGTCACAACCACGGTCTCGATCGCGGCGCTCCCGGCGCCGTTGGCGGGGGGAACGTCCCGCGCCATGGCCGCACCCATCGCGGCGGCCGACGACACCCCCGCGCCCATCAAACCCAATGCCGCCCGGGCGACGCTCGAAATCCCGGACTCCATGACGCGCCCTCCAACACTAGAACTGATAATCATTCTCAACTAATGGGCACCTTTGCCTGGCGTTGCCAGGAGTGTCAATGCGACTTACTCGCAGGAAGGTCGCGAGGCTGGCCGCGGGATAGGATCGGCAAAAGAGGGATTCGATGACCTATCGCTTTACGCTCCGCCATGTCGTTCCGGCCGCACCCCGAGATGTCTACGACGCCTGGCTTTCCAGCCGCGGCCACAGCGCCATGACTGGCAGCAAGGCGCGCGTGTCGGCGAAAGTGGGAGGCGGCTACACCGCCTGGGGCGACTACATCTCGGGCAAGACCCTCGCGCTCGTGCCGGGGAAGAAGATCGTGCAGTCCTGGCGTACGACCGAGTTCACCAAAGACGATCCCGATTCCGAGATCACCGTGACGCTGCTGCCGCTGAAAGCCGGCACCCGCGTCGTCCTGGTGCAGGAGGGCGTGCCCGATGGCCAGACGAGCTACCAGAAGGGCGGCTGGCGCGATCATTACTTCCGGCCCATGACGCGCTACTTCGCAACGCTGGCCGCCAGGGCCGTGACAAAAACCGTGAGGAAAAAGAAGAAAAGCGCCAAGCGCAAAACGAAGAAGAAGCAGAAACGGTAGCGGACCATTCTTGTCGATCGTGCCTGTCCCGCTGATCGTGATTCCCACCGAGCCGCGGAGACATGGAGAACAAATAATCGCGCTTCGCACCAAAGGTTTTCTCTCGCGCTGCGCAGCAGCGCAAAATTCTCTTCCGCGGCCCTGCGGCTCCGCGTGAACCAACGGACCTCGACGCATCGCAGCCGTGCAAAGCGCGCACGCCGCCTCGCGCGCACACATGCTAGCGTCGGGCCGACACGACCGGAGGGGACGCATGGCGAGGATTTGCAGGATTGAAGCGCGCGACGAGCAACGCTGGCGCGTTCTATGGGACGGCTATACGCGCTTCTACGAGCGCAAGCCCGTCGAGAAGATCACGCGCAACACCTGGCGGCGCATCATGGATCCGCAATCGTCGGTGAAGGCCATAGTCGCCGTCGACACGAAGGGCCGTGTCATCGGGTTCGCCAACTACATCGTCCACGACAGCACCTCGGCGCTCGCACCGGTCTGCTATCTGCAGGATCTCTTCGTCGACCCGAAGCTGCGCGCCGGCGGCGTCGGCAAGCAGCTCATCGACTGGCTGGTCGCCGAGATGCGAAAGCAAGCCTGGTCGCGGCTCTACTGGAGCACGCGCGAGACCAACTACCGCGCCCGCGGCCTCTACGACAAATACAACAAGCACAGCGGCTTCCTGCGCTACGCCGTCGAGAATCCGGACTTGTGATGTGCCGGAGGCGGCGAAGATGCTTCGCGGCCATTTTTGACGCGGAGGCCGTGGAGGGTTTCGCGGGGAACGCAGTGGTCTTTGCTGACCTGTCCGATTTTTCTCGCGCATCGACGTCGTTTTTTTGGCGCGCTTCGCGCGCCGGCAAATATTCGCCTCGCTTTCCACGGCTTTCCTCCGCGAAACCCTCTGCGTCCTCCGCGTTGAAAATGGCATCGAAGCCGCTCCGCAGCCGCAAGCTCGCACGCCGCACAATTGGCCCGCGCTCACGCGCTGTGGCACTATCGGGCCGAGACACGAGGAAAAGCGCGCCATGGAAAAGATCGTGCCGAACGAGAGCACGGTCGGCGGCTACAAGGCCGTGGCCAGGCTCTACAACGCCCTGATGACGGGCCTCGTGCTCACATTGGTGAGCCGCAAGGGCGCGGAGGATGCGCGGCGCTTCGTCTTCGCGCATTTCCGCCGCCAGCATCTGGAGAAATTTCGTCCCGGCCTGAAGAAGCTCGGCCTCGATCGCTTGCCGGACGCCGTCGCCTGCGCGCAGTACCACTACTTCTCCAATGCACTCGGCGGTGTGAAGACGGAGTACACGGCCGAGTCCGATCGCAAGGCGTGGGTACGCTATCCGCCGCCGCGCTGGATCTGGCAGGGCACCGCCATCTGCGCCATTCCGCGCGAGGTCAACGAAGCGATGCTGCATGGCTGGCACGGCCACAATGGTGTCTCGCTCGGCAATCCGCGGCTCGGCTTCGTCTGCACCGGCGAGACGGTCAACGGCGATGCCGGTCTCGAGGGCTACTACTTCGAATACGATCGCGAGATCGCGTCCGAGGAGCGCGTGCGTTTCGCACCGGGCGAGCGGCCACCGCACTACGAGGCGTCGCGCGCGCCGAAATTGGACTCCGCCGACTGGCCGGACGAAAGGCTGAAGAAGGTCGAGCGCTCCTACGCCATGGAATATGTGCGCTCGCTGATGCCCGTCATGCAGGAATTGTTCGGCGCTCGCGAAGCGGGCGCGCTGATCGCACGCACGGCGCGGCTCATCGGACTGCAATTCTACGAGGAGACGGCGGCGCTCGCAGGCGTGAACGGCGCGAGCGCCGATGCCTTCGCGGACTATCTCGCCGCTATGGCGCAAGCGCAGGGCGAAGCCGTCGAATGGCCCGCGGACGACATCGTGATCCAGAAAGGCTGGCGCCTGATGCATGGCGTCACGCTGGCCGACGGCGACAGCGCGTTCAACGCCTGGAACGCGCTATGGCAAGGCGCACTCGCCGCGCACAATCGGGAGCTGACGCTGGAAACAGAACGCGACGGCCACACCATCGTGTGGCGGGTAAGATGAAACCTTTGGCTTCGCCAATCCAACAAAGCCGTCATGGCCGGCACGTGGGCCGGCCATGACGACCTATGATGGCTGGGCGCATAGAAGGTCGCCGGGCTAACTCAGCGCCTTGTAAAACACGCTCGTGTCGCAGAACCGCCCATCCGGCCACAGCGCATAACGCGGGATCACGCCCACGCACGAAAATCCGAGGCTGCGGTAAAGCCGCTCGGCGGGCGAATCCGTCACCGTGTCGAGCGTCAGAAGCGTCAGCGCCTGGCGACGCGCGTCCTCTTCCATGTGCATCATCAATGCGCGGGCGAGGCCGTTGCGTCTTGCGCGGCGATGGACGAGCAGCTTGCGCACGTCGCCGCGATGGCGCTGGTTGCAGGGCGTGTCGAGCCAGAGTTGGACCGTCCCGACCGGTGTCCCATTCTCGAACGCCGCGTAAAGCTTCAGCCGCTTAGCCGCGAGCGCGTCGGCGACGCCGTTCCAGAAGGTGCGCGCCTCCGCCATCGGGAACGGCCACATGAACGAGACCGACGCGCCCCCTTGGACGCAGTCATGAAGCACACAGGCGAGGCCATCGAGATGATCCCGGGCCTTCCCTTCGTCGAGCTCGGCGATCGCGTTCACAAGCGCACCAGCGCCACGAGATAGCGGCAGGCCTGCTCGCCGGTGTTGCGGAATTCGGCATCGGCCGGCGGGCCGTATCCGTAGCTGTCGCCCGGCTTCAGATCGAAGGCCTCGCCGCCATCGGTGATCCGCAAGCGTCCGCTCAGCAGCCAGACGACCTGGCGGATCAGCTTGTACGACGCGGCGGGAATGGCGACGCGCGCGCCGGCGGGAAGGCTCACCTCGACGAGCTCGAGCGGATTGTCCGCGCTCTGGAACACCTGGCGGCGAAGGTAATGCGTAGCGGGATCGCGCCAGCGCGGCTGCTCACAGGCCGGCAGGTGGCGTTTCGGCTTTTCGGCGGGGGCGGTGAGAAGGCCCGCGAGCGTGAGCCCGAAGGCGCTTGCGATCCGTGTGAGGATGACGGCGGTCGGGCTCGCTTCCTCGCGCTCGATCTTGCTCAGCATCGCCTTGGAGACACCGGAGCGCTCGGCGAATTCGGCGAGCGACCAGCCGCGCGCCTCGCGTTCGCTGCGCACGCGCGCGGCAATCTGTTCGGCGGGGTTATCCACGATAATGGACATGTCGTCTGTTATCTTATACGATGGCGTCGCGTCAAGATGAGCGTTCTTCTTGCGGCGGATCGAGGGTCTTTCCGACGGCATCAAGCCCGCGCCGATCGGGCACAATGGCGGGCCGCCGCTCGACCTGTCGTGGAACGCGTGGGCCTGGCGGCGCGCGCATGCGAAGGCCTGGACCTCTCCCGGGCGCGAGATCGTCCTGCTGCGACTGCGCCGCGCCGAGCGCCTCGGCCTTTCCTATCGCGAGTACACGAGCGTGCTCATGGATCGCGGCGTGCATCTGGGCGGCCTCGTCGTCCTGATGGACGGCGCGCTCGCGGACCGCGAGATGGACGTGACGGAGAAGCTGGCGACGTTGCACGATTGCCGCATGCTCGTCTGCGCCGCGCGGGCGAGCGCGGAATTCTCCAGCAGGCTGCGCCGCGCCGGCGCGGAGCTCGCGCTCGCTACCGACATGGCGGACGGCGAGACGCTGGCACCGACGATCCGCGCCTTCGCCCTCCGCGCCCAACTCCCGCCGGGCGCGCTCTTCATGATTGGCGACGACGCAAGCAGGCGCCGGATCGCAGAACGAGCAGGTCTTACCCTGTACGTCGATGCGCGCCGCTATTTCGGAATTGCGCTTTGAGGCTTGGTCGCGTCTGCGTGCGGCGCATGGCCGGCCGCTAGAGCGAACCCGCGCGAACTGATGGTAGTGTCCCATTGGTGGAGAGAGGTCGCCGTGCGGGGAGGCGTAGCAATGAGCGTCGATGATTTGCCGGCGATCATGGGAACGGTTCTGATCGTCGCCGGGCTCGTCTTGGTGGGCGTTTCCGCATGGTCCCGCGCCCGGTGGAGTGAAAAGACCACTCAGGCCGGGGCGCTCATCATTGTCGTCGGCGCATTCCTCTTGGGGCTGTCGCTATTCGTGCCGCACGGAAAATAGGACTCGGGCCGCGCGCCATTTCAAATTGGGACGCTACCGAACGGCTCTATCTTGCTTGCCCGGGGGAAAACGCATGACAAGCGCCAGCGGCGACAGTCCATCCGCAAGCCTCACCGCGGGACAGCGTATCCTGTCCTTCGTCGAGTTCGCGATCGGCGGCGCAATCGTCGTCGCGCATAACGTCTTTCACGCCGTGCCGAATGAAGTGCCGATCCTGTTCGTGCTGGCGCTGTTCTCCATCCGCCTGCGCGAAGGACGCTGGTCCGCGATTGGGCTCGGTCGGCCGAAATCGTGGCTGCTCACCATCCTTATCGCGGTCGTAGCCGCAGCCGTCGTCATTGCAATGGGCCAATATGTAACGGAGCCCTTCGCGAAATATATGGGCCTGCAGGAGACGAACGCTGCCGCCAACGCACTCGGAACAGGGAAGGGCGACGTGACAAGCGCGCTCAAGGGGTTGGCGCTGGTCTGGACCTTCGCCGCCTTCGGCGAGGAGATCGGCTACCGCCGCTACCTGCTCGGCCGCGCCGCCGATGTCGGCAACCGAACCACCCCCGCGTACGGGATCGCGCTTGTCTGCGTGTCGGGCCTGTTCGGAATCGGCCACTACTACCAGGGTCCTGCCGGCATGTTCACCACCGCCTGCGACGGCTTCATGATCGGCGCCGCCTATCTCCTCAGCGGCCGCAATCTCTGGGTCGCCGTTCTGACCCACGGCTTCATCGACACGGCGGTGATCGGGCTGCTGTTCTTCGGACTGGCGGATTAAGGCGACCGGCCCGACGTAAAAATCTCGGCGTCATTCCCGGCGAGCGCAGCGAGGTAAAGGGAACCCCGTGCGCGCGCGTCCGCGCGCGCAAACGGGTCAATCAGCGCGCGGACGCGCACTGGCTAGGTTCTTTTACCTCGCTGCGCTCGCCGGAAATGACGACCGTTTTTTGATCGCGCCGGGCTTGACTTTCCCGTGAAATTGTGTAGGAATAGTCCTATAATGTGGAGACGCTCACAACCGCGTCTCCCAGGCGGCCCATCGGCCGCCTTTTTGTCGGAGGAGACATGGTCGCAACAGCGACGAAGACAAAGTCCGGGCGAGCACCGCGCACGCATCGATGCGCCTGCTGCGCCGGCCTGCGAACGCGAATTCCCGTGCTCCGCTTCTCCGAATGGGACGACGACGACGCGCAGATCGGCGTAACCCCGGCGCCTGTCGGCTCGCATCCCTCCGGCCGCGCCATTCCGAGAGCGCTCCCAAGCGTCGTTCCTCCGAGGGCAGCCGGCGAGTTATTTGATCCGGAGGCCGCAGCCTTCGTCGCCCAGCGTTCGCGCCGTGATGCAGGTTCGAAGTGCCTGATCTGGGGCGGTCCGATGGGACGCGGCGGTTATGGCTGCGGCTCGTTCCGGGGCATTCGCTTCCTCGCCCACCGGCTCAGCTACTACAGCGCGCACGGCCCGATCGCGGCCGGACTGCATGTCTGCCATCGCTGCGACAATCCGCGATGCGTCAATGTCGAGCATCTTTTCGTCGGCACGGCGCAGGACAACATGAACGACATGCGCGCCAAGGGACGCGGCCGCTGGCACACGCTGCTGAATGAAGGGTTGGTCGCCGACATCAGGCGCCGCCTTGCCGACGGCTGCTCGGTCGCGCAGGTCTCACGCGAGACATCGATCAAGTACGGCACGATCTTCGCGATCAAGCAGGGCCGCACCTGGTCCCACGTCAAGCCGGCGCCGGACGCAGGCCCCTGACGCAGCGGCACGGGGACTCGCGCTAGCGTCCCTGCCTAAAGCCATAAAGAAAGAGGGAGGAACCCATGAATTCGCTGCTCACGCCGGTCCTTGCGCTGGTCGTTTTGTCGCTGCTCGTCTGGATCTGGATGTACGCGACCCGTATCCCGGCGATGCAGAAGGCCGGGATCGCGCCGGACGACGCCCGCCATCCGGGCGCGCTCGACGTGCTGCCGTCCGCCGCCCGCTCCGTCGCCGACAATTACAACCACCTGATGGAGCAGCCGACGATCTTCTATGCCCTTGTCTTCTATATCGTTCTGGCGGGGCATTCGGACCAGACACATATATATCTTGCATGGGCTTATGTCGGCCTCAGGGTGGTGCACACGCTGGTCCAGGGGACCGTGAACAACGTGGCGCTGCGCTTCCCGGTCTTTGCCCTTTCGACCCTGGCGCTGATGGCCATGGCGGCGCGGGAAGTGGCCGCACTTCTATAAGGTGAGGTGAGGGCTTGCTCAGAGGGGGCGACCAGCTTGTGAATTGGCCGGGGCTCGCCCGGCCACGGTGCAGCGGCGAAACCTGTGCGCGGCGGGCGCAAGGCCCGCCAATTCAACGCGAGTGTTCATGGGTGGGCGGCACGGAGGCCGCCGATGACGATCCATTGGGACGCGTGTTAGCCCTCGAGGGGGGGTGGGCCAAAACCCACCAAACGCCTGCTATTGACGCCTCCAAGCCCCCCGACTATATAGCCGCACCTTCGCGGGCAGGCCGTCGTCGCTTCGGCGTCGAAACGCTGCCAGGAAGCCAGTTTTTTAGCGTCGAATCGCGCGAACTCGGGGCGAATGCTCCCAGTCCTCCGCGTACCGCCGGGGTGGCCCCTATGGGCTGCTCCGGAATTTTGTTTCGCCCCTCGCGTCGCGAAGGGCTTTTGAATTTGGCCTCACGCTCGCGCGTACGGCCGGGAATGAAAGGCTCGAGAGAGAAGCATGCCGACGATCAACCAGCTGATCAGGAAGCCGCGCGGCGAGAAGCCGAAGCGCAACAAGGTTCCGGCCCTCACGCACTGCCCGCAGAAGCGCGGCGTGTGTACGCGCGTCTACACGACGACGCCGAAGAAGCCGAACTCCGCCCTGCGCAAGGTCGCGAAGGTGCGCCTGACCAACGGCTACGAGGTCGTGAGCTACATCCCGGGCGAGGGCCACAATCTTCAGGAGCACTCGGTCGTGCTTCTCCGCGGCGGCCGCGTGAAGGACCTTCCGGGCGTGCGCTACCACATCATCCGCGGCGTGCTCGACACGCAGGGCGTGAAGGACCGCAAGCAACGCCGCTCGCTCTACGGCGCCAAGCGGCCGAAGTGATTTTCGCCGAGAGGCGAAAATCATCCCGGGCTGAGCGGCAGCGAAGACCCGGGATCCAGACAAAAGAAAGACGAAGGAAACACTGCATGTCCCGCCGCCGCCGCGCAGACCATCGCGAGATCAATCCGGACGCCAAGTTCGGCGACCTCGTGCTTGCGAAGTTCATGAACAGCCTGATGTATGACGGCAAGAAGTCCGCCGCCGAAGGCATCATCTACGGCGCCTTCGACACCATCCAGTCGAAGACCAAGCAGGATCCGCTCGTGGTATTCCATGAGGCGCTGCGCAACGTCGCCCCGGCGCTGGAAGTGCGCTCGCGCCGCGTCGGCGGCGCCACCTACCAGGTTCCGGTCGAGGTGCGCACGGAACGTTCGCGCGCGCTCGCCATTCGCTGGATCATCAACGCCGCGCGCGGCCGCAACGAGCCCACCATGACGGGCCGGCTTTCGGGGGAGCTGCTGGACGCCGCGAACAATCGCGGCTCGGCGGTGAAGAAGCGTGAAGATACGCACAAGATGGCGGAGGCGAACCGCGCCTTCTCCCATTACCGCTGGTAACGCGTAAGGACGCTCCCGATGCCCCGTACCACCCCGATCGATCACTACCGCAATATCGGAATTGCCGCGCATATCGATGCCGGCAAGACGACGACGACCGAGCGCATCCTCTATTACACGGGCAAGAGCCATAAGATCGGCGAAGTGCATGACGGCGCCGCCACCATGGACTTCATGGAGCAGGAGCAGGAGCGCGGCATCACCATCACGTCGGCCGCGACGACCTGCTACTGGAAAGACCACCGCATCAACATCATCGACACGCCGGGCCATGTGGATTTCACCATCGAGGTCGAGCGCTCGATGCGCGTTCTCGATGGCGCCGTCGCCGTGTTCGACGCCGTCGCCGGCGTCGAGCCGCAATCCGAGACCGTCTGGCGCCAGGCCGACCGTTACAAGGTTCCGCGCATCTGCTTCGTCAACAAGATGGACCGCACCGGCGCGGATTTCCCGCGCTGCATCGCCATGATGATCGACCGCCTCGGCACCAAGCCGGCGGTGATTACCTGGCCGATCGGCACCGAGAGCGATTTCCGGGGCCTCGTCGACATCGTGCAGATGAAGGCGCTGATCTGGCATGATGAGCAGCTCGGCGCGAAGTTCGACATCGTCGAGATCCCCGAGGAATACAAGGCCAAGGCCGAGGAGCTGCACACGCAGCTCGTCGAGATGGCGGTCGACCAGGACGAGAAGTTGCTGGAAGCCTATCTCGACGGCAAGATGCCGACCCCGGACGAGCTCAAGCGCTGCATCCGCAAGGGCACGATCTCTTTCAGCTTCGTGCCGGTGATGTGCGGCTCGGCCTTCAAGAACAAGGGCGTGCAGCCGCTGCTCGACGCGGTGGTCGATTATCTGCCGTCGCCGCTCGACATCCCGCCGCTCGAGGCCCATGTCCCCGACAGCGACGAGATCGTCCTGCGTCCCGCCGACGACAAGGCGCCGTTCGCGGGCCTCGCCTTCAAGATCATGGACGATCCCTTCGTGGGCTCGATCACCTTCGTGCGCGTCTATTCCGGCACGGTGCAGAGCGGCACGGCCGTTCTCAACTCGATCAAGGACAAGAACGAGCGCGTCGGCCGCATGCTGCTGATGCATGCCAACAGCCGCGAAGACATCAAGGAAGCCTTTGCCGGCGACATCGTCGCGCTGGCGAGCCTGAAGATCTCGACCACGGGCGAGACGCTGTGCGATCCGGACCATCCGGTGATCCTGGAGCGCATGGAATTCCCCGATCCGGTCATCGAGGTCGCGATCGAGCCGAAGACCAAGGCCGACCAGGAAAAGATGGGCATGGCGCTGCAGCGCCTGGCGCAGGAGGATCCGTCCTTCCGCGTCTCCACCGACCAGGAATCCGGCCAGACCATCCTCAAGGGGATGGGCGAGCTGCATCTTGAGATCAAGGTCGACATCTTGAAGCGCACCTATAAGGTCGACGCCAATGTCGGCGCGCCGCAGGTCGCCTATCGCGAGACGCTGTCGCGTCCGGTCACCGTCAAGTACACGCACAAGAAGCAGACCGGCGGCTCCGGCCAGTTCGCCGAGGTCACCATCGATTTCGAACCGCTGCCGGCGGGCTCGGGCTTCGTGTTCGAGAACGACGTGGTCGGCGGCTCGATCCCGAAGGAATTCATCCCTTCGGTCGAGAAGGGCATCAAGGCGCAGAAGGAATTGGGCCTGCTCGCCGGCTTCCCGGTGATCGACTTCAAGGCGACGCTCACCGACGGCAAGTACCACGAGGTGGACTCCAACGCGCTGACCTTCGACATCGCCTCGCGCGCAGCGTTCCGCGAGCTTGCGACGAAGGGCGCGGTCAAGTTGCTCGAGCCGATCATGAAGGTCGAGGTGGTGACGCCCGACGAGTTCCTCGGCGGCGTGATCGGCGACCTCAATGCGCGGCGCGGCCAGGTTCAGGGCACGGATAGTCGCGGCAACGCGCAGGTCGTCACCGCGATGGTCCCGCTCGCCAACATGTTCGGCTACATCAACACGCTGCGCTCGATGTCCCAGGGCCGCGCGCAGTACTCGATGCAGTTCGACCACTACGAGCAGGTCCCGGCCGCGATCGCGGACGAAGTCAAGGCGAAATACGCGTAACCGAAAACCAAAACAGCATAAACGTCAGTACACGGAGATAGGTCATGGCAAAGAGCAAGTTTGAGCGGACGAAGCCGCACTGCAACATCGGGACGATCGGGCATGTGGACCATGGCAAGACGTCGTTGACGGCTGCGATCACGAAGGTGCTGGCGGAGACGGGTGGGGCGACGTTCACGGCCTATGACCAGATCGACAAGGCGCCGGAAGAGAAGGCGCGCGGCATCACGATCTCGACGGCGCATGTGGAGTACGAGACGAAGAACCGCCACTACGCCCATGTCGACTGCCCGGGTCATGCGGACTACGTGAAGAACATGATCACCGGCGCGGCCCAGATGGACGGCGCGATCCTGGTGGTGTCGGCCGCCGACGGCCCGATGCCGCAGACGCGCGAGCACATTCTTCTTGCCTACCAGGTCGGCGTGCCGGCGATGGTCGTGTTCATGAACAAATGCGACATGGTCGACGATCCGGAGCTTCTGGATCTGGTCGAGCTCGAAGTGCGCGAGCTTCTGACGATGTACAAATTCCCGGGCGACAAGATCCCGATCATCCGCGGCTCGGCGCTGATGGCGCTGGAGGGCAAGGATCCCAAGCTCGGCCATGACGCGATCCTGGAGCTGATGAAGGCGGTGGACGAGAACATCCCCCAGCCGGAGCGTCCGATCGACCAGCCGTTCCTGATGCCGATCGAGGATGTGTTCTCGATCTCGGGCCGCGGCACGGTGGTGACGGGCCGAGTCGAGCGCGGCGTCGTCAAGGTGGGCGAGGAAGTCGAGATCGTGGGCATCAAGCCGACGTCGAAGACCGTCGTCACGGGCGTCGAGATGTTCCGCAAGCTGCTCGACCAGGGCCAGGCGGGCGACAATGTCGGCTGTCTGCTCAGGGGCATCGAGCGCGAGGGCATCGAGCGCGGCCAGGTGCTGGCGAAGCCGGGTTCTGTGACGCCGCACACCAACTTCATGGCGGAAGCCTACATCCTGACCAAGGACGAAGGCGGCCGCCACACGCCGTTCTTCGGCAATTACCGTCCCCAGTTCTACTTCCGCACCACGGACGTGACGGGGATCGTGAAGCTGCCGGAAGGCACCGAGATGGTGATGCCTGGCGACAATGTGACGATCGAAGTCGAGCTGATCGTGCCAATCGCGATGGAAGAGAAGCTACGCTTCGCCATCCGCGAGGGTGGACGAACCGTCGGCGCAGGCGTCGTCGCCAAGATCCTGAAATAAAGACCGATCAAAAGTCGGTCTAGGGGCCGAAACCGGAGAGAAGAAAAATGCAAGGTCAGAATATCCGCATTCGGCTCAAAGCCTTCGATCACCGCATCCTCGACAATTCGACGCGGGAGATCGTGAACACGGCGAAGCGCACGGGCGCGCAGGTCCGCGGACCCATTCCGCTGCCTACGAGCATCGAGCGTTTCACCGTGAACCGTTCCCCGCACATCGACAAAAAGAGCCGCGAGCAGTTCGAAATCCGGACCCACAAGCGTCTCCTCGACATCATCGATCCCACGCCGCAGACCGTCGACGCTCTCATGAAGCTCGACCTTGCGGCCGGCGTCGACGTCGAGATCAAGCTTTAAGGAGTAGCGCGATGCGCACAGGCGTCATCACGCAGAAGGTCGGCATGACCCGCCTCTTTCTGGAGGACGGGCGGCACGTGCCCGTCACGGTGCTAAAGCTCGACGGCTGCCAGGTCGTGGCCACCCGCACGGTCGAGACAGACGGCTATACCGCCGTCCAGCTTGGTTCGGGCTTCGCCAAGACCAAGCGGCTGGGCAAGTCCGAGCGCGGCCATTTTGCGAAAGCCGAAGTCGAGCCCAAGAAGAAGCTCGCGGAATTCCGCGTCGACCAGGACAACCTGCTCGACGTGGGCGACTTCATCCAGGCCGATCATTTCATCGCCGGCCAGAAGGTCGACGTCACCGGCATCACCATCGGACGCGGCTTTACCGGCGCCATGAAGCGCTGGAACTTCCGCGGCCTCGAGGCGAGCCACGGCGTGTCGATCTCGCACCGCTCGCTGGGCGGCACGGGCGGCCGCCAGGATCCGGGCAAGACTTTCAAGAACAAGAAGATGCACGGCCACTACGGCACCGACCGCGTCACCACGCAGAATCTCGAAGTGGCGAAAGTCGATGTCGAGCGCGGGCTGATCATGATCCGCGGTGCGGTCCCCGGCCACAAGGGCGGCTGGGTGATGGTGCGCGACGCGGTTAAGCGCGCTCTTCCGAAGGAAGCGCCAAGGCCTGCCTCGGTGCGCAAGCCCGAGAAGGCGAACGGCGCCGCTCCCGCCGAGCAAGCCGAACAGAAGGCAGAGGGCTGAACATGAAGACCACGGTCCTCAACCTCGACAACACGTCGGCCGGCGAGATCGAACTCAAGGACGAGATCTTCGGGCTCGAGCCGCGCACCGACCTGATTCAGCGCGTCGTCGTCTGGCAGCTCGCCAAGCGTCGCGCCGGCACGCACAAGGTTCTCACGCGCGGCGAGATCAACCGCACGAAGAAGAAGCTCTACAAGCAGAAGGGCACGGGCCAGGCGCGTCACGGCGCGCGATCGGCTCCGCTCTTCGTCGGCGGCGCCAAGGCCATGGGTCCGGTCAATCACAGCCACGAGTTCGACCTTCCCAAGAAGGTGCGGGCGCTGGGTCTGCGCCATGCGCTTTCGTCGAAGGCAAAGGACGGCGCCATCGTCATCATCGACGAGGCGAAGACCTCGGAGATCAAGACCAACGCGCTCGCCAAGAGCTTCGGTGCGATGGGTGTCGGGAGCGCACTCGTCGTCGACGGCACGTTCGACAACAATTTCCAGCTCTCCGCGCGCAACCTCGCGCATGTGGCGCTGGTGCCGGTCGCAGGCCTGAACGTCTACGACATCATGAAGCGCGACAAGCTCGTGCTGACGACCGCCGCGGTCAAGGCAATCGAGGAGCGCCTCGCATGAGCAAGAACTACGACGTCATCCTGTCGCCGGTCATTACCGAAAAGGCGACGAAGCTGACCGAGACCAATCAGGTCGTGTTCCGCGTCACGCTCGAGGCGACGAAGCCCGAGATCGCCAAGGCGGTTGCCGATCTCTTCAAGGTCAAGGTGAAGGCGGTGAACACGGTGATCGTGAAGGGCAAAAAGAAGCTCTTCAAGGGCAAGCCGTATCACCGCAGCGATTTCAAGAAAGCGATCGTGACCCTCGAAGAGGGCCAGCAGATCGATATCACGACGGGACTCTGATCCATGGCGCTCAAGCAATACAGGCCGACGACCCCGGGACAGCGCCAATTGGTGCTGATCGACCGCACGGGCCTGCACAAGGGCGACCCCGTAAAGGCGCTCACCGAAGGCAAGCATTCGCACGGCGGGCGCAACAACACCGGCCGCGTGACGGTGCGATGGCAGGGCGGCGGTCACAAGCAGCGTTACCGGATCATCGATTTCAAGCGCCGCAAGTTCGACCAGCCGGCGCGCGTCGAGCGGCTGGAATACGATCCCAACCGCACCTCCTTCATCGCTCTCATCAAGTACAAGGACGGCGAGCTCGCCTATATCCTGGCGCCGCAGCGCCTCGCCGCCGGCGATACCGTGGTCTCGGGCGAAAAGGTCGACGTGAAGCCGGGCAACGCGATGAAGCTCGCGTCCATGCCGGTCGGCACCATCGTCCACAACATCGAGCTCAAGCCCGGCCGCGGCGGACAGATCGCTCGCTCGGCCGGCACCTACGCTCAGTATCTCGGCCGCGACGCGGGTTATGCGCTGCTTCGCCTGAACTCGAGCGAAGTGCGCCGCGTGCGGCTCGAATGCATGGCGACGGTCGGCGCGGTGTCGAATCCCGACCACATGAACGAAGTGATCGGCAAGGCCGGCCGCAACGTCTGGAAGGGCAAGCGCCCCTCCGTCCGCGGCACCGCGATGAACCCGATAGACCATCCCCATGGCGGCGGCGAAGGCCGCACCAAGGGCGGCCGTCATCCGGTCACCCCCTGGGGCAAGGGCACCAAGGGCAACAGACGCGCAAGAACAAGCGGACCACCAAGTTCATCGTCCGCTCGCGTAAAGGAAAGACGCAATGACACGTTCGGTTTGGAAGGGCCCGTTCGTCGACGGCTATCTGCTGAAGAAGGCGGAAGCGACGCGGGGCAGCGGTCGCAAGGAAGTGATCAAGACATGGTCGCGCCGTTCGACGATCCTGCCCCAGTTCGTGGGCATCACGTTCGGCGTCTACAACGGCCGCAAGCACATTCCCGTGCTGGTGACGGAAGACATGGTGGGCCACAAGCTCGGCGAGTTCTCGCCGACGCGCACCTTCTTCGGCCACGGCGCCGGCGACAAGAAGGCAAAGAGGTCGGACTGATGGGCAAACAGTCTCTCGAACGCGTGCTCGCCGACAACCAGGCCCGCGCCGTCGGCCGCATGGTGCGCATCTCGCCGCGCAAGCTGAACCTCGTCGCGCAGTCGATCCGGGGTCTCTCCGCGGAACGCGCACTGAACGAGCTCAGCTTCTCGCGCAAGCGCATCGCCGGTCAGGTCAAGAAGGTCCTGCAGTCGGCGATCGCCAATGCGGAAAACAATCACGACCTCGACGTCGACGATCTCGTCGTCACCGAGGCCAGCGTCGGCAAGAACCTCGTGATGAAGCGCTTTCATGCGCGCGCCCGCGGTCATGCCGGCGGCATCGAGAAGTTCTTCAGCCAGATCACGATCGTGGTCGAAGAGAAGAAGCGCGAAGAAGAAGAAGAGAAGGCCGCGAAAAAGGCCAAGAGTGCCAGGAAGCGCGGCGCCAAGAACGCAACCAAGTCGGCCAAGCCGGCTGCAAACAAGAAGCGGTCTTCGCAGAAGACCGAGGAGAAAGCCTGATGGGTCAGAAAGCAAATCCGATTGGGCTGCGTCTCGGGATCAACCGCACCTGGGACTCGCGCTGGTATGCCGGCAAGAAGGACTACGGAAAGCTCCTCCAGGAAGACATCAAGATCCGCGAGCACCTGAGCGAGCGCCTGAAGCAGGCCGGCGTTTCGCGCGTGATCATCGAGCGTCCGCACAAGAAATGCCGCATCACGATCCACTCGGCGCGTCCGGGCGTCGTCATCGGCAAGAAGGGCGCGGACATCGAGAAGCTGAAGGCCGACGTCCAGAAGTTCACCGCCGACGAGGTGCACCTGAACATCGTCGAGATCCGCAAGCCCGAGATCGACGCGAAGCTCGTCGCCGAGAACATCGCCCAGCAGCTCGAGCGCCGCGTGGCCTTCCGCCGCGTGATGAAGCGCGCGCAGCAATCCGCGATGCGCCTTGGCGCGCTTGGCATCCGCATCAATTGCGGCGGACGGCTCGGCGGCGCGGAAATCGCGCGCATGGAGTGGTACCGCGAAGGCCGCGTGCCCCTGCACACGCTGCGCGCCGATATCGATTACGGCGTCGCGACCGCGAAGACGACCTACGGCACCTGCGGCGTGAAGGTCTGGATCTTCAAGGGCGAGATCATGGAACACGATCCGTTCGCCGTCGAAAAGCGCCAGGCGGAAGCCGCCGACCAGAGCGGCCGTGGCGGCCAGCGTCAGCCCGCGCCCGCATCCGCGACCTAAGGACACGTCATGCTTCAACCAGCACGCACCAAGTTCAGAAAGCAGCACAAGGGCCGCATCCACGGCGCCGCGAAGGCGGGCACGGCGCTCAATTTCGGCGCCTTCGGCCTGAAGGCGCTTGAGCCCAACCGCATCACTGCGCGCGAGATCGAGGCGGCGCGGCGCGCCATCACGCGTGAGATGAAGCGTGCCGGCCGCGTCTGGATCCGGGTGTTCCCCGACGTGCCGGTGTCGAAGAAGCCGGCCGAAGTCCGCATGGGCTCGGGCAAGGGCGCGCCGGAATACTGGGTCGCCAAGATCAAGCCGGGCCGCGTGCTGTTCGAGGTCGACGGCGTCGACGAGGCGACGGCGAAGGAAGCGATGCGCCTGGGCGCCGCGAAGCTGCGCATCGCGACCAAGTTCATCGCGCGCGCGCACGTCTGAGGATAAGGGTCATGGCCAAGAAGAAGACCGCGAAAACCAAGGCGAAAGCGAAGCCCAAGGCCGAAAAGCCGGTGAAGGCCGAGAAAAAGGCGAAGCAGCCCAAGGCGAAGAAGGCCGCGAAGGCGACCGGCGCAAAGCATGCGAGCGCCGCCGACGACCTGCGCGGCAAGACGGAAGACGAGCTCGGCGACCAGCTGGTGAAGCTGAAGAAGGAGCAGTTCAACCTTCGCTTCCAGCGCGCCAACGGCCAGCTCGAGAAGACGAGCCGCGTGCGCGTCGTGCGCCGCGGCATCGCCCGCATCCAGACGATTTTGAACGAACAGCGCCGCAAGACGGCACAAGGTTAAGGGAAGACGAGAATGCCGAAGCGCGTGCTGCAGGGCGTCGTTGTGAGCGACAAGAATTCGAAGACCGTGGTGGTGAAGGTCGAGCGCCGTTTCACCCATCCGGTCCTCGGCAAGACCGTGCGCCGGTCGAAGAAATATCACGCCCATGACGAGAAGGGCGAGTACAAGGCCGGCGACGTGGTGCGTATCCGCGAATGCCGTCCGATATCCAAACTGAAGTGCTGGGAAGCATTCGAACGCGTCGGCGGGAAATAAGGCTCGGGACCGCCAGGAGATTAGAACATGATTCAGATGACCACCGAGCTTGAGGTCGCCGACAATTCCGGTGCCCGACGCGTGATGTGCATCAAGGTGCTGGGCGGCTCCAAGCGCCGCTATGCCGACGTGGGCGACACCATCGTCGTGAGCGTGAAGGAAGCCATTCCGCGCGGCCGCGTGAAGAAGGGCGAGGTCCTGAAGGCCGTCGTCGTGCGCACCGCGAAGGGCGTGCGCCGTCCCGACGGCAGCCTGATCCGTTTCGACACCAACGCCGCGGTGCTGGTCAGCGCCCAGGGCGAGCCGGTCGGCACGCGCATCTTCGGGCCGGTGACGCGCGAGCTGCGCGCCAAAAACCACATGAAGATCATTTCGCTTGCGCCGGAGGTGCTGTGATGTCGGCGAAGATCCGCAAAGGCGACCGCGTGATCGTCACGACGGGCCGCGACAAGGGCAAGAAGGGCGAAGTCCTGAAGGTGATGCCTTCGGAGAACCGCGCCCTCGTCGCCGGCGTCAATGTCGTCAAGCGCCATACGCGCCAGACGGCGAAGTCGCAGGGCGGCATCGTCAGCAAGGAATCGACTATCCACCTGTCCAATCTCGCCCATGTCGACCCGAAATCGGGCGAGGCGACCAAGGTGGGTTTCAAGGAGCTCGGCGACGGCCGCAAGGTGCGCTTCGCGAAGAAGTCCGGTGAGGTCATCGATGTCTGACGCAGGTACGGAAAAGCCCAAGGCCGAGAAGGCCGAAAAGGCCGAGAAGAAGTCGCCGAAAAAGCGCGACGCGGACAAGAGCGCCGGCACGGTCGTTGCCGTCGGCGAGACCGCGCAGGATCCCAACTACACGCCGCGCTTCAAGGCCCGCTACAACGACGTCATCCGCCCCGAGCTGATGAAGAAGTTCGGCTACAAGAACGTGCTGCAGGTTCCGCGCGTCACCAAGGTCGTGCTGAACATCGGCGCGGGCGAGGCGGCTGCGGACCAGAAGAAGATCCAGGCGGCGTTGAACGACCTGACCGCCATCGCCGGCCAGAAGGGCGTCATCACGCGGGCGAAGAAGGCGATCGCGACGTTCAAGATTCGCGCCGGCCTTCCGATCGGCGTGAAGGTTACGCTGCGCAAGGACCGGATGTACGAGTTCCTCGACCGGCTGATCACGACGGCGCTGCCGCGAGTGCGCGACTTCCGCGGCCTGAATTCGAAGAGCTTCGACGGCCGCGGCAACTTCGCGATGGGCCTCAAGGAGCACATCGTGTTCGTCGAGATCGACTACGACAAGACCGAGACCGTGTGGGGCATGGACATCATCGTCAACACCACCGCGAAGACCGACGAAGAGGCGAAGGCGCTTCTTCAGGGCTTTCAATTCCCGTTCATGAACTGAGGCAGAAGATGGCAAAGCTCTCCCAGATCAACCGCAACAAGAAGCGCGAGAAGATGGTCGCCCAGTACGCGTCCAAGCGCGCGGCGCTGAAGTCGAAGGCCGAGGACATGTCGGTCCCGGCCGAGGAACGCTTCGCCGCGCGCCTCAAGCTCGCAAAGCTTCCGCGCAACTCCTCGAAGACGCGCATCCATCACCGTTGCGAGCTGTCGGGCCGTTCCAAGGCCTTCTACCGCAAAGTGAAGTTGTCGCGCATCGCCCTGCGCGAACTTGCAAATTTCGGCCAGATCCCAGGCATGACCAAGGCGAGCTGGTAAGGAAGGAACGAAGATGGCGGTTACCGATCCAATTGGCGATCTGCTCACCCGAATCCGCAACGGACAGTTGCGCGGCACGGCGAAGATCAAATCGCCGAACTCGCGTCTCAGGACGCGCCTGCTCGACGTGCTGCAGGCCGAGGGCTTCATCCGCGGCTATGCCGAGGTTGAGTTCCAGGGCCAGAGGGAGCTGGAGATCGAGCTCAAATATCACGAAGGCCGTCCGGTCATTCGCGAGCTGAAGCGCGTGTCGAAGCCGGGCCGCCGGGTCTATGCGGCGGTCACGGACCTGAAGCCGCACAAGAACGGCCTGGGCTTGTCGAGCGTGTCGACGCCGCAAGGCGTCATGACGGACTCCACCGCCCGCGAGAAGAACGTCGGCGGCGAAGTCCTCTGCCAGATATTTTAGGAAGGCTTGGGATGTCCCGTATCGGAAAGAATCCGGTCCCGCTGCCGAAAGGCGTCACCGCCACGGTCGAAGGCAAGATCGTCAAGGTGAAGGGCCCGAAGGGCGAATTGAAGCTGACGCTCGTCGCGGAAGTCGACGCGAAGATCGGCCCCGACGGCATCGAGGGTCGCCCCGCGCGAAGGCGCCGAGCGCGGCCCGCAGATGTGGGGGCTGAGCCGCACGCTGGTGAACAATCTCGTGGTCGGCGTTACCCAGGGTTTCACCTCGAAGCTCGAGATCCAGGGCGTCGGCTACCGCGCAGCGGTGCAGGGCAGGAACCTGAATCTCCAGCTCGGCTTCAGCCACGACGTCGCCTATCCGATCCCGGACGGCATCACCATCACGGCGGAGAAGCCGACGATGCTGACCGTGACGGGAATGGACAAGCAGCTGGTCGGACAGGTTGCCGCCGAAATCCGCTCCTGGCGCCCGCCGGAACCCTATAAGGGCAAGGGCGTGCGTTATGCGGGCGAGTATGTCCGGCGCAAGGAGGGCAAGAAGAAGAAAAATGACGGTTACACTTTGTTCGATCGCCGCAAGACGCGCACGCGCTATCGCATCGGGCAGAATGCGAACGGGCGGCCGCGGCTCTCGATCTTCCGGTCGGGACGGCACATCTACGCGCAGGTCATCGACGATCGCGCGGGCTCTGACGATCGCCTTCGCTTGCACCAGCGAGAAGGACGGCAAGGTCGCCAAGAGGCTGGAACGTCGAGGCGGCGGACGGCCGTCGGCAAGAAGATCGCCGAGCGGTCGCTGGCCAAGGGCATCAAGCAGGTCGTGTTCGATCGCGGCGGCTACATCTATCACGGGCGCATCAAGGCGCTCGCGGACGCGGCGCGCGAAAGCGGCCTGGAATTTTGAGGTGAAGGACAAGCAACGTGGCGCGTGACGATCGTGAGGTGGCCGCGAGCGCGGCAGGAACGAAGAGCGCGACAGCGAATTCGTCGACAAGCTCGTGCACATCAATCGTGTCGCCAAGGTGGTGAAGGGCGGACGCCGGTTCGGTTTCGCGGCTCTCGTCGTCGTCGGCGACCAGCGTGGCCGCGTCGGCTTCGGCCACGGAAAGGCGCGCGAAGTGCCTGAGGCGATCCGCAAGGCGACCGAGGCGGCGAAGCGTTCTATGATCCGCGTGCCGTTGAAGGACGGCCGCACGCTGCACCACGAGACGCGCGGCCATCATGGCGCGGGCAAGGTGATCGTGCGTCCGGCGCCGGCGGGCACCGGCATCATCGCAGGCGGTCCGATGCGCGCGGTGTTCGAATCGCTCGGCGTGGGCGACATCGTCGCCAAGTCGCTGGGGACCTCGAATGCCTACAACATGGTGCGCGCGACGTTCGACGCGCTGAAGAGCCAGCAGAGCCCGCGCATGGTGGCGCAGCGCCGCGGCCGCAGCGTGACCGAGATCATCTCGCGCCGCGAAGGCCAGAAGGAAGAAGCGCCGCCGGCGAGTTAGTCGCCGCACGGAAATTTCCGCCCCTGTGCGGACATGGGGTAGGGGGACCGCCCGAAGCAAGCGGACGCGATCCAGGGAAAGGTGGAGTGAAATGCTGAGAGAAGAAGAAAGAACAAAATCCGGCAAGACGGTCACCGTCCGCCAGATCAAAAGCGCCAATCGCAAGCCCGAGATCCAGGCGGCGACGTTGCGCGGGCTCGGCCTCGGCAAGATCCGTCGCACCCGCACGCTGGAAGACACACCGGCCGTGCGCGGAATGATCCGCGCCGTCCAGCATCTCATCGAGATCGTGGAAGAGAAGTAAGTCAGATGAAGCTCAACGAGATCCACAACAACGAAGGCGCTCACAAGCGCAAGGCGAAGGTCGGACGCGGTTCGTCCTCCGGCCTCGGCAAGACGTCGGGCCGCGGCGTGAAGGGCGCGAAGGCGCGCACCGGAACCAAGGTGTACGGCTTCGAAGGCGGCCAGATGCCGCTGCACATGCGCGTGCCGAAGCGCGGCTTCCGCAACATTTTTGCCAACGATTTCTCGGAACTGAATATCGGCCGACTGCAGAAGGCGATCGACGACAAGCGCGTCGATGGCGGGGCGAAGCTGACCGAGGAAATCCTGCGCGGCGCGGGTCTCGTGCACAAGAGCCGCGACGGAGTCGCCTCCTGGGCACAGGCGAGCTTAGCGCCAAGATCGATATCGTCGTTGCCGGAGCATCTGCGGGCGCCCGGGAAGCGATCGAGAAGGCCGGCGGCACGCTGACCACGACCTTCAAGAAGAAGGTCAACATGAACAAGAAGGGCCAGCCCGGAAAGAAGGCGCTGCGGCGTGCAAAATCTGCGGAAACGCGGGCGGCGCGTAGCGGCAAGGCGTAAGCGGGATAACAGGGGCTGTCATGTCCCGCAAATGCGGGCCACCCAGTGACGCTTATGTTGCGCCGCAAAATAACCAGAACCCGGCTGACCTTGGCGATTAAGTCTTTACGATCAACTGGGTGGCCCGCATTTGCGGGCCATGACACGCTGTTTTGTCACGTTGGTATCGTGGGCTGAATCGACCCTATATATATGTGGGTGGTCGCCCAAACGGCCTCAGTCCGGAGTGCAGGAAATGCCGTCAGCCGCCGAACAACTGGCCGCCAATTTCAATTTCGCCAACCTCGGCAAGGCCAAGGAGCTGCGCGACCGGCTGCTCTTCACGCTTGGCATGCTGATCGTCGCCCGGCTCGGCACCTATATCCCGATGCCCGGCATCGATCCCGCCGCCCTTGCCCAGCAGCTGAACCAGCAGCAGGGCGGCCTGCTCGACGTCTTCAACGTGCTGGCTGGGGGCGCCGTGCAGCGCATGGCGATCTTCGCGCTCGGCATCATGCCCTACATCTCCGCCTCGATCATCATCCAGCTGATGACGACCGTTATCCCCGAGCTCGAAACGCTCAAGAAGGAAGGCGAGGCGGGCCGCAAGGTCATCAACCAGTACACCCGCTACGGCACCGTCGGCCTCGCCGCGGTCCAGGCCTTCGGCATCGCCATCGGCCTCGAGCACTGGGGCAATGTCGTCATCGATCCCGGTCTCTTCTTCCGGATCTCGGCCGTCATCACGCTCACGGGCGGCACCATCCTTTTGATGTGGATCGGCGAGCAGATCACCAGCCGCGGCGTCGGCAACGGCATCTCGCTCATCATCTTCGCCGGCATCGTCGCGCGCTTTCCGACCATGCTGGGCAGCTGTTCGAATCCGCGTCGCACGGCGCCATCGATCCGCTGTTGATCGTCTTCGGCCTGTTGTGCGTCGTCGGGCTCGTCGGCTTCATCGTGTTCATGGAACGCGCGCAGAGGCGCCTGCTCGTCCAATATCCCAAGCGCCAGGTCGGCAACCGCATGTTCGGCGGGGAGTCCTCGCATCTGCCGCTGAAGCTGAACGTCTCCGGCGTCATTCCGCCGATCTTCGCGTCCTCGATTCTGCTCCTGCCGACGACGGTCGCGAGCTTCAACGCGCAGAACATTCCCGAATGGCTGCAGACGATCGTCACCTATATCGGCCACGGCCAGCCGGCCTATCTCCTGCTCTACGCGCTGCTGATCCTGTTCTTCGCCTTCTTCTACACCTCCATCGTCTTCAATCCCGAGGAGACGGCCGAGAACCTCAAGAAGTATGGCGGCTTCCTGCCGGGCATCCGTCCGGGCAAGAAGACGGCCGAGTACATCGACTATGTGCTCACGCGCATCACGGTGATCGGCGCGATCTATCTGGCGATCGTCTGCCTGATCCCGGAATACCTGATCTACCAGTACAGCATCCCGTTCTATCTCGGCGGCACCTCGATCCTGATCGTGGTCAGCGTCACGATGGACACGGTCGCGCAGATCCAGAGCCATCTGATCGCGCAGCAATATGAAGGCCTCATCAAAAAGGCCAAGCTCCGGGGAGCGCGACGTTGAATCTGGTTCTGTTCGGCCCGCCGGGAGCGGGCAAGGGGACGCAGGCGAAGATCATCCAGGAAAAACGCGCTCTGCCTCAGCTGTCCACCGGGGACATGCTCAGGGCTGCGATCGCGTCCGGCTCGGCGCTCGGTCGCCAGGTGGAGTTGATCCTCGCCAAGGGCGACCTGGTCCCCGACGAGACGGTCATCGGCATCATCCAGGACCGGCTGAGGGAGGTCGACTGCGCCAAGGGCGCCGTCTTCGACGGCTTCCCCCGGACCATCCCCCAGGCGGAAGCGCTGGACCGCATGCTGGACGGCCTCGGGCGCAAGATCGACCTCGTCATCGTCCTCAAGGTCGACGACGATATCCTGATGGATCGGGTCCGCCAGCGCATCGCCCAGGGCTTCTCCAGGCCCGACGACAACCCGGAGACCCTCAAGAACCGGCTGGCCGTCTACCACCGCAATACGGCGCCGCTGATCGCCTATTACGGCAAGCAGAAGAAGACGCTGGTCGTGGACGGGATGGCGCCTATCGCCGAGGTGACCAAGGCAGATCGGGGCTGCGATCGGCCGGGCGGCGGGGCAGGGCGGGGCCTGACAATTCAAGCTTTGCGCCTGTTGACTGGAGGGTAACGATTTCTATAATCCGCGCCCTCGCGGCAGATTTTCCTGTCCATTTCAGCGGTTCGCGTTCCTTTGTCGAAAGGGGTCAGCAACGCGGTTTGGCGCAAATCCCAAGCGAACCGCGTAAGAGTAACTGTTTCAAAGACTTAACAGAATTCGGAGAGCCTCGTGGCCCGTATCGCCGGCGTCAATATCCCGACCCAGAAGCGCGTGGAAATCGGGCTGCGCTATATCCATGGAATCGGCCCCGCGAAGGCCAAGGAGATCTGCAAGAAAGTGGGCATTGCCGAGAACCGGCGGGTCAACGATCTGACGGAGTCCGAGGTCATCCAGATCCGCGAAGTGATCGATCGCGACTATCTCGTCGAAGGCGATCTGCGCCGCGAGGTGGCGATGAACATAAAGCGGCTGATGGACCTCGGTTGCTACCGCGGCCTGCGCCACCGCAAAGGCCTCCCCGTCCGCGGCCAGCGCACGCACACCAATGCGCGCACTCGCAAAGGTCCCGCCCGCGCCATCGCCGGCAAGAAAAAAGTCACGAAGTAAGGATTCCCAATGGCAGCCCCCTCTGCCGCGGCAAAACCCGCCGCGCGCGCACGCAAGAAAGAAAAGAAGAACATCGTCGTCGGCGTCGCCCACGTCGCCGCCACGTTTAACAATACGATCGTTTCCATTGCGGATACGCAGGGGAACGTCATCTCGTGGTCGTCTGCGGGGATGATGGGGTTCAAGGGGTCGCGGAAGTCGACACCATATGCGGCGCAGATGGCGGCGGAAGACGCCGGGCGCAAGGCGATCGAGCACGGGATGCGCTCGCTGGAAGTGGAAGTCAGCGGTCCCGGGTCGGGGCGCGAGTCGGCGCTGCGTGCGCTGCAGGCGGTGGGTCTGATCGTGACCTCCATCCGCGACGTGACGCCGATACCGCACAATGGCTGCCGGCCGCCTAAGCGCCGGCGCGTGTGACAGCGCACAACGAGTTTCGGTTCGGAGAAAACCTACCCGTCGAACGCAATGGGCGTGATCCGACACGTCCGGGAAACGATGAGGACCCATGTTTCAGAAAAATTGGCAGGAATTGATCAAGCCGCAGAAGCTCAAGGTGGAAGCCGGGCATGATGCGGGACGTTCGGCGACCATCACCGCCGAACCGCTGGAGCGCGGCTTCGGCCTGACGCTCGGCAACGCGCTGCGACGCGTGCTGCTCTCGTCGCTGCAGGGCGCGGCCGTGACGTCCATCCAGATCGAAGGCGTTCTCCACGAATTCTCCTCGATCGCCGGCGTGCGCGAGGACGTGACCGACCTCGTGCTCAACGTGAAGCAGATCGCGCTGCGCATGCATGCCGAAGGACCCAAGCGGCTGACGCTGCGGGCGCAAGGTCCGGGCGAGGTGACAGCGGGCCAGATCACTCCGATCGCCGACGTCGAGATCCTCAATCCGGAGCTCGTCCTGTGCACGCTCGACGAGAAGGTCGACTTCCGCATGGAGCTGACGGTCGCCACCGGCAAGGGCTATGTCCCCGCCGACCGCAACCGGCCCGAGGACGCCCCCATCGGGCTCATCCCGGTCGAACTCGCTGTTCTCGCCGGTGAAGAAGGTTTCCTACAAGGTCGAGAACACCCGCGAGGGCCAGATTCTCGACTACGACAAGCTCACCCTGAGTGTGGAGACCAACGGCGCGGTCAGCCCGGACAACGCGGTCGCCTACGCCGCGCGCATCCTGCAGGACCAGCTTCAGGTCTTCATCAACTTCGAGGAGCCGCGCGAGCGCGTCGCCGAGGAGGCGAAGCCCGATCTCGCCTTCAATCCGGTGCTGCTCAAGAAGGTCGACGAGCTTGAGCTCTCGGTGCGTTCGGCGAATTGCCTGAAGAACGACAACATCGTCTATATCGGCGATCTCATCCAGAAGACCGAAGCCGAAATGCTGCGCACGCCGAATTTCGGGCGCAAGTCGCTGAACGAGATCAAGGCGGTGCTCGCCGAAATGGGCCTGCATCTCGGCATGGAAGTGCCGGGCTGGCCGCCGGAGAACATCGAGGACCTCGCGAAGCGTTACGAGGATCAGTACTGAGTTCAACTTGAAGGAGATGGCCGGTCCTGCGCTTCGCTCGACCGGCCATGACGGGTTCCAATGAGACACCGCAACCAGGGCCGCAAGCTCAATAAGACGTCGGCGCACCGCACGGCCATGTTCGCGAACATGACCGCGTCGCTCATCAAGCACGAGCAGATCAAGACGACGTTGCCCAAGGCCAAGGAGCTTCGCCCGTTCGTCGAGAAGCTCGTGACGCTGTCGCGCCGCGGCGCGGCCAACCTGCACGCGCGCAGGCTCGCGATGGCGCAGATCCGCGACGAGACCCAGGTGAAGAAGCTCTTCGACGTGATCGGGCCGCGCTACATGAGCCGTCCCGGCGGCTACACCCGCGTGCTGAAGGCCGGCTTCCGCCACGGCGACAACGCGGAGATGGCGTTCATCGAGTTCGTCGACCGGGACGTCGACGCCAAGGGCCTCGATTCCGGCCCGGTCGAGACGGACAACGACGACGGCGAGGGCTGATCCTCATTTTCGGCGAGATATGACATAGATTGTGGGCGGCCCCGGGGCCGCCTTCGTCATATCCGCGAGACACGCCAGCGAAGACCGTGCCGACCATGACCAAGACCGCCAGACTGCATCGCGCCGCCGCGGCTCTCGCCCTGGCGTTGGTGCTGGATACGGGCTCCGTCGCCTCGGCGGGACCCGCGGCCGTGCCGCAGACGATGAACCAGGTGTTCCTCACCTTCGCGCCCATCGTGAAACGCGTCGCCCCGGCGGTCGTGAACGTCTATGCGCGTTCGGTCGTGCAGACGCCAGCCAATCCGCTCTTCGCCGATCCGCTGTTCCAGCAATTCTTCGGCGTCTCGCCGCAAATGCGCCAGCGCGTCCAGCAGTCGCTCGGTTCGGGCGTCATCGTGCGCGGGGACGGCCTGATCCTGACCAACAACCATGTCATCACCGGCGGCCAGGACATCGTCGTGGCGCTTGCCGACAAGCGCGAGTTCAAGGCGAAGGTCCTGCTCGCGGATGCGCGCACCGATCTCGCCGTGCTCAAGATCGACACCCATGGCGAGCGCTTGCCGACCATCGCCTTCGCCGACAGCGACAAGCTCGAGGTCGGCGATCTCGTGCTGGCGATCGGCGATCCCTTCGGCGTCGGACAGACGGTGACGATGGGCATCGTCTCCGCGCTCGCGCGCACCCAAATGGGCGCCAGCGACTATCAGTTCTTCATCCAGACCGACGCCGCGATCAATCCCGGAAATTCCGGTGGCGCGCTGGTGACGACGGACGGAAAGCTGGCCGGCATCAACACGGCGATCTATTCGCGCACCGGCGGCTCGGTGGGCATCGGCTTCGCCATCCCCGCCAATCTCGCGCGCCGCGTGGTCGAGGGCGTGCAGGGCGGCGGACACGGCGTCGAGCTCGCCTGGGTCGGCGCCGAGGGCCAGCCCGTGACGGGCGATATCGCCGCCACGCTCGGCCTGCCGCGCCCAGAAGGCGTTCTGCTGCGCAGCCTCTATCCGGGCGGCCCGGTCTCGAAAGCCGGCCTGCACCAGGGCGACGTGATCGTCGCGGTCGACGGCGTCGAAGTCGACGACATGCAGTCGCTCAACTACCGAATTGCCACGCACAAGCCCGGCGACGTCGTAAAAGTGCATGTCGCGTCCGGCAAGAAGGCCTACGACGTCAGCGTGACGCTGGCGCTGCCGCCGGAGACGCCACCGCGAGAATTGCAGACGGTCGCGGGTCGCAATCCATTGACGGGCGCCAAGATCGAGAATTTTTCGCCTGCGGTCGCTACCGACCTGCAGATGGGCCTGCTCGAAAAAGGCGTCGTGGTCGTGTCGGTCTCCGACGGCTCGCCCTCCGGCGGCTATGGATTCCAGCCGGGAGACATCGTGCGCTCCGTCAACGGCATCGCCATCAATCGCGTGGGCGACCTGGTCAAGGCGCTCGCCGGCGCCAACGGCCACTGGGATCTCATCATCGACCGCAGCGGCCAACGCCTGGCTTTGTCCGTAAGCGGATAATTCGTTCCGTAGACGGAGTATCTGCGGAACGCGGGCCTGAGTTCCCTCGCGCGCCTGTCATAAGTTTCATCGAAGCCAAATCGCGGGAATTTCGTTTATCCCTCAGAGCGTTCGTTCGGCGCCAGGTTCCCGAAGGGGAACTGCTGTCCCGACCGCTTCATTGTCGCGAAACCGGCGGCGAGACCCGCGCCACGGCGCGGTGAAACGATCGCGCGCGATCGGCTCGCCCAAAACAAGAGGGAACAAGCCCATGAAGTCGTCCGTCCTCGCCGCAGCTCTTCTCGTCTCCGTCACCACCGCAACCGCCGCAAGCGCGCAGGATTGGGCGCCGGGATGGTATGTTTCGGTCCTCGGCGGACCCTCGATCGATCCGCATCTGACCTATGCGGGCGGACCGGCGACGCTCAAGACGGGCTTCAACGCCGGCGGCCGGCTCGGCTACAGCCTCGATGGCTGGCTGCCGATGTCCGGCTTCGCGCTCGAGGCCGACGCCTTCTACGATCAGAACCATTATGCGGGGCCGACCGCGGCGCGAATTTCATCGGGCAGCCTGATGGGCAACCTCGTTTACCGCCTCGACACCGGAACGCGCTTCGGCGTCTATGGCGGCGGCGGCGTCGGTGCCGTGAGGACGTCGATCGGTGGCGGCGGCATCAACGGCTCGAGCACCAATCTCGGCTGGCAGGCGCTCGGCGGCGTGGACTACGCATTCGCGAAGGACACCTCCATGTTTGTCGAGTATCGCTATCAGAACGCGCACGACATCAACATCACTCCGGCGGGGCGTTTCGGCAACACGAGCAACAACGTCTCGGTGGGACTGAAATTCAATCTGTGACACTGGGCTTGTCGGGGCGGAGGCTTTTTCCGCGCACCTCCGCGAAACCTTCGCGTCGTCTGCGCTAAAAAAGCCACCGCCCTGCCGGGCCAAGCCCGGATATACTCCCGGGATGACCGATCTGTTCGAAGCCGGTGGTTTGCAGGAGGACGCGCCGCGGCCGCTGGCCGACCGGTTGCGGCCGAAGACGCTGGCCGAGGTCGTCGGCCAGGATCACCTGATCGGGCCTGAGGGGCCGATCGGGCGGATGGTGGCCGGCGCGCGCCCGCATTCGATCGTCCTGTGGGGACCGCCCGGCACCGGCAAGACCACCATTGCGCGGCTGCTGTCGACGGCGTTCAAGCTTCATTTCGAGCAGTTGTCCGCGGTGTTTTCGGGCGTCGCCGACCTGAAGAAGACATTCGACGCGGCCCGGGCGCGGCGCAAGACGGGGCAGGGCACGCTGCTCTTCGTCGACGAGATCCACCGCTTCAACCGGAGCCAGCAGGACAGTTTCCTGCCCGTGGTGGAGGACGGCACCATCGTCCTGGTCGGCGCCACGACCGAGAATCCGTCCTTCGAGCTGAACGGGGCGCTGCTCTCGCGCACACAGGTTCTCGTGCTGCGCCGCCTCGACGATGCCGCGCTTGAGACGCTGCTGCAGCGTGCGGAGACGCATTACGGCGAAAAACTGCCGCTGACGGACGACGCCCGCGCGAGCCTGCGGGCGATGGCCGACGGCGACGGACGCTACATGCTCAATCTCGCCGAGGAGGTCGCGGCGCTGAAGGTGGTCAAGCCCCTCGACTCCGCGGCGCTGATGGCGGCGGTGCAGCGGCGCGTGCCGCTCTACGACAAGTCGCGCGAGGAGCACTACAACCTCATCTCGGCGCTCCACAAATCGATCCGCGGCTCCGATCCGGACGCGGCGCTCTACTGGCTGGCGCGCATGCTGGCCGGAGGCGAGCAGCCGCTCTACATCGCAAGGCGGCTGGTGCGCGCCAGCATCGAGGATATAGGCCTCGCCGATCCGCAGGCGGTCGTGCAGGCGCTGGCGGCGAAGGACGTCTACGATTTCCTCGGCAGCCCGGAGGGCGAACTGGCGCTGGTGCAGACGGTGATCTATCTCGCCAGCGCACCGAAATCGAACGCAGTCTATACGGCCTACGGCGCGGCGCGGCGCGCGGCGGAGGAGCATGGTTCGCTGATGCCGCCCGCGCGCATCCTCAACGCGCCGACCAAGCTGATGAAAAACCTGGGCTACGGCAGCGGCTACGAATACGACCACGAGGCCGAGGACGCGTTTTCCGGGCAGAATTATTTCCCCGAAGCGATGGCGCGACAGAAGCTCTACGAACCGAAAGATACGGGCTTCGAACGCGAGATCGCCAAGCGGCTCGACTACTGGGCCAAGCTCAGGGCGAAAAAGAGCGGGGGGTGACCCGCTGCGAGGGGCCGCCAACGCGGCCGAGATCGGTCGACGCAGTCGATATTGCGGACATGAATTCTAAATAATCAGCGCCGGTCGGATCGCCGACGGTCTTCGCACGTTACAGCTGCGTCCAGGGCTCCGCGCGAGGACCGGATGCGTAAAATGCTCATAACTCGCGATAATCTTGAAAGAACCGCCCCATACCCGATCATCGGTCTCTAGCCGGGCAGAAGGCTCTCGTAACCGGGGCCAATTCGGGCATCGGCGAAGGCGTCGCGATCGCTCTCGGCCAGGCGGGTGCCGACGTGGTCGTGAACTATGTCGTGGGCGACGACGCCGCGAACGTGGTCGTCGACAGGATCAGGCAATCAGGCGGCAACGCCATCGCGCACAAAGCCGATGTTTCGTCCGAAGAAGATGTCGGCGCCATGTTCGACCGCGCCGTGCGCGAGTTCGGCACGATCGATATCCTCGTCAACAATGCCGGCCTGCAACGCGATTCCGCATTCGCGGACATGACCATGGAAAAATGGAACAAGGTTCTTGGCGTCAATCTGACAGGCCAATTTCTATGCTCCCGCGCTGCGATACGCGAGTTTCTGCGCCGCGGCGTCGTTCCGTCCGTTTCGCGTGCGGCGGGAAAAATCATCTGCATGAGCTCGGTGCATCAGGTGATTCCCTGGGCTGGCCATGCGAACTACGCGACCTCCAAAGGCGGCATAAAATTGCTGATGGAAAGCATGGCGCAGGAGCTGGCCCCCAAACGCATCCGCGTCAACGGTATCGCGCCGGGTGCGATACAGACGCCGATCAATACGTCTGCCTGGAACACGCCCGAAGCGATGAAGAGCCTGTTGACGTTGATCCCGTATGGACGGATCGGCCTGCCCGAGGACATCGCGCGGGCTGCCGTCTGGCTCGCCTCCGATGACTCCGACTATGTCGTCGGCACCACGCTCTTCGTGGATGGCGGCATGACGCTCTATCCCGGTTTCTCGACCAACGGGTGAAGCGGTCGAGGCTCGCAGACGATGGTCTCTGCTGCGCTTCGCGTCGCAGATCGATTCAAGGAAAGGCAGACATGACCGCGACGTTTTCAAGCGACCTTGGCGCCAGCGCGACGAGCCTTGTGCATTTCTGGGAACATACGGTCGGCAGCGGCCACGCGGCGCTGGCCTTGCGCGCCGACTGGCAGGCACAGCTGAAACGGGCGCACGACGAGCTCGGTGTGCGGCATGTCCGCTTTCACGGAATCCTCGGCGACGACATCGGAACGCTGGTAAGCGAAGGCGACACGTTTTTCTACTCGTTCTTCAACACGGACCAGATTTTCGACTTCCTGCTGTCGATCGGCGTGCGGCCGTTCGTGGAATTGAGTTTCATGCCGTCCGCCTTGTCCTCGGGCGATCAAACCGTTTTTCACTATCGCGCCAACGTCACGCCTCCCAAAGACTACGCGCAATGGGCGGTCCTGATCAGGAAGCTGATCGCCCATTGGGTGGACCGCTACGGCCTGGGCGAGGTTCGGCAGTGGTTCTTCGAGATCTGGAACGAGCCCAACCTTACGGCTTTCGGCAGCGGAAAGCAGGGCGACTATTTCGAGCTTTACCGGTACACGGTGGAAGCCATCAAAGGCGTCGACAAGTTGCTGAAGGTCGGCGGCCCGGCGACGGCGGCGAACGCCTGGATCGACGACTTCCTGGGTTTCTGCAAAGCGAACGACTTGCCGGCAGATTTCATCAGCACCCATCACTATCCTACGGATGCGTTCGGAAAGCCGGGCGACGATACGGAGGCCCAGCTCGCGGCCTCAACACGCAGCATCCTGCGCGACCAGGCCCGCGATGTGCGAAGAAAGGCAGGCGTCCTGCCGGTCTATTATACGGAGTGGTGCACGTCTTCCAATCCGCGCGATCCGATGCACGACGACCCCTATGCCGCGGCGTTCATCGTGAAGACGATCCTGGAGGCGAATGGATTGGTCGAGGGATACAGCTATTGGACGTTCTCGGACATTTTCGAGGAAAACTATTTTCCATCGGTGCCCTTCCAGGGCGGCTTCGGGTTGCTGAACATTCACGGCATCGCCAAGCCGGCGTACCGGGCATTCCAATTGCTGCATGAATTGGGCACCGAGATGATGCCGGTGGAGGGCCGCCATGAAACGGTTGACGCCTGGTTCGTGCGCGACAATCGAAGCTCTACATTGATCCTGACAAATTTCGCATTGCCGCGCCATCCGATCCGGACCGAGCAGGTGTCCTTCACGCTCAAATCGGCGAACACCGAAACATCGGCGTTCATCCGGCGCATCGACCTGGAGCACGCCAATGCCAAGCGTCACTGGGAACAGCTCGGCAAACCCGATTATCTGAGCCCGGCAATGGTCGATGACCTCAAGGACCTGTCGCAGCTTCGAAGCGAGCCGCTCGCGATCGAATACAAGGCCGGCACGTTGAACATGGATGTATCGATGCCGCCGCAATCGGTCGCCGCCATACATTTCGCGAATTGACGGCGATGGAAGAGCGGGCAAGGTCCTCGGACGATGCGCTTATCGGTCGGCTGCAGCGGGCGGCTTTTTCCTACCTGATCGAGTACGCAGATGCCGATACCGGCCTTGTCGCTGACACGTCCCGGCCCGGATCGCCCTGCAGCATCGCCGTAGTCGGATTTGCGCTTTCCTGCTATCCGATTGCGGTGCGCAACGGCTGGCTGTCGCGTGCGGAAGCCGCCGCCCGGACGGTCAGGATTCTCGAGTTCTTCGCGCAAAGCGCCCAAAGCGATGCCCCCGATGCGACGGGCTACAAGGGCTTCTACTATCACTTCCTCGATATGCAGACGGGCAGGCGCGTCTGGCAATGCGAGCTTTCCCTGATCGATACCGCGCTGCTGATCGCGGGAATACTGGTTGTTGGATGCTATTTCGACGGCGGCGGCGACGAAGTTCGAAATCCGCAAACTCAGCGACGCGCTGTATCGCCGTGTTGACTGGCGTTGGGCCCAGAATGGCGGACCGGGCCTCTCGCAGGGGTGGAAGCCCGAATGCGGCTTTCTTCACTATGGCTGGGAGGGATATAACGAGGCCACGATCCTGTATGTCCTTGGCCTCGGCTCGCCGACGTTCCCGCTCACACCGAGCGGCTACACCACATGGAGCCTGACTTATCAGTGGGAAAACCTTCTCGGCCGGGATGTCCTCTACTCCGGGCCGCTTTTTACGCATCTGTTTTCCCACGCGTGGATCGACTTTCGCGGCATCCGCGACGCGTTCATGCGCGAGAAGGCGAGCGATTATTTCGAAAATACGAAAAGCGCCATCGCCATCCATCGCGAATACGGCGAACGCAATCCCTATGGGTTCAGGGACTACAGCCGCGATTTCTGGGGCGTCACGGCGGGAGACGGTCCGGCCACCGAGGAAATCCGCGAGAACGGCAGGGACCGCCGCTTCTTCGGCTATATGTCGCGCGGCGTGCCTTACGGTCCGGACGATGGCACGATCGCACCCTGGGCGATGCTCGCGACACTGCCATTCGCGCCCGACGCGGCGCTTGCGGGCACACGCCGTCTTCTCGAACTGCATCCGCAAGTCTGCCTTCAGGACCGATTTTCAAGCGGTTTCAATCCGACATTGCGCGACAATCCGGGCGGCTGGCTTTCCGAAGGATGGTACGGACTCGATCAGGGCCTCCTCGTGATGATGATCGACGCCCATCGAACGGGCCTGGTCTGGGAGATCATGCGGCGCTGCAGCTATGTGCGCGAAGGGTTGAGGCACGCCGGGTTCGAGGGCGGATGGCTCCAGCGATGAAGACCAGCTACGCCAAGAGCGAAGCCCGACGACGAGCAAACCTTCCTGCGCCGCGTGCGGCCGGAAGATTGGAAAAATCCCGTGCCGCGAAACGCCTACGATCTCGCAATCGTGGGAGCGGGACCGGCTGGACTGGCGGCCGCGGAATCCGCCGCGCAGCTCGGCTTCCGCGTCGCGCTCATCGAACGCAACTGCGTCGGCGGCAACTCGCTGAACGTCGGGTCGGTGCCCTCCAAGGCGCTCATTCGCACTGCACGCGTCTATGGCACGATGCAGAACGCCGAGGAGTTGGGCGCACCCGCTCCCTGCGAACCCGCGCCCGATTTCGGCAAGGTGATGGCGCGCATGCGCCGGATCCGCACGCGAATTTCGGAATACCATTCGGCTTATGAGCTCACCGGACTTGGCGTCGACGTAATTTTCGGTACGGCGCGTTTCGTAAGCGCGGACACGCTTGTCGTCGATCACGAACGTGTGCAATTCAGAAAGGCGCTCATCGCCACCGGCGCGCGCCCGAGGGCGTCGACCATCCCGGGCCTCGACAAGGTGGGCTATCGCACAAGCGCTTCCATCTTCGATATGCCGGCACTGCCGAAGCGCCTCGCCGTCATCGGCGGAGGTCCGCTTGGTTGCGAACTGGCGCAAGCCTTTTGCAGGCTGGGATCGCGCGTGACCATCCTGCAAAACGATCCGAAGTTCCTGCCGCGCGAGGAACGAGATGCGGCCGAGATCTTGTGCCGCTCCATGGCGCGCGACGGCGTGGAGATCCGCCTGAACACCACTGTCGTCGGCGCGCGACGCGAGAGCGGCGCCAATGTCCTGAAGGCCATCAACAACGACGTCGAATGCGACATCGCAGCCGACGAGATCCTGTTGAGCATTGGACGAGTGCCCAATGTCGAAAAGCTCGGCCTTGAAGCGGCAGCCGTCGCTTGCAACGCGGACCAGGGGATCAAAGTCGACGATTTCCTGCGCAGCACAAACCCGAATGTCTACGCGGCCGGCGACGCCTGCCTGTCGCTGAAATTCACCAATGCGGCGCAGTACTCGGCGCGCATCGCTGTTCAAAATGCATTGATGCAAGCGCAACAGCGACTGAGCAGCTCGGCCATACCGTGGTGTACCTTTTGCGATCCCGAGATCGCGCATATAGGCCTGCACGTGTGGGAAGCGCGCCAGCAATCGATCCCCATCAAGAGTTTCACCGTGATGATGCACGACGTCGATCGCGCCATCACGGACGGGGAGGACACCGGATTTGTCAAAATCCACGTCGCTGAGGGGTCCGACAGGATCCTGGGCGCGACCATCGTCGCGTCGCGGGCAAGCGAGTTGATCAACGAGATGGCCGTCATCATGAGCGCTGGCATCGGGATGAAGGCCCTGGCTCAGGTGGTCCACACCTATCCGGCGCAATCGGAGGCGATCATGGTGGCGGCGCAAGCCTATAAGCGCGAGTCCGACAAGGCCCGCCTACAAGCGTCATCCAAGGGGCAGCATGACGAATAAGTTCACGGACAACGGCAAGAGCTTCGTCTATCTCGCGGCGGCGGTGTCGGCGCTGGGCGGCATGCTCTTCGGGTACGACATCGGAGTCATTTCCGGGGCCATTCTGTTCATCAAGAATGATTTTTCTCTTTCTTCCGGCGTCGAGGAAGTCGTCGTCAGCGCGGTCCTGCTGGGATCGCTTGTCGGTGCCCTCGCCGGAGGGAGCCTTGCCGACCGTTTCGGTCGCCGCCGGCTGTTGATCGGTGCCGCGATCGTCTTCGGCCTGGGAGCAGTCGGCGCGGCGCTGGCGCCGGACACGGGATTGCTGATTGCCGCCCGCGTGTTTGCCGGCGCCGCCATCGGGATCGCTTCGTTCGTATCACCGCTCTACATATCGGAAATCGCGCCGGTCGAGGTTCGCGGAAGGCTTGTTTCGATCAATCAGGTCGCGCTCACCAGCGGTATCGTCATCTCCTATCTCGTCGACTACGCTTTCGCGGGGGCGCAGGCGTGGCGCTGGATGTTCGCCCTGGCGGCAATCCCGGCAGCCGCTTTCGGGATCGGGCTGGTGTTCATTCCCGACAGCCCGCGCTGGCTTGTCGGCAAAGGGCAGGTGGACGAGGCACGGTCCGTGCTGAAGCGGATACGAGCCCCGGGTCGTGTGGAGCAGGAGCTCGGCGAAATTCGGCACAGCGCCGCACAGCAAAAGGCGCACTGGTCCGAATTGCTCTCTCCGATGTTGCGCGCGCCGATGATCGTGGGCGTGGGGCTGGCGATTGCGCAACAGATCACGGGCATCAACACGGTCATCTATTATGCGCCGACGATATTCAGATCCGCGGGAATGTCTTCCGCATCGGTCGCGATCCTGGCCAGCGTCGGCGTCGGATTCGTCAACGTCCTGCTGACGCTGTTGGCGATGCAGCTGATCGACCGTGTAGGGCGGCGGCCGCTCCTGCTGGTGAGCCTTGGCGGGATGGCGCTGAGCCTGTTCGTGCTGGGGCTGGCGTTTTCGCTCCCGCAATTGTCCGGCAGCCTGGGTTGGATCGCGGTGGCCAGTCTCATGGTCTATGTCGGCTCGTTCGCCGTGGGGCTCGGTCCGGTTTTCTGGCTGATCCTTTCGGAGATCTACCCATTGCGAATTCGCGGCCGGGCCATGAGCGTTGGAACAGCCGCCAATTGGATCACCAACCTGATCGTCGCGTTGTCGTTCCTCACGCTCACGCAAGTCGTCGGCAGACCGGCCACGTTCTGGCTGTATGGGGCCGTCAGCATCGGAGCGTGGCTTTTTGCCTTTTTCCTGGTCCCGGAAACCAAGGGGAAAAGCCTGGAGGAGATCGAAGCGCAGTGGCGCCCCGCGAAGCGTTCGTCGACGTCATGAAGCGGAGGTCGCACGGTCGTGCAATGGCGCGTTGGCGGCCGACCTCGAGCGCGAAAGCCCTGTCACGGCCACATCAAGCTTCGCCGCTCCTCGGCGCGTGCGTTCATGTCTGTGCCGTCCTGGGCGAGCGCGCCGCCATCGCGCGCGCAACGATCGATGCTATGCGGCAATCTCGTGCACATGGACGTCGCGCGCCGCGTGTGCACGCAGAACCTCGAGCGCCGTTTTCTCCTCCTGCGCGGAGCGGAGATTGACCCAGAGCAGCAGCCCGCCACGCGCGATCTGCTCCTGGACGCGCGATGCGTAGCGTTCGTGCATCATTCGTCCCAAAGCGGCGCCGAGCACCGCGCCCGCTCCCGCCACGACCAACACAGGCAACAGGGTTCCTATCCCGGTTATCGCGAGAGCGCCGACGGAGGCGAGGATCGGGGCGGGCAGGTATTCCGCCTCGAGCCGGGATGCGCGCGAAAAGAACGTCTCTCGCGGCACAGCGGGGTCGTCTTCGACTTCCGTGACCTGTTGAAAGCGGTGACCGAGCTTCTGCGCGACGGCGTCTTCGCTGGCGAGCAGTGAGAACGCGGCCCTGTCGAAGCCTCGCGTCTCCAGCGCGAACACCGCGTCCTCCAGGGTTTTCGTATCCTCGAATGCGGCAACAGCTTCCCGGACTGAACCAGTCATCACGTCGTCTCCCTTGGGTATCCGGCTTGCATCATCGCACGGTATGTCGGGTTGCGGCGCTTTGAATTCGCTGAGGCCCGAACGACGAGAACCGGGCATGGCGCATGGCGCAGGACAGAGCCGGACACGCTGCCGAACAGAACGCGACTTATGCTGAGACGCTCGCGGCTGCCCATTACCACGAAATCGGCCCACCATTTTTTGGCCGTTTCGACGATCTCTCGCGCGGGATCGCCTGTCTTCAGAATGCCGATCACCGAATCGCCAGCCGGGCTATCATTAATGGCGATGAGAACCCTCTTGAACGCCATGCCGCGTCTCTGGGCATAAGACCGAGCCTCGCAGAAACGTGCGATCGCCCCGTTCGACCGTCAACGGCAAACGCTCGCTCACGACCCGGACAATGCGTCGATTGGCGTTTGCGGTAAGCGTGAGCAGCCTGCCCGGCACGTGCACGGCAAAACGCGCCGACCGTGAGCAATATCGAACAGAATTTGCAGCAGGACCGACATAGCTTTTGTCGTCGAAGATGACCTCAGGCGAGATGCGACCGCGCCGACTCTTGCGGGCAACTCGGCCGAAGCGGCCGGAAAGCCTTCGTAACGGATGCGGCCAAGTTTTCCGCACTTCCGTCCGAACGGCATCGGGTGTCGCCTCAACGGCCGCACTATTGCGCGATCCAGGTGCGGGAAGGAACATGATCGAAATCATCAAGGATCTTCCGCCCAACGTCCTGGGCATCCGCGCGGAGGGGCGCGTCACTGCGCAGGACTACGAACACATTGTCGTTCCGGCCGTTGAGGCGAGTTTGAAGGGCCGCGACAAGATAAGACTATATTACGAGCTCGGCAGCGAATTCGAGGCCATCGACCCAGGGGCGATTGTGGAAGACACGAAAATCGGGGTGCGTGACCTTCCCCATTGGGAGAAGCTTGCGGTAGTGACGGATGTCGAGTGGATCAAACTGGCGGTGCGGGCGTTTGCGTTCTTGATTCACGGCAAGGTGAGGATCTTTCCCGTGCTGGAAGCCGGCATCGCCCGTGAGTGGATTTCGGCGGCCTGACCAAGCGGTCGCCGGCGCAAAAGCCACATGATCCGCGGAGGAACGAATGAACGAGGACTATACGAAATTCGGAAACGACCTCGACGCGCTATCGCGCCGGATCGAGGAGCGCGCCCGCGAACTCAGAGACAGAGGTCATCTTTCCGACTCCCGCGAAGTCGTCGTGCGCGCCATTCAATCGCGGCAGGGCGAACTGCGCGATCGCATTTCGACCGCAATTCGCGAAGGCAGAACGTGGGACGCCCTGAAAGCGGAAGCAGTTCGCGATTACAGCTCGCTCTTCGACAATGTCCAGCGGTTCGAGCGGCAGATCGATTCCGATTTTGCCGACGACAGCAAAGCGAAGGCGGCAAACGGCAGGACGTAAAAGGTGCCACTTCAGGGTGCGCCCTTGTTGAAGCTCCGTGTTTGGTGCGCGCAACCTTCCTCGCCATGGCCGGACGGAATCGCGACTTCGTGTGTCTGGGATTCCAGGGCTTTCCATGTTGGCGCCGGTACCATCGAGAGAGCGAACGGCAGCATCGTCGGCGGCTGAGACGCGCGATACGAGGCTTTCAACGGACGTCACGATCCATCCGGAGTAGACGAGCGTCGCGTCACCGGGGCGAGCGTCCTCGCTGCGGCGTTGAGCGATGGCGTGCGGGTTGCACAATAGTTCGCTTACCTTTTGATGCGTTGGCAGGTCTCTGCTTATTTGGGGAACGGGCCAACCCGGCGTCTCTGACGCAGGCTCGCATGAGCAATTGTGCACAGCCGCTTGCCGTTCGCCGACGCATGGTGCGATGCGATTTGCAGGGCTCTCTCGATGTGCGAGAGCGGCAGCAATTGCCCCAAAGGACCACCGCCGCCATGCCCTCGATCGCCGCCTCCGTGGCCATCCCCATCGCGTTTGTCGTCGTCGTCATTCTGCTCGCGGCAACCGTGAAGATCCTGCGGCAATATGAACGCGCCGTTGTGTTTACCCTCGGCCGGTTTCACGGCGTGAGAGGTCCGGGTCTCGTGCTGCTCATTCCGTTCATCCAGGAAATGGTGCGTGTGGATTTGCGCATCCAGGTTATCGAGATACCGACCCAGGATGTCATCTCCCGCGACAACGTCTCCATGAAAGTCGATGCAGTACTGTATTTCAACGTCGTCAATCCCGAACGGGCGATCATCCAGGTTCAGCACTATCTTCCCGCCACCAACATGTTGGCGCAAACGACATTGCGCGCCGTACTTGGGCAGCACGAGCTCGACGAGATGCTGTCGGATCGAAAGAAGCTCAGTGACGACGTGCAGAGCATTCTCGACGCCCAGACGGAGACTTGGGGAATCAAGGTGAGCAACGTCGAGATCAGAACCGTCGAGCTCACCGAAAACATGGTACGGGCGATTGCCAAGCAGGCCGAAGCCGAACGCGATCGGCGGGCCAAGATCATCCATGCGGAAGCCGAGTTTCAGGCCTCGCAAACGCTGACGAATGCCGCCCGGGTTCTTTCGAGCATTCCGGCCGCCATGCAACTGCGCTACCTGCAGACCTTGACGGAAATCGGCGCGGAGCAGAATTCCACTATCGTCTTCCCGATGCCGATCGACATTATCAAGCCGTTCCTCGATCTGGTCGAGAAGGCCGGCAAACCGGCGGGCTCCAACGGCTCCGTTCGGGTTGCCGCCAGAGATGTCCCAGGGGAGCTCGCGCGCTGATCACCTGAGGCTCAGAGACGGCCGGACTTACAGGGTCACCCGACGCTCCCGGCGTCTTCAACGGAATATTGTAAATTCAGAGTCGAGGAAGGCAAAATGATGCATGGCAACTTGAACGATTTTTACTTTGGTTGGGGCTGGCTTCTCTGGCTCGGGCTCATCTTTCTGATGTTTTCGAGCTTTGGGAACTGGGGTTACACCTATCGCGTTCATCGCAAATATGACGGGCTACCCCGGAAGCAGGCACTCGACATTCTAGACGAACGATATGCTCGCGGTGAGCTAACCCGCGATCAACGTACCGAGATGAAAGCCGAAATCTCCAAAGCCTAGAAGCCCTATCGAGCAAGGCGTTCGAACCCGTGACCGACAAGAATCACGACAACGCGGTTCGCATCCCGCGCCGCGCCGGCTGAAATGGAAGCGCATTCATCATTCGCCGCTGTTCTGGGTCGGCTTCTGCTTGTTCCTCGCGGCCATCGCGATCTATTTGTGGTCCGACGACCTATCATGGCATCCGAGGCCGTAAGCGCGGCTATGCTCATGTGTCGGACTGAAGTGCAGGAAGGCGGCGGAGCGCCACCAATCTCGGCATGATCTGTCAGCGCTCCAACGCCAGCCAGTGCGCCCGTCGCAGTGTAAAGGAAGTCGCGCCGCAGCACGTCAGGACCGCCGGTAGACGTCCGGCCAGGATCGAGTTGTCGTCTGGGCTCGACGATCGCCGCTCTCTCGAGTCAAAATCGGCTTGAAAACGCCAATGACTTGCGCGGTGCTCCAGATGAACCTGTTCAACTCTGCTCATATCATGACAATACGGCGCGGGTCTCGAGGATGTACGAGCCCAAAGATGTCGGCGTCGGGGTGGGAATCGCGCTGCGCCTCGACTGCTGAGCAATGCGCAGGGCAAACGGACGCGGTGCGTGAACCTATCTTCCGTCAAGGACTTTCTCCCTCCCCGCCGTGAATTATTTGTAAGTCCGATGTGTGGCGTTAGGGAGCTAACGCTGCCTTCGCTCCGGAACGTACCGGCGTGCCCTCCGTTATACAGGCACTAGCGACCCCGCCAATCTGATGCCGCCATGCGTCGTCGAGCGGTCGCCCCAACTAGCGCCCGTTTTTTCAGCAACTCACCCGAAAGGTGATGGACGATGACGCTTGCGACAATCCCAAGACCGACAGTCAAGGACCAAATGGTCACGACAAAAAGCGCGATGATGAAGGCTCTCGTCTACCAGGCCGTCGGCAAAAAGGCCCTGGAAGACAGGCCGAAGCCGGTCATCACTGCGCCGACGGACGCCATCGTTAAGACTCACGAAAACGACGATCTGCGGAACCGATCTGCACATTCTCAAAGGCGACCTCCCGTCCTGCGCGCCGGGCCGCATCCTGGGTCATGAAGGCGTCGGCATCATCGACGCAGTCGGCGCTGCCGTCACCACGTTCAAGCCGGGCGATACGGTCCTGATCTCCTGCGTCAGCGCCTGCGGCAGGTGCGTCTATTGCCGCAAGCAGATGTACTCGCACTGCACGACGGGCGGCTGGATCCTCGGCAACACCATCGACGGCACGCAGGCCGAATTCGTGCGCATCCCTCATGCGGACAACAGCCTCTATCCCATACCCGCCGGCTCCGACGAAGAAGCGCTGGTGATGCTCAGCGACATCCTGCCGACGAGCTTCGAGTGCGGCGTGCTCAACGGCAAGGTCGAGCCGGGAAGCACCGTCGCGATCGTCGGCGCAGGACCGATCGGGCTCGCCGCCCTGCTCACGGCACAGTTCTACTCTCCGGCCGAAATCATCATGATCGATCTCGACGACAATCGCCTCGAGATGGCCAAACAGTTCGGCGCCACTGCGACCGTCAACAGCGACAACGGGAACGCCGCGGACGCCATCCTGAAAATGACCGGCAAGCGCGGCGTCGATACCGCGATCGAAGCGGTGGGCATACCCGCCACCTTCGAGTTGTGCGAGAAGATCGTCACGGCAGGCGGTCATATCGCCAATATCGGCGTGCATGGCAAGAAGGTCGATCTCCATCTGGAGGCCCTCTGGGACCGCAATATTTCCATCACGACGCGCCTTGTCGACACCGTGACGATTCCGATGCTGTTCAAGACCGTCTCGTCGCACAAGATCGATCCCAAGAAGCTGATCACGCATCGCTTCAAGCTCGACAACATTCTCGAGGCCTACGAGACATTCGGAAATGCCGCCGAGACGAAAGCCCTCAAGGTCATCATCGAGACCTGAGGCCGCAACGCCGACGTTTTCGCGCTCCCGCGCGGAACGATCCTGCAAAAGGACCCCCACCATGACCTATCAAAGCCTCAATCCCGCCACCGGAAAGCTTCTGAAAACGTTCAAAGAGCTCACCGACAAGGAGCTCGAGACCAAGCTCGCGGCCGCCGCAAGGTGCTTCGAGAGCTGGCGGCACAAGAGCTATGCCGAGCGCGCGGCGGTCGTGGCGAAGGCGGCCACCCTGATGCAGGAGAAGGCCGAGACGTTCGCGCTCACCATGACGCTCGAGATGGGAAAGCGTATCGCCGAGGCCCGCGGCGAGGTGGAGTTCAGCGCCAATATCCTCGCCTATTACGCCAAGAACGCCGAGCGCTTCCTGGCACCGGTGAAGCTCCATCCGACGCTCGGCGAAGGTCATATGGAGAGCGGCCCGATCGGCCTTGTCTTCTGCGTCGAGCCCTGGAACTTTCCTTACTATCAGCTCGCCCGGGTCGCCGGTCCGCATCTGATGGCGGGCAATGTGCTGCTGGTGAAGCACGCCGGCATCGTGCCGCAATGCGCGATCGCGTTCGAGAAGCTCCTGACCGACGCAGGCGCGCCGGACGGGCTTTATACCAATCTGCTGATCTCGCACGACCAGTCCGACGCTGTCGTCGACGATCCGCGCATCAAGGGCGTGGCGCTGACCGGAAGCGTCGCGGCCGGCCGTAGCATCGCGGCGCGTGCCGGACTGAATCTCAAGCCGTCTTCGATGGAGCTCGGCGGCAGCGATGCGTTCATCGTGCTGGAAGACGCCGACATGGAACACACCATCAAGTGGGCGGTGTGGGGGCGGATGTACAACACCGGTCAGACCTGCTGCGCGGCAAAGCGGTTCATCGTCGTCGACAAGCTGGCCGATACGTTCCTGGAGAAATTCCAGGCGGCGCTCGCGGCCCTGAAACCGGGCGATCCGATGGATGTGAAGACCACGGTGGGTCCCCTGTCGTCGGAATCGGCGCTGACCGACCTTTTGAAACAGGTCGATGGCGCGGTCGCGCACGGGGCAAAGGTGATCATGGGCGGCAAGCGCATCGATCGTCCGGGCTTCTATATGGAGCCGACCATCCTGACCGACATCACTACCGACAATCCCGCCTTTCGCGAAGAATTCTTCGGGCCGGTCGCGCTGTTTTTCCGGGTCAAGGACGAGGATGCGGCGGTCGCGCTCGCCAACGATTCGGATTTCGGATTGGGAGGCTCCGTGTTCACCACGGATCTCGCCCGCGGCAAGCGCGTGGCCAGCCGCGTCGAGACCGGAATGATGTTCGTCAACAACATTTCCTGGTCCGACGCCGAACTTCCGTTCGGCGGCATCAAGGACTCCGGTTACGGGCGCGAGCTCGGCGACATGGGAATCCAGCAGTTCGTGAACAAGAAGCTCGTCCGCTACGTGGCGGCCGAAGCGCCGCGTAAGCGCCCATCCTGGAGTCCGATCCGACGGATCGGATCGGACTCCAGTTTGCTTTGATTGTCGCGCGATTTGAGCCGAACCGGCATCCGCCGGCGGCCGTCACGTCGGGTGCGGCCAGCGCCCGCGCAGAACTGGAACACGCTCAATGTATGTCAATGTCGCCGTCCTGAAGGAGACAAAGCCGCACGAACGGCGCGTGGCGCTGATGCCGTCCGTCGCTCCCAAGCTGATCAAGCTGGGCGCGAAGCTGCACATGCAGACGGGCGCCGCCGACGCCATCAAGCTCGGCGACTCCGCGTTCAAGGACGTCGCGTTTCTCGACGATCGCGCGGCGCTGCTCGCCGACGCCGACGTGGTACTCGCGGTGCAGCCGCCGGCGCTGGATGCGATCGAGGCGATGAAGGAGGGTGCGATCCTCCTTTGCTTCGTCTATGCGGACAAGGAAAAGGCGCTGGTGCAGCGCCTGCTGGAGAAGAAGATCACTTGTTTCGCCATGGAGCGCATACCGCGCATCTCGCGGGCGCAGGCGATGGACGCGCTGTCGAGCCAGTCCGCCCTGGCGGGATATTACGCCGTGCAGCTCGGCGCGACCCATCTGGCCCGCATCCTGCCGAAGATCACCACGGCTGCCGGGGCGATCGGGCCGGCCAAGGTTCTGGTGATGGGCCTGGGCGTTGCGGGCCTGGAAGCGATCGCCACCGCCCATCGGCTCGGCGCCGTCGGTCGAGGGCTACGACGTGCGTCCGGAAACCGAGGAGCAAGCGCTGTCGCTCGGCGCGAAATTCGTCGAAACGGGGATCGATGCGCGCGGCAAGGGCGGCTATGCGCGCGAACTGAGCGCGGAAGAAAAAGCCAAGGTCGCCGCCGTGCTGACCAAGCACATCCAGGCAGGCCGACCTCATCATCACCACCGCCGCAATTCCCGGCCGGCCGTCGCCAAAGCTCATCAGCAAGGCGCAGGTCGCGGGCATGAAGGCGGGCGCCGTGATCGTCGATCTCTCCGCCGAGGGCGGCGGCAATTGCGAGGACACGCGGCCCGGCGAGACCGTCGCAGGTCGGCCAGGTGACGATCGTGGCGCCGCTCAACGTGCCGTCGCTGCTCGGCGAGGACGCCAGCGAGCTCTACGCGAAGAACCAGTACAACCTGCTCGCCCTGATGCTGAAGGACAACATCGTCAAGATCGACTGGGACGACGAGGTGCTCGCCAAGACCGCGCTCACCCATGCCGGCAAGCTCTGTGAAAGCGATGCAGCCGAGCGGCAAGAGCGTCGAATCCCAGCAGCGCAGCACGCCCGGCGCAGCCAAGCAGGACACGAAAGCAGCGTAAGCCGACAGGAGATCAAAATGGAATTCCAGATCGCGATCACGGGCTTCGTCGCCCTGTACATCTTCATGCTCGCCGCCTTCGCCGGCTGGGTGATCATCGGCCGCGTGCCGGCGATCCTGCATACGCCGCTGATGTCGGGCTCCAACTTCGTGCACGGCATCGTCGTGGTCGGCGGGCATCTTCGCCCTGCTCAACGCCAGCACGGTGCTGGAACAGGCGATCGGCTTTTTCGCCGTGCTGCTCGGCGCCGGCAACGCCGCGGGCGGCTATGCCGTCACCGATCGCATGCTCGCGATGTTCCAGACGAGCGGGCACAAGCGCCCAGCCACGCGAAATCCCGGTCACGCCAAAGCCAGCACGCCGAAGAAGGGTTGAGGAACCGACATGCTTCACGATCATTCCGCAACTGACCATCGGCGCGGTCGACCTCGCGGCGGCCTTTCTCTTCATGTACGGCCTCAAGCGCATGTCGTCGCCGGTGACGGCGCCGTCGGGCATCTTCGTCGCCGGCATCGGCATGCTGGTCGCGATCCTGGCGAGCTTTCTTTACGTCTTCAGCGTCGGCGCGGCGGCCAGGCCCTATCTGCCCGTCAATATCGGGCTCGCCTTGATCGCGCTTGTCCTCGGCGGCGGGGCCGCGTGGTGGAGCGGCCGGAAGGTCGCGATGACCGCAATGCCGCAGATGGTGGCGCTCTATAACGGCATGGGCGGCGGAGCGGCCGGCGCGATCGCGGCGGTGGAGCTGTTCGGCGGCAAAGCGCAGGGAGCGACGCAGCTCGCCGTGACGCTGATCGGCGCGCTGATAGGCGCCGTGTCGTTGTCCGGCTCGCTGATCGCCTGGGCGAAGCTCGACGGCCTCATCAAGAAGCCGTTGCGGGTATGGGGTCAGCAAGCCTTCAATGGAGTGGTCATGCTGGCGACGCTCATGGTGGGCGGCTACATCATCTTCGCTGTCCAGAGCGGCGCAGCGCCCCCGATCGCCATGCCCAGCCTGATCGCGCTGTTCTTCGGCTGCGCGCTCGTCTTCGGCATCGCAATGACGCTGCCGATCGGCGGTGCCGACATGCCGGTCGTGATCTCGATCTACAATGCGCTCACCGGCCTCGCGGTCGGCCTCGAAGGCTTTGTGCTGCAGAACCCGGCTTTGATGATTGCCGGCATGGTCGTCGGAGCCGCAGGCACTCTACTGACCTTGCTTATGGCCAAGGCGATGAACCGTTCGGTCAGCAACGTCATTTTCACGAATTTCGGGACGCCCGCCGCGCACAAGCACGGTGCCATCAAGGGCAGCCTCAAGCCGGTGCAGGCCGGCGATGCCGGCATCTTCATGCGTTACGCCAGCAAGGTCATCATCGTGCCCGGCTATGGCCTCGCCGCGGCACAGGGACAGCAGAAGCTCTACGAGTTCGTGAAGCTGCTGCAGGCCGCCGGCGTAGACGTCAAGTTCGCGATCCATCCGGTCGCCGGGCGCATGCCCGGCCAGATGGACGTGCTGCTGGCCGAGGCCGGCGTTCCCTATGACCTGATTTTCCAGCTCGAAGACATAAACGACGATTTTGCGAGTGCCGACGTCGCGCTCGTCATCGGCGCGAACGACGTGGTCAACCCGGCGGCGCGCACCGACAAATCGTCGCCGATCTTCGGCATGCCGATTCTCAACGCCGACAAGGCCAAGAAGGTCTACGTCATCAAGCGCGGCGAGGGCAAAGGCTATTCCGGCATCGTGAACGCGCTGTTCTACGCCGACAACTGCGAAATGGTCTACGGCGACGCGCAGGCCGTGCTGGTGAAAATGATCGAAGCCGTCAGAGGACTCGGATTGTCCGCCGCGGCCTGACCGAGTGTTGCCGATGTCGAATTCAACCCGACTTTGAAAACAGGAGTCCGCCTTGACCAGAAAAATGCACGCCGCCGTCGTCGAAGAATTCGGAAAGCCCCTCGTGCTCAAGGAGTGGGACATTCCGTCTCCCGGGCCGGGCCAGATCCTGGTCAAGACCGAGGCCTGCGGCGTTTGCCACACCGACCTCCATGCCGCGAATGGCGACTGGCCGCTGAAGCCCACGCTTCCGTTCATCCCCGGCCATGAAGGCATAGGACGGGTTGTTGCACTGGGCTCGGGTGTTACGATCGTGAAGGAGGGCGACCGCGTCGGCGTCCCGTGGCTCTACTCGGCGTGCGGCCATTGCGAGTATTGCCTGTCGGCGTGGGAAACCGTTTGTCCCGAGGCGCAGTTCGGCGGTTACACCAAGAATGGCGGATTTGCCGAATTCATTCTCGCCGACCCGAATTACGTCGCGCATATCCCGGCGGGTCTTGCGGCGAAGGACGCCGCGCCGATCATCTGTGCCGGCATCACGACCTACAAAGGCATCAAGGAAACCGGAGCGAGGCCCGGCGAGTGGATCGCCATCTCGGGTGTCGGCGGCCTTGGACACCTGGCGATCCAGTACGCCAGGGCCATGGGACTCAATGTCTGCGCGGTGGATATCGACGACGAAAAGCTCGCTCACGCCAAGCGGCTCGGCGCCGCGCTGGTCTTCAACGCCAAAACCGGCGATCCGGCGGTGGCGTTGAAGAAAGAGACCGGCGGCGGCGCGCATGGCGTGCTGATCACGGCGCCGTCGCTTCCGGCGTTCAAGCAGGGCGTCGGCATGACCCGCAAGCACGGCACCTGCGTCCTCGTCGGACTGCCGCCGGGAGAATTTCCGGTGCCGCTTTTCGACGTCGTGGCGAATTGCATCACGATCCGCGGTTCGTTCGTCGGCACGCGCGGCGACATGGCGGAAGCGCTCGCCTTCGCCGCCGGGGGCAAGGTGAAAGCCGACATCGAGCTGCAGTCCCTGTCGAAGATCAACAAGATCTTCACTCGCCTCGAACATGGCGACGTGCCGTCACGCGTCGTTCTCGAATTCGGGGCCGATTGAGCGTGAAATCAACATGGCGATGCGGGACGTCCCGGTCTGCGGTCTTGCCGTAGAGAGGCGTGCCAGCCGGCGCGGGGCGCTGGGAGGTCGAAGCCGCGATCGAGGAGTTGGTGTCCGCCACCGTGATCACGACGACTCTTCTTCCGCTTCCGCTTGCGTCACGACCACACGTTCGGTAATGCGCCTCCAGTCGCGTCCGTGACCGGTTCAGCGCGTCCCCGTGGCGGGGGTTCGCGGACATGTGCCGACTGTCAGTGGGAAAATTGCGCAACGCGGCGGTACTCCCTCTAGCACATCGGAACGATCAAAAATCCCGTCAGCGCGAAGCCTATCGCCATGCAAAATCCAACGCTCACGATCATCGCGCACATCGCCAGAAAGCGCGTGCGGCCTTCGCCGATCTCCACCAGCGCGTGACCGTCACCCCCGGCTTCCCGACGCGTGCGGTTCCACGCCATAATGCTGAGGAAAAGACCGGCCAGCGCGATGACGATCGCCGTCCCAATGACGATCAGAATCACGTTCGAGGCATAGCTGAAAGCCGGTGTCCGAAGCGGCATGTCCTTGGGGAAACAGGCATGACGCGCGATGGCCATGTTCACGATTGTCTGAAGCAACCAGGCAAGCGGAGCCGCGGTAAGCGCGAACGCCATCATGGCGCCGGGAACGGCATGGCGTGCAGGCGCCGGATGGCCTCGGGCAGATGTTTGCGGCATGGCCATCACGGAAATCCCAGGCGTGGTGTCAGGTAGAAGGTCGTAAAGACGGCGAGCCATACGACATCCACGAAATGCCAGTAGATCAGTCCAATCGTGACATGAAGGTGTCGTCTGGCGGTAAAGCGATTCATCATGGACCAGACAAAGAGCGCCGCGAGGACAACAAGACCAACGGCGACATGCGCCATGTGGACGCCAGTCACCGTGAAATAAAGCGAGCTATAGGCGTTGTCCGAGGGCGCAAACGTCTTGTTATGCCACTCGAAGCCCTGGATCGTCATGAACGCCGCACCGAGCACAAATGCCGCGAGAAGGCCGATCCGCAAGCGGTGCGGGCGATCCTGTTCAATTCCCTTCTGCCCCCACCATGCGAAGAGACTTGAAGCCAGAAGAACGAACGTGTTGGGCAGCGCCAGCGTGAGCGCGGGGGGGCCGGTGACGGGCCAGGGCCCGATGTGCTGCAGTCCGAGATAGAAATAGGAAAACAGCAGATAGAGGAAGAGGGCGGCTTCCGTCGCGATGAGCATCGCCAGACCCCACCAGCCCGACGCCAGATGTCCGGTCGGTTTGACGGGGAGCATTCGCTGCTGGGCGCGATCAGTCATTGCCGACCTCCTGCGCCAACGGAACGGGCGTGAGCCATGCAAGGCCCGAAAACGTGGTCAGCAACGCTCCCAGGCCGGCGAGCCACCATGCGTGCCAAAGCAGCGCAAAGAACACAAGCGCAGTCGCAAGCGCGCACAGCACCGGCACGATGCTGTCTCCGGGCATGACGAGAATGGCGTCGGCTTGGGCGTCGAGCGGCGTCGTTGCAATCGTCTCGCGACCATCGTCCAGCACGATATCGCTATCGAGAACAGAGCGCGCCGACCCTTCGTCGAGGCGGTCTTCCCAGAGGGGGTGACGGCTCGCGACGACCGGAATCCGCGCAAAATTGTAGGCAGGCGGCGGCGACGCGGTCGACCATTCCAGCGTGGCGGCATCCCAGGGATTTGGACCGGCGCGTTCGCCCCTGGTGCGACTGCGCACGACATTTGCCAAGGTGAGCAAGACGCCAGCTGCGAAAATGAAAGCGCCGATCGAGGTGACAAGGTTTGGTCCGGTCCAGCCCAGTCCGCTGTCATAGGTGTAGATCCGGCGGGGCATGCCCATGAGTTCGGCGATATGCATCGGGAAGAAGGCCAGATTGAAGCCGACGAATGAAACCCAGAAGCTCCAGCGACCGAGACGCTCGTCGAGGAGGCGCCCGGTCATTTTGGGAAACCAGAAATAAGTCCGCCGATCACGGGGAATACGTTTATGCCAAGAAGCACATAATGAAGATGCGCCACCACGAAATAGGTTTGGGTCAGTTGCCAGTCCAAAGGCACGGCGGCGGTCATGAATCCCGACACCCCGCCGATGACAAACAGAGCGATAAACCCCGCGAAATAGTGAAAGGCCGTTGTAAACACCGGCCGGCCGCCCCAGATGGTCGCAAGCCATGCGAAGACCGAGACGCCGCTGGGAATCGCGATCACCATGCTGGCAGCGCCGAAGAACGACATGGCAAGCGCCGGCATGCCCACCGCGAACATGTGATGCACCCAGACGCCGAAGCCGATCGCCATGGTGGTAACGGTCGCCAGCGCGACGGCGGTGTAACCGACGAGCGGACGGCGGCAAAGCACGGGCAACGCATCGGAAACGAGACCCATTGCGGGAAGAACCAGGGCATAGACCCACGGGTGGCCGAATATCCAGAACAGATGCTGCCACAGCAACGGATCGCCGCCGCCTTCGACATTGAAGAACTGCATGTCGAATTGCCGATCCAGCCACAGCAGCAGACAGGCGGCACTCAGGGCGGGCACGGCGAACAAATTCGCGACTGACGCCGTCAACGTCCCCCAGACCAGGATCGGCAGCCGGTTCACCGACATTCCGGGCGCACGCGTGCGGAGCAAGGAGACGATGAAGTTGATGGCACCGACAGTGGTGGAAATGCCGACAAAGATCATGCCGAGCGCATAAACATCGATATTCATGCCGGGATCATGTTCGCGGCCGGCCAGCGGCACGTAATCGAACCAGCCGGCGTTCGGCGCCTGACCGATCAGCACGGTCGAGTAGATGAAAATTCCGGCGAAGAGGTAAATCCAATACGAAAATGCGTTGAGGCGTGGGAACGCCATGTCGCGCGATCCCAGCAGCAAGGGCCAGAGAAAGTTGGAAAAGCCGGACAAGACCGGCAGAGCGTACAGAAAAATCATCGTCACGCCGTGTAGCGTGAAAAGCTGGTTGTACGTTTCGGGCGAGAGAAGTCTTTCATTGGGCTGCGCCAGTTGCGCACGGATCGCGAGCGCTTCCAGACCGCCGACCAGGAGAAAAAAGATCGCGGTGACGATATAGCGCTTGCCGATTTCCTTGTGATCGACCGTCGAAAACCAGCCGACAAATCCCGGACGCCCCTCCCAGATCGCCGCGAGATTTCCCGGCGGGTTCGTTGAAAATTCGGCGGCGCGGTCGACCATCCTGATGTCCTATTCGAGCGACTGAAGATACGCGACGATGTCGTGCCGTTCGGCGTCGCGGAGCGGGACTGTCGGCATAAGCGTGTCGGGCTTGATCGCTTGCGGATCGCGGATCCATGAGTCCAGATGAACCGCGTCGTTCGGCATCGTTCCAGCTGCCAGTGTTTGGCGCGTGGCCAGATGGCTGAGATCGGGACCCACGATCCCATGTGCATCCGTGCCGCGAACCGAATGACACGCGCCGCAGCGGGCTTCGAAGGGCTGGAGCCCGGGCAACCTGGATCGCGCGGGCAGCAACTGGTGCGTCCACCAGGCGCGAAATGCCTGTGGCGGCTCGGCAACGACATAAAACGCCATATGGGCATGCTCGAGACCGCAGAACTCGGCGCACTGCCCGCGATAGCGCCCGGCCTCGTCGGCCTGAATCCAGGTCACATTCGTGCGGCCCGGAATGACATCCATTTTGCCGGCGAGCCTCGGCACCCAGAAGGAATGGATCACGTCGTCGGAAGTAAGTTCTATCCGGACCGGTTGACCGACCGGAACATGAATTTCGTTTGCCGTCGTGAAGGTTGACGACGCTGTTCCGTCGAGGTACCGCGCTTCCCACCACCAGGTGTGTGCGTTGATCTGCACCGTGACCGTCGTGGGCGACGGTGCCGTCATCACTTGTGAAAGCACCGACAGGGTCCAAACTGTCGCGCCAAACAGAACCACCACCGAGATGCTGACGCCGATATAGATCCAGTAAAGCTGCGAACCGCGTGCCTCGAGCGGAATGCGCCCATTCGCGTCGGGTATCGGTCGATCGCGACGCCGGAAAATTGCCGCTATCAGGAGCAGCGACACGATCACGACGACCGCCAGGGATATGCCCAGCATTCCCCAGCCCAGCCGCGACACGGGGTCGGCGCTCGCGCCCTCGGTGCTCAGATAATTCATCGGCAACGGCCCGCAACCGGCCGTCGTGGCGATCAGCGCCAACGCAGAAAGTCGCCCCGCGGCGGAGCGTTTCCTGTTCCTATGCCAGCACGTCGTCATCGGTCAGCCTTGCGGCGACGTGGCGGTTGGATGGTCATGCTGCGAAGGATCGGGCGGCGGGGGCGGCGGTTGCGGCTTTTCCGGAACAGCCGCATCGCCGCTGAGACCCGCTCCGTATTGTGCCGCCGGAACTGTACCGCCCTTGCTTTGGATATAGGCGACGAGCTGCCAAATTTCGTTGGGGGAAAGGGCATGCCGCCATGCGGGCATGCCCTGCGGACGGCCGGAATAGATTGTCTGGAAGATCGCGCCCGGCGTACCGCCATAGCGCCAATAGCCATCCGTCAAATTGGGGCCCATGTTGCCCGCAAGATCGTAGCCGTGGCAGCCGGCGCAGTTCATCTGCACGAACAGGGCGTGCCCCCGCGCGATTGCGTCGGGATTGCCTCCGAGCGGATTCTCGATCGTGGCCGCCTGCCGATCGTTGAGGCCGCCGGCCAGCGCCGCATCCGGCAATTGTGCGATTTCGTCGGCGGGCGTGCGCGAGCGCGCAACGGCCTGGGACTGTTGCTGCGGCTTGTCACAGCCAGCGAGGCTTACGCTGGCGACAACCAAAGCGACGAACATTCGATACCTGCTCATCGCGTCTCCTAGGGGTGCGGGTTATCCGATGCGTCGGGCTGCGTCGCAGCGCCAGTCGCGCCGGTGTCGATCATCGTCGTGCCGGAGCTGTTCGACATGCCGTCGAGGGAGAACACGTACAGCGTGTTTCCTCTCGGCGGGAAACCGGGCTCGGCCTTGGAGATCATCGCGGCCCCGCCGACTCCCGAATACACCGCGATGTATTCGCGCCCATCAGGCCCCAGATAGGCGATCGGCTGGCCGAGGATGCCGGAGCCCAGTTTCTGCGACCACAGAACCTTGCCCGTGCGCGCGTTTACCGCGCGGAACCACCCGTCTACCGTGCCGTAAAAGACGAGGTCCGATGCGGTAGCGACCACGCCGCTCATGGTCATGAATTTTTCCGGGATCGACCAGACACGCCGGCCTTGCACGGGGTCCCAGGCGATGAACGCGCCCCAGTTTCCGCCGGGTCCCGCGTGACGCTTCATTTCCATGCCGTCATAGGGCGTGCCGGCGATGTACGAGACCTTATGATCGGTGAGGTCCATGCAGACATTGAAGATCGTTGCATAGAGCAGTCCCGTCCGCGGCGAGAACGCCGACGGCTGCCAGTCTTTGACGCCGACATCGGTCGGACAGACGTTTTCCAGTTTGACGCCGGGTCTAGGCTGCATCGCCGGATCGACGATCGCCTTGCCGGTCTTGATGTCGACGCCTTTGGACCAATTCTGGTTGCCGAAGGGCTGCGCCACCAGAACTTCACCGGTCTGGCGATCGATCGTGTAGGCAAAACCGTTGCGGTTGAACTGAACGAGGACCTTGCGCCGACCTCCCTTCCAGGGGATCTCCAGCAGGACGTTCTCGTTGACTTCCGTCGTAGTCCCATTGGTCGTGCTGGGTGAACTGATAAGCCCATTTCGCCATCCCGGAGTCGGCATCGCGTGCGAAGATCGCGGCACTCCAAAGATTGAGCCCCGGGCGCTGCGCAGGCACGCGCGGGCTGGGGTTCGAAGTGCCGTAATAGATTTCGTCGGCGTCCGGATCGAATGACACCCAGCCCCAGGACGCGGAGCCGCCCTGCTTCCACATGTCGGCGGGCCATGTCTCGACGCCGAGGTCTTTGCCCCGCATCCAGGCGTAATACGGTTTGAAATCCGAACCGATCAGAACCTGGCTGTCGGGACCGACGCTGTAGGCGCGCCAGAGAATTTTTCCGCTATCGACATCGAGTGCCGCGAGCCATCCCTGCACGCCGAGCTCGCCGCCGCTGTTTCCGACATACACCTTGTTGCCAAAGACGGTCGCCGCCATCGTCATGGTGACGCCACGCTCGACGTCATCGAGCTTGGTGCGCCAAACTTCCTTGCCGGTATCGGCGTCCACGGCGACGGTGTGGTCGTCCAGCAGGTTATAGATCAGCTTGCCGTTCGCATAAGCCCAGCCGCGCAGAACGGCATCGCAGCACGCCTTGCCGATCGCCATGGGCGACGGATTGGGCGAGAAGCTCCACTTGATCGGATTGCCGGGCTTCGAGAGGTCCAGCGCATAAGCAATGTTCGGGAACGGCGTGACGATGTACATCGTGCTCCCGACCACAAGCGGGGCGCCTTCGTGGCCGTACGCCGTGCCGTCCGAAAACGTCCATGCCGTCCTCAGGCGACCGACATTTTGCGGCGTGATCTGCGTAAGCGGACTGTAGCGCGTGTTGGCGTAGTCGCGGCCCTGACGCGTCCACTGCCCCGGCGGATCGTTCGGCGCAAAATTCGCACTCGCGCCGGTCGCCCCTTGAAGCGGCTTTGAAGGCAAAGCTTGTGCATGCTGCGTGCCACCCTGATCGCAGCCCGCCAATGCCGCGACGCAAAGCAGCCCGAGACAAACTCCGCGACTGCGCCAGCGTGTGCCGCGTTCCGATCTCAATGCCATCTCCATTAGACCCAGGCGCGATCGGCGCGACGCATCGCCAGAACCAGGCCCATGACTGCGACAGCAAGAAACACGGTGCAGCCGGGGACCCACATGATCAGGCCGCCGATTTGCTGATCCTGGAGAGGCGACAGGCCCCACGCAGCCGTGGTGAGAAGATGGGGCGCATAAAGCGGATGCGGCGTCAGCGTGATCAGCGCGCCGAGAAACGTCATCTGGATCGAGGTCAGCATGCCGCCCGCCACGATCTGCGGCAGTTTGCTGCCGTCGCGCAGAGACAACGCGCCCCACAGAAGCAATGCGCTTCCAAACAGCGTCAGATGCATCGCCCAATAGACCACGTCGGAGTCGAATGTCGCTGCATAGGGCGCCGGCATGTGCCAGAACCACAAGAGAACTGCGAAAAGACCGGCTGCCGGAAGGGGTGTCGCAACCGCGCGCAGGAGGGCGAACGGGCCCGCGACATGCGCAAATTGCGGCAAGAGTGCTTCCAGCGACCGGAATGGCTTTCCCGCCATGACAAGGGGCGCGGCGATCAGAATCAGAACAGCATGCTGGCCGACGCGCGCCGCGAACAGCGACACCGAAAGCGGGCAAAGCGGAGAAACGAGCGCCAAGCTTGCAAGAAGCCAACCGGCAAAAAACAGCACACGCCGGTGGCGGCTGATCGCGTGTTGACGCCGCGCACCGAGCGCGTACAGGACGGCTATGCCGATCAGGCATGCGATCAGGATGGGATCAAGATTCCATCGCGCAAAGAGCTCTGCAGGCGACGGAGGCGTGCCGCAATACGGAATGTGAGCCAGCGAGGCTTCCAAGCGGTCTTCCCCCACGATGCGCGCCGGCCATATGAAAGGCGAATGCACCGGTACAATTCGAAATAAAGGTTTGCTAAACGAACGGTAATGTTGAGCCAATCCGGTATCGCTTCAACGAAAGAGCAACAGCCGAAGTTCCATGGCGGGAACAATTTTTTTGCGGTTTGTATTTGTTCGAAATGATTGCCCGTGTTTTCGTCGCAATGCTCAAAAAATGGAATAGATCGGGCGTTTGGCATCCCGTGGCGCGCCGAATCAACGGCGCTTACCGAAAGTGCGGGAAGGCAACGCGACGCGGGCGAGTCTAAATCTGCTCGACCGAATTCAGGTCGAAGGATTTACCTTCCGGGTTCTCGCCGATCACGAGCATCGTGTCGTTCGCGAAGTGATAGGGGGGCACGGGAAGATTGAGCGGGGCTGGCACGCCCTGGAACACGCGGCCTGCCAGATCGTATTTCGATCCGTGACAATGGCAGAGATAGCCGCCTGGCCAGGTCGTGTCGAGAGTGCCGGGATTGGGCGTGAACGTCGGTATGCAGCCCAGATGGGTGCAGACTCCAACGACGACGAGGTATTCGGGTTTGATCGAGCGCGACCAATTCTCGGCATAGTCCGGCTGTTGCATCTCGTGCGAGCTGGGATCGCGCAGCCGATCGAGAAGCGATGGCTGCCGCAGCTCCGCCAGGATTGCGGGCGTGCGGTTGACGATGAAGATTGGTCGCGATCGCCAGCTCACGACAATCTGCTGGCCCGGTGCAATCGCGCTAAGGTCGATCGTGATCGGGCCGCCTGCGGCGAGCACGCCAGTGCTCGGCTCCATCTGGTCGATAAAGGGCCACGCGGCGAGCAGCGCGCCGACGCCAGCAACCGAGCCCGTCGCGATATAGAGAAAGTCGCGCCGCGACACGCCGGGGCCTGCGATCAAGGGTTCGCCCGGACCCCGTGGTGGATTGTTCCCGACCATTGCCTGATTCTTCCCATTCACGTCGGATCGTTAACACCGATACCCCGCGCAAAGCTCCGGACGAAACCCGATCGATTTCGCGCATTAAGTCGTCGCGCCGCGCACCCCGCCGCGCGCCTTCGCGTCGCCCCGGAATAGAAGGCGATGGCAAAACGCAGCTGCAATCCGCTGGCGCCGATTGACGCCTTTCTATATCATGGCATGATATAAAGAGCGCCGCTAGAGCATGTCGGACGGCGCCGCTTTTGGACAGATATCTGCCGCGGCGGGCGGTCCCCGCCAGAAGGGGCCTCGTGGCGCTCGATCGCAAACACTACGAAGGGCTGGCCGAATTCCGCTATGCGTTGCGGCAGTTCCTGGCCTTCAGCGAAGTGGCGACCCAGGCGGCCGGCGTTACGTCGCAGCAATATCAGGCGCTGCTCGTCATCAAGACCTGCCAGGGAGGCAAGGTCATGGTTCGCGATCTTGCGGAGCAAATGCTGATTCAGCATCACGGCGCGGTCCAACTCGTGGACAGGCTTGTCGAAGCCGGCCTTGCCGAGCGCGGACAGTCGCCGACCGATGGCCGCAGCGTTCTCGTGGGCATGAGCGCAAAGGGCGCCAGGCTGCTCGAGCAACTCGCGACCAATCACGTGAAGGAACTTCTTCGCCATGAGCCGCTGCTTGCCGAATCGCTCAAGCGTCTCCGCCAGATGAGCCGCTGATGGCGACGGCGGACAAGCAACGAAGCGAGGGCGCGCTCGAGCTTTACGCACCTCTCAACGTGCTCAAGCCCGTGGCCAGCAACATCTGGATCGTTGACGGCCCCGAAATCACGTTCGATCTTGCGGGACTGCGACTGCCGTTTCCGACCCGGATGACGGTCATCAGGCTGGCGAGCGGCGATTTGCTGCTTCACTCGCCTGTCGAATATTCGACCGCACTTCAAACCGCCATGGAGCGGCTTGGCCCCGTCCGATATCTCGTCGCGCCGAACTCGCTTCACTACTGGTGGGTACCGGACTGGAAAGCCCGCTGCCCGGGGGCCATCGTGTTTGGGGTGCCCGGGCTCGAAATCAAGGCCAAGCGCCCGGTATCGATCGACGTCACCCTGGCCGCAAATCAATCGCCCTGGCCGGACGATATCGATCTTCTGATTGTTGCCGGAGACGTTCTGACCGAGGCCGTGTTCTTCCATCGCCCCTCGAAGACCCTTGTCCTGACCGACCTGATCGAAAACTTCGAGCCGAACCGAATCCGTCGGTGGTTCTATCGTGCGCTCGTGCGGCTCGGCGGCGCCGCCGATCCCGACGGCAAAGCGCCGATCGACATGCAGTTGACCTTCCTTCGCCACCGCCGGGCGCTGCGACTGGCTGTGAACAGGATGATTGCCTGGGCGCCCGATCGCGTGATCATCGCGCATGGACGCTGGTACACCGCTTACGGCGTCGCCGAGTTGAGGCGCGCCTTCCGCTGGGTGCTTTAGGCATGGGCGCGAGTGCGATCCCGACCGACGAACGGGGCGGCCGCGCCAGCGGCAGCGGGCGAGCAACCGAGCGGAGCGGCGGCATGAAGCAGACAAACTAGCGGATGCCCGCACGATGTTCTTCTGCGACGTGGGAATGATTCGCTATGCCGACTTTCTGTGCACCGACGCGCAGGCGAAGGCGCTTTTCGCGCAGATCGGCATCTGGAACTCGGTCCGGGTGACGTTGCGCGCTTGCCGAGGATCGGCCTCGTGGTCATCGAGGCCTTCCGCATGCCTCGACGGCCGCCCTGGGAGCCGCCGGAGGATTATCTGGGCCGCACGCTCGCGAGCCTGCGGCGGCAGTCGAATCCGGGTCATCTGACCGCGACAGGACACATGCATCTCATGCGCGCTATTCCGACACGCCCTGAAGGCGCACGGTGCAGGGAAGGAAGCCCGGTTGTGCGGAGTCGTCCCCGTCGACGCGCGGCGGTGCTCCTTTCGATGACGGGATTAGCCGTGACGGCGATAATCCTTCTGCCCCCGTTATTCGCGAGCGGCACATCGGCGGCGCTGGCGACGAGCAAGGCCGCTCGCCTGATCAAGAACTACGAATTCAGGCACTGCAACGCCTCGGAGGTCGACGTGCGCTCGGCGAGAGTGGGCACGGAACGGTTTGCCAGGGCCGATCGGTGGTTGCGCACGCATCTTCTGACCGATCCCGTATTTGCGCGGGTTACGCACGCGGTCGCGGATTCGACGGAGCAGGGGGACCTTTCTTACGCGGAAGCCAATCATGCGCTGACAGCATATTGGTCCGACTATCATGTGCCCGGGTATCCGGCAGAGGGGCGCTTGAGGATCCAGGGCTGCATGACGGTTCCTTCGCGCATCGAAATCATCGACACGGCGCTCGGTCCGCGCGCCCTGAGTGCACGTATCCTGTTCTCCGAATGGGCCAGGAACTCGCTCCTCGGAGAACGGATCGCGCGGTCCAGCATTCCGCGCGAAGACAGCGGCTATTGGCTATCCGAAGGCGGCGAGCGCGTCGCGCTGCTCCGGCGACGCCCACGGCGCGCCTGGAGAGTCGTCACGATTACCGACGGGTTCTGACGCGCCATTTCCCGCGGCGGCGAGCTCCGCAGTCGAACCCCGCTGCCGCTCATGTGTTCCTCGCCGAAGTTGAGTTGAACTCGCCTACGGCGACATTATATCATAACATGATACGAAGGGTGGTCTCGTCTGGCACGACCGCTCGCAGGACGTCCACGAGCGGGTCGTTGAGCACTGCCTGAAAGAGGTCGAAAGGCGTCGGATCGTGTTCAAGCAGATCGCCATTGCCGCTTTGGCCGCCGCTGCCGTCTGTGTGATGCCGGCAAGCGCGGCTCAGGCAATTCACATTCTCGACGTTGTCGACCGCGCGCCGAAGTTCGAGCACTTCTACAACGTGGCTGCGTCGGAAAAATTGGACGAGGCGTCGCGTTGGGCGCTGTGGCAAAAGGATTATGGAATTGCGGCGGTGCCGCCAACGCCCGCGGGCAATGAGCTCGCCCGGCACCAGCTCGACACTGCATGGCCGCGATATGCAGCGCTCCTGCCCAGGCTTCCAGCGCTTGCGGCCGCGGCTGAGCAGGCAGGACGCGAACTTTTCGCGCGCGTGAACGCGCTTTACGCGACGAGAGACGTTGCCATCCACTCCAAGCTGATTCTCTTTGTTGGCCAATTCGACGACAATGAATTCACCGTTCCTGCAATGGATGGCGCGCCGCCCACCGTCGTGATGCCGATCGAGAGTCCCAGGCTGAGAGTCAATCTGGCGCACGAGTTGTCGCACTCCGTTCATTTTCAACTTGCCCATGTGAAGAACAGCTTCGGGGCGCCAATAGGGGAAACCGTCTTTCTGGAAGGACTGGCGATGCGCGCCAGCAAAGCCGTTGTTCCGGGATTGCCCGACGCGCTTTATACGGAGCTCGCGAACGAACCCGGCTGGCTGGCCCGCTGCACCGCCAAGAGGGCTTTCGTCATGAAGGGTATCGTGCCTTACCTCGATTCCAAGGGCGCCGACGCGGCGACCAAGTTCACATTCGGGCAGGGTACGACCGGAATGGACCGCGAGCTGTATTGTGCGGGATGGTTTGTGGTCGGCAAGCTTTTGGACGACGGCAAATCGTTTCCGCAACTCGCCCGCATCCCCGAAGACCGCATGGTGCAAACAGTCCGGGATGCCATCGTGGGGCATTGAGCGCTGCCCGGGCGGCCTCGCCACTTGCTCTCGCGCAAGATGCATTCGTCCGCGTTCCAGCTACGCGAGACCGGCGCCTTTCGGGGCCCGGTCTGCGTATCGTCGATCCGTCGGGCAGCGTAGCGCGTGCCATTGCAACCGCGGCACCGTCCCAGAATCTGCTATAGCTCGCCCCAGATCACCAATGGTTGGACTCATGCAAATCGGAATCCTTCTCGCCGTCGCCCTCGGCGGCGCCATCGGGTCGCTCGTGCGCTATTTCGTGGCCGGCGCGGTGCAGTCGGCGGCGTGGCCGGGCTTTCCCTGGGGCATTTTCGTCGTGAACGTCTCGGGCGGCTTCGTCATGGGAATCATCGTCGCGCTGGGGGCGCTCAAGCTCACCTACACGCCGGAGATCCGCGCCTTTCTCACGGTCGGCATCCTCGGCGGCTACACGACGTTCTCAACCTTCTCGCTCGACAGCGTGCTGCTGATCGAGCGCGGCGACTTCGTGAGCGCGGGAGCCTATGTCGTGGGTTCGGCGATGCTGTCGATCGCAGCGTTGTTCGCCGGCATGTGGCTGATCCGCGTGTTCTAGACCATGGCCTCCGAAGCGCGCATCTCAGCCGACGAAGACGGCATCCGCATCGACCGTTGGTTCAAGCGCCACTACCCGGCGCTGACTCATGGCCGGCTCGAGAAGATGCTGCGCAAGGGCGAGGTGCGCCTCGACGGCAAGCGCGCCAAGGCGAGCGATCGCGTGGCTGCGGGCCAGACGGTGCGCGTGCCGCCGCAGGTGATGACGGCCGAAAGCGCCGAAGCGCCGCGTCCGGCGCCGCGCCGCGAAGATGCTGACATGCTGCAGTCGCAGGTCCTTTATATGGACAAGTCGGTAATCGTGCTGAACAAACCGCCCGGACTAGCGACACAGGGCGGCTCAGGACTGACCAGGCATGTGGACGGGATGCTCGACGCGCTGATGTATGAGAAGCGGCAACGGCCGCGCCTGGTGCACCGGCTCGACCGGGACACCAGCGGCGTCCTGGTAATCGCGCGCACCGTGCCGGCCGCGGCCGCGCTGGCGCGGTCCCTGGCGCATCGCGACGCGCGCAAGGTCTATTGGGCATTGACGCGGGGCGTGCCGAAAAAGGCGCACGGCACGATCAAGCTTGCGCTGGCGAAGGAGGGCGGCTTCGGGCCGCACGGGCGGGACGAGCGGATGACGGGTATCGATCGCGAAGCCGAGGGCGCGCGCCATGCGCTGACGGACTATGCGGTGATGGGAACGGCGGGCGAGGAATTCGCCTTCGTCGCGGCGAAACCGGTGACCGGGCGCACCCACCAGATTCGCGTGCATCTGGCGAGCCTGGAGACGCCCATCGTCGGCGATTTCAAATATGGCGGAACGGCCTCGCGCGCAAAGGGCGCGATCGAGGACAAGCTGCACCTGCATGCGCGCAGCATCGACATCGCCCATCCGGACGGCGGCCGGTTGCGCGTGACCGCGCCCTTGCCCGCGCATATGCTCAAAACCTGGGAGCTACTCGGCTTCGATGCCGAGGACAGCCGCGATCCGTTCGGGGAAGGCAAGATACGATGAAGAGCAAACCCGAGTTCCTGGTGGAGTGGCGCGATCTCGAGGCGCCGGTGGCGCCGCCCGCGACCAACGAGACTTTCGGCTTCGCAAGCGAGCTTGCGGCCGCGACGGACCTCGCACATCTGCGCGTCGCCCATCTTCGCCTGCCGCCCGGCACGCGCACCTATCCCCCGGTGGCGCTACGCGACGACGAGGCGTTCTTCTTCGTGCTGGAAGGCGAGCCCGATCTCTGGGTCGACGGCCACGTCCACACACTGAAGGAAGGCGAGGGCGTGTCGCTGCATGCGCGCACCGGAATCGGTCACAGCTTCCTCAACAATACGCAATCGACCGTGCGGCTGTTCGCGATCAGCGAGGGCCCGCGGCAGTCCTCGCGCGCCTTCCACCCTGTGGATCCGTCCGCAAACGACAATCTGAAGGTGGCGGGACGCTTCTGGTCCGACCCGCCCCCGCGCAAGCTCGGGCCGCATGACGGGCTCACCGAGGCGCTGCGCGGCAAGCCGATGCCGGCGGGCGCGCGGAAGAAGGAGCGGCCGGGCTTCGTCGCGCATTGGGAGACGATCATCGACCGGGACGAGAACACCTCTTATCCGGAACTCGATGGAGAAGCACGGCCCCACCGCCTATTTCGGTCGGCGCGCGCGGTTCTCGCGCATCGGCATCAACCTCGAAGTCCTGCCGCCGGGACGGCGCACGTCCTGGCCGCATGCAGAGCGCGACGAGGAGGAGTTCGTCTACGTCGTCTCCGGGCGTCTCGATTGCTGGACGGAAGGCGATACGCATCCGATGGCCGAAGGCGACTTCGTCGGCTGGGCTTCGGGCACCGGCATCGCCCATGTCGTCATCAACAACTCCGACGAAGACGCGCTCCTTCTTGTCGGCAGCGAGGCGAACCGGCAGCGCAACCAGTTCTTCTATCCGCTGCATCCGCGCCGCAACGCGGAAATCGGCGCGATGCTGTGGTCCGACCATCCAAGGCGCAAATTCGGTCCGCATGACGGCTTGCCCGACGCGGTGCGCGCGAAGCTTCCGGCGGGCGTGCGGCGCGATCCGATCGCGGCGAATGCGGCGGCGGCGTACGGTGTCGGGAAGGCGGGGAAAGGCGGGGCTGCGAAGAGGCCGACGGTGAAAAAGACGACGGCGAAGACGTCAGCGAAGAAGCACCCTGCAAAGAAGAAGGCGAAAGCCGCGCGGAAGGCGCGCCGGTAAATCCACTCTTGCTCGAATCTCCCTGATAAACAGGGAGATAACAGGGAGAAGTCCGGTCCGCGCGCTGGGGCCAACTCTGCCGCCCGCGGGGGCTGGGGAGTTGCATCGAGGTCGCGGCTCTTCGTGTCGGTCGCTCAAAATTTTTTCCCTGTTTCTTCCCTGATCATCAGGGAAAAGCGAGCGGAGAAAGACCTGGGAAAATCGAGGCGGACATGACAGCCGGTCATGACAATTCCTTGGCACGATCCCCCCGAGCAAGCGCGCCACAAGGCGCCCGCCCGCCCGGGGTTACCGTGCGGCTACCACCGGATTGCGCCGGCGGTTTCTAGTCCTATTCAATTGTCAAACAGCGGGTATAACCTATACCCGCCGATGACCAATGTCAAGAACGAATAAAGAACATTTCAGATCGCGATCGCGCTCGGTCTCGCCTTCACGACGCCCAGAAGACGTCCATGTGAAAGCCGAAGATATCGACGGCGTCGATGCCCAGCAGCGTGCGCACGACGACGTCGCCGGCATAGATTGTCACCGCGATCTTGGTGAGTACCGGTCATAGAGCGGCACGAGCACAAGGATGAGCCAGGACTGGATCTCCCAATGTGCCATTGCCATGCCGGTTGCGAAGCCCGCGCCGGCGAGTTCGACGAGGTGCTCGGAGCCGATATTGGAGGAGAAGATCGACGTGCCGATTTGCAGCCAGTTGCTGTCGCTGCCGGAAAGAAAATAGTCCTCCCCCGATGCCACCTTGCTGCGCATCGCAAAAAGCATCACGGCGATCATGCCGGCGACGAACAATGCGACGACGAACCAGTCCTCGCCATCGAACACGGCCCCGTTGAGCACGTGGACGTGCGCGGCCATAAACTCCCCCCATGTGCACAGTATTCGTAAAGGCCCCGCGCGCTGCGCTGCGCGCCAGACCGTTCAATCGTCGAATGGATCTGTCGGATTTTGCTGGTGCGAGCAGGAAGATGTCGGCGACGAGCTGCAGCGGCCTTGCGTCGACGTCGGACTCGCCGGTTTCGACCAGCTCCGCGAAACGACGATAGATCGAGCGGTATTCCCCCTCGAGCGCGCCCGGATCCGTCGGCACCAGCTCGTCGCCGAGGGTGAGAATGCCCCCGCCGGCCGAGAGCGTCAGCGGCCCGGCATAGGTTCTCGATATCGATATCCCAGGTCTGGTCGCCGACCTGGCGGAAGTCGAAGGCGGCGGAAATCGTCGTGCCGCTCCGCGTGGCGAAGGTCAGGTCGGCCGCAATCGCCGCGTGACGGTTCGAGGGCACGAGCAGGTGCGCCGATTTCGCGAAGAAGGGCTCCGGCATGATCTTCGCCAGGATCGAGAGCGCGTTGATGCCCGGATCGAACACGCCGAACCCACCCGGCTCCCAGATCCACGCCTGCCCCTTGTGCCACTTCCGCACGTCTTCCTTCCACGTCCCATGGGCGCGGACGATTTTGCGGTTCTTCAACCAGCGTGCCGCGGGTGCGACGCCATGCGCATGCTGCGAATGCCAGGTCTGGTAAAGCGTGCGGCCGACGTCCCGCGACGTCCTCATCATGTGATCCAGCTGGAGCATAGACGAACATGGCGGCTTCTCGAGCAGGACGTGCTTGCCTTTGCCGAGCGCAAACATCACGGCCTCGAAATGGACCTGCGGCGGCGTGCAGATCGCGACCGCATCGATTGCCGCGCTGCTTTCGACCATGGCCCCGACAGACGGAAAGTTCTGGATGCCGTCGACCTTGTGATGGCGGCTCGCGGCAGCCACCAGCGCGAAGGCGGAGTTGGCGCGCAGCGACGGATGTGCTGGTCAAGCGCGATCTTGCCTACGCCGACCAAGCCGACGCGAATGGGTTTCACGGACGATCTCCCTGGCTCAAAGATGTCTTACGCGGGCTTCCGGGGACGGCACGGTCTGGAGGGAGTTGCGCAGCGGCAACGTGAATGGCGCGGCTTCGATCTCGAACTCATCACCGTCGCGCACCTTGACGCCGTCGGCGAACGAAAGTGTCGCCGTGCCGAAGAAGTGGACATGCACGTCACCTGGTCGGCGGAACAACGTGTATTTGAAGTGATGATGCTCGAGATTTGCCATGCGATGTGACATGTTCGCCTCGCCTGTCAGGAACGGCTTCTCCCACAGCGTCTCGGTTCCGCGGCGGATGCGCGACGTACCGCGAATGTCCGCGGGCAGCTCGCCGCAGAGAATTCCGGACCCAGCGCCGCCGGACGCAGCTTGGAGTGCGCAAGGTAGAGGTAGTTCGTCCGTTCGGTGACGTGATCGGAAAACTCGTTGGCGAGCGTAAAGCCGAGCCGGAACGGCGTTCCGCCGGCGCCGACCACATAGATGCCGGCCAGTTCGGGCTCTTCTCCGGCATCGAGCGCGAAGTCCGGGGACGGAAGCGGCTTTCCCGGCGGAACGAGCGAACTGCCGTCGCCTTTGTAGAACCACTCCGGCTGCACGCCGGTCTTGCCTTTGGGCGGCTTGCCGCCCTCAAGCCCGAGCCGGAACATCTTCATCGAGTTCGTCGCTTCCGCCGAATGTGCCTTGGCATGCATCTTGTCGCGCGTGTCGGCGGATCCCAGATGGGTTAGTCCCGTGCCGGTCAGGAACACGTGGGCCGGATCGGGATGATCGATGGGCGCGAGAACGCGCCCCTCCCGCATGGCGGCATCGATTTCCATGGCGGCTCCGAGGCCTGCCGCCGCCACAGTCTGCGCCAGCGTCGCGTTTGCGGCGATCGCGCGCCGCGCCAGGACATACGTGGTGTCGACGCCTTTGACTTCGCGAAACACATCGTCGCCGCTTGCTGCCGCAACAGTGCGGTTGCCGTTGTTTCCGATCAGCTGAACGAGGCGAAGGATCATGCGTGCGGCGCTCCCATGCAGGCGAAAGAGTACGTGCGAAGGGTCTGCATCGTCAGGACTTGTCGCGGCCGTCGACCAGGCGGCGAAGATGCAGGGGATTTTCGTCCTGCAATTCCGGCGGCATCAGTCCGTTCGGGACATCTTGATAGCAGACCGGCCGAAGAAAGCGCTCGATCGCAAGTGTTCCGACGGAGGTGACGCGCGCGTCCGATGTGGCCGGGTAGGGTCCGCCATGCACCATCGCGGGCGAGACTTCGACGCCGGTCGGCCAGCCATTGGCGAGAATCCGGCCAACCTTGAGCTCGAGCAGCGGGATCAATTGCGCGGCGGCATCTGCGTCGGCGTCGGACAAGTGAAGCGCCGCGGTCAGCTGTCCATCAAGATGTCGCATGCTCGATCGACTTCGCCCGGCTCGGCGACGCTGAATTCGGTCCGGAGATCTGTTCCACGCGAGGGCCCGCTTGCCCGAAACGTGGTGGCGGTCCTCACGCGGGTTGAGCCGATAAAAAGCTGGCCGGTCAATGGCATCGAAAGACACGCGTCGGTCGGGCTGCGGCCGAACCCTAAGATAACTCAGACAATATGTCAGCAGATTTGTTCGCCGACCGCGCCCGGGCCTGTCACCCGGCGCGGCGGCGGTCGGACTTTTTCGAAATGGGCGTGTCCATGCGCGCGAGCTGGATAAGCTCGCTCATCGTCGTCTGCGCCTTGCCGGGGTCACGCTCGGCGATCGCCTCGAAGACGCGAAGGTGATCAGGCAGGGGATCGCGGCGCAGCGGGCGCTTGCGTTGCTTGAACATCGTGGTGGTGGCGATCGCCGCGCTGATGCCGTTGGTCAGCGAAATGATGAACGGGTTCGCCGTCGCGTCCAGAAGCGTGGCATGGAAGTCGAGGTCGGCCTGCCGCCCGGCTTCCGTTGCCAGCGTATGCTTGGCCATCCGCTCGAGCGCCGAACGCATGGCCTTCAAGTGCGCAGCCGACCGGCGCATCGCCGCGAACCCGGCCGCCGCCGATTTCGACGACGTTTCTCAGCTCGAACAGGCTGTTGAGCAACTCGAGATCGGGCTCCGAGTCGAACGTCCAGTCGAGCACGTCGGGATCGAGGAGATTCCATTCCGAGCGCGGATTGATTCGGGTGCCGACCTTCGGCCGCGCATCGACGAGTTCCTTGGCCGCAAGGATGCGAACCGCCTCGCGATAAGCCGTGCGCGAGACTTCGAGGCGCTCGCTGGACGCGATTTCGCCGACCAGAAGGTCGCCGGGTTTGTATTGGCCGGAGACGATGGCGATGCCAAGCTCGCGGGCGATCGTGCCGTGCAACCGCAGCGACTTGCCTTTGCTCGAAGGTGGCGATTGCTGTGCGGCCATGCGTGTCGGGAGCGCCCGTCTGCATCTGCGAAACGTGTAGAGCCCGTTGAAAGAATTGTCCAATCGACGAACACGTCCTGACCTTCCCATCGGACCCGTTGCGGATTTGTCAGTCAAACAAAAAAACTCAGACAATACGACCTGCAATCTTGCCCGCGCTTTGGGATCACTTATTGTCTGAGTTATGGACGCGCGACGCATGGCCTGCGGGCCTGGGGATGTCGTGCGCCGCCGAGGCGAACCAGCTCCTGGTCCGCGGTCTTCCGGACATCGCAACGCTTCTGAACGGCCGCGAGATCTTCACCTCCACCGGCCGATTCGTCTCGTTGCAGGACATCCCCGCCGAGCTTCCAGTTCGACAGCAAATTCGGCATCACGAAGTGGATGGACGCCGATCCCAACTATCTCGTCAGCCACGTCGCCGAGATCCGCACGCTGTTCGGACAGGCCACAACGCCTCCGCCCGCCGATCCGACGCAGTCCTTCGACGATCGCGAGCAGAGCTATGCCGCTTATCTGAAGGCGGACTTCAGCCTTCCGCTGGGCATTCCGGTAGACGGCAATTTCGGCCTGCGCGTCGTCGATACCGATGCGGACATGAAGGGCAACACCCTGGTCGTCACGACGCCCGACAATATCCACTACACGTTCACCTACACCGCGACCAACAAGGACAAGAATTCCCTCGATTGGCTGCCGAGCATCAACGTCCGGTTTGCGCTCCAGGATGACCTGCTGCCTCGCTTCAGCGCCAGCAAGACGGTCACGCGTCCGACATTCGCACAACTCGATCCCGGTCTCAGTCTTTCGGCGTCGACAGCAACGCTGCTCGGCTCGGGCACCAGCGGCAATCCCAACCTCGGGCCCGAGAAGTCAGACAACGTCGACCTTTCGCTGGAATACTATTTCGCCCCGTCGGACGTCCTGACCGGCGCGGTGTTCTATCGCCAGGTCTCCGGCTACATCGGAAACACGGTGGTTCCGGACACCAAGTCGTGCTGGGCGCCGGACATTTCCTATTTCAATGGGCTCTACTATCTCTACTACGCCTGCTCGACTTTCGGCTCGAACCATTCCGTGATCGGGCTTGCCACCAACCCGACTCTTGATCCCGCGGCGCCGAACTACAAATGGGAGGACCAGGGGCTGGTTCTGAAATCGGTGTCGAGCGACAAAAATCGGAGTCACAGGCGCAGGACGCGCCGCTCGCCGCCAGCGCGACAATTCACGCCGACCAGCCGGGTGCCACAATAGATCGCCACATCTACGGCCAGTTTGCCGAGCATCTCGGACGCGGCATCTATGAAGGCATCTGGGTGGGCGAGCACTCGCCCATCCCCAACACGCATGGCTATCGCAACGACGTACTGGCGGCCCTGCGCGACCTTCACGTGCCGGATATCCGCTGGCCGGGGTTGATGACCTTGTGGTGCATCGCCCGTTCGCCGCTCATCATGGGCGGCGATCTGAGGGCGCTCGATGCGGCGACGCTGTCGCTGCTGACCAATGACGAGGTCCTGGCCGTCAATCAGGCGAGCCCGGGCAATCGCGAGGTCTTCCGGACGCAGGACATCGTCGTATGGCAGGCGAGGGCGCCGCAGGCGCGCGATGTCTACGTCGCACTTTTCGATCGGCGCGATGCCGTGCCGGACGCCACGCGCGCGACTGTTCCGGTCGAATTCGCCCGGCTCGGCATCGAGGGCCCGCATCGGGTGCGCGATCTCTGGGACCGGCGCGAACTCGGGACGGTGCGGCAGGTCTTCGCGCCGGCGCTTCCCTTTCACGGAGCCGGGCTCTACCGGCTGTCGCCGGCTTAGATTACTTCTCGACGCCGAAAAGCAGCACCGTCTGCTCGGAATAGGTCTGGCCCGGCTGCAGGATCGTGGACGGGAAGGACGGCTTGTTCGGCGAGTCCGGGAAGTGCTGCGTCTCCAGACAAAGGCCAGTGCGATGCTTGAAGACCGTGCCGGTCCCGGCGGGCTTTCCGTCGAGGAAATTGCCCGAATAGAATTGCAGGCCGGGCTGCGTCGTGCGGATTTCGACGATGCGCCCGCTCCTCGGATCGCTGAGGACTGCGGCCGTCGTGAGCGCGCCGTCATGCGGTTTCGCAAGCACCCAGTTGTGGTCGTAGCCGTGCCCGAACGTGAGTTGTTCGTCGTTGTCCGCGATGCGCGCGCCGATCGCGATCGGCTGGCGGAAATTGAACGGCGTCCCCGCGACGGGGCGCAGCTCGCCCGTCGGGATGAGCGTCGCGTCGACCGGCGTGAACCTGTCGGCCTTGATGGTCAGGACATTGTCGAGGATCGGACGCTCCGGGTCGCCCGACAGGTTGAAATAGGAATGGTTGGTCAGGTTCACCGGCGTCGGCGCGGTCGTCGTCGCCTGGTAGCCGATCCTGAGCGTGTCGTCGTTGGTGAGCTGATAGGTGACGTGCGCCGTGAGCGCGCCGGGATAGCCCTCCTCGCCGTTCGCGCTGACATAGGTCAGCCGCAGGGCGGGACCCTGCGCGTCCTCGAACGGAGTCGCGGTCCATAACCGCTTGTCGAACCCCTTGGGACCGCCGTGAAGGCTATTCGGCCCGTCATTGGTCGGCAGCTGATAGTCCTTGCCGTCCAGCGCGAAGCGGCCATGCGCAATCCGGTTCGCATAACGGCCGACGATGGCGCCGAAATACGGAACGCCCGCAACGTAGGGATCAAGCTTGTCGAAGCCGAGCACGATGTTTCGAAGTTGTCCGGCGCGGTCCGGCGTCTTGAGCGAAATGGTCGCCGCACCATAAGTGATGATGCGGACCTCGAGCCCGTGTTCGTTCGTAAGCGTATAGATATCCACTGTCTTGTCTCCGGCCCGACCGAATTGCGCCTTCGCGACGGACGCCGGAGCCCCGGCATCGGCCGGTCTCGCCAGCAACGCGCAGGCAATATAGATCGCAAAGGAAAGTACCCGATTTGTCATCCGTCCCCGCCTTCGCTTTTTTAGTCCACCGGCGAACATCGCGATTATTAAATCAGACAAATAGGACGGCGGCCACCGCGCGGCGCTTGTCCGGGCCGGCCTCCGCTCTTCGGTGCTGCGAAACCGGAAAACGGGCCATTCTACGTGCGCCTTACAGGGCCCCGTTCGCTTGCCAAGGGCGGAACGGTATGGCAATTTGTCTGAGTAAATGCGGAGTGGCGCCAACGGCGCAAAACCGCGCCGCCGGGGCGACGGATTTTCTGGAATTCGCATGAGACCGAATTGTTCCAAGCTTGGCGAAATTCACCCCCGGTCACTCCGCGTCGTCAGGCCGGACGGTCTCTGCTTCCCGATCGGACAGTTTTCATGAGTTCTGCTCCGTCCATTCGCCGCCTGCGCTCCCGCGCATGGTTCGACGATCTCGAAAGCACCGACATGACCGCCCTGTATCTGGAGCGGTACATGAATTTTGGCCTCACGCTCGAAGAGCTTCAGTCGGGTCGGCCGATCGTCGGCATAGCGCAGACCGGCTCCGACCTGTCGCCCTGCAATCGGCATCATCTTGTCCTGGCCGAACGCGTTCGCGAAGGCATCCGGGACGCCGGTGGCGTGCCGATCGAATTTCCGGTCCATCCGATCCAGGAGACCGGCAAGCGCCCGACCGCAGGCCTCGACCGCAATCTCGCCTATTTGGGCCTCGTAGAGATTCTTTACGGCTATCCGATCGACGGTGTCGTGCTGACGACCGGCTGCGACAAGACCACGCCCGCCTGCCTGATGGCCGCCGCAACCGTCGACATCCCGGCGATTGCGCTTTCGGTCGGTCCGATGCTGAGCGGCTGGTCGGCCGGCAAGCGGATCGGCTCGGGTACGGTCGTGTGGCGCGCCCGAGAGCGTCTGGCGGCGGGCGAGATCGACCGCGCCGCCTTCATCAGGCTCGTCGCTTCCGCCGCGCCGTCGACCGGATATTGCAATACGATGGGCACCGCGACCACGATGAACAGCCTGACCGAGGCGCTCGGAATGTCCCTGCCGGGTTCGGCAGCCATTCCCGCGCCCTATCGCGACCGCCAGGAATGCGCCTATGAGACGGGTCGGCGCGTCGTCGAGATGATCCACGCCGACAGGAAGCCGTCGGACATTCTCACGCGCGAGGCGTTCATCAACGCCATTCGCGTCAACTCCGCCCTCGGCGGTTCGACAAACGCGCCGCTGCACCTCATAGCGCTTGCCCGCCATGTCGGCGTCGAACTGTCGATAGAAGACTGGCAGACGCTTCGGCTACGACATTCCGCTGCTCGTGAACCTGCAGCCGGCGGGGGAGTATCTCGGCGAGGACTTCTATCGCGCCGGCGGCGTTCCCGCGGTCGTGAACCAGTTGATGAAGCACGGCCTCATCACCGAGCGTGCGCTCACCGTCAACGGGCGCTCGCTCGGGGAGAATTGCCGCGAGGCCGTCATTCTCGACGAGGATGTGATCCGCCCCTACGAAAAACCTTTGACCGAGAGGGCCGGATTCCTCGTGCTGAGCGGCAATCTCTTTCATTCGGCGATCATGAAGACGAGCGTGATCTCGAAGGAATTCCGCGATCGCTATCTCTCCAATCCCGCCGATCCCGACGCCTTCGAAGGCCGCGCGGTCGTGTTCGACGGGCCCGAGGACTACCACACGCACATCGACGATCCCGCGCTCGACATCGACGAGCGCTGCATCCTCTTCATGCGCGGCGCGGGAATCATCGGTTACCCCGGCGGTGCGGAAGTCGTAAACATGCGGGCGCCGGTGCAGCTCATCGCGCAGGGCGTGAACGCGCTTCCCTGCATTGGCGATGGACGCCAGTCGGGCACGTCGGGATCGCCGTCGATCCTCAACGCTTCGCCCGAGGCCGCCGTCGGAGGCGGTCTCGCGGTGCTGAAGAGTGGCGATCGCGTGCGCGTGGACCTGCGCAAGGGCACGGTCAATGTCCAGATTTCGGATGCGGAGATCGCCGAGCGGCGCAAGGCGTTGGACACCAAGGGCGGCTACGCCTACCCGGAAAGCCAGACACCCTGGCAGGAGATGCAGCGTTCCGTCGTCGGGCAGATGGAAGGCGGCGGCATTCTCGAGCCGGCGGCGAAGTATCAGCGCATCGCGCGCACGAAAGGCATTCCGCGCCATAATCACTAGGTTCGGCGACGCTTTGCGATAATAACAGGGAGGAATTGGCGTGGGCGGTCTTGCGCTCAGGCACGTCAGCAAGCGCTTCGGCGACATACTCGTGCTCGACGATATTTCACTGGAGTTCGGCGACGATGAATTCGTCGTCGTGCTCGGGCCGTCGGGATGCGGGAAGTCCACGCTTTTGCGCGTCATCGCCGGCCTGTAGACGATCGACTCCGGGCAGATCGAAATCGACGGGCGGGATGTCGGCGGTCTGCCGCCGGGCAAGCGCGGCGTGGCGATGGTGTTTCAGAGCTACGCGCTCTATCCGCACACGACGGTGCGCCAGAACATGGCCTTCGGCCCGCACAACCGCTCGCACGGCTTCGAGGCGCCGCACGGGATCAAGTTCTGGTGTCTCGGCAACGAGATGGACGGACCCTGGCAGATTTGCCAGAAGACCGCGGCAGAATACGGGCGCGCCGCGCAGGAAACGGCCAAGGTCATGCGCTGGGTCGACGAGGGCTTGCAGCTGACCGCGTGCGGCTCATCCTCGCGCGATATGCCGTCGTTCGGCCAATGGGAATACGACGTTCTCGACCGCTGCTTCGATCACGTCGATTTCATCTCGCTGCATCAGTATTTCCGCAACGACGATGACAAGCTCGAGGACTTTTTTTCCGTCATCGAGGATCTCGACCATTTCATCAAGGAGGTCGCTGCGATCGCCGACGCGGTGGCCGCGAAGCGCCGTTCGCCCAAGCGCATCATGCTGTCGCTCGACGAATGGAACGTCTGGTACAAGTCCCGCTCGCCGGCGGACCTGCGCAAGCCCGGCTGGCCGAAGGCGCCGCCGCTGATCGAAGAGGTCTACAATTTCGAAGACGCGCTGATCGTCGGCGGCGTGCTGATCACGCTGATGAACAATGCCGATCGCGTGAAGGCGGCGTGCCTGGCGCAGCTCGTCAACGTCATCGGCGCGATCATGACGGAGAATGGCGGCCCGGCCTGGCGCCAGACGATCTTCCATCCTTTTGCCGCAGCCTCGCAGCACGGCCACGGCGCGGTCCTGCGCACGCGCGTCCAGACCGAGAGCTTTGCGGCCAAGGGGCAGGCGAAGCTCGACTGTCTGCTGAGCAGCGTCGTGCATGACGACAAGAGCGGGCGGACGGCCGTATTCGCCCTCAACCGTGGACGCGAAGAAATGAGCGTGGTCGTCGAGCTGCGCGGTCTCGGCGCGCGAGCTATTGCCTCGGTGACGGAGCTTCACCACGCGGATCTCAAGGCGACAAACACAAAAGAAGCGCCCGACGCCGTGTGTCCGGTGTCTAATGCGCGCGTTTCATTGAGCGCCGGCGCGCTCGGGGCAACGCCACGGCCGTTGTCGTGGAATGTGTTCGTGCTGGAGCGCTGAACGCGGCGCCGGCAGACTTATGCGTCTCCGCGTATTGCGGCGGCAGGTGCGCCGTCACCGCGCCGGTTGGGCCGACGGCTTTGACGATGTGCCGGTCCGGGACTGCGGAGCAGGAAAGAGCAGGGATCTTGCAGGGACTTATCCCGGATGCTTTCCGCAGCGGCAAGAGGCGCATGCCCGCTTCGGCCGGAACAGGAACTATGTAAACTGACGGCCGTCACATTTTCCGCCCAGCGAAGGAGGTTCCAATGAAGATTGACAATCAAACCGCAGCGGTCGTTACGGGAGGGGCGTCGGGGCTCGGCAAGGCGAGCGCTATCGCGCTCGCGTCTGCCGGCGCGAAAGTGGCGATCTTCGACATCAATGCCGAAGCGGGCGAGAAGGTCGCCAAGGAGATCGGCGGCGTCTTCTGCAAGGTCGACATCACGAGCGAGGAGAGCGCCGACGCCGGATTCGCGCGCGCCCGCACCGCGCATGGCCAGGAGCGCATTCTCGTTCACTGCGCCATGACGGCACGCCGCGGAAAGACGCTTTCCTTCGACAAGGAAACACGCGGCTACAAGCGAACCTCCACCGAAGACTACGCCTATGGCGTCGCCGGCATTCTCACGGCGAGCTACCGGATGGCGTCGCTCTCCGCGCTCGGCATGGCAAGCCTGCCCGGCCTCGAAGACGGCGAGCGCGGCGTCATCACGCTGACGGCGTCGGTCGCAGCCCAGGACGCGCAAATCGGCCAGGTGATCTATGGTTCGGCCAAGGCGGGCGTGAACGGCCTGGTTCTGCCGATGGCGCGCGATCTCATGGATGTCGGCATCCGCGTCAATTCGATCATGCCGGGCATCTTCGCCACGCCGTTGATGCTCGGTGCGCCGCAAAACGTGCTCGACAGCCTCGCCGCGTCGGTGCCTTTCCCAAAGCGTCTCGGCAAACCGGAAGAGTTCGGCAGTCTCGTTCTGGAGCTGGTGCGCAACACCTATTTCAACGGTCAATGCCTGCGGCTCGACGGGGCCATTCGCATGGCGCCGCGATAAGGATCGCCGCACGCGGCGGCGGCGTTGCCCCGGTTGCAAGTTCCGCAGCGGCAGGATGGACAGGGCCGCGATGCTCTCGCTAGATGTCCCCTGGCGAGACTTACAGGAGACAAGACCATGATCGAAGCCTTGATCATCGATGCCTGCCGCACACCGCGCGGCGTCGGAAAATATCCCAAGGGCGCTCTCTCGCAGATCCATCCGCAGCGGCTGGGTTCGACGGTCCTGAAGGCGCTCGCCGAGCGCAACGGTCTCAACACCGCCGAAGTCGATGACGTCATCTGGGGTACAAGCTCGCAGCGAGGCCCGCAGAGTTGCGATCTCGGGCGGATGTCTGCGCTCGATGCCGGCTTCGACGTGCGAAGCAGCGGCGTCACGCTCGACAGGTTCTGCGGCTCCGGGATTACCGCGGTCAATCTCGCGGCTTCGACCATCATGGCGGGGATGGCGGACCTGGTGGTGGCCGGCGGCACGGAAATGATGTCGATGCCGGGCCGCCGCGACGCGTCCGACGGTCCGCCGCTGTTCGACACCGGCAATCTGCACCTTCGCGGGCTGCACCCGCAGACCAACCAGGGCGTTTGCGCCGATGCGATCGCCACGATGGAAGGCATTGGGCGCGAGGACGTTGACGCGCTTGCGCTCGAGAGCCAGCGCCGCGCCGCGGCCGCCATTGCGGGCGGCCACTTCAAGAAAAGCCTTGTCACGGTGCACAATGAAGACGGCACGGTCGCACTCGACCACGAAGAATTCCCGCGCCCGAGCACAACGCGCGAAGGTCTGGCGGCGTTGAAGCCCTCGTTTGAGCAGCTGGCCGACGTGCCGCTCAACGACCAGGGCCTGACCTTCCGAAAGCTGATCCTGCAGAAATATCCGGATCTGGAAATCCGTCACATCCATCATGCCGGCAATTCGTCCGGCGTCGTGGACGGCTCGGCGGCGGTTCTTCTGGCGTCTCCCGATTATGCGAAGGCCCATGGCCTAAATCCCCGCGCGCGCGTGGTGGCGTGCGCCAACCAGGGAGACTGCCCGACGCTGATGCTGAACGCGCCCGTTCCCGCCGCACGTCGCGTGCTGGCGCGCGCCGGCTTGACGCTGGACGACATCGATCTCTTCGAGATCAATGAAGCTTTCGCCGTCGTCGCAGAGAAGTTCATGCGCGATCTCAAGCTGGACCGCGACAAGGTGAATGTAAACGGCGGCGCGATGGCCCTCGGCCATCCGATAGGTGCCACGGGATCGATGCTGATCGGGACGATGCTGGACGAGTTGGAACGCCGCGACCTGCACCGGGGCCTGGTCACGATGTGCGCCGGCGGCGGCATGGCACCGGCGATCATCATCGAGCGCATCCACTAGGAGGCAGCGCGGAGCAGGACTTGCCCAACCGCTTTCATGGAATCATGATCGGCCTGCCCAAGCATGTTCGGAGCTGAATTTCACGCTCACGCGGCGGCGGTATCCTGCACCGCGGGCCGGATCGCGACGCGTTCCGGAGGAAATTCGGCAAGGACGCAAGTGCCTTTGTTCCGGGCACTTTCGATTTTGAATTGGGCGCCCAGAGCCTCTATCAGCGCCTTGCAGATCGGAAGACCGAGACCTGTCCCGTGTCCTTCGACCGTCATGCCGCCGCTGACCTGGCCATAGAATTCAAGCGCCGTCCTGACTTCGGCGGCGGACATGCCGATGCCGGTGTCCTCGACGCCCACCGCCAGGGTTCCGTTCAGCCCCGCGCGCACGAAGATCGTGACGTGCCCGTCGGGGAGAGTGAATTTCACGGCGTTCGAAAGCAGGTTCGTAATCACCTGCAGCATCGCGCGGCGGTCGGCGATGGGGGCGGCGGCAATGTCGATGTCCTGATGCAGTTGGACGCCGTTCTTCTGCGCCTGCGTCGCGACGAACGCGAGCGCTTCGTTCGAAATGCCGGCCATGTCGAGGGTTTCCCGCAGAAATTCACGCTTCCCGGACTCGATCTTGGAGATGTCGAGAAGGTCGGCGATGAGCTGCAGCAGGTGCATGCCGCTGTCGTGAATATTCGTCACATATCCGGCGTAGCGCGCAGGACTGACCGGTCCGAACACGCCCTGATTCATGAGGTCGGAAAACCCGATGATGGCGTTCAGCGGCGTGCGCAGCTCATGGCTCATGCTGGCAAGAAACGCGCTTTTGGCGGAGTTTGCCATTCGGGCTTCTTCGAGGGCCCGGGCGAGGTCGCTTGCGAGGTCTTCTCTGGCAAAGCGCTCCACGACGGACGCCCTGAAGATGGCGGCATGCTTGAACGTGAGGTCGCTGATGTAGATGCCCGCCGAGATCTGCAGCAAAGTCGCAAGCCAGTACATCAGCGGCGTGTGCGCAATGACGTGGGTGGCCATCAATGGCAAGTAGGCGGCCATTGCGGGCAATCCTATCAGGAGACAAGCGCCACCGAGCGGCACATTGGCCACCATGCTCACGACAAGGAAGATCAGAAGCACCGCATTGTTGTTCGGATCGCCTTTTACCCAGGCGAAGAGGATGAGCGTCGGCCAGATCAGCGTAAGCGGCACGGCACCGGCCAGCATCCGCAACGTCAGTATACCGGCTTCGCCGGGCTGCCACTTGCGGGCCAGCGCGCGACCGCTTACCGACATCGCGATGGCGCCACAGGCGATCACTGCCGCCAGCCACGGCAGAACGCTCGCGGGACCAACCCATTGGAGACAGATCGCGGCCATGACGGTGGCGGTAATCGGCGTCGTCGAGAGCGATCGCATATGTCGCGCGACGCCCAGCAATTGCTCGATCCGCAGCTGCGCATCGCGCGGTGCGGCCGGCGTCATAAGCTTGACTATCAAACTCCAGCCGCGAGCCGGATCTGTCGTGTTCATCGCCGCGCGATACTGCGTGAGCAGCCTTAACATCGGCTTCCGAAGATGTGGGCGCCACGATCAATAAGCAGTTGTACCTAGACCATTGCGTGCGCGGCGCCGTTCGCGCCCGCCGGCAGCATGGCGGGCCCGAACAGCATCGATATTGTGCGCAACGCGGCGCAAGGCGGCGAAGGCGCAGGCTCGCGTTCGGGTTGGCGCCCGCGACGGGAATTTCAAGCCTCCGGCGATGGCGGCAAGCCTAGTCGTCGCAGCGGACCGGCGCGTTTTTCGGGTCTGAAGCGTGTGATCCAGATCACGCGACTGCGCCTAACCTGCGCCTGCCAACGGGCGTTGAAGCGGGTGCGTGTGGCGGTCCTCCCCGAAATCCCCTCGCGCGGTCGCGCGAAGCGAATTCGATCCTGCGGCAAGCGGCGGATGGGGAGCTAACCAACGGCGTCATTCCCGGCGAGAGCGAAGCGCGAGGTACGGAACCCAGCAGCGAGCGTCAGCGATTGCGAAGAGTTCATCAGCGCGCGGACGCCCGCCGGGCTGGCTTCCCTTGCTTCGCTTGCTCGCCGGGAATGACGCGGATTTTGCTGCTGTCGCGGTCCGCAACCAGGCGAAAGATCAGACCGCGTCCAAAAAGATCGCCTTGATGTCCGCGATCGTGGCGCGGACGCGGGGGCGGGTTTTTTCCATGTGGGCGCCGTTTCGGTGCGCCTCGAGCGCAGCGGCGTCGTCGTAGAGTTCCATGACGTAATAGGTGTCGGGCTCGGTCTGCGACTTGAGCAGCTGGTAGAGCTGCTGCTGGGTCTCGTTGGCCTAC
>CAWDKN010000070.1:0-7907 GCA_963802815.1 uncultured Alphaproteobacteria bacterium
CTTGTGCAAGGGCGTTGGTCCCGAAGAAAGCGGCGACGGTCATTGCAGCAGCGCTAAGCGAAATCCTGAACCTGAGCATGTGCAAGCCCCCCGGTGGATGGCAACAGGTTAGCAAACTGCGCGCGAATGAAAAACCGGCGCAGCCTTCCCGCGGTCAGCGAACGCATTTTCGTACGTCGCTACTTAATAGCGCAAGCGGCGGACCGATGCGACGTTGCGAAGGGAACCAGAGTTCCCGACTTCGGAATGCGGATTCACCTTGCCGACATGGGTGAGCCGCTGGCCAGTGCGGCGCGACCGGCCTATCGTTAGGGGGCAGGGAGCAGTGACAGGGGGCGGGATGCGCGCATTTTTGCGTCTGGGGATTGCCGCGTGCTTTGTGTAGAGTCTGTCGCCGCCGGTATCGGCCGGCGAGACCGACACCGATGCGAATGCACTTCCCGAAATTCTTGCCAGTCTCGACAAGGGCGACACGGATGCGGCGCGGTTGGCTGCATCGGGCGTGCTCGTACGCGATCCGCGCGACGCCCACGTTCACCTTCTGAACGGACTTGCGTATCATTTGGCGGCCGAACGGGGAGAGGGCGCATCCTACGACCTCGCGAAGGTCGGCTATCAGACCAGCGCGCGTTTCGATCCGAACGATTACTGGCCGCATGAATTGCTTGGCGTCGCGGACTTCGAGACGCGCGACTGCGCGCGGCCCAGGAGAGCTTCGCCGCGGCTGTTCTCTTACGGCCCGACGACTGGCGCGCGCAGGAAGGACTCGCCGCATCCTCGTATTATGCGGGCGACCTCGGACTTGCAGCGCTGGCCGGCGCGCGCGCCGCCAAGCTCGCGCCAACCGATCCGCTGGTCCTGCGCACCGCGGCGCTTGCCGCGGCCGCCACCGGCAATGCGAACGGCGCCGCACAATTTGTGCACGCTTATGTGGCAGCCGGCGGCACGAGCGATCTCGCGTCGCGGATCAATCTGATCGGCCGTACCCTTGTCGCGCAAAATGCGGGCGCGGCCTCAACGGCACCACCAGCTCCGGGTGCACTGCCGGCCTCGGCGTCTGCGCCGCAAGCGGCGCCCGCACTGACGCCCGATTCGCAGTTGCTCGTCGAAGTCACGCTGATCCTGTCCGACGACACCGCCGAACACAGCGACGGCGTGAACCTTCTCGAAGGTCTGCAGGGCCAGTTCGGCTTCAGCGCCAACGAGACGGCCGAGACCGGCAAGCCGACGGTGAGCTTCCAGCGCACGATCACCGGTACGCTCGCCGTTCCGCAGGTGACGTACAGCCTCAATCTGTTCAATCGTACGCGATCCTATTACTGGGTTCTGTCGCGCCCGACCTTGACGGCCTATCTGAACCAGGAATCCGACTTCTTCGTCGGCCATACCGTGAGCGTTCCTGTGGCAGGCGTAAATCTCGGCTCGCTCCAGTCCGTCGATGCCGGCACCAGCCTCAAGCTGACGCCGCTCGACATCGAGACCGACAAGGTCAAGTTCAAGATCGATGCGAACCGCTCCTTCTTCGATCCGGTGACGCAGATACAGGGCTTCACGCAGCAGATTTCCGTCTTCAAGGAATCCGCGACGGCGACGGCAGAGCTCCAATATGGTCAGTCGCTGATCCTCTCCGGACTCTCGGAGAACACAGTCGACTCCGACGAGAATGTCGTGCCGGGAGCCTCGGACGTACCGCTGATCGGCGAGTTTCTGGGCAATCACCAGGTCGAGACGCAGAGGACCTCGGTGCTGATCCTCGTCACGCCGCTTCCGCCGGTGGAGATGAACCTCCCGCGGCGGCTTGACCGCGACGGCGCAGTCGCGAAGGTCGTGAAGTTGTGGACCAGCTTCGTCGATCCGGCGTCCGACATGGGGGCGGTCGTCTCCGATGTGTCGCGCTACTTCGGACCGGGCGGCCCGGCCTATGGCGGGACCCCCGCCGAGCAGTCGGACATTTCCCTCGAGGGCCCGTCGGACAAGCGTCTTCTGGCCGACGCGCTCAAGGACATGGGGCCGACATCCGCCGAAACGCCTTAGCGGCAGCCAGCTCGCGCCTGCTTTGCGACGGTGACGCCGGCCTAGCTAAGCCACCATCGTGTCGAGCCGGTTGCGGACGATCTTCTCCGCCTCGGCCATCATCGTGTCCATGAGCTCTTTGCAGCTCGGAATATCGTGAATGAGTTCCCTGGTCTGGCCGGCCGACCAGATCCCCGCATCGACATCGCCGAAGTCGTAGACCCGCGCGCCGCGCGTACCGGCGACGAGATCCTTCACGTCCTCGAACTTGGCGTTGCCGCGCCGTTCGATCGCCACGACTTCGTCGCTGACCGCGTTCTTCGCAACGCGCGCGGTGTTGTGCATGGTGCGGAAGATCAGGTTGGTGCCGCGCTCGTCATTGGCGACGATCGCTTCCTTGACCTTCTGATGGATGGGCGCTTCCTTCGTTGCCATGAAGCGCGTGCCCATGTTCACGCCGTCGCAGCCGAGCGCCAGCGCTGCCACGAGGCCGCGCGCATCGGCGATGCCACCAGACGCGATCAGCGGAATCGTCAGCTTGTCGGCCGCCGCCGGGAACAGGATCAGCCCGCCGACATCGTCCTCGCCGGGATGTCCTGCGCATTCGAGTCCGTCGATCGAGACGCAGTCCACGCCAATGGACTGCGCCTTCACCGCGTGGCGCACCGTCGTGCATTTGTGGATCACCTTGATGCCGGCGGCGCGGAAGGCGGGCAGGTGCGGCTGTGGGTTGTTGCCGGCCGTCTCGACGACCTTGACGCCGCTCTCGCAGATAACCTGGCGATATTCGTCGTACGGCACGGGATTGATCGTCGGCAGGATCGTGAGATTCACGCCGAAGGGCTTGTCGGTCATTTCGAAGGTCTTCTTGAGCTCGGCAGCGAGCTTCTCGGGCGAACCCGGCGTCAGCGCGGTGACGAAGCCGAGCGCGCCCGCATTGGCCACCGCCGCGATCAGCTCGGCCGTGCCGACGCGCGTCATGCCTCCGCAGGTAACGGGATGCTTCACGCCGAACATCTCGGTGAATCGAGTTTTGAACATGGGTCGAGCCCCTTCCTGGTTTTTCTGGGGCGCAGCCTGCCGGGAAATCGGGGCTTGCGGCAAGGGCGAGCGCGGCCGTGGGTGAAAAACCGCGCCGACCCTGGGGAATGTTCCGACGCGCGTGCCAGCGTACGCGGAGCCTCGGTCGCGCCTGCTCGTGCGGCCGCTTTGCGTCAGGTCGTTATTGTGTCCGCGTGCAGTGGAAGTCCGCCTCGCCGCCGCCGTTGACCGACGCGTCGTTGTCGCTGGTCGTTCCGGCGCTGCACGCCAAGGGCGGAGTTTGGCACGCGTAGGTCCCGTTGCCCTGCGCCGTCATGGTGAAGCCGGCCGGGCAGACGGGCGTGCAGGCGAAACTGAGCCCTTGTGCGCCGACGGTCAGATTCTGAGGCTGACCGGACGGACAGGTCGCGACGGCGCGACACACGAAACCTTGGCCCTTCATGACCGCCAGATGATCCGCCGTGAATCCGGGCGAGCAGCTCACCGGGAGATTCAGTGGTGGTGGCGGCGTTACCGGAGCGTTGGTGCTGGGGCCGTGTCCGGTGAGCGGATGCGGATTGGGCGCTGCGGTCTGGGCGACGGCGAGCGAGCCCAACAGCAAAGCGGTCGCGCCGGCCAATGCGGTGCGCAGAATGATCCCGATCATGGTGTCCTCCAATCAATCTCGCCGGATCGGCGTCGTGCCGAGCGGCACCGGTTATGGTACGTCGCTTGCGGCGTTACTTTCCCGGCGTGCACTCGTAGAGCGCCCCATCCCCCTGGAGCGTCACCTTCGAAAACGTCATGTTCGGGCTGCAAACCGGTACCCAAGCCTGCGCCACGCATGAGAAGGACGTGCGCCAATTGTTGGTAGGCCCCATCGCGACCGCCATGTCGGCCGGGCAAGCCATCGTCTCAGACGGCGTGTAGGTGCAACTGAATTGTTCGGCATTGCCCGGCGCTCCAACAGCGCCCGAGCCCCCAAAACTGAATGTTCCTTGCCCTCCCGGGCAAGTCGCTATGGTCGCGATTTGGCTCGTCCATTGGCACTGATACTGGCCGGACGAGCCCATCGGCGAACTCTCGAAACCAGGGGCGCAGAGCGGCGCGCTGGATGGCGTCACCGACGCATTGGGTGGCAAGGCGCAAATATATCCCTGCGGGCCGGAAGTGACGGACATTCCCGTGCGGCATGTGGCGCTTGCGGAACCGCACTGGTGGTTCAGCGGAAAGGTACCTGCCGGCAAAGTTTCTGCGCTCATTTCGGCCGGACAGACGAACGCGCCCGGACCGCCGGAGCAATCGTAGGACCAGCTGTCCGGCGTGGTGGTCGAGCGGGTACCGCTCAGCCGATAAAGACCTGCCATCGCTCCCGGGCAGGACAGAGTCCGAAAGCACGCATAGGAATGACCGGACTTCAGGGTGCCCGGACTGGCGGCGAATCCCGGAGAGCAGCTGGCTTGCGCGACGGCCGGACTCTGAGGTGCCGCAAGCGGCGCGTTCACTATCGGCCCATGTCCTGTGAAGGGATGCGGATTGGGCGTCGCAACTTGTGCAACCGCCAGCGCACACGAGAGCGCCGTTGCGGCCAGAACCAGCGCGAAGCGCGCGATGATGCCTCTCATGTCCCCTCCCGAAATGGTCAGTGCGGAAGTGCGGCGCACAAATAAGCCTGCTTGCCGCCCTGCGTGGCAGCCGGTGAGTAGCCCCCTGCCATGTTCGCGTTGCAGGTGTAGCTGTCGAGCTTGCAGATGTACGAGACCGTTCCTTGCTCGGCGGTCGTGGCTTTCAGCGAATAGCCCGACGGGCACGTCAGCGCCGGCATCTTGCACGAATAGGTGAAGCCGGTTTGATCCAGCGACTCACTCACGGTGGTCGCGCCTGTCGGACAACTCGGAGGAGCGGCCACGCAGGTGTAGTTCATGCCAGTCATAACGGGACTTTGCGGCGAGCTGAACCCAGGCGCGCATGTGGCGGCAACCAAACCCGGTTGTGTTTGCGGCGCCGACGGAAGGGCGGCGTTGGTGCTGGGTCCGTGTCCCGTATGCGGATTGGTGTTGGGCGCTGCCGTTTGTGCGGCTAACGGCGAACAGCAAAGCAATGTCGTGGCAAAGGCTAACGCGGTGCGCGCCGTGATGACTTCATGATTCCCCCCGGGCGGATACGGCGGACGCGAGCGCGTCTCGCGGAATGCACATCCGCGTTGGCAGGAAATTACCAAAATCGCGCGGGTCTGTCAGCGGTCGACGAAGGGGTCGCGCACCGTTATCGTGTCGTCCCGGTCGGGGCTGGTCGAAAGAAGCGCCACCGGCGCCGCAATCAGCTCCTCTATACGGCGTACATATTTGATTGCATTCGCGGGTAGGTCCGCCCACCTTCGCGCACCGCGTGTGGAATCGCTCCAGCCTTCCAGCGTTTCGTAGACGGGCTCGAGTTTCGCCTGCTCGTTGGCGTCGGCCGGCAGGTGGTCGAGCAGGTCCTTGCCGAGGCGATAGCCGGTGCAGATGCGGATCTCGGGAAAGGTGTCGAGCACGTCGAGCTTGGTGAGCGCGATGCCGTCGATCCCGCCCGTGATCGCCGTCTGGCGCACCAGCACGGAATCGAACCAGCCGCAGCGGCGCTTGCGCCCCGTCACCGTTCCGAACTCCGCGCCGCGGGCCCCCAGCGTCTCCCCGGTGCCATCGGTGAGCTCCGTCGGGAACGGACCTTCGCCGACGCGCGTCGTATAGCTCTTCACGATCCCCAGGACGTAGCCGATATCGCGCGGCCCGACGCCCGATCCGCCGGCTGCCTGTCCCGCCACCGTGTTCGACGAGGTGACATAGGGATAGGTCCCGTGATCGATATCCAGCAGCACCGCCTGGGCGCCTTCGAACAGGACGCGTTTGCCGGCCTTGCGCGCCGCGTCGAGCGTGCGCCACGACGAACCGGCATAGGGCAGGATCTTCGGCGCGATTTCCTTGAGCGACGCAAGAAGCTGGGCCGCATCGATCTCGACCTGGCCCATGCCGCGGCGCAGCGCGTTGTGATGCGCAAGCAGGCGTTCGATCTTCATCGGCAGCGACGCCGGGTCTTTGAGATCGACCACGCGGAGCGCGCGCCGCCCGACCTTGTCCTCATAGGCAGGTCCGATGCCTCGCTTGGTCGTGCCGAGGCGCTGGACCGAGTTCGAGGATTCGCGAAAGACGTCGAGCTCGCGATGGATCGGCAGGACCAGCACCGCGTTCTCCGCGAGGATGAGCACCTCGGGCGTGACCCTCAGGCCCTGCTCGGCCACGCGCGCGATCTCGTCGAGCAGCGACCAGGGATCGACGACGACGCCGTTGCCGATGATCGACAGCTTGCCCTGCACGACGCCCGACGGCAGCAGCGAGAATTTGTAGGTCTTGGCGCCCACGACGATGGTGTGGCCGGCATTGTTGCCGCCCTGGAAGCGAACCACGATCTCCGCGCGGTTCGACAGCCAGTCGATGATCTTGCCTTTGCCCTCGTCGCCCCACTGGGCGCCGATAACGGCGACGTTTGCCATGACCCGTACCCGGAAGAATCGGTGCACCCCGGCAAGGGATTCGCCGGGCACGGTGATGAGTTATAGCGCGGAGGGTGCCCCGACGCTTGCGGCATTATGGGGTGGGGTCCATGACGGCTTTTTGCTCTTTGCGATTTTAGAGAGCGGGCGAAGGGAATCGAACCCTCGTATGCAGCTTGGGAAGCTGCCGTTCTACCATTGAACTACGCCCGCAAAGGCCGGTTCTTTGGATAGCATGGGCCGCGTGGGGCAGGGAAGGCGCGAGCGTCCGGCGTCGCCCAAGTACCTCTGCACGGGGTTGGATTGGCTCTCCTTCCGGCGTCATCACCCGGGCGCGCTGTCCGCGCGCCGGGTGATGACGGTAGTGAGGAGGCGGTGAATAAGACGCCCTAGCTGGGCCCGGTCTGCCGCGGCGCAGGCTGCTGTGCCCTTTGCGCCGTCTCGACGATGAACGCGAACAGAAGGGCGAAGAAATAGTTGAGAAGGTCGATGAACGACGGCGCCAGGGTGACGGTATTGGCGCGCGCGTCCCGGCTCAGGAATTTCGCGCGCTCGGCCTTCGCCAGGATCTGGCGCACCTGCGCGCGGCCGATGGCAAAACGCTTCGACAGGGCGGACAGCGAACACGGCACGGGCCCGCGCGGCGGAAAGGCGTCGCTGCCGTCGCCCGCCAGAAGCAGCGCGCACAGGATCATCGTGCCGCCCGTGTAGCGAAGGAACAGGTTGAGGCCGAACTCGTCGCTTTCGTAGGGCACGGCGATACGATGCAGCACGTCCCCCATCGCGGCCATGTAGGCGTAAAAGACGCTGTCGTCCTTGTCGAAGCGCGTCAGGAACGTCGACAGAGCGGGCTCGATCTGGGCCGCCGCTTCGAGGTCCGCGCCCATGCCTTTCCGGTAGGCGTCGACCATGCGCTGCGTGGGCACGTAGCGCTTGCTGCGGCGGTCATTGGCCGTCGCCGGCGCGATGAACGCTGTCCGCTTCAGTTCCTCGAGGATCGCCGCGGCGCGCCCCCGGCTTGCCAATTTGTATTCGACCGCGATGGTTTCGAACCGCCCACGTGTCAGGCCCGCCGTCGCATGCAGATGAAGCGCTAAGATGCCGCCAATATAGCGGTCCATGTCGTGGTGGGCGCCGCCCATCACCGGATGCGCGGCATAGGTCCTGAACACGCCGCTCGCCGATGTACGCATGGCATCGGCAAAGCGCGGCTGCCGCATGATCTCGGTCAGGCGCGCCGCATCTTCCCACGGCAGGCGTGTCCCGCTGCTCGGCATCCATCACTCCGTCACGCGGAGGGTCAGGGCAGCAGCGAAGGCGCCGTCGCGACGACCGGGCGCTGAGC
>CAWDKN010000071.1:0-3487 GCA_963802815.1 uncultured Alphaproteobacteria bacterium
GGTGCGGCAGGGCAACCTCATCCGCGTGGCGCCGCTCGCGCAGCTCCAAAAAGAGAGGGAGCTCAAGCTCGCCGCGCAGAAGCAGGAGTTCGAGCTCACGCCCCTCGAGACCCGCCTCATCCCCATCAGTTACGCCACCGCCGAGGGGCTTCAGGCGCGCGCGCGGGATCTGCTCTCGCCGCGCGGCTCACTCGCCGTCGACGACCGCACGAACGTTCTCATCGCGCGAGACATCGCCGCGAACCTCAACTACATCGAGGAGCTCGTCCGCTCTCTCGATACGCAGACGGCGCAAGTCTTGATCGAGGCGAGGATCGTCGAAGGCACGAGCAACTACCTTCGCGACGTGGGCATTCAGTGGGGTGGTGACGTGACCTTCGGCCCCTCGACCGGAAACGCGACCGGGATCGCCTTCCCGAACAGCGTGAGCGCGGCCGGCGGCGCCTACGACAACAACACGCCGACGGCAGGCGTTTCGCCATTTACGCGGGCCATTGCCGTGCCGAACTTCGCCGTCAACTTGCCCGCTGCGGTCGGGACGGGGGCCGGTGGTGCGCTCGGCCTGAGCTTCGGTTCGATCGACAACACCCTCAACTTGAGCGTGCGCCTCTCGGCGGCAGAGTCGAGCGGGCTCGTCCGCATCGTCAGCGCTCCGCGAATCCTCGTGCTCGACAACCGCGACGCTCGCATCAACCAGGGCACGTTGATCCCCTACGCCCAGGTGAGCGCGCTCGGGGTCCAGACGACCTTTCAAGAAGCCAAGCTGCAGCTTCTCGTGCGCCCCCACGTCACGGCCGAGGGCTCTGTGTCGATGCACGTGAAGCTCAATCGCGACGAGCCCGACTTCGACCAGACGGCCGCGAACGGCGCGCCGACGATCCTCAAGCGTGAGGCGGAGACTGACCTCCTCGTCATGGACGGCCACACGGCGGTCATCGGCGGGATCTACACCCGAAACACCGGCCGCAACCTCAATCAGGTGCCGTTCTTCGGCGACATCCCGATCCTCGGCGTTCTCTTCCAGCGGCGCCAAGCCAACGATGCGCGAGGCGAGCTCATCATCTTCATCACGCCACACATCGTGAACCGTACCGACGCGCTCAAATGACGCGCCCGGCGCGATCGTGATCGGCGGCGGCCCGTTCGAGGACGACATCGCCGCTCCGGACCTTCGTCCGTCGGGCTTGGCTCGGGATTGCCATGTCGACAGGTTTCCCCGACTTTGAGCAGTTCTGCTCCTTCGGTTTCCCGGAGGGCACTCAAATTGGCTTAAGTCCGTTGCGTCTACCAGTTTCGCCACGCCCGCGTACCGTTGATTCTTATAGGCTTTGCGCGGGATTCGACCAAGGAGATTTTGTTGGATCGACGTCACGCGCTAATCGCGCGGCCTCTTCGGCGATTCCTTCCTTTTGGCTGGTCTTTCATGATCGGAGCCGGCCTCGACTTGCGCACGTTGATCGCGGCGGCGTCGAGGCGCGTCTTGATGTGCGAGGCGTAATATTTCTCGATCATCTCGACGCTGGTGCGGCAGTTTTTCGCGATCTGATAGATGTCGGCTCCTTCCATGAGCCGAAGGCAGATGTAGGTGTGCCGCAGGCTGTAGGCGGTGCGGCGCTGCCCTTCGCGGTCGAACTTGCAGCCCCTGTTCCTCGAGGATCGTTTTCAGCAACTCGCGGTGCGTCCTGTCGAAGATCAGGTCGGTCGGTGGGGCTTCCGCAGCGTGAGCGCCGGAGTCTCCGATCGCCCGTGCGAACCTCGGCCCCCTCCTCGCTCTCCGCGCTCGATCGGCCGTAGCCGATTGCGCAATCGCTCGAAGGGAATGACCGCGCCCGGCATGCTCTTGCAGTAGCCGGTGCCGCGCTTGCCGCGCACCTCGATTTCGAGGATGCGTTCGTCTGTGGCGTCGTCGTTGACGATGGTAACGTCACGAAACTCGCAGCCGGGCCGCCTCGTCAGGCCGGAGCCCGGTGTTGGCCATGAACAGAACATAGTCGTGCAACTGCTCGCACGACCACCGCCAGCGCGCCTTCGGCGGGTCCTTCGCCCGCCTCTGCGTCGCGCGCCACAGCTTGTTGTATCCTGCGAGAGAGAAACAGCCGCGGTGCGAGATTTTGCCCGACGCGCGGAAGGGAGCCGAGAGATCGGGGAGATAGGGAATCCAGCCTTGGCGGTTGGCGCATTTGAGCACCTGGCGGAGGCAGACGATTTCCTGATGGAGCGTGTTCTTTGCCGGCCGAAGCGGCTGCGCCGGTCTTCGGGTCCTTCCGCGAGGTCATCCGGTGAATGCGGTACTCTTGAACAAGTCCCGGGGTGATTTCGCTAGTCCCTTCTTGCCGAAGAACGGGCGAAGATGGACGCGAAGCCGGTCTTGATGGCCCTTCACATAGATCGGGCTGCGCTCGCCGGCGGTGAGCGCGAGGAACTCGCGAAGAAATTGATCGGCGGCCTTGTCGAACGTGACGCCGCCGCCCGGCGCTTCGCCGCGCCGCACTTTTCCCTTGAGTTCGAGAAACCAATCCTCGGCGAAGTCCTTCGCGTGCGAGAGGCTGTCGTTTTGGTGCTGACGCGATGATTGCGACCGTTCAGGAACGCCGAGCACTGCCAGAAGTTTGAGTTCTCGCGTTTGTAGACGTGGAGCAATCCACCCATGAGCTCGTGGCGTGGACGACATACGCGTACGCATACGCGCTTTTTAGACGTAAATCAAGATTTGTGTAAGCGTTGTGTAAATCCTTGAGATTAAAGAAATTATTTGAATATCAGCGACTTAGGATACGATTTTGAGGTCTCTTAGCGGCTTTTGAGTCCCTTGCGTCTACCGGTTTCGCCACGTACGCGCCGGGCGCTCGTTGTTTCACAAATCGGGGCGAATTTGAACCCGTTCGCGTGAGGCCTAGGCGCTCACGCGGAATCTTTGTCCTTGGCGATCGGCGGTTGGAAGGCGTAGCCCATCTCCTAGGGGAAATAGATCCAGGTGTCCTGCGAAACCTCGGTCACGAATGTGTCGACCACGGGCCGGCCGAGCGGCTTGGCGTAGACGGTGGCGAAATGCGCATTCGGCAGCATTTCGCGCACCACTTTCACGGTCGCGCCGGTGTCGACCAGATCGTCGACGACGAGGATCTTGGCGCGCGCCGTCGCCGGCGAGACGACCTCCGGACCGATCGATTTGAGGATCGCCAGCCCGCCCTGCGTCTTGTAATCGTCGTAGAGGCGATGCACACGGTCTCGATCACCCGCACATTGAGTTCGCGCGCAATAATCGCCGCCGGCACCAGGCCCCCGCGCGTGATCGCGACCAGTCCCCTCGAACGGCCCGGAGCCCGCGAGACGCCAGGCGAGCGCGCGCGCGTCGCGATGGAACTGGTCCCAGGAGCCGGAAAGGCTTTTTCGCGACCGTCGGGCATAGCGCTTGTCCTCGTTCCGCTTGCCGCGCCCTGATTAGCAAGCGGCGCGCCGGCGCGCGAGGCGCGGCGGCCGTGTGCTT
>CAWDKN010000072.1:0-15287 GCA_963802815.1 uncultured Alphaproteobacteria bacterium
GGCCTGGTTGTAGATCTCGTCGAGAGCAGCCAGACGCCGACGAAGTCGACGAACATGATCTCGGCGAGCGGGCCTGAGGCCGGTGACGGCTGCGCCCGATGCGGCGCCGATAATGGCGCTCTCGGAAATCGGCGTGTCGAGCACGCGCGACGGCCCGAACTCCTTGAAGAAGCCCCCCGGACGTGACGCCGAAGACGCCGCCCACACCCCGGGTTCGCCTGAAGCGCCCTGGCCGCCGGCGACGTCCTCGCCGAGCACGATGACGTTGCGGATCGCGCCGCATCTCCTGACGCAGCGCTTGCGTTCTATTGCGGTACGATAGGATTTCTCGGGCATCTGCTTTTGCCTCAATAGCAGACGTAGACGTCTTTTCTCGAGCGACTTCATGTCGGGCAATGGCGCCGCGAAGCGCCGCCTTAACCGCGTCCTCGACCTCCTGCAGCACCGCTTTCTCAATCGCGTCGAGATCTTCTTCTTCTCCAGCAGGCCGGCTTCCGTCACGCCGCGCCGGAAACGCGGCAGCGGATCGTTGGCGCGCGCCTGCGCGAGCTCTTCCTGCGTGGGTAGGCCTGCGGATCGCCGACGAAGTGCCCGAGAAACCGCGAGCAGCGGATTTCGAGCGCATAGGGACCTGCCTGCGCGGGCGCGCTCGAGCGCGCGGCGCATCGCATCGTGCACGGCGAAGAAATCGGCGCCGTCCACGACTTCCGCCGGCATGCCGAAGCTCTTGGCGCGCTCGGCGATGGAGCCGCCGCCGACGGAGTAGCTCGCCGCGGTGTGCTCGCCATAGCCGTTGTTCTCGAAAGCGAAGATCGCCGGTACGCCGAGGACGACCGCCATGTTGAGCGCTTCGAAGGTCGTGCCCTGGTTGGAAGCGCCGTCGCCGGAGAAGGCGACCGCGACCCGGCCCGTCTTCTTGTATTTCTGCGTCAGCGCCGCGCCGACCGCGATCGGTGGCGAGCCGCCGACAATGGCGTTGGCGCCGAGCATACCCTTCGACAGGTCGGCGATGTGCATCGAACCGCCCTTGCCGCCGCACAAACCGCCGGCCTTGCCGAAGATCTCGAGCATCATGCCCTTCACGTCGCAGCCCTTGGCAATGCAATGACCATGACCGCGGTGCGTCGAGCCGATGTAGTCCTCGTCGCTGAGGTCGTGGCAGACGCCGACACCCGAGGCCTCCTGGCCGAGATAGACATGCGCGAAGCCTGGAATGTTGCCGGCCGCGAACTCCTTCTCGACGCGTTCCTCGAAGGCGCGAATGGTGAACATCCGCGTATAGGCTCTCGTCAGTTCTTCCCGGCTCAATTGCATGAGCGTCTCCCTGTCAATCCGCGCCGCGGCCGCCGTCGGCAGTCAGCTCGGCGCCTGTGACGTAAGCGGCATCGTCGCTGAGCAGATAAACGATGGCGTCAGCCATGTACTCCGGCAGGCCGATCATGCGCAGCGGCGTGTCCTGCGCGAACGCATCGGCCAGCGCCTTGTCGTCGCCGAACGCGTCGGTGATCATGGGGGTCCATATGACGCCCGGATGCAGGGAGTTCACACGCACCTTCGGGGTCATCGCTCCGCCTTCGAGCGCGGCCGACTTCGTCATCGCCGTGACCGCACCCTTGGTCGCGCAATAGGCGATCGCGTTTGGATAGCCTACCTGCCCCATCAGCGAGGAGACGTTGACGACGGCGCCTGCGGTATTCGACGCACCGAATGAGCGGAATGCATGCTTCATTCCGAGGAACGTGCCTTCCACGTTGACCTGGTAGATCGCATCGAAGTCCTCCTCCGTCGTGTCGGCAAGCGGCTTTACGAAGAAAACGCCGGCGTTGTTCACGAGGCCGGAGGGCGCACCGTATTTTTTTGCGCATTCAGCAAAAACGGCTTCCCATTGCGTCTCGTCGCGAACGTCATGCGGAACGAAGAGACAGTCGCGCCCGGTTTCCCCCACGAGTTCGCGCGGTTTCCGCGCCGCCTTTCGCGTCGCGTCCGGTGACAACGACATTCCGCCCTCGCGTGCCACTGCAACAGCAGAGGCGCGACCAATGCCCTTGGTCGCGCCGGTGATGATGATCGTCTTGTCCGCAAAACGCCCGCTCATGCTGATGCGGCCGCTCCGCCAAATTCCACCATCTGCAACACATTCTCCCGGCGCACGACGCGCCAAAGCCAACTCGCCGGGAGCAGTCGCGGCCCTGCGTCGCCGCCGGGCCGCCTGTCCCGGGCGTCAGAACTTCGCGCCCACTTCCACTTCGATCGTGCGCGGTGCGCCCCAACCCTGGAAGAACACCGTCGGCAGGGACTGATCGCGATAGGCTTCGTCGGTCAGGTTCTTACCGCTCAGGCGCACGTAGTAGTTCTCATAGTCGAGCTGTGCCGACGCATCGAGCAGCCCGTAGCCGGTCTGGTAGTCCTGCACCGTGCCGAAGTTGCCGAGGCTGAACTTCGCGATCCAGGAATAACCCATCGATAGCACAACATCGCTGTCCGTGCCGACGTCGCGCGTATAGGTGCCGCGGATCGTGTAGTTGTTGCCCGGGATGCGCTGCAGGGTCGAGCCGGTGAAATCGGCTATCGATCCCGGAGCGCCGGCCGTTGCACCCGCACCGAGCGCCACTTCCTGTCCGTTGACGATGCCGTCCTTCACCTTCGCGCTCTGGATGCCGACATTGCCCGTCAGCGTCAGGCCGTCGAGCGCATCCACCCATGAGCCAACGGCGGCGTCAGCCTCGAACTCGATGCCTTGGATGCGCACTTTCGGATAGTTGACGATGTAGGTGTCGGTACCCGGCCCGTAGCCCGGCGTCTCGACAACTTCCGACTGCTGATAGCCGGTGATGTCGTTGATGAAGCCGTCGATGTTGAATGTCAGTGTTTTGCCGAAGAACTGGTTCTTCGAGCCCACTTCATAGGTTATGTTCGTCTCGGGCGCGAAGGCGAGGAAGTTGTTGTTGGGGCAACCGGCGACAACGCCGCAGTTCGACTGCGTCCCGGACTGCTCGGACAGCGTGCCGCGCATTGAGAAGCCACCGGACCGAAAGCCTTCCGACCGGTTGGCGTAGATCAGGTTGTTGTCGGTGAACGCCCACTGCGCATTGTAACGCGTGATAAGCCTGCTCCACGACTTGCTGTCGGCGATGTGCGGCGTGATCGGAATTGCGCCGCTGCTCAGCTCGTAGAACGTCGAGAAGTGCTTGGTCTCGTCGATGTTGCGCAGGCCCGCCGACAGCTTGATGGCGTCGGTGACGTTCCAGTCGAGGTTGCCGAAGAACGACCAGGAATTGTCCGTCTCCCCGCTGAACTGGTCGATCGCCGCGTCCGTATTCTGATGCAGGCTTATGTTGTGGTGATAATAGAACAGGCCAGCCAGGTAGTCGAAGTCGCTCCAGAACGTTCCGGCCAGGCGCGCTTCTTCCGTGAACTGGCCGTAGGTCTGGTCGCGGATCGTCTCCAGATATGAGCCGGTCGCGGCCAGCAGCGGGTTGCCGACGCTGGTGCAGCCCGGCGCGAAGGTGCATGTCCCGTCGAAATCTTGATGCACGTCGTCGGCCTCGTTCATGAACGAGGTCTGCGATACGAGCTGTCCGAAGCCGAGGTCGCCCTTCAGCGTCATGCTGTAGATGTCGTCATTGTACTTGTCGAATCGCCACCCGGGCGGTTCTCCACCTGCCACGGTTTCAATCCGTCTGGGCTGCCCGTCCGCGCATTGTAGAGGGGCCACACCGCCGCGGGATTGCCGCCGCTCAGGATGTTGGCGGTCAGCACGTTTCCAAACTGAACCGGCTCGCCGCCGCCATTGTCGTGCATGCGGTCGTAGCTGAGATTGACGTTCAGCCAGCTCAGCAGGTCGTAATTCGCAACGATGTGAATGGCGGTGTAGTCGTCGCCGCCGACGTTTTTGCCGTTATAGACGTCCTTGTAATAGCCGCCGTTCTCGTGCCACTGCGCTGAGACCTTCAATCCGCCCTTGTCGCCCAGGGGCAGGTTGACGATGCCGCGCACGAACTCGTCGTCATAGGAGCCGTAACCGGCCGAGACCGAGATGTCGAATTGGCGCGATGGGGCGCAGCGCGTGATGTTGATCAGGCCCGCCGTCGTGTTCTTGCCGTAGAAGATGCCTTGCGGTCCGCGGTCCACTTCGACCGAGCAGACGTCGAACATGTCGAGCAACTGGCCTGTATTGTTGCCGAAGAAGACGCCGTCCTGGATGACGCCGACGGGCGGGCTCTGCGTCTTCTCGACGTCAGCATAGCCCTGGCCGCGGATGTAGATCGCGCTCTGCGCGGGGCCGGCTGTGCCCATGCCGATGAAGACGTTCGGCGCCATGCCGTTCAGGTCCTGCAGCGTATGCGGGGCCTGCGCCTTGATCTGGTCTTCACCCAACGCGGTCAGCGACACGGCGACCTTCTGTGCATCCAGAGAGCGGCGCGTGGCTGTGACTGTCACGGTCTCGATGCCCGACGAGTTGGACGATGACGCCGATGCCACCTGTGTCTGTGTCTGTGTCTGTGTCTGTGTCTGTGCCAGCGCCGGCGCCGGCGCCGCGGTCAGCGCGGCAAAACTGGCAGAAGCAAGCAATAAGCAAACGTATCCCCTGTGCGCGAACGAGCATACTTTCCTCCCCTCATTCGCTTGTTTGGGGAAGTGGCCGGCTGTCCCGCCCTTTTTGCCCGTCCCCGCGTTGAGGCGGCAACTTTTCCACGCGGTCAAAAAAAGTCAAGCCTGATTGTTATAAGCAGTTGTATCTGTTTATTCTGTGAGGACGGAGAACAACACGAACGGTCCGGGCAAGAGGCCGCAAAGGGAGGACGCGCCGCAACAGGCGCAACGGGCATGGGACTTTCCGGAAAAGTGGCGCTCATCAGCGGTGGTGCGAGCGGTATTGGTGCCGCCACCGCACGCGAATTCGTCGCCGAGGGTGCAAGAGTGCTGATCGGCGACGTCCAGGATGACAAGGGACAGGCTTTGGCGCGATCGCTGGGCAAGTCCGCGCTTTATGTTCATCTCGACGTAACGTCGAAGTCATCGTGGAAGGATGCTGTTGCAGCTGCGAAACGGTTTGACGGGTTGACGACGGTGGTGAATTCCGCCGGCATCTCGGTTCCGGCAACCATCGAGCAGGAGACCCTTGAGGCTTTCCGTCGGACCCTCGCGATCAATCTCGAGGGCACGTTCCTCGCTCAAATACGGGGTGGCCGCGCTGAAAGACAAGAAGGGCGCAGCAATCGTCAATGTCGCCTCGACGCTTGGCGTTAAGGCCGGCGCGATCTTCACCGCCTACAGTGCCTCGAAAGGCGGCGTCCGCATGCTTACGCGCACCGTGGCGTTGCATTGCGCCGAGCAAGGCTACGACATCCGCGTCAACGCCATCCTGCCGGGCGCCATCCATACGGAAATGGTCGAGGGCTATATCGCAGCGGGTCTCGCACAGGGCGCGACGCGTGAAGCGGTGATAGCAGGTTTCGCCTCGGCGCATCCGATGAAGCGTTTGGGCAAGCCCAATGAGCCGGCGGATGCGATTACATTCCTCGCCTCGGACCACTCCAGCTACATCACCGGCGCCGACCTGCCGGTCGATGGCGGCTATCTTGCGTAGGGCACCGCGATATGAACCCCCGATCTTCCGGCATGTGTCCGCTCCACGAGATCAATGCCTTCGATCCGGATCTCCTGCAGGATCCCTATCCATATTTCGCGCGCCTGCGCGCCGAGGCGCCGGTCTTCCGAGACCCCAAGACCGAAATCGTATCGGTCTCGACCTATGAGCTGATCGTCAAGGTCAACACCCAGCCGCGCATCTTCTCCAACAATTTCAGCGAGCAACTGCGCTCGGGCAGCGCTTCTCAGATCGATCCAGATGAACTCGCGATCCTGAGCCGGGGCGTCATCCCGAGAAACACGATGCTGACGGCCGATCCCCCGGACCACACGCGCTATCGCAAGCTTGCGATGAAGGCCTTCACCTACAAGCGCGTCGAGGGCATGGGCGACTACGTCGCCACGGTGACGAACGCGCTGATCGACCGCTTCGCCCGCGAAGGCGCCTGCGAGTTCAAGACGGCTTTCGCAAACCACCTGCCCATGACGGCGATCGCCGATGCGCTGGGCGTGCCGCGCGCCGACATGGATCGCTTCCGGCTGTGGTCGGACGCCTTCGTCGCCCAACTCGGCGGCGTGGCAGACAAGGCTGCACGGCTCGACGCGGCGCACAGGATCGTCGAATTCCAGAACTATTTCATCGACAAGATCGAGGAAAAGCGCCGCTCGCCGACGGATGACATCATCTCCGATCTCGTGCATGCCGATCTCGCCGAGGAGGGCGATCCGCGCAAGATGGATCATTCCGAGCTGCTGTCGATCCTGCAGCAGCTTCTGGTCGCCGGGAACGAGACGACGGCACATTCTCTGACGGCGGGGCTCTTCTTCCTGATGTCCAATCCGGACCAGATGGCGCGGCTTATCGCCGATCCGTCGCTGACGCCGAATTTCGTCGAGGAAACGCTACGCTATCTCTCTCCGACGAATAACATGTGGCGGCTCGCGACGCAGGACGCCGAGATCGGCGGCGTGCCGGTCAGGAAAGGCGAGCTGATCCTGCTCCGCTATGGTTCCGGCAATCGCGATGACGCACATTTCCCCGATGGCGAGCGCTTCGACATCGATCGCGCAAACGCGAAGACGCATCTCGCCTTCGGGGCAGGCATCCACACCTGCATCGGCGCCCAGCTGGCGCGGAAGGAGATGAACATCGCCTTCCCGATCCTCCTGACACGAATAAAAAATCCGAAGCTCGCGGCAGGCAAGAACGTATTCCGCTACAGTCCCAATGTCCTCCTGCGCGGCGTTCTGGAGCTTCACATCACGTTCGATCCGGAACGGCCATGACCAACACGGAGCGCGTGGAGGCCTTCATCGCGGCGTGGGAAGCGCGCGACCTCGACCGCATTGTGGCGGCGCTCGCCCCCGACGCCGCCTATCACAACATCCCGATGCCGGTACTTAAGGGTTACGCCGCCATCCGCGAGTCGCTGGCGCCATTCCTCGCAGGCTCCTCGCGCGTCGAATGGACCGTGCACGCGATCGCGGAGAACGCCGCGGGCGCGGTGCTCACCGAGCGCACCGATATTTTCGTGATGGGTGCGAAGACCATCCGCATCCCCGTAATGGGGATATTCGAGTTCAAAGACGGCCTCATCACGGCCTGGCGCGACTATTTCGACCTCGCCGATTTCCAGAAGCAGATGGCCTAGATTGTCGCGCAATCTGACGCGAACCGCCTGCGCCTCGCAGTGCGGCGCGCCTAGCTAGCGCTCCTTGGCCCATGTGACGCCGCGCCGTAGCAGGTCGTAGAACACCGGCAGGTCCCAGGCGCAGCGCTCGACTGTTGGATAGAAGTCCATAAGCGGCTGCATGTCGTAATGGCCGCGGCAATGGCCGAGCGTGAGATAGAGCACGGCGCCTTTGCCGACCGGATGCAGATAGAAGACGGGGTGCCTGGCCTTCTTCCACTGGTCTTCGACGAAGCCTTTTGCTTCGCCTTCGAACTCCGTTTCCAGCAGCACGTGGAGCTTGCCATAGGTCTCGGAAAGATAGAGCTCGTCATTGGTCTCGAATGGCTGGATGCCCCTGACCAGCACATTGCCCGGATCGGCGACTGTCACGCGGTAGGGTGCGATGGGCGGATGGGCAATGAACATCGAGCCCAGCGTCTGCATGAAATGCGGCGCCCAGCGCGGGCTGTCCACGAGACCGCTCTCGAGGAAGCGCAGGATCGAGTTGGTGCCGTGCAGCGCGTACCAGCGGCCGCCTTCCTCGACATAGCGGCGCAGCGCCTCCTGCTCGTCGAGGCGCGGGATCACGTCGCAGGTGTAGGTGACGAGGAAATCGCTCTCCCGGATGGCCGCCATATTCGAATAATCCTCGAACACCCGCACGCGGACGCGTTCGTCCTCGGCAAGAATCTTGAGCAGCTCCAGCCTCGCGAAATCAATGTCGTGATATTTTCCGGCGGCGACGAGCGCGACCTTGATCTTCTTTTTCTCCGCCATCGCGCCCTCCTAGTATTGCACGCGCTTGGTAAAGCCGCCATCGATCACGATGTTCGTGCCCGTCATGAAACGGCACGCCGGCGAGGCGACGAAGGCGATGGCGCGCGCAACCTCTTCGGCGTTGCCGAGACGGCCCATAGGAATGCCATTCAGTGTCGCATCGTAGATCGCGGTCATATGCGCCTTGACCATGTCCCACGAACCGCCGTCGATGTAGATGGGACCCGGTGAAACCGTGTTGACACGGATTCCCTTCGGCGCGAGCGCCTGGGACATCGCATGGGCGTGATTGATCACCGCAGCCTTCATCGCATTGTAGGCCTGCGGCCCGAGGAACTCTTCGAGCGCGGCGGTCGTCGAGATCGCTACGATCGAGCCGGCTTTCGATCTTTCCAGAAACGGCAGCGCTGCGCGGATGCCGCGGAAGGTCGACATCAGGTCGAGATCGAACACGGCCTTCCATGTTTCTTCCGACGCAGGGCCGCCGCCGGCGGAAGCGAAGGAGACAAAGATATCGCAGCCGCCAAGGCCTTCCGCGGCCCGCGCAACCCAGCCCGTATACGCCGCGGCATCAGCAATGTTCACGGGCTCGCCCAGCGCCTTTACGCCTTTGGCCTTGAGAGACACGACAGCCTTGTCGACACCGTCTTTTCCACGCGCACAAATCGCGACGTCGCAGCCTTCTGCCGCGAGCACTTCGGCGGTTGCCCTTCCGATGCCTTTGCTGGCACCGGCCAGCACCGCTTTCAGACCTTTTAGGCCCAGATCCACGACGTCCTCCTCGCTATTAAACAGGATAGATTGTTTTTTTCGACGGCGATTATAAAGTCCTTTGCGCGGCGGTCTATCGCTGCGGAGGACTTCGAGAGGAAAAAATGGATATCGCGCTCGCATCCGACGATCTCGCCTTCCGCGACGAGGTGCGGGCCTTCCTCGATACATCCTTTACGCCAGAGTTGCGCGCGGCGACGCGACGTCAGGCGGGGGTCTTTGCAGAGCCGTCGCTGAACCGGCACTGGCACCGCATCCTGTTCGAGAAAGGCTGGATCGCGCCGTCATGGCCGGAGGAATACGGCGGCACCGGCTGGACGGTCGTCCAGAAGTACATTTTTGATTCTGAATGCGCCGATGCCGGAACGCCTGCCCTGCCCGCAATGGGCTTGCAGATGTGCGGTCCGGTGCTGATGGGCTACGGCACGCAGGCACAGAAGGATTTCTACCTGCCGCGCATTCTCACCGGCGAGCACTATTGGTGCCAGGGCTATTCCGAGCCGGGTGCCGGCTCCGATCTCGCGAGCCTGCAATGTCGCGCCGTGCTCGAAGGCGACCACTACGCCGTAAACGGCACCAAGATCTGGACGACGCATGCCCACGCCGCGAACTGGATGTTCCTGCTCGTGCGCACCAACAGGGGCGGCAAGCCGCAGGAAGGCATAACCTTTCTTTTGCTCGACATGACGACGGCGCCCGGACTCTCGATCAAGCCGATCATCACCATGAGCGGCGAGCATGAGGTCAACCAGTGCTTCTTCGACAATGTGCGCATTCCGGTGTCTAACCGCGTCGGCAAAGAGAATGACGGCTGGACCGTCGCGAAATACCTGCTCGAGTTCGAGCGCGGGCATTCTTTCGCGCCGCGCATTCGCGGCATGATGCGGCTGGTGAACGAGATCGCGCGCGGCGAAATGGACGGTCACGGACGCACGCTGCGTGATGACCTGGATTTCCGCCGTAAGGTCGCCGACATCGAGATCGCGCTCGACGCGGTGGATTTCACGGAACGCCGCGTAATCTCGCAGCTTTCGGCCGGCAAGAACGCCGGCAACGCCGCCGCCTCGCTGCTCAAGCTCAAGGGCACTGAGACGATGCAGGCTGCGACCGAGCTGGCGCTGGAGGCTCTCGGCCTCTACGCCGCACCCTACCAGCGGCCAGAGCTCGGCGAGGGCGCCAACGAATCGCCCATCGGCCCCGCCTATGGCGCGACCATCACGGCGCGCTATCTCAACACGCGCGCCTCGACGATTTACGGCGGTTCTAGCGAGGTCCAGCGCAACATTTTGGCACGTATCGCGCTCGGGCTTTGACACGTATAAACAAATCGAATAGCCGGAATACGACCGACGCGAAGGTTTGTTTCACGATGAAGGCGAAGGAGAGGGGCGCCAAGGCGCTAGCCGAGCTCGAACCCGAGGGCCTCGCGCCCGAGGGGAGCGGCTGGCAGCAGCGCAAAAGCGCCCAAACCCGGATCGCCATCCTCGAAGCCGCTATCGACTGCCTGGAAAAATACGGTTACGCCCGCACCACGACCCAGCTCATCGCGCAGGTGGCGGAGATCTCGCGCGGTGCGATGCTGCATCACTACGCGACAAAGCAGGATCTGATCGCCTCGGTCATCGACTACACTTTCTACAAGCGCATGGAGAACTTCCTGGAGCGCGTCGCCGCGCTGAGCGAGCAGCAGCGCGTCGAGGACGTGGCCGGCGTCGAGCGCTATTGGGACAGCCTGCTCACGCGCGAGTTTACAGCGTATCTCGAGCTTTCCATGGCGGCGCGCACCGATGAGGAATTGCGCGACATCTTCCTGCCCAAGGCGCGGCGCTACGACCAGATCGAGCGTGAAGAGGTCATCAAGGCCTTTCCCGAATGGCAGAAGGAGCACGAGCGCTACATCTTCGCGATGGATTTCTGCGTCGCGGCGATCGAGGGACTTCTGCTTAACCGCGACATCTGGAGCAGCGAACCGCGCAAGCGCCAGCTCCGAGACTTCGTGGGCAAGATGCTGCTCGCCATCCGCACCGGCGACGTGCCCGTGCCGGCGAAGCGGAAATGATCAGGCGAGAAATTCCTTTAGTATCGCGTTCACTTCCGCCGCTTTCTCCAGATGCGGCATGTGGCCCGCGCTGTCGATCCACGCCAGCTTGAATCCCGGCGGCAGCGCGCTCGCATCCGGCGCAGCGACGATCGTGTCCCTCTTCGACACGATGACTGTCGCCGACGGAATCTTCGCCAGATCGCGCGCCAGCGCGTGCGCATCGTCAGCCGCCACCAGCCTGTCGCGCAGCACAGCGAGCGCGTCTTCGACGCCGTCGAGGCGCTTGAACTTGATCATCTCCTCGAGCATGTTCTTGGTGACCAGCGACTTATCGGCAAATAGCATTTCAACGAACGGCTTCAGGTCGCGTGCGCGACGCGCTTCGACCATGCCGGTCAGGAATTCTTCCGAGACTTCCGTGCCGGGCAGCAGTGCCGGCGCGATGAGAACCAGCGAAGCGACACGCGAAGGGTTGTCCGCCGCAAAGCGCGCGGCAACCGCGCCGCCGAGCGAGTGGCCGACGAGCCGTAGTTTCTGTACGCCCAGCGCATCGAGAGTTCGCCGACGGCGGCCGACAGCGTCGCCAGCGTACCGTCGCCGACATCCTTCGACGAGCCGCCATGGCCGGGAAGATCGATTGCAATCACCGGCGCATCGGTCGCCAGCGACTCGATGTTGAACAGCCAGTTCGTCATGTCCCCGGAGAAGCCGTGCAGCAGCACGACCGGCACGGCATCGCCCGCGCCGGCGCGGCCGACGCGGATCGACCGCGCACCCGCCTGGACTGTCTCGATTTGAAGCGCGCTCGCGCCCTCGCCATCCTCTTCGCCGGGCACGAAGCGGGCGAGAAAATCCGCGACAAACGTGTCGATTTCGCCGTCGCTCGTGGCATCGTCGGCGACGACACCGATGAGCGCGCCGACCGGCACCGTATCCCCCGGCTGCGCAACGATGCGCCGCAACGTTCCCGAGCCCGGCGCCTCGAAAACGTTGGTGATCTTCGGCGTCTCGATGTCGACGAGTTGCTCGCCTTCGGACACGCTCGCGCCCTCTTCTTTCCACCAGTGCGAGATGGTGCCTTCCTGCATGGAAAGGCCCCATTTGGGCATACGAATGGGCGTGACGCGAGCCATGACGATCCCGTTTGGCCGCGTTCAGCGCGCCAGATATTTGTCGAGCGTGCGGTGAAAGTGCCGTATACGGATTTCCTGATAATCGCCGAGGTTGACGAGGCCGTTCTTCGACGCTTTCAGGCCGTCCTGCACGTAAGGCAGGTTTGCCATGTCCTGGTCGAAGACGTTCCCGAGCGTGCCGATCTCGGTCGCGCTCGACCACGTCTCGTTCTCGGACAGCATGTGCATAGGCACGGCGCGAGGCTTCTTCTGTCCCGGCGGCACACGCGAAAGAATGCGCACCTCCATAAGCGTCGCATCCTGGTCCGGCCACGGGCGCCAGCGATAGACGATATTCGGCATGAAGCCGCCCCAGGGCGCGAAGTTCGGGAAGACGTTGTAGACGAATGCGTCGAGCAGTTCCGCATCGGAAGCGTGGCTGTGATCGTGGCCGCTCGCATCCTGGTAACGCTTTCGGTTAACCGCAGCCATCGCCTTGCGCGCCGTCGTGCCGTCCGGAACCTTCACGTCGAGACCGGGTCCGCCGGCGCGGCCGTTATATTTGAGGAACTCATCGACGATCCATTGCTGGCTGTGGCCGCCGCCGGTGATATGCGGCGACATCACCGCGAAGGGCGTGAGCGCGAGGTTCACGTTGTCGCCCCAGGTCGCATAGAACGTGTTGGCGTCGCCCGTGAACGGCAGGATCTGCGGGTGGGTGACGACGGAGTGCCAAGCTTCCATGAAGGCTTCCGAGACGGCCTTCCAGTTCGCCTTGATCACCTTGGCGACATGAATCGCCGTCGTGCAGTCTTCGTGCTTCCAACGCTTGAAATGCTCCGGCAGCGGCGCGAGGAAATCCTCCAGCGACACGCTTGTCTCGTTCTCGCAGAGAAAGATATATCCGCCCCAGCGCCCGACGCGCGCCTCGGGGAGCTTCATCTCATTGTCCTTGAGATGGCCGAAATCCCAGCGGCAGGGAATTTCCTTCAGCGAACCGTTGGTGTTCCAGGTGAAGCCGTGGAAAGGGCACTTAAAGTCTTTCGAATAGCCGGATTCCAGCCGCAGCTTGCGGCCGCGATGCAGGCACACGTTGTGGAACGCGCGCACGCTGCCGTCGTCTTGTCTCGTGACGAGATAAGAACGACCGGCATTCTCGTAGACGACGACGTCACCCGGATCGGGCATGTCTTCTTCGCGCGCGGCGAACTGCCAGACATTCGGCCACATCTTCTCGATTTCCTTGCGGAAGAAGTCGGGGCTCGTGTAGCGCGCGGCCGCGATCGGCTCGGAGCCCATATATTCGTAGCTCTCGATTTGAAGGAACTCCGGCACCGGCAGAGTGTCGGCCTCGACAAGATCGTTCCAGCTTTCCCCTGGGCAACGCGCTGTTCCCGGCTTCACCGCGGATTCTCTATCCGGCATGCTTAGTCCTCCACCCCGGCTGGCGCGCCGATACGTGATTTCTTCGCGGCAGCGTAGTCGCGCCTAAGAAAAAAGCAAGCGTGCTTGTTTTATCGGCGCAGACGAGGAATGCTTGCGCCCGGGAGGAACCGAGATGGCCGACAATCCGCTGCTGCTGACAGATAGTCCCGCGCCCTTTGTGCGGCGCCTGACCCTGAACCGACCGGACAAACGCAACGCGCTGTCCAACCGGCTGCGCGGAGTGTTGTTTACAGCACTCGACGCCGCAGACAAGGACAAGGACGTGCGCGTTGTCATTCTGCGCGGGGCCGGCCCGTGTTTCTCCTCCGGCTACGATCTGTCGCGCGAGCACGGCCGTGCGGTGCAGCCGCTTCCCTTCCACACCGCCGGGGGCGCCGGCGAATGGGCGCGTCACGTCGTCGAAGGCTGCTTCCGCGTCTGGGATCTCGCAAAGCCGGTGATCGCGCAGGTGCATGGCTGGTGCCTCGCCGGCGGCTCCGAGCTCGCGACGGCGTGCGACCTCGTCTACGTCGCCGAGGACGCGCAGATCGGCTACCCGCCTGTACGCATGATGAGTCCGCCGGACAATCAATTCCACGCGTGGCTCTGCGGTCTCCGGCCCGCGATGGAGATGATGCTGACCGGCGACGCGATCAGTGGCATCGAAGCGGTACGCATCGGCTTCGCCAACCGCGCCTTTCCCGCCGAAGAACTCGAAACGGGAGTGCTCGCGGTTGCCGAACGCATCGCCAAGATCGCGCCGGAAGTTCAGCAGATGAACAAGCGCTCCGTCCATCGCGCCATGGAGATCATGGGGCTACGCGCCGCCATCCGCGCCGGCACGGAGATCCAGGCGCTTGCCATGACGACAGAAGCCTCGCGCGAAACCTTTGCCCGCTTCAAGGACGGCGTGCGCGGCGCGCTCGACGCCCGCGACGGCGCCTTCGGCGACTACAGGACAAAAAGGAAGGACGACTGAGCATGGCATTCGAGGGCGCGATCGAGGACCGGCTCGCCATCCGCGAGCGCATCGAAAGCTATGGCGATGCCGTCTTTCGGCGCGACGAGAAGGATTGGGCTGCAAACTGGGCCGAGGACAGCGTGTGGAAGCTCGGCGCCACCGAGGTGAAGGGCAAGGCGAACATCGTGAACCTCTGGCGCAATGCGATGGCGAGCTATTCGCACGTCGCCTTCTTCGGCACGCCGGGCGCGATCGAGGTCCGCGGCTACAGCGCCAGCGTGCGCGTTTACACGCTGGAGTTTCTGGTCGAGACGAACGGCAAGGCACGGCGTATCGAGGGCCACTACGACGATCGTCTGGTGAAGCGGAGCGGATGCTGGCTGTTCAAGTCGCGCGCCTACACCATCCTCAGGGACACATGACACGGGAGAAGACCATGCGGATTGTGATTGCCGGCTCGGTGGACGTGCCCCCGGAGAAACGGGAGAAATGCCTGAAGGACGGGGCGGCTCTTCATTGAACAGGCGCTCGCCGAGAAGGGCTGCGTCGCGTATTCCTGGACCGCCGACCTGAGCATTCCCGGGCGCATTCGCGTCTTCGAGGAGTGGGAGAGCGAGCCCGACCTCGCGGCGCACCTTTCCGGCCAGCCCTATCGTTCCATGCTCGGCCATCTGACCGAAACCGGAATCGTCAAAGCGGTCACGCAGAAATATCGCATCGATCATTTCGAGCCGGTCTACGACCCGGAAGGCCGCCCGCGCGCCGATTTCTTCACGGCCAAGACGTAATCATTCCCGCGGTACGCTCGGCGCCGGACAAGCACGCTTACCGTCCGCGGAAGCGCGATTGCAACGCCGCGAGCGCGCCACTGGCGTCCCAGCCATTCTGAGAAGCCGCGCAACGGCGTCCGAAAAAAAGACAATATTGCTTTTTTA
>CAWDKN010000073.1:0-72646 GCA_963802815.1 uncultured Alphaproteobacteria bacterium
TCGCGGGGATACGTCGTCAGCATGTGCGTCACCGGTGATTCCAACGGCAGCATAGTGCGCGGACGGGTCGCTTGGCTCTAGCGGAAGAGGTGGTGGGTAGGGCCGGGCGTCGCGCGCAACGTCGGCTCGAAGAGAATTTCGACCCTCCCCTCAAGGGCCTCAAGGGGAGGGTCGCGCAGCCTTCGCGAAATGCAGATCCTGAAAATCAAAACTGAAATCCGCGAGCGGTGAGATCGCGGCCATGGTCGCCGTCGCGACGGCGCCGTTCTTCACCGTGAAGTCGACATAGGCGTCTTCGATTGCCTTGTCGGTCCATCTTGTGCGGAATTTGTCGCCCGATACGGGCTCGAGCGCGCCTTCCATGCCGGGGGTGCGGTCGAAGCTGATCCAGAGCTTGCCCTGGCCGCGGTCGTGGACCGTCATGCTGCCGTACCAGGGGTCCTCATAGGTGCCTGCGTAGGAAGCGAGCGGCAGCGAAGGCTTCGCGCCACCTGGCGTTTCCGCCTTCGGCAGCGATTTCAGCGCGGCGGTCGTCTTCGCCACGATGTCGTTGCGGGCTTTCTGCAGCAGTCCGATCCAGTCGGTCGGCGGCAGGCCGAGATAGTAGTCGAGAAGATGATAGGCGACGGCGCGGCGCGCGGAGCTGTCTTCGGAATTGATCGTCACCGAGATGCCGACATTCTTTTCCGGGATCAGGAACTGCATAGCGAGCGCGCCAAGCACGGCGCCGGAATGCTGGACGATCTTGTGGCCGCGGTAATACTCAACGAACCAGCCGAGCGCGTAGGTCTGCAAATCCGGCGACATCTTGGCCATCGACGCCGGAAGCTGGAATTCCGCGGGCGGAACGACCACCACCGGTTCCCACATCGCGTCGGCCTGCTCCTGGCTGAACAGGCGCGTGCCGTCCGGCAAACGCCCGCGCGCGAGCTGGATGTTCATCCACTTCGCCATGTCGGTTGCGCTGGCATTGATCGAGCCCGCCGGCGCCGCCGCGTGCGGATCGAGACCCTTCTTGAGGATTCCCAGATCGCCGACGCCACGAAAGGCGCCATCCGTGCGCGCGTGCAGCCAGACGCCGTTCGGCGCACCCATCACGAAGGTCGTGCGCGCATCGGTCATGCCGGCCGGCTTCAGGACGTGCTGGGCGACGAAGTCCTCCCAGGTCTGGCCCGACACGGCCTGCACCAGCGCGCCGGCGACGATGTAGAGGATGTTGTCGTAGGCAAAGGTCTCGCGGAACCCGGTCTTCGGTTTGAGGAAACGCAGCGCATGCACGATGTCGGCGCGGCTACGATTGGTGTCGGGCACGATCAGAAGGTCGCCTTCGCCCAATCCGAGCCCGCTGCGATGCGTGAGAAGATCGCGCACCGTCATGTGATCGGTCGCATAGGGATCGTACATCTGGAAGCCGGGGAGCCTGTCCTTCACGAGGTCGGTCCACTTGAGCTTGTTCTCGTCGACGAGGATGGCGAGCGCGGCCGAGGTGAACGCTTTCGTCTCCGAGCCGATGGGAAACGCCGTGTGCGCGTCGACGGCCAGCGCGGCGCCCATCTTCCTCACGCCGTAGCCGTTCGCCGCCGCGATCTTGCCGTCCTCGACGATCGCGACCGCCATGCCGGGCGGCCCGAACGTCTTCATCGCCTTCGCGACGTAGGCGCCGAGATCGGCGGGCGGCTTCGCTTGTGCGCCCGCCGAAAGGACGACGAGCGCGCAGGCCGCGAGCAGAGCCCTAGAAATTGAAGTTGAAATTCGCCAGACCATAATAGACGACCGCCCAGATAATGAAGAGACCGCTCAGCCCGAAGGCGACTTCGCCGAGTCCGACGAGCCAGCCGCCGGGGCCGCGCAGCGTGCGAAGAGCCGCCTCGACGAAGATTGTTGCGGCGCCTAGAAGCGAGATGACACCCGCGACATAGAGCGCGGCGAGCAGGGGCGAAATCTCGCCCTCGCCGCCCGTCAGCGCGGAGACGAGGCCGACCCAGCCCAGCAGCGTGGCAACGATCACCGCGGCGCCGATGCGCGCAGCCAGCCGCAGCCGCGCGGCGGCGGGCGGAAGATCGAGCTTGCGTCCATAGTGCCGGCGCGTGAGCCAGCCGCCGATCCACAGAACGATCGACAACACCAGCACCGCGATGGTGCCACCGCCGACAAATCTCAGGATCCCCAACTGACCGAACCCGTCGACGCGCTGCAGCAGCTCGACAGGCAGGAAGTCGTCGGAGATCCAGTAGCTGACATTTCCGTGTTCGTCGGTGACGAATTTCGTATGCGTCTGGCCGCCGACTTCGCGATAGTCGAGCGGCCCCACTTCGCGCCAGCGCTTGGGCGTGCCCGAAAGATCGGTGAGCGCACTTATCTCGATTGTGCCGTCGGGGCGTGCGGTCACCTCGCCCTGGGTGAGCGCAAAGAGCAGGCGTAGCGAACTCTCGATGCGCCGGCTCGCCTGGTACCAGCCCGCGACACGCGCTGCGTCGGGCTTCGGATCGGCGACCGTTTTCTCCTCCGGCGGCGTGTAGGGATAGTAGTGGTCGAGAAAGGCGCGAAACACTGCCGTGCGGACCTTGTCGGCTTCGCCGGCCTTGCCGAGGCTATTGAACGACATGAACAGGCCGACATGCTTGTCGAGCAGCAGGTGCAGGTCGCTGTGGAAGGGATCGGTGTCGCCGGCGTGGCCGATGATCCTGAGGCCGTTCCTGTTCTCCTGGTAGAAGCCAAGATCGAAGCCGTTCACGCCGGGCGCCATGGAAGATTGCGGCGAATGCATCAGCGCGACAGTTGCAGGGCTCAGGATGGAGACGCCGTCGTAGGAACCGTTCTCGAGATGGGCGATCATGAAATGCGCCATGTCGGTGCCCGACGCGGTGAGCGCGCCGGCGGGCGCCGTCTCGATCAGCTCGAAGGGATGCGGCTTGTCGTCGGAGGCCTGCTGGTAGCCGAGCGACATATAGGGCTGGAGCGCCTTGGGCAGCGGCTGCACGAAGGTCGAATGATTCATGCCGAGCGGCGAGAGAATGTGGTGGGCGATGTAGTCGGCATAGAGCTCGCCGGACAGCCGCTGCACGATATAGCCCGACAGTGAGGCGCCGTAGTTCGAGTAGGCGACGACCTTGCCGGGCGGGAAGATGCGCGTCGGCATGTGCTTTATAAGGTAGTCGCGGAGCGGCATCATCTGGCTCGTCTTGTTGACGAAGGCCTCCGAAAAGCCGTCCTCGAAGCCGCCCGTATGCGTCATCAGGTTGCGCATGGTGACGGGCTTGCCGAACTTCTCGGGAATCTTGAAATCGAGATAGGTGTTCACGTCGCGGTCGAGATCGATCTTGCCGGCCTGGACGAGCTGCATGACGGCGGTCCAGGTGAAGAGCTTCGACACCGAGCCGGGGCGGAAGAGAGTTCTGGTCGGGAATGACGGGCGTTCGCTTCGCGACGTCGGAAAACCCATAACCCTTGGCGAAGAGGATCTGGCCGTCCTTGACCACGACGAGCACGCCGCCGGCGATATTCCCGCGCTCGAGCGCATAAGGCATCAGCCCGCCGAAGAAGGAGTTGAGATCGGTTTGCGTGAGCGCATGGGAGGGCACGGGTTGCGCCGGCTGGGCCGCCAGCGTGGCCGCCGCAGCGGGTGCGACGGGATTCGATGCCGGTCCGGTTCTGTCCGCGGCGGCCATTGCGGCTGTGGCGGCCAACACGGCGAGCGCAACCACAATCGCTGTCAATCGAGACATCATTGTTTTCTCCGCAGATCAGTTTTCGAGTGAAGCCGAAGTCGTCGGCATAAAAGAACCGCCCCACAGAGTTCGGGGCAGAAAATCTCGCCATTGCGATATTGCGCCGGATCGGCGCGATCCTTTGCAAGGAATATCGGTGCATCCAGGTCTACGAAATCGCAGAGCTGCGCCAGGATGAAAGCGGGCGCCATGGCAAGCGAGGTCCCGCCCATGCAGCCGACCATGACCTTGAGCCCCAACCTGCGCGCTTCGCGCGCGATCATCAGGCCTTCGGTGAGACCGCCGCATTTGTCGAGCTTGATGTTGACCGCGCCATAGCGGCCGATCATCTGCCGGAGATCCGACAGATCCTGCAGGCTCTCGTCGGCGGCGATGAGGATCGGACATTTGAAGCCGTCGAGATCGCCATCGCGGCCGAGCGCGAAAGGCTGCTCGATGACGCCGACACGCGCATCCTTCAGTGCTGGCAGAAGATCGCGCAGCGAGTTGCGCGTGAAGCCCTGGTTGGCGTCGACGCCGAGCCAGACGTCGGGCCGTGCCTCGCGCACGGCCAGGATGCAGGCGGCCGGATCGTCTTGTGTCAGCTTCACCTTGATCGCCTTCGCCTGGCCGTAGCCCCGCGCCGTCTCCGCCATCTCGCGCGGCGTGCCGGCGCCTACGGTGAAGGTGGTAACGAGCGGCAGCGGCCGCGCGACGCCGGCCAGCGACCAGACCGGCGTCGCCGTCCGCCGCGCCTCGAGATCCCACAAAGCGCAATCGAGCGCGTTGCGTGCGCCACCGGGCGGAAGCAGCAGGCGCAGCGTGTCACGGTCGACACCGTTTTCCACTTCGCGCCGCACGCTTTCGATCTGCCGGATGATGCTCTCTGGGTTTTCGCCGCGGTAATACACGCCGGCCGCCTCGCCCCGCCCACTGAATTCGCCGCCGTTCAGCGTCACCACGACGGCATCCGCATCGGTGAAGGTGTAGCCGGATATCCGGAACGGCTCCTTGTAGGGCCAGTTCTCCGACGTGACGTGCAACGTGTCCAAGAACCGACCTCACAAAAAAATGGCGGCGCGCTTCCAGGACAGAAGCGCGCCGCCGCGTCCTAGAACCTCGCGCGCAGATCAACTCCAATCAACCGCGGGGCGATCAGCGCCGCCGTCGCGGCGCTGCCGGACGCCGCCGAGGCACCGGTCGCGGAGAACGCGGTGTAGCCCTTCGCGTTCGTCAAATTCTTGCCGTAGAGCTCCAATTCCCAATTCTGCCAATCGATACCCGCGCGCAGTTGAAGCGCGATGTAGCTCGGCAACACGACCTGGCTGCCGCCGGCCTGGAAGTCCGAGCTGCGTTCGCCGATATAGCGCAGGGTGCCGCCGACATAAGGCGTCCAGTCGCTGGCGTTCTGGAAACGGTAATCCGCGCTGCCCGTGGCGCTCCATTTCGGCGACCAGGGCAGCGGGTTGCCTTTGAGACCGCCCACGATCGCCGGCGTGTCGGCGGTGAGGTGAGCGTCGGTGTAAGCACCGCTCAATCCCAGGGACAGGTTGTCGAGCGGACGCCATTGCGCATCCCATTCGACGCCGGTGCTGCTGGCAGAACCGCCATTGATGTCCACACCGGTGTTGGCGATCACCGTAAGCAGCTGGATATCGCTCCAGTCGATGTAGAACACGTCGGCATCGAGCGAAAGCGCGCCGTCCAGGAGATCGTGTTTTCACACCGGCCTCGTAGTCGATGAGCGAGTCGGCGCCGAAGAAGGCCGGCGCGCCCGCCGGATTGCCGATGGGAAGGGTGTTCGGACCGCCTGGCCGGAAGCCCTTCGCAATGCGCGCATAAAGCGTCGTCGCGTCGTCGAGGCGGTAATGCGCGTCGGCCGACCAGGTGAAGACGTCGCCTTGCGAGGCGCCGACAGCTGTCGCCAGGCCGAATTCATTGGCGGCCTGGTCGTTGTGCGAATAGCGACCTCCCAGGCCGATGTCGAAGTCCTGCGTGAAGTGATAGGTGGCGTCGACGAAGCCGGCCGTCTCGATATATCTCGACTTCAAAATCAGCGATCCCAACGCCGCGCCATGCGGCACGAACACGATGTCCTGATGCAGCGTTGCCGTCTCGTCCGTATAGTAGAACCCGGCGAGCCAGTCGATCGGACCGCTGTTCGGCTCCGACGCCAGCCGCACCTCCTGCGTGAATTTGTCCGCCCGCAGAAAGCCCTGCACGCTGGCGCCAAGCGCGCCCGTATCGTCGGCGAACTGGAAGTCGTGATAGGTGCCGTAGCTGGTGTCCGACGTCAGCGTCGCCCAGTCCAGGTCCCAGTTGACCACGCCCGAATAGACGCCATAGCGGGACGCGTTGAACGAATTGACGGTCCGCTGCTGCTGATACGTGCCGTAAAGCGGGGTGATCTTGCCGCCCGCGACCGTGACGTCCTCGTCGTTGTTGTTGTTGGCATCGACGTCCTGCATCGTCGCGCTCAGACGGATCGTCAGCTTGTCGTCGGGCTTGAACAGCACCGAAACGCGGCCGCCCACGCTGCGGACGCCGTTGATGTTCTTGAGTTTGCGGCCCGGATCGTCGATCCAGCCGCCATTATACTGGTCGTAGCCGACGGCGCGGACGGCGAGATCATCGTCCAGCGGCACGTTCACCATGGCGTGCACGTCGCCGCCGTCGGCACCGTTGTCGAGCGTGGTGCCGCCCAATTCGCCCATCGCAGCGAATCCCGAGGGGTCGGGAGCGTTGGTGACGAATTTCAGCAGGCCGCCGAGCGTGCTGGCGCCGTAAAGCGTGCCTTGCGGGCCACGCAGCACTTCGACGCGCGCGATGTCGAACGTGTCGAGGTTCGGTGCGGTGTCGACGGCGTTGGCGAGCGCACTGCTCGAGCCATACGGCGTTTCATCCAGGAGCGTGCCGACGGTCGATCCGTCGCCACCGGCATTGATGCCGCGCAGCACGAGCTGCGAATGCGTCGGCGACTCCTCGATCAGCGCCATGCCGGGCACGGTGGTGATGTAATCCTCGAAGCTGTGCGCGTTCAGCCGCTGGAGGTCCTTCTCGCCGATGACGGTGATCGACATCGGCACGTTCTTCACGTTTTCCTCCCTCTTCTCGGCCGTCACGATGACGGTTTCGATCGAGCTGCCGCCGGCAGCATTCGCGGTCTGCGCCCATGCAGCCCCCGGCATGGAAGCGGCGCCCGCAAGGATGGTGGTGCCGAGAAGAACGGCGGTCCGGACGTGGAAAGACATGTAAGGCCCCCTGTAAAAGCGTTCCACTATCCCAACTATTTTCTAATGTTGCAAATATTTTTCACCTGCCGCGAAATCCGGGAATGGCTTGTTTCCTGGTCCGGTTGGGGGCTACAGATCGGACATGCCGGCCAAGCCGATCCGAGTTGCGCGTCCCGCGCCGCAAACCAGCGCCCCGCAGCCGGGCGTGGCGCTGCGCGCGATCCGCCAGCAAAAGGGCTGGACGCTGGCCGAAGTCAGCAAGCGCACCGGCATGCCGATCTCGACGCTTTCCAAGATCGAGAACGACCGGATGTCGCTGTCCTACGACAAGCTCGCCAGGCTGAGCGCCGGCCTCGAGGTCGACATCGCCGAATTGTTCGGGCCCCGCGCAGCCATCGTCAGCCGCGGCATGCCCACCGGACGGCGCAGCGTCGTGCGCGCCGGCGAAGGCCACAGGATCGAGACGGAGAACTACGGCCACCTCTATCCGGCGTCGGAAGTGCTCAACAAGCGCTTCGTTCCGATCATCGCCGAGTTGCGCAAGCGCACGCTGGAGGAATTCGGCGAGCTGATCCGCCATCCCGGCGAGGAATATGCCTTCGTGCTCGAAGGCACCGTCGTCTTCCATACCGAGCTCTATGCGCCGCTGACGCTGCACAAAGGCGATTCCATCTATTTCGACAGCGGCATGGGCCACGCCTACCTCACCGCCGGACCGGGCCCGGCGCGCGTGCTGTCGATCTGCTCCGGCGCCGAGTCGCAGCTGATGGCGATGCATGGCGATCCGATCGACGGCGCTGCGCCGGCCGCGGCCAAGGCCGGACGCAAGAAGACGGCCGGCTGACGGCCGCCTCGACATTTCGCGAATGGAAATCTACTTTCCGGAGTTGAAACTCCGGCGCAGGCGCCATGGATCCGGTTCCCACAGGCGCTTCGCAGGACTGGCTCGGCCAGCCGCGCGGTCTGGCCGTGCTCTTCCTCACCGAGACCTGGACCGAGTTCTCGTTCTTCGGGATGCGGGCGCTTCTCGTCTATTACATGACGAAGGAGCTGATGATCGGCCAGGCGCATGCCTCGTTGATCTATGGCGGCTATGCCGCGGCTGTCTACTTCACGCCCATCGTCGGCGGCTTCATCGCCGACCGCTTCCTCGGCAAGACCAATGCGGTGATCCTGGGCGCGCTGCTGATGGCAGCCGGGCACTTCATGATGGCGTTCGAGAGCCTGTTCTTTCCGGCGCTGGCCGCCATCGCGCTGGGCAACGGCTTCTTCCTGCCGAGCCTCTCCGGACAAGTGTCGCAGCTCTATCGCGAGAACGATCCGCGGCTCGCGTCGGCCTACAACATCTATTATGTCGGCATAAATCTCGGCGCGTTCCTGGCGCCTTTCGTCTGCGGCACGCTTGGCGAGACGTATGGCTGGCATTGGGGCTTCGCGGCGGCGGGCGTCGGCATGCTGCTCGGGCTGGCCATCTATCTCTTGGGGCTTCGCTATCTGCCGGCGGAGCAGGCACGCGGCGCGGCAATGCCGGTGCGATCCGTCCGCCTGACCGGCGAACAGGCGCAGCGCTTCGCGCTTCTGGCCGGGGTCATGGCCGTGGTCGTCGTCTTCCGCGGCGCCTATGAGCAGACGGGCAACACCATCGCGCTGTGGACCGACAGCGGCATCGACCGGCATGTGGGCGCGGGCTGGTCGATCCCGCTCACCTGGTTCCAATCGCTCAATCCGCTGCTGATCTTCCTCTTTACGCCGATCCTGGTCCCCTACTGGACCCGGCTGGCGCGCAAGGGCCGCGAGCCGTCGTCGATTTCGAAGATGTCGACGGGGGCGATCATCACCGCGCTGTCGTTCCTGATGATCGCGGGTGTGTCGGCGTGGTCCGCCGCGCACGGCACGCGTGCGAGCTGGCTTTGGCTCGTGCTCTTCTTCCTGGTGCAGACTTTCGGCGAGCTCTACATCCTGCCCGTCGGACTCGGGCTTTTCGGCCGCACGGCGCCGCGCGGCTACGGCGCGACGGCGATCGCGGTGTGGTTCTTCGCGGGCTTCGCCGGAAATCTCTTCGCAGGCGCGCTCGGCACGCTGTGGTCGGAGATCTCGCCGGCGCTGTTCTTCGTCGTCACGGCCTGCGTCTCCGTCGCGGCGGCGGCGCTGCTGTGGATCTTCCACGACGCCGTCGTGCGGGCGGAGCATCCGGCGGCGCCGTCGCAAGCCGACGGCACAAGCGAAGTGACACAGCCGGGCTAAACTTTCTGACAACTCCTATGTCGCAGAGTCATGGTCGCCCCTGTGGCGGCCAGCCATGAAACGAAAGCGTTAAGTTGGCCGGCCGCCGTGGCGCGAACACAGGGGTGGCCGTGCGAGCCCCGCCAAGTCGCGTGTTCGCGTACATGGATGGCCGGCCCGTGAGCCGGCCATGACGACTCTCCAGGTTTGGAGTGCACGATATCTCAGCCCGAACGCAGCGTCGGCCGCGGATCGAAGCGGCGCGGTGAGACGTCGCGCTCGTCGAAGCGGTACGCCGCGAGAGAGGCTGGTACGCCCCCGTCGCGGATAAGGGAGGCGGCGAGCGCCGAGGCCGCGGGCGCGGTCTGGATGCCGTAACCGCCCTGGCCGGCGAGCCAGAAGAATCCTTCGGCGTGGCCGTCGAAGCCGATCACCGGACTGCGATCGGGCGCGAAGCTGCGCAATCCCGCCCATTTGCGGCGCACATGCGTGACGTCGATGGCGGCGGCGGCCTGCACGCGCTCGATCGCAATAGCGACGTCCATCTCGTCGGGCTGCGCATCGCAGGGCGGCGAGGGCGTTTCGTCGGCGGGAGACAGGAAGATCAGGCCCGCGTCCGGCTTGAAGTAGAAGAGCTCCTCGATGTCGATCGTGTTGGGAAGATTGTCGATCTTCAGACCGAGAGGCGGGGCGACGAGGACCGCGGTGCGCCGGAGCGGCGTGATCCCCAGCGGCGCAATGCCGGCGCGCTGCGCGATCGTGTCGGCCCAGGCGCCGGCGGCATTGACGAGGATCGGAGCCACGAAACGTCCGGCGGGCGTTTGCACGGTCCAGCGCCCCTGCGTCCATTCCAGGGACGTCGCGTCCGCATCGGTGACCACCACGCCGCCGCGCGCGCGGGCGAGCTTCGGATAGCCCTGATGCAGAGCGTGCACGTCGACGTCGGCCGCGTTCGGCTCATAGATCGCCCCCGCCGCATAGCTGCTTCGCAACAGCGGGCAGCGCCGTTGCGCTTCCGCAGTGTCGATGCCTTTGGCATTGGCGGCGACGTCGGGGAGTGCGAGAAAAGCCTTGAGCCGTTCGAGCTGATCGGCGCGCGCGATATGAAGCGAGCCGCGTTCGCGCACGAGCGCATGCGGCGTGAAATCCGCGGGTGGTGCGAAGAGGAAATCGCGGCTCGCGCGCGACAAGGCGCGGACGACGGCGTTGCCATAGGTCTCGGAAAAAAGCGCAGCGGAACGTCCGGTGGAATGAAAGCCTGGCTGGGATTCGCGCTCAAGCAGCGTGACGCGGTGGGTCCCGGCGATCTCGGCAGCGGCGGAGGCTCCCGCAATGCCCGCGCCGATCACGAGCACGTCCGATTGCTGGCTTTCCATGCTCTTTCCGGAACGGGCGTTTCGAGGTCCTGAGGACATTCCTACATTGGAAAATCAATTTTCACAAATAGAAAGTTCCGTGAAAGTAAGCGCCTTGGCGCCATCGCGAGCATTGTGGGGTGGCGGTGAATTTCAAGAGCGTTCGTGCCGGCGGCGATTGCGCTCGTCAGCACGGCTGTCCCCCTGCCGTCGAACAATCTGTGCTGGGTTGCGGCGGCGACTCGAAATCGTAGCAGGTCTTTTTGTACCGTTCGGCATCCGCGTCGGTCGTACCGGGGGGCGCGTTGATACAGTCGTATTTGGTTGGATAGGGGCCACCGCTCAGAATCATCGTGCCGTCGGCACCGGACGCGCCATAGGTCGCATACCAACCAGCGTGCCAAGTTGGGATCCGCGTTGTCCGGGGATCCGTCATTGTTGGCGGTTGGGGGCGACGCCATGGACCGTGCGGGCGATGCCGCTACGGCGCCAGCAATCGCTTCCGCCAATTTCTGCAGACTTGACCGGTTGTCGGCGCCGGTGCCGTCGAAGGTTCCAATACGCACAGAGCCGGCGGAATCGGCGAGATGATACGTCGCCGAGGCGGTCGCCAGTGTGGATCCGGCCGCGTTGTACGCGATGCCGGTGACGGTCACGACGAGCATGTTCGGCGGTTTTTGATCGGCCGGCACGGCGTCAAAGCCTAGCCTCGACAGGGATTGCGATACGGCGTCGACCAGAAACGCCCTGTTGGCGTCGGTGTCGCCGGTGCAGTTGTCGAGCCCGAATACTCCCCTGCTGCAATCATCGATGACCGCCACCGCGATGCGGTCGTCGGTTGGCGTGTAAGGCTGCGGAGTCATATCGGGCGTTGTCGGCCCCGCTGGAACGGACACTACCGGGCTCGGTTCAGAACCAAGGCCTGCAATCGGGTGCAACGCCAGGACGAACGCCGCGACGATGGCGGAGAATGTGACAGCTCTCATGTTTGCCCGACCCTAGCGCGTTGCAAGAATAGCATGCCGGTTTCCCGCGTGGCGAACGCGCAGGCAGGGAGAGCGGCGTCCCATTGAAGTTGCCGGATCGGCGGGCGTCTCAGTTGAACGTCGTGTCGCTCTCGTCGGCGGCGTGGCTGCGCGCCTCGGCGAGGCTCACCTTCACCTTGCGGGCCGCGCGGGCGCGGCGGTCCTGGCCGTCGAAGGGCGCCCGTTTCTCGCCGCGGCGATCGGGACCGAAAAATTCGCCGGCCTTGATGAACGAGCGCGGATTCTCGAACGCGAGTTGCAGCTTGCGCAAGACCGTCGCCGCGCTCATGGGACGGGCGATGACGTCGCTGACGCCGCGATCGCGCTCCGCCTCGACGAGCTTGCGGCGCGGGCTCGCGCTGACGACGAAGATCGGTATCATCGGATTGAGGATGCCGGCGCTATGGCGTGCCGCGCGCGAGAACGGCACGTGCTTTACGGGCTCGGTGTGCTCGTCGAAGAAGATGGCGGAGAACTTCTGGGTACGCAGGAGCTCGATCGCCGCCGCGGAATCCGAGGCGGTCGTCACATCGCGGATGCCCGCGATGCCCAATATCATGCGCAGCGTCCGGGTCGCATGAGTTCCTCCACCCACGATCAACAGGCGCAACGCACTGAAATCCGGCTGCATACCCATGACACCTCGCTGGGCGCGATAGTGGCAAATCCGCGTTAAGCGGCGATTAAACGAGCCGGAGACGCGAGGCATCGCAGCCTGCTAACATGCGGGCGCAACACCGGAATCCGTCCATGATCCGCAACGCCGTCGCCCGCCTTGTCGCGCTCTGCCTGGTCCTGCCCGGCCTTTCGGCCTGCGTCTTGATGGAGGGGCCGCAGAACCGGGCGATCGAGCGCTCGCCCAATTTCAAGGACGGCTATTCCGACGGCTGCGAGACCGCAAACGCGAAATCGGTCAACCCCAACGAGGAAAACGTCTACCGCGACGAGGCGCTTTACCGCTCGGACCGGGCCTACAAGACCGGCTGGGGCGCCGGTTACACCGCCTGCGCGCCGGCGCGCCAATCGACGATGCCGGAACAGGACCCGATTCCCGATCCGAGCCCGAACGGCAATTGACCGCGCTCCTTGCTCCGCATACGGAGAAATACCTGGATCGTGCCGTCACGGCAGGGCCTTAATCGGGTCTTAACCATTCCTAACGAAGATGGAACGTCAGAGCGTCGCAATTGGCGCTAGGTGGGCGACAAAAATCGCGGTATGATCCGTGTACGTCGTTACTTCCCGAGAAGGGGCATATCGATGTTGGGACATCTGGTTTTCGGCCGTTACGGAGCAGCTGGCGAGCGCGACGAGCACGTCACGCACAGCCAGAAGAACTGGGTCGAGCGCATGATGGGCGTCCTCTTCCATCGCCGCCCGCGCCGCTGATCCGGCGCGGCAGCACCGAACAACGCCGGCATGACACAAGCGCGGACGGCCTCCGCGAGGGGCTTTCGTGCGTCCTCAGGGCTGGGCCACAGGCGTCTCCAGCACCAGCAATTTGATGTCGTGCGCCGGCGCGAAGTTGTCGCGTGCGGCCTCGAATACGGTTGGGCCGGTCTTCTTGAGCGCGCCATCCCAGCATAGCGACACGATGTTGTCCGGCTTCAGCTTGTCGACCGTCAGGTGGAAATGGCCGATCGGGCCCTTCCAGTTGTTGGCCGTCTTCAGCACGAAATCCGTCTCATAGCCATTGAGCATGGCCTCGGCGTTTCCCGGCAACTTGCTCGCTGCGAGCTTGGCCTTGATCGCGGCCCTGGTGGCCGGATCGATGCAATAGGCCTGCGCGTTGCGCCGGTCCGAGGGATCGCTGGCGGTGAGGCTTTCCGGCACGAAGAAGAACTGGCCGGTCACCGGCTGGTAGCGGTGTTCGATGACGACCGTCTTATGGGCAGGAAAATGCTGGCGCCACCAGAATTTCGTCGTCGCCGTCCATTTGGCGTGGGCGTCGGCGTCCTCGAGCTCGACGAGGCCCTGCCTGGAAAGCGACGCGCGCAGGGCCGGCTTGAGCTTCGTCAGGCGGTCGAACAGATCGGTGCCGGCGAAATTGACCGGCAGGCCCGCCGCGCGCACCGCCGCCGTCACATCGCGGCCGTTCAGGATGGCATGCTCCTCCGGCGTCGCCTCGACGCGCTTGCCGTCGACGGTGAGCACGAAGCCGACGAAGTTCGGCGATTTGTCGACGATCGTGCCGACCGGCGATTCCGAATACTCCCACAGATCTATGTCGGGCAGCGGGAAGGCGACAATCGTGTCGATGTCCCTGTCGCTGTCGTTGACGAATTCGTAGCGGACGGCGACCGCCTTCGGACTGAGGCTCAGATCCTCCGACGCCATGCGGATGTCGGCGTTCTGGGTGAGCACGACGCCGCCCATGCCGAGCGCGGCGGAGCTGTCGTCGGCGAGCGCGGATGAGACGGACAATGTGGCGGCGAGCAGAAGCGCGGCGCAGAGAATCACCTTCATGGAGGCCCCCAATTTGCCCAAAAGATTAGCGCATTTTGGATGCTTGCCGGACCGTAAAAAATAATTATTGCGCGAACGGCGCAAACGCGTCGCGCACTGTTGCTCGCGTTCGGATGCGAATACGTCATTTCGCCGGGGCGCTTACGGCCCACGGGAGCCCGGCCAACCGGCGACCGCAGCGTGCCGTGTTCGTCGGTCGCCGGGATTCGCGCCGCGCCGCCGCTCCGCAACATGGTGCATCCTCGGCGTGCTCCCGGTTGTCCGGGACATGTCGGAGCGCATCGCGGCCGATGCATTCAAGGAGCCTCCATAACGGATGCAATCGGCAGCGCAAACCTCGCGGCTCGCGAATGGGCTTCTTGCACTCGCCCGGATCTCCGTGCGGTGCGTGGCGGCGGCTGTCTTCTTGTTGTCGCTCGAGGGCGTACCGGCCGGCGCACAGCAGGTTGTCTACAGGACCCACGGTCTGTTTTTTCCGAGTCCGGCCTGCTCAACGGCACGAACCCCGTACCGATAACCTGGAACCCAAACGAACACTGGGACGGCTCGTATCTGGCGAACTGCACGCGCAGTCTGGACGGCGTCGGCGGCAGGTCCCTGTTCGATGTCAGGATGAATGCCACCTGCACAAAGAATGACGGCAAGCCCCGCTCGACATTCCTGGTCGCCTACATGTTTTGCCTGACCGACATCTACAACAGCGATGGCAATCTCAAATGCCGCACGCCGGCGGGAAGTTACAAGGCGACCTGCAAGGATGCCGCTATGGTTTCAGACTACCAGGGAGTCACATTCCCGGAGCGAACTTCCTTTACGCGAACTGCGAGAAACCTGACGGCACAAATCAACAAAATTTCCTGGATGCCGAAGTCACCGACGCAGGGTGCGTGTACGCCTATCCAACCCAATCCTCGGCCTATCCCACAAGCTACGTGGCGGCCGGCGATCTCATCAACGTCAACGGGGTGTTGACCTGTGCGCCGCCCGCGCAGCCGCCGACGCAGTCCTGCAACGCACTGGGCGGTGCATGCACGGAGAACAGCGGCGGCAAATCCGCAGGCCAAAACGGTGGTGGCACGCCAAGCCGCACCGGCCAAGGGCATCTCTGCGAGGGCGCAGGTACCAGCTGTTGATGCACTGCCGGAAAGGAGCGCAATAAAGCACCGCGTGCGCTGGCGCTCGCTTGGCTTTTACGAATACGTCCGCGTCTTCCACCACGGGAAATACGATGGCATGTCCTTCGACACCGCCTGGGGAAATTTCGCCGGGCGCTTCTCGAGGAACGAGGTCACGCCTTCGCGCACATCCGCCGAGGCGCCGCGCGAGTAGATGCCGCGGCTGTCGACTTTGTGGGCCTCCATGGGGTGATCCATGGTAAGGCCCTTCCACATCATGTGGCGGATGAGGGCGACGGAGACGGGCGCGGTGTTGGCCGCGATCTCCTGGGCGATGGCGCGGGCGCGCGGCAGAAGCTCTTCCGGCTTCACCACCTCGCTGACGAGGCCACCCTTCAGAGCCTCCTGCGCGTCGAACACCTTGCCCGAATAGCACCAGGCCAGCGCCTGGGCGACGCCGACGAGCCGCGGCAGGAACCAGCTGGATGCGGCTTCCGGAACGATGCCCCGACGCGCGAAGACGAAGCCGAAGCGGGCGGTGTCGCTGGCGATGCGGATGTCCATGGCGAGCTGCATGGTGACACCGATGCCGACAGCGGGCCCGTTCACCGCGGCGATGACGGGCTTCATGCACTCGAAGATCTCGAGCGTGAGCCTGCCGCCGCCGTCGCGCACGCGTTCGTCGCTCCAGTCGGGCTCGCCATTCTTGCTGCCGACGCCCGCCTTGTCTGACCGGTTCTGCGCATCGAAGGTGCCGGCGCCCGCCGACAGATCGGCGCCGGCGCAGAAAGCGCGACCCGCGCCGGTGACGATGATGGCGCGGACAGCGTCGTCCTTGTTCGCGCGCTGGAACGCGTCGATCATCTCCGTCATCATCGTTCCGGTGAAGGCGTTCAGCTTGTCGGGACGATTGAGCGTGATGGTCAGGATGTTGTCGGCGATGTCGTAGGCGATCTGCTCGTAAGCCATGGTCGATCCTTCGCTGGCTGCGTTGGGGGCGACGGACAATACTCGAAAAAAGCGGTCGCTTTAGGCGACCGCGGATTCTGGCATGCGCAGCGCAGGAATCGGATTGTCGTTGCGGGCAAACGCCTCATCGATGGCACCGATGGCGCGGCGCAGCTCCTGCAGCGACAGGTCGATGTCGGTCTTCTGCCGCTCGAGCGTGGCGACGCGCTCCTCGAATTTGCGCCGCGCGTGCTGGATCTGCGATTTGCCGCCGTCATGCACGTCGTAGAGATCGAGGATTTCGCCGATCTCGGCCAGCGAGAAGCCGACGCGCCGGCCGCGCAGGATCAGGATGATACGGGCGCGATCGCGAGCGGAGTAGATGCGGGTCTGGCCCCGGCGCGCCGGGGCGATCAGGCCCTCGTCCTCGTAGAACCGCAGCGTACGCGCGGTCACACTGAATTCCTTGGTGAGCTGTCGGATGGTGTAGGTGCGGTTGGCGTTCACGGCGTTTCTCCCAATGGGCCGGGATCTAAGTCCCGTGCCCGTTCTGACAATTTCTCAATTGCGGGAGTTTCATTGCCGTTTACGTCAACGTCAAGCGATTTTCGTAACCCCGTTTCGTCATTGGCTAAGGCTCTCGCGAGCGCCGGGATAAAGCGGAAACGGCAGTGGCTCGCGCAGGAAGATGCCAGAAAGCGGTCAATCGCCATGTCCAGCCGGGTGGCCGGGCATGGCGACTTCTGGACCTACTCCGCCGCCGCCCGGACGGCTTGGGGTTCCATGCCGAGGTTCTTGGCGGCGAAGTCCCAGTTCAAGAGCTTCGTGAGCACGGTCTCCAGATATTTCGCGCGTTCGTTCTGATAGTGGAGATAGTAGGCGTGCTCCCACACGTCGATGCAGAGCAGGCAATTGGTGCCACGCGCCATCGGATTCTCGGCGTTCGCCGTCTTTTCGATGGAGAGCTTGCCGCCCTTGGAAACGAGCCAGGCCCAGCCTGAGCCGAACTGCTCCTTGCCGGCCTCGGCGAGCTGCTTCGTCAGCTCTTCGACGGACTGGAAGTCGCGCTCGATGGCTTTCATTAGCGTGCCGTCCGGCTGGATCGGCTTTTCACCGAGCGAGCGCCAATAGAAATCGTGGTTCCAGACCTGTCCGGCATTGTTGAAGATTTTCTGCGTGGCCTTGTCGCGCGCGCCGGCGGTGGCGCGCACGACTTGCTCCAGCGGCATCTCGACGAATTGCGTTCCCTCTACGAGCCTGTTCAGCGTGTCGACGTAGGTCTTGTGGTGCTTGTGGTAGTGGAACTGGACGGTGCGTGCGGAAATCGCCGGTTCAAGCGCATCTTCGGCGTAGGGCAGCGGGGCGAGCGTGAAGGCCAAGTCTGTTCTCCTCGGGTCTGGGCGGCGCCACACGCATCGCCGCGTTCCTTGCTGTGCCTTCGATCGGGCTTCGCCGACGATGCACGGTCAGACTCCATAAGCGCCCAGAGGGTGATTCGTTCCGGATGGAGCGCGACAAGAATCTGTCGCAGAAGATGTCAACGACAATTCGTGAACTGCATGACGGAATTTGTCACTCGACTTCGAGGCGCCGCTCGCGCACAACCCGCAGCACAGGGGGCATAGAGCCGTTCGAAGGAGGACTTTATGCCAAGCTACGAAATCTGTTATCTCGACGAAGACGGAAATCTCGCGTTCAAGTTCGCCGCGCGCTGCGTCGACGAAACGCGCGCAAAGATTCTCGCACACGCCATGAAGCAGCCGGAGCACAAACGCATCGAAGTCTGGGATGATTCGACGCTGGTGTACGAACGGCCGACGAAGATGAATTGACGCGCTAGCGCATATGCGGCGCCACCATGCGCCAACGGGTCCATAAGATCGGCCAGATCATCGAAAGGCCGATGGCGGTCACCAGAATCGCCGCCACCAGGAATGGCGGCGAGCTCTGCAGATAGGACGAGCCGATCGTGGCGATGAGCGCGACCGGCAACGCCAGGACTGAAAGCGCGTTGAAGCACAGAATGCGCCACGCCAGCGCGTCGCCTCGGCCAAGCGCGAACGCGCAGAGAATTGTGCTTGCGCCGATCGGCAGAAGAAGAACGCCCACGACCACATGATCGAGGGCATAGGGAGGCCAAAGGAATGCAAACGCCTTTGCGCTCGTATTGTGCGCAACGATCTGCCCGATTTCTTCCGTCATCGCCAGATGGATCACCGCGACGGCAATCAGAAGAGCGCCTTCCGCGACAAGCATGCCCGTCACGAAGCCGATTTTTCGCATGCAGAGCTCCTTTTCACGCCGCCAGCAGCTTCTCGCGCGTCACCCAGTCCAGGCCCTTTTTCAGCGCACATTCGAAACGGTCGAAGAGCTCGCCGATCTCGGTTTCGCCGATGACGAGCGGCGGGCAGAAGGCGATGCGGTCGCCCATCAGCGGACGCACGATGAGGCCTTCCTCCTCGCAGAAGCGCGCGACGGTGGGGCCGACCTGCGACGACGGCTCGAAGTTCTTCTTCGTCTTCTTGTCGGCGACGAGCTCGACCGCTCCGATCAGTCCGATGCCGGAGGCTTCGCCCACCAGCGGGTGATCGGCGAACTTGCGCAAGCGCGCCTGGAATGCCGGGGCGACGCCGCGCACGTGACCGACGATGTCGCGCGCCTGGTAGATCTCGATCGTCTTGAGCGCGACGGCCGCGGCGACGGGATGGCCGGTGTAGGTGAATCCGTGACCGAAGGTGCCGATCCTGCCGGACTCCTCCTCGATGATGTCGGACAGCTCGGGCGACAGCAGGACCGCGGAGATGGGGAGGTAGGCGCTCGACAGCGCCTTGGCGATCGACATGCTTTCCGGCTCGAAGCCATAGGTCGCGCAACCGAACCACTCGCCGGTGCGGCCGAATCCGGTGATCACCTCGTCGTCGATCAGCGGGATGCCGTGACCCTCGAGCACGCCCGTTATCGCATCGAAATACCCGTCGGGAGGAACGATCACGCCGCCCGCGCCCATCACCGGCTCGGCAATCATCGCGGCGATGGTGTCGGGCCCCTCGCGCTGGATAAGCGCCTCGAGATTGGCGGCGAGGCGCCGGGAGAATTGCTGCTCGCTCTCGCCGGCTTCGGCGCCGTGATAGTGGTGCGGGCAATCGGCGTGCAGCGCGAAGCTGAAGGGCAGATCGAAGGAGCGGTGATTGCCGGGAAGACCAGTCAGGCTGGCGCTCGCCAGCGTCACGCCGTGATAGGCCTTGGTGCGGGAGATGATCTTCTTCTTCGCCGCCTGCCCTCGCGCATTGGCGGCATACCAGTAGAGCTTGATCTGGGTGTCGTTCGCTTCGGAGCCCGAATTGGCGAAGAACACCTTGCCGACCGGAAAAGGCGCGACCTCCTTCAGCTTCTCGGCGAGCGCGATGGCGGGCTCGTGGCTGCGGCCCGCGAAGAGGTGGCCGAAGGCGAGCTTGCGCATCTGTTCGGCGGCAACCTCGGCGAGCTCGTTCTCGCCCCAGCCCAGCGCCGTGCACCATAGCCCGGCCATCGCCTCGATGTAGTCCTTGCCGGCCTCGTCATAGACGCGCACGCCCTGGCCGCGTTCGAAGATCAGGGGGCCGCTCTCGCGGAATTTGACGAGGTTCGTATAGGGATGAAGGACGCTCTGGACGTCGCGCATCTGGGCATTGGAGAGCATGGCGGGCACCGGTTGAGACCGGTTCGGAGTTAGCGCCGGACCGGCCGCGCGCGTCAACGCGGCCGGCTTCCTGGCATCCGCGATTTTGCGTCGCTCATGGCGCCGTCAGGGCCGGCCCCCACCACGGCATCAGAAATATAGCCGCGTTCAACGCGAAGCCCAGATTCCACGCGAGCGTTCTTACGGTGGGCCAGTTCGCCAGATAGACGACGACGAACACCAGCCGCACGACGAGAAAGGCGACCGCAAGCGTGTCGATCCAGTGTTGCGGTTGATGCCGGAATTCCGCGAGCAGGACGGCGGTCGCGAAAAAGGGAAACGTCTCGATCCCGTTGATGTGGGCGCCGAGGGCCCGCGAAGGCAGGCCTTGCCGGTAGAAGGCGGGGTCGCGGGGATTGGCGTTGTCGAAGGTTCGGTAGCCGATCGCCTTAACGGGCGCGACCGTCAGAAGATAAAGAAGAACGGCCGCGAATATGGCCCACTCTGCAATGGTCATCCAGACGTCCCCTGCCCCGTCACATTAGCCGATCGCGCGCGTCAGGGCGACCGAGGCTGCGCAGCGAGCGGCGAAGGGGCCGCAAGTGAGCCGGCCGCACCGGCCGGGGGATTCGCCCATCGCGCCGCGTTGCCCGGCAAGGAGGCGGTTCCTATGATGGCGGCAGAACAACTCAGGGACGACGCCATGCTGGGGACGATGCAGGACTGGCCGCTGCTCGCGCATAAGATCATCGACCATGCCGCGCAATATCACGCGGACCGCGAGGTGGTGACGCGGACGCTGGAGGGGCCCTTCCACACGACAAACTATCGCGAGATCGCCGGGCGCGCCCGCAAAGTGGCCAAGGCGCTCGACAAGAAGGGCATCAAGCCCGGCGACCGCGTCGCCACGCTGGCCTGGAACACTTACAGGCACCTGGAGACCTGGTACGGCATCATCGGCGCGGGCGCCGTCTATCACACGCTTAACCCACGGCTGTTTCCCGACCAGATCGCCTATATCGCCAATCACGCCGAGGATAAGGCGCTGTTCTTCGATCCCAGCTTCGCCGACCTGGTCGCCCAGCTGGCGCCGAAGATGAAGGGCGTCAAGCACTTCATAGCGCTCTGCGACAAGGCCCACCTGCCGAACGTCAAGATCCCGCGGATGATCGCCTATGAGGACCTGCTCGCCGCGACCAAGGGCGACTACGATTGGAAGACGTTCGACGAGCGCACGGCATGCGGGCTTTGCTACACCTCGGGGACGACGGGCAATCCCAAAGGCGTGCTCTACTCCCACAGATCGACCGTTCTGCACGCGCTGATGGCAAGTCAGGCGGACGCGCAGGGCCTGCGCAATCGTGACACCGTGCTTCCCGTGGTGCCGATGTATCACGCCAATGCCTGGGGCATCGCCTTCACCGCGCCGATGGTGGGTGCGTCGTTGGTGCTGCCGGGATCCAAGCTCGACGGTCCCTCGACCTATGAGCTGCTCGAGAAGTTCAAGGTCACGATGACGGCTGCGGTGCCGACCATCTGGCTGGCGCTGCTGCAGCACATGGAGGCCAACGACCTCACGCTGTCGACGCTGAAGCGCGTGCTGATCGGCGGCTCGGCCGTTCCGCGCTCGATGATCGAGGTGTTCGAGAAGAAATACGGAGTCGACGTCATCCATGCCTGGGGCATGACGGAGATGAGCCCGCTGGGAACGCTGGGCTCGCTCAAGGCCAAGATCGCGGAGATGCCGCGCGAGACGCAACTCGACTACAAGACCAAGCAGGGCCATCCGATCTTCGGCGTCGAGATGAAGATCGTCGACGACAAGGACAAGGAGCTGCCGCGCGACGGCAAGACGTTCGGCCGGCTCAAGGTGCGCGGCCCAGCGATCGTGAAGGGCTATTTCCGCGGCGACGGCAAGTCGTCCTTCGACAAGGAGGGCTGGTTCGACACCGGCGACGTCGCCACGCTCGACGCCGACGGCTACATGACTATCACCGACCGCGCCAAGGACGTGATCAAGTCCGGCGGCGAATGGATCTCCTCCATAGAGATCGAGAACCTCGCTGTCGGCCATCCTTGCGTGGCGGAGGCCGCGGTGATCGGCATTCCGCATCCCAAATGGGACGAGCGGCCGCTTCTGATCGTCGTCGTGAAGCCCGGGAAGTCGCTGTCGAAGCAGGAGATCCTCAAATATCTCGAGGACAAGATCGCCAAGTGGTGGATGCCCGACGACGTCGTCTTCGTCGACGAGATTCCGCATACGGCAACGGGCAAGATCCAGAAGCTGGTGCTGCGAGAGCGCTTCCGCGGACACGGCATGAAAGCGGCGGCCGAGTAGGGTTCGAAAGGGGTGAGGGGGGATGCGTTTTCAGGCGATCGCCGGGAGGATTGCCTTCGGTGCGTTCCTCCTCGCGCTGGCCATCTGCCTGGCGGCGTCGTTCGGCACGCGGCTGGGATTGTGGACCGTTGCCGCAGGCGTGAGGCTTCTCGCGCCCGGCGTCGCGGTCGGTGCGGTCGGGGCTCTGGCAGGCGTGGCCTGGGTGATCTGCTCGCTCGCACGCAATTCCAGCATCGGCGCGCGCTCGGGCGTGATCGGGCTATTGGGCTCGGCCGCCGTGATCGGCATCCCGCTGCACAATCTCTATCTCTATTACACCTCGCCGCCGATCCACGACATCTCGACCGATATCGAGTTCGCTCCGCCGTTCAAGGTCCTGCTGAAATTGCGCGTCGGGGCTTCGAACGGACCGGGCTACGACGGACCGACCAAGCTCGTTTATGACGGCAAGCGCACGACCGTGTCGGCGCTGCAGAAAAAATACGACATCGGCGTCATCCCCTATGTCGCGTTCGGAAAGCCCGAGAAAATCTTCTGGCGCGCGCTGAACGTCGCCAACGACATGGGCTGGCGTGTCGTGGCCTTCGATGCGAAGGACGGACGCATCGAAGCGACCGACACGACCTTCTGGTTCGGCCTCACCGACGACATCGTCATCCGGGTGAAAGCCGCCGGCAAGCTGGGTGCGCGGCTCGACATACGCTCCAAGAGCCGCGACGGCGTGTCGGATCTCGGCCGCAATGCCGAACGAATACGGGCGTACATCAAGCGACTGAAGTCGATGTGACCCAGCTCCCTTCGGCGGGCTTTGTGAACGATGGCTCTGAAGAAGGATCGGGTCAAACGGCGCGCCCGGAGAATTCTCTGTTTCACCGGTGCCGGCCGCCGACCGCCTTCGCTATTTGCCCCAATCATGGGAGGTAATTGCACCGTCCTTCATCACGAAGCGCAGGCGGCCGAGCGCGGCGATGTCTTGCGTCGGATCGCCCTCGACGGCGATGAGGTCGGCCAGGAAGTTTTCGCGAACGCGGCCGAGCTCGCCGTCACGGTGCAGGATCTTCGCATTGACGGCCGTCGCCGCAGCAAGCGCTTCGGCCGGCGTCATGCCGTGACGGACCATCCAGGCGATCTCGCGCAGGTTTTCGCCGTGGGCGAAGACGCCGACGTCGCTGCCGCAGCCGATGACGACGCGCTCGTTGCGCGCGTGGCGGAACGCCTTTTCCGCGTCGCGCATCCGCGGATGCGGCTCCGAGCCCGGCACATGGCCGTGGAAATATGTCGCGACGGCCTCGGCCGCGGTAAGCGTCGGCAGGAAGGCGACGTTCTTCTTTGCCATCAGCGCAAAGCTCGCCTGCGTGCCGTTGTACCCGTGCTCGATGGAGTCGACGCCGGCATTGGCGGCGCGGCGCATGCCCTCGTCGCTCGTCGCATGGGCCGAGACCGGACGCTGAAGATTGTGCGCGGCATCGACCAGCGCCTTCAATTCGTCCTCCGAAAACGTCGCCAGCGTCTCGCCGGCGGGACCGGCGCGATAATCGGCATAGACCTTGATCCAGTCCGCGCCATGGCTCGCCTGGTGGCGCACCGCGCGGACGATCTCGGCGACGCCGCTCGCCTCTTCGGCGCCTTGCGGAAAACAGCAATCCGTCCGGTAGCGGATGCGCGCAGGACCGTAGGAGCCGGTCGCGACGATCGCTCGCGTGGCGATCACCAGGCGGGGACCCGGCACGAGGCCTTCGTCGATCGCGCGCTTGACGGCGGCATCGGCGTAGCCCGCGCCTTCGGTGCCGAGATCGCGCAGCAGCGTGAAGCCCGCCGCGAGCGTGGTGCGCGCGTGCCCGACTGCGCGCACGGTGCGATAGGCCTCGGACTCCTTCAGCACCTGATCGTCCCACGACGCTTTGTCGTAGGGATGGAGAAACAGGTGGGAATGCAGGTCCATCAGTCCGGGCAGGAGCGTGAGGCCTTTGAGATCGACGATCTGCGCTTCCGGCGCTTCGATGTTCGCAGCGATCGCGGCGATGCGATTGCCGTGCACGAGAACGTCCACGTTTTCGCGGATGCGCTCGTCGGCGCTCCAGATGCGGGCGGCGCGGAGAAGAAATGTCCGATCGCGGCTCACGTCGCTAGGCGAGGCTGTAACGGTCGCCGTCCGCGGCAGCGCGGCCGTCTTCCACAAGCTGGATAAGGTGCGCGAGCACGGAGCGCGCCGCCGCCGGATGCAGCCGCTTGTCGACGTCGGCGTACATCCTCGCGACCATGGCGGGAATGGTGTCGATGCCGTCGCGAAGGCAGGCCAGAATCTGCGCCTCGCGCTCGAGGCGATGATCGAGATAGGCCTGCAGGAACGGCCCGGGATCTCGGATCGGCGAGCCGTGCGTGGGATAGAGGATGCGGTCGTCGCGGGCCTGGAGCTTGCGCACGCTCGCCATATATTCGCGCATATTGCCGTCGGGCGGCGTCACCACCGTCGTCGACCAACCCATGATGTGATCGCCGGTGAAGAGCGCTTTCTCGTCGCGCAGGCCGAAGCAGACATGATTCGAGGTATGGCCGGGGGTGTGGACGCAGTCGATCGTCCAGCCTTTGCCGGCGATTACCTCGCCGTCCTTCACCCGCACGTCGGGCACGAAGTGCTGGTCGCCGCCCTCTTCCAGGCGCGGACCGCCCTCGTGATGGCCCGAGCCATGCGGACCGAAAGCGTAAGTCGCAGCACCCGACCATTCCTTGAGCGGGGCTGCCGCCGGCGAATGATCGGAGTGGGTGTGGGTGACGAGGATGTGCGAGACGCGCTTGCCGTCGAGCGCGCGCTTCAGCGCTTCCAGATGCGAAGGGATCACCGGGCCGGGATCGATCACGGCGACGTCGGTGTCGCCGACAATGTAGACGCCCGTGCCCTTGAACGTGAACGGACCTGGATTGTCGGCCAGCACGCGAGTGACGAGCGGGCTGACGCGGACATTCTCGCCGTAAGGGACGTCGAGCGAACGATCGAACGGGATCGCCATGCTAGTTCAGGTGCCGGTCCGGCGGCGGTGACGCGCGACGGCGCGCGGGTCGGTGCGGCTCACCATCAGCTTCACATGCGCCGGCGCGCGGGCGCCGAAATGTTCGATGAAGCGCGAGAGGAACGCGAAACGATGACGCAGCCGCTGCAGCCCGCGGCGGAACAGGCGCGAATGGCGGCTCAGGATTGCGCAGCCGGCGAGCAAGGGCACCACGCCGATCAGCGGAATAGGAACGGGCGCCGGCGTGAGCAGAACGCCCACGATCACCAACGTCCAACCTGCGATCAGGAGAAAAAGCTTCCGCAACGGTGTTTCCGTCTTCCAGCTCCGGTCCCACCTAACAAATCGCGTCAAAAGGATCAAATTCAAGGGGCCGGGTTTGACCGGTGCTCGGTGGGCGCACTAACGTCCCGGCGGCAAAAACTCAGGGAGAACGCCATGAAATTCTACAATTCGATCGGACCAAATCCGCGTGTGGTGCGCATGTTCATGGCGGAAAAAGGCCTCAGCATCCCATCGGAGGACGTGAACCTGATGGCCGGTGAGAACCGCCGGCCCGACCATCTGAAGCGCAATCCGCACGGCCAGATGCCGACGCTCGAGCTCGACAACGGGCATTTCCTCTCGGAAATCATCCCGATCTGCGAGTATCTGGAGGACAAGAATCCGAAGCCCGCGCTCATCGGTTCGACGCCGGAAGAGAAAGCCGAGACACGTATGTGGACTCGGCGCATCGATCTCAACATCTGCGAGCCGCTCGCCAACGGATTCCGCTTCAGCCAGGGCTTGCCGCTGTTCAAGGATCGCATCGTGACGGTTCCGGAAGCCGCCGACGGGCTGAAGAAGATCGCGGCCGACCGCCTGAAATGGCTCGACGTTCAGATGGCGGGGCGCGAATACGTCACCGGCTCGCGCTTCACGCTCGCCGATATTTTGCTCTTCGTCTTCATCGATTTCGGCGGCCAGGTCGGACAACCTCTGGATGCGGGCAACAAAAATCTGGCCGAATGGTTCGCGAAAATAAAGGCGCGTCCGTCCGTCAGTGCCTAAGCATTGTCGCTTTCACGACATCTCTACCGCTGCGGGAACCCCGGGTTGGATTAATTATGCGGTCAAGAATCCGGCGCACAAGTAGCCCTGACACGCTTAATATGTGGGTGTGCAGGTTGATTGGGGTCGGTGGATGCGTGAGTTCGAAGAGGTCCGTTACGGCAGGCGAAACACGGCAGTGATCGTGTGGGTCCTGTGCATCGTGGCGCTGCTCGGTCCCGCGCTCGCCGTCTGGATCGTTCGGGGCTCGGCCTATGCCTTGCACTGCGCACCGGGGCCGGATGTCTGCCGCGGCTGGGCGCTCGGCGATTTCCTGCGCCTGGCGCTGCAGGTCGCCTGGACGCTGCCGGAGAACACGCTGCTCCTGATCACGATCGCGGTTGCAGCGACGGTCGCCGGCTTCTTCGCCAGGCGCCCGCTCACGGCCGCAATGGGTCTGCTCATCCTGCCGATCGCCGCGCCGTTGCTTCCGATGCTCGCGGTCTACACGTCGGTATATCCGGGCTGCTCCGTCAACCTCGACGGCGTCGGCGACTGCACCTTGTGGGGCGCCCAGATGGGCATGAGCTTTCACACCGCCGCGACGGTGCCGTGGATGATCTATGGCTTCGCGCCCTACTCGTTCGCGCTGGCGCTCATGCTGGGATTGCTCGGCTGGTTCTTCTCCCAGCCGCGCGCGGCCCGCCCGCATGCCACCGCGCGCATGCGAAGCCTGGGCGACGATCGCTAAGCATTCGGCCTGACCCAGGCCGGCGGCGAATCTATTGAAATGAATCCAAGCATTCAGCGCGATGCGCGCGCGGACCATCGACGAAATTCACGATCAGCCTACGCATACGGCTTCGAATCGATCGCGAAGATCAGCCCTTTGATGGAGCGGTAGAGGAACCATAGGAAGGCGATGCCGATGATCACGAAGCCAAGGCCCAGGATCCAGAACGTCATGCAGCCGACGACGAACAACGCCAGCCACACCCAGAACGCGCTGATCTGGTTGTCGAAATGGCTTTCCCAAATCGTGCCGCGCGCTTCGCCACGCTTGATATAGGCCACGATCACGCCGGCCACGCCCGCGATGCCGCCCGAGACCACGGCCGCGAGATAAAGCCCGTAAACGACGAGCGCAATCACGCGATTCTCGTCCGATGCCGCAACCGGTGCCGGCACCGGTGCTGGCGCCGTCGGCTGAGCCTGTGCGTCGGTCATCTTGGTCCCTCCGTGTGGGCAAATATGTGGGAGAAGTCCGAAGACTCCGTCAAGGTCGAGGATATTCTCAACGCCTCAAAGGCTTACGGCACTCGGCGGCGCGAGACCTGGTTATGCCCCTATGGCGCGGCGCGCATAAAGTCCGAGAACCTGCAAATGCGCAGGTCGAAAGCGTCGACAAGTGCCGCGGACGGCAAACGCGCTTTCGATCTTTATCTCATCCAAAGCGGCCGCTCCCCGGAACACTATTTGTGCGGTTGCATTCTTTCACTAGGCACGCGGGCGTGGCAGTCTTTCTGCGCACCCTTTGCCCCGGACATATTTGGAGAGAAATCCCATGAAGTTGCTCGCACCGTTCGCCATGGCTGCGGCGTTCGCCGCCGTTCTTCTGGCCGCTCCGGCCGCGCAGGCCGACGAGGCCGACCTTCTCAGGGGCGCCACCGAAACGGCTCGCCACATGAAGCACGATCCGGCGTTCGGCGCCGCGCGCGACATGCTGCGCCATGCTCGCGCCGTGCTGATCATCCCCAATCTCGTGCGCGGCGGTTTCATCTTCGGCGCCGAAGGCGGTGACGGCGTTCTGCTCGCCCGCACGCGACATGGCTGGAGCTCTCCCGCCTTCTACGGCATGGGCTCGGCCTCCTTCGGCTTCCAGGCCGGACTTGAGAGCGCCGAGATCGTGCTTCTGGTGATGAGCGACCGCGCCCTGCGCGCACTCGAGCGTTCGCAGTTCAAATTCGGCGCCAGCGCGGGTCTCACCGTGGTGACGGCGAGCGCGGGCGTCGAAGGCGCGACAGCCCCGAACCTGACCGGCGACATTGTCCTGTGGACCAGCGCGACCGGCGCCTATGGCGGCCTCACCTTGAAGGGTTCGGTCGTGAAGACGGACGACGACAAGAATGCCGATTTCTATGGCCGCTCGGTATCGTTGACCGACATCCTTGCTTCGCGCGTGAAGAATCCGGAGGCGAATGACCTGCGCGCCGAGCTCGCCAGCGTCAACTGAACACATCGAGGGAGGGACTTCTCATGAACATCACTCGACGAGTGACGATGTCCATGGTTCTGGCCGCAGCGGCGCTTTTGCCGCTGCGCGCAGTCGCCGCCGATCTCGGCTCGGAGATCGTCACCGCCGCCACGCATGCGGACCTCGCGTCGCAGGCGTCCGACATCGCTGGCGTGCACATGCATCTGCATCACGCACTTAATTGCCTTGTCGGTCCCGCCGGGAAGGGTTTCGACGCCAAGGAAATGAATCCTTGCGCCAATTCCGGCGCTGGCGCGCTTGTCGACGAGACGGACGTATCGAAGAAACCGGCGCTCGAAGCCGCGGCCGCCAGTGCCGCCGCCGGCATCGCCTCCAGCGACATCGTCGCGGCCAAGAAGGATGCCGTCGACGTGGCGACTACATTGAAGGCGCTGAACTAAGAAATCTTCCGCGCGCCGCGCAGGTATTGCAGCGTGAAGTTGCGCGGCGCGCGAAAGATTGCCGATTCCCTGAGCAAACCCGTCGAATGGCGCAGGCTTATTGCAGCGCGCGGAAAGCCCGCGCGAAAGTTCTGCTCGACTCCTGGATGGAAACCGGGGAGAACTGAGACATCGGGAGGAGCATGGTTGCACTGTCGGAGGGAGCGCTATGCCGGCGTATGAAATCCGCTATCTGAACAAAGACGGCTCGGTCGCCGCGCGTTTCCATGCGACCTGCGTCAGCGATCAGGACGCAAAGAACTTGGCGCATGCTATACAGCTGGACGGCGCGCGCCAGATTGCGGTCTGGGACGGCCAGCGCCTGATCTATACGCGCCCGCTCACCGGCAGTTGGCGCCCTGCGCCTGTGTATGCACCGACGACTTTCGCGAACGCGGTGCTCGCGACGGAGTAGGCGTTACGCCTTACTCCACGATCTTCACGTCACCGGCCGTACGACGCGCCACGTGCCGGGCATGGGCTTCCTGCATCTCCTTTCGGTATTGCGCCCTCAGGCGCGTGCGCGGCGTGGGATACCGCACCTCGAGGAATTGCGCGTCGCGCACGCGATCGGTGCGGAAGCTGCGGAAGGCCTGGCGCAATTCGCACCACGCGATGATCGTGCGCACGAGATCGAAATATCCGATGCCGATCGGCCAGACCGTGCGTTCGGTGTCCTGTTCGCTGAGATCGCGGTAGAGCATCGCGATCTTGGTTTGCGCATGGATCGCGGCCCGCACCCGCGCGGTGTCCACGGAATCCTGCTTGATCGGCGAGACGTTGGGGGACACGAGCGTGGGTTCGATGATGTAGGGCTGCAGGCGTTCCGGTATCACCGCACCGATCTTGGCGATGAAATCGCCGGCGGCGCGCGCCAGCGCGGTATCGCCGCGGCCCGACACCCATTGCGCACCGAGCAGTGCCGCTTCGAGCTCTTCGGGCGTGAGCATCAGCGGCGGCATGTGGAAGCCGTCTTCGAGAACGTAACCGATGCCCGCTTCGCCGCGCACCGGCACGCGCTGGGCGATCAGCTGCGCGATGTCGCGATAGACGCTGCGCTTGGAGATCTCCAGTTCGGCCGCGATGGCGTCGGCGGTCGTCGGCTGGCGCCGCGCCCGCCGGAGGATCTGGATGATCTGAAAAAGCCTGTCGGCGCGTCTCATGCGGTTTGCATACAGGATCGCTGCTGACAGCATGTTGTCAGCAGTGGGGGCCTATGACAACCGAGCCAAAGAGGAGGTTTGCATGATCACGCTTTACGGTTTCGGCCCGGCTTTCGGCCTTCCCGACCCCAGCCCGTTCGTCCTCAAGACAGACGTCCAACTCAAGATGGCGGGACTGCCCTACCGCCACGCCAGGGCCGCGCCGCCCATGGCGCCCAAGGGCAAGATCCCCTTTATCGACGATGACGGCACCCTGATCGGGGATTTCGACCTTCATCCGCGCCCACATCGAGGCGCGCTACGGCGTAGACCTCGACCGCGGGCTCGACGACACCCAGCGCGCCCAGGCCTGGGCGATCGAGCGCATGCTGGAAGACCACCTTTACTGGGCGATCATCAATCTGCGCTGGTGCGACGACGAGAATTTCGCGCGCGGGCCTGCGCATTTCTTCGATGGCGCGCCGGAAGAGGTGCGCGACACGGCCCGCAAGCAAGCGCGCGAGAGGGTCACGGCAAATCTCCAGGGCCACGGCCTTGGACGACACAGCCCGCGCGAAATGGCGGAATTGGGAGGACGCTCTCTCGCGGCGGCGTCGGTTTTGCTCGGCGACAAGCCGTTTCTCTTCGGCAACAGGCCGACGGCGAGCGACGCCACCGCGTTCGGCATGATCGCGGGCGCGTTGGCGCCTCTCTTCGAGGGTGCCCTGCCGAAAATGGCGCGCGAGCACGACAATCTCGTCGCCTACAGCGAACGGATGATGCACCGCTTCTATCCGGATTTCGCGGCGGCAGCCTAGGAAAGACCGGCAGCCTGGGCGGACACGGCGACTGCACAAACCGCGGCCGCGCCCCTATATTGGACCACAATGGCTCACAACAACGGCATGATTCCCCGCGACGGCGGGTTCAGTGAGGCGTCCGCGAAGTTCCGCAGCGCCGCATCGAAGGCGCCCATCATGTCGGGCGCCGAAATGACGGCCTTCGTTCCCCACCGCCCGGCGCGGCCGGAGAAGTCCGAGGGTGGCCGCAAGTTCAAGCTGGTCTCGGAATACGAGCCTGCCGGCGACCAGCCGACGGCCATCAGGGATCTCGTCGAAGGGGCGAACGCCAACGAGCGCGACCAGGTCCTGCTCGGCGTGACCGGCTCCGGCAAGACCTTCACCATGGCCAAGGTGATCCAGGCCGTGCAGCGCCCTGCCCTCATCCTCGCGCCCAACAAGACGCTCGCGGCCCAGCTCTATTCCGAGATGAAGCAGTTCTTCCCGGAGAACGCCGTGGAGTATTTCGTCTCGTATTACGACTACTACCAGCCGGAAGCCTATATCCCACGAACCGACACTTATATCGAGAAAGACTCCTCGGTAAACGAAGAGATCGACCGCATGCGCCATTCTGCGACGCGCGCGATCCTCGAACGCGACGACGTCATCATCGTGGCGTCGGTCTCCTGCATCTACGGCATCGGCGCGGTGGAGACCTATTCGGGCACCGCGATCAGCATCGCGCGCGGCGCGAAGATCGACCGCATGGACCTGATGCGCCAGCTCTCCGCGCTGCAATACCGCCGCAACGACGACAATTTCGTGCGCGGCGCGTTCCGCGTTCGCGGCGACACGATCGACCTGTATCCCGCCCACTATGAGGATCGCGCCTGGCGCGTCGAGCTGTTCGGCGACGTGGTCGATTCCATCTCCGAGTTCGATCCGCTGACCGGACGCTCCTCGGGCCAGCTCGACCAGATCAAGGTCTATGCGAACTCGCACTATGTGACGCCCCGCCCGACGCTGGCGCAGGCGATGAAGGGCATCAAGGAAGAGCTGCGGCTCCGGCTCGACGACTTCCGCGCCAACGGGAAGCTGCTGGAAGCCCAACGGCTGGAGCAGCGCACGACATTCGACCTCGAGATGATCGAGGCGACGGGCTCCTGCGCCGGCATCGAGAACTATTCCCGCTGGCTGACGGGCCGCAAGCCGGGCGAGCCCCCGCCGACGCTGTTCGAATATCTGCCGGACGAGGCGCTCGTCTTCGTCGACGAAAGCCATGTGACGGTGCCGCAGATCGGCGGCATGTATCGCGGCGACTACCGCCGCAAGGCAACACTTTCCGAGTATGGATTTCGCCTGCCGTCATGCATCGACAACCGTCCGCTCAAATTCGAGGAATGGGACGCGATGCGGCCGCAGACCGTCTATGTGTCCGCGACGCCCGGGCCATGGGAGATGGAGCGCACGGGCGGCGTCTTCACCGAGCAGGTGATCCGGCCGACCGGACTCATCGATCCACCGGTCGAGATCAGGCCGGTGGAGTGCAGGTTGACGACCTCATCGCGGAATGCCGCGACATCGCCAAGCGCGGCTACCGCGCCCTCGTCACCACGCTGACCAAGAAGATGGCCGAAGACCTGACCGAGTACATGCACGAGCAGGGCATCCGCGTTCGCTACATGCATTCCGACGTGGAGACGCTCGAGCGCATCGAGATCATCCGCGATCTCAGGCTCGGCGCTTTCGACGTGCTGATCGGCATCAACCTGCTGCGCGAGGGCCTCGACATCCCCGAATGCGCGCTCGTCGCCATCCTCGACGCCGACAAGGAAGGCTTCCTGCGCTCCGAGACGAGCCTCGTGCAGACCATCGGCCGCGCCGCGCGCAACGTCGACGGCAAGGTGATCCTGTATGCCGACCGCATCACCGGCTCGATGGAGCGTGCGATGGCCGAGACCAGCCGCCGGCGCGAGAAGCAGACGGCCTACAACACGGCGCACGGCATCACGCCTCTCAGCATCAAGAAGAACATCTCCGACATCATGGGCTCGATGTACGAGCGCGACCACGTCATGGTCGACACCGGGCTCGGCGAGGACGGCAAGGAGTTCATCGGCCACAACATCCGCGCCCATATCGCCGACCTGGAGAAGCAGATGCGCGAGGCGGCCTCGGACCTCGAATTCGAGACCGCGGCGAGGCTGCGCGACGAGATCAAGCGGCTGCAGGCCGTCGAGCTCAAGGTCGCGGACGATCCCTTCGCGCGCCAGTCCGAAGTCGACCGCGCCGTCGACGACGCGATGATCACGGTGTCCAGCGAAGAAAATCAATCCAAGCCGCGGGTGATGAAACGCGGCAAGGGCCGCCGCCTGGAAAGGCCCGGACGACCGAAGACATTCGGCAGCCGGTCGCGCTGAACGCGCTCGTCGCTATGTATTTTTCCTATCTGGCGATGCATCGCGAAATCGCCAAATCTCCCTTCGAACGACGGCGCGTCGATGAAGCTCCTCCTCCTGAGTGTTTCGGCGCGCAGCCGTCTCTTGTTCGTTTCTCCCTCGCAGTTGTACGAACAAAAAGCCGGTCGCGTCGCAACCGCGGCCGGTTTTCATTCCTGAACGGCGCGAGAGAAATACTCCTTGCGTGCCGCAGGTTTCGGAAGCCTTGCCACAAATAGTTCCATTCCAGAAGTTGCCGGACGTGAGCGTCTCATCCGAGAACGTGTGTACACAAGGATTTTCGAAAGCGGTATTGATTCGAAAGGCCTCGTTAGCGAACGTGGCCGATCTGATTTGATGACGCCATTGCAGTCTGCGACGGTTATTCCGGAGGGGCAGAGGCAGCGAACGGACGAGCGGTCCGTACGGGGGGCACATCATGGCAGTGTTGGCAAAGCTTGCCGCCGCAAGAACAGGCTTGGTTGCGGCCGCGTTTCTTCTTCTCGGAACCTCGACAGGTCACGCCGCATGGCCGCGACAGGCCAGCGCCAATCCCGACGATCCTTACGGCGACACCTCCAACGGCGATACGCGCGCCGACAATTCCGATCGTGACGACCTGCACTGGGTTCTCGATCCGCGCACGCAATGCTGGGCCTACAACTCCCACGCCGGCGCCAACGACAGCGTGGAATGGTCGGGCGGCTGTAGCGACAACGCGATCTCGGGCTCCGGCACCCTGACCTTCTTCAACACCGGCAAGATGGCCGAGCGCCTGACCGGCAATTTCGACGAAGGCGTGCTGCAGGACGGCCACGTCATCATCGGCTGGGCGGACGGCACGCGCTATGACGGCGAAGAGCAGCACGGCCAGTTCAACGGCCACGGCGTTCTGACCGCCGCGAGCGGAGACCGCTATGACGGCTTCTGGCAGGACGGCGAGTTCAAGGGACCTCGCCCCGCCGGTACGCAGATCGCGTCCGCGACTGTCGATCCGGTCGCGTCCGCGCGCCGAATGTCTGCGGCACCGACCGCGACCGTGCCTGACGATACGGCAAGCGCGGCAGCGCCGCCCGCTTCCGCCGCCACAAATGATGAAGACACAGCGAACGATGCGCAGCAGGCGAGGAAGAGCATCGTCAGCGCCAGCAAGGCGCGCTGGGCGTTCCTGAACAGCTTCTTCGACGCGAATTTGACGGCCGTCGACGGCTCGACGCTGTTGCTGCAAACGGCGGAAGGCGGCGGCATGACGCGCGCGATCCGGCGTCCGGACGGCAGCGCGCAGACTGCAAGCTTCATGTTCCTGAACGACCGGCTCGGGACCGTGCGCGACGCGGCGTCGGCAACCAATCTGATCGCCACGTTCCGCGTGACCGACAATGCCATCACGGTCGACTATGCCGACGGGCGCTCCGAAACGCTCGCGCCGAGCAGCGACGGCGGCATCATGATCGCCTACGACGTGCCCGGCTCCGCGCTCTATCAAACGGTCTGGTATCCTCAGGGCCATGTCTTTTCGCGCGCGGAGCGCGAGGCGGCCGTGGTGCAGCTGGCGGATCGCCTGGCCGTCGATCAGGCGGAGGGACCGATGCCGGCACCGGCCGCGGCGCCTGCGCCGGCCAGGTCGCACCATGCGGGGCTGGCGAAATCGCTCGAAGATGGCGGCCATTCCCGTGCCGCGCCCGTTTCCCGCAAGCGACCTGCACGAGAAGCACGCCGCGCCGACGGCGCTGCACACGGCTTCCGCGCTGAACGCATCGCGCGTGGCGGCCCTGACGGCGCCGCCCATCGTGGTGGAGACATCCTCCGTCCATCCCATCGACGGTCCGGCGCCGAAGCGTTCGGCATCGGATTGCCTGAGCGTCGAGAGCGACGGCCAGCATTGGGGCTTCCGCAATCACTGCGATGCCGACGTGCAGTTCTCCTATTGCATGTTGAACGGGGACGACCGGCTCACCGCCTGCGATCGCGGCGCGATCCCTGGCAGCGTCGCGGCCCGCGGCTTCGGCGCGCTGGTCGCCGACACGAGCCTCAAGGATGCCGATGCGAGCCATGCCTTCCGCTGGGTCGCCTGCATTGGCGGCGCCGGCGAAGTCATGGCGCAGCTGGCGCAGCCCGATCCGCCGCAAGGGCGCTGCGTGCATGCGGGGGACCTCGCAGCCACGCAAAGCGCGGATGCCGGTGGCGTCGCGTCGAAGCCGAGCGGGAAGTAGGACGATTTGAGCATTCCTTAGGAGGAATACACAAATGTCGTCATCCCCGTGCGCGCGGAACAGCGCGCGTCCGGGCGATCATTTCCTTCGCCTGATGAAAAATAAATTTTGTCGCGCGGACCGGCTGTCCGCCGGCCGGGCGATCACGGGTTTTGGGCGAAGAGAGAGCCGCGCGCGGTTAAGCAATCGAGCTTGTGACAGATGATGATCGTCACCGCCGCTCAGCCCCGACGTCCCTCCCCTTCGCGTGAAGGGCCGCCGCTCGGCTCATGCATGAGCGCGTCGGCGGGGTCGATCTGTTCTTCTTCGCATTTTCCGGAATGACTTTCCTCGTCTGGGCAGGCCTCGACGCCGATCACGAGCGTGTCGGGCCGGTTGAGGACCTCGCAATCGCGCGGGTCGCCGCCGACGCTGTCGGCTCGGATGGTTTGTTGGCCTGTTCGCCGGGTGCGAGTGACACAGTTGCCGGACCATCCTCGGATTCGAAGCCGCCATCCTCATCGCGGTGACTGCCGCGGTAACGCACGTTCAGCGTGACATTCAGCGGACGGCCCGAGCGGTTCTGAAGCGCGATCACCGCCTCGCAGCTTGACGCCTGCGACTCCGCCACATCCTGGTTGTCTGCATACCAGGATGTATCGGCATTGTTCGTGCCGAGCGAGAAGGGCTGCTCGACGCCGACCGCGACGTCGCCATATCGGCCTTGGCGGTCCCGATCGTGCGCGCGGAGCTGGACCTCGTAAGCGAGGGGGGGATCGAAGAAGAAGAGACAAAACACCACGAAGGCGCCGAGAATGAACCCGCCGAAGGCCTGAGCCATTGTCGATCCCCGATCAGACGCCGCATCGTACACGTGCGCGGCACGGGCGGAAATGCTTCGGTTGGCGCGAATTGGCCTCGGGTTGCGCGAGGCGCCGTAAACGTGACAATTCCACGATGGCACCGGACAAGGAAACCCTGACCGCGCCCGCGGCACAACGCAGCGCCGCGCCCGGGCCGCCGGGGGCGGGTGGTCCGCCCATCTCGATGCGGCGGCCGTTCGACCCGCGCCTGCTCGAGGGGCCGATCATCCGCTCGCTGTTCCTCCTGGCCATCCCCATCATGGGCGCGAACATCCTGCAAATCGCCTATCAGATCGTGGATGCGTTCTGGGTCGGTCGGCTGGGCGCGTCCGCCGTCGCCTCCGTGTCGATCTCTATGCCGCTGATGTTCGTGATGATCTCGAGCGGCATGGGCTTCGCCATCGCCGGATCGACGCTGATCGCGCAATATGTCGGCGCGCGCAATGCGCCCATGGTCAACCACGTCGCCGCGCAGACGCTTCTTGCGGTCACCGGCGTCTCCGTCGTACTCGGCACGATCGGAGTCGTGATCGCGCCGTATGTGCTCGAGCTGATGGACGTGGCGCCCGAGGTCTATGCCAACGCGCTCAAGTTCCTGCGCGTGCAGTTCGTCGGCCTGCCCTTCGCCTTCGGCTATTTCATGTTCCAGTCGCAAATGCGCGGTGTGGGACAGGTTCGTATCCCACTTTACATCGTGGCCGGCACCGTCGCGATCAATTTCATCCTCGACCCGCTGCTGATCTTCGGCGCGGGGCTTGGCGTGATGGGAGCGGCGCTGGCGACGCTGGTATCACAGGCGATCGCAGCGGCCGTGGGGCTGTCTCTGCTGTTCGGCGGACGTTTCGGCGTGAAACTGACGTGGGAGGCGTTCAAGCCCGATTTCGCCTTCATCAAACGCGCCTTCAATCTCGGCTATCCGGCGTCGATCGAGCAATCCGCGCGCGGTCTCGGCATGACGGTGATGACGTTCCTGATCACCGGGTTCGGCACGGTGACGACGGCGGCTTACGGAGTTGGCACCAATGTGCTCAATGTCGTCGTCATCCCGGCGATGGGATTCTCGCTCGCGACCTCGACCCTGGTCGGGCAGAACATCGGTGCGGGCAATATCCATCGCGCCGAGCGCGTCGCGCGACTTGCCGCCGGCCTCACCTTCGGCACGCTCTCGACCGTCGGCCTGGTCGCGTTCGTCTTTGCGAACAACATCGCCGCGTTCTTCGTCCCGAGCGACCGGCAGGTGATCCACGAAGCCAGCGTCTTCATCCGCACCGTCTCGTGGAGCTTCGGCTTCATCGGGCTGCAATTCGCGTTGATGGGCGTCCTGCGCGCGAGCGGCAACATGATGACGGCGATGATGATCTCGCTCGTCTCGCAATGGTGCCTGCAGTTTCCGCTGGCCTTCGTGCTGTCGCAGCACACGCGGCTTCACGCCCATGGGCTTTGGTGGGCGTTTCCCGTCGCCAATGTCTCCATCGCGATCGTGAGCGGGGCGATTTTCGCGCGCGGCGACTGGAAGAAGCGCAGGCTCGTGACGCCGCAGGACGAGCAGGAAGCCGAGGAAGACGATGTCGCCGAGCAGGTGCTGATCTAGATGACCTCTGCGTCCGCGCGGCGCTACTGGTTGGCGGCGACCTTGGGGAACTGGACTTCCACGCGCTGCTGCGCACCGGTTCCGCTGGTCTTGAACAGCGTCGAGCGCGTCGCCCCCCCTGGCTGACCCGTCAGCGTCGCGGTCACCTTGTAGCTGCCGGCCGGCAGCTTGAAGAGCACCCAGGACCCGATGCAGTCGAAGGCCGCGAGCGTCTTGCCGCCGCCCGAGAGCGTGAGATGAACGCCGGCCAGATACTGCGCGCTGCCGTTCGAAAACTCGACCCTGACCGGGTAGCTCGGCCAGCGCGGATCGTCCTTGCCGGAGCCGATGCCGGTGCAGACCGTCTCGAGGCCGTCCGTGGTGATGGGGGTGTCCATCGGCAGCGAGTCGGCCCCAGCCGAGCCCGCCGCAAGAGTCGCAACAAGAGCCAGCCCAACCGTCCGAATTCTCATCATTTCAAATTTCCCAACGCGCCGCGGAAAATACCGCCCGAGCGCAACGCCGCGAGCGGCAGGTGGTTCCCATTCTGCACGGCAAATATTTCGGTCGCCCGCCCCCGTCAGGAAAATCGCTCCCAGGCCGCCTGGCGCGAGACCCCGAGGGCCGCCCCGATATCCGCCCAGCTGACCTCGCGCCGGCGCAAGGAATCGATCTTTGCCTGGAGATCGTCGCGCACCGTATCGAGGATCGCTGCGGCGGGCTTCAGCAGCTTGAGCAATTGCTCGGGCGGGTGCTCGTCATAGCCCTTGAACCCGCCGCCCATGACCGGCCTCTTGGCTTGCTCGGCCGCAACCTTGATGCAGGCGTCGCAGATATACGCCGCCGGACCGGCGACGAGCTTCGCCACCTCCGTGTGCGGTTTCTGGCAAAACGAACAGTAGAGCAAATTCGACTTCGCACTGGTCTTCGCCATCTCAATCTCTCCTGGCGGTGTGTCAAGGATAGCCTGACAGGCTGTCGTGTCAAGAGACACTTGACGCACCACTCGCGCCTTCGTGAACGCATAGGGCCAACGCAGCGCGCACATGAGCGCGTGGAACGGAAATCGGTCAGGATGCGCGCGGAAGGCGAAGGGGAAAGCGACATGCCGGTGCTTCATCAGATGCAGGATTTGGGCAATTGCTACAAGGTCAGGCTGGCGTCCAGGCAATTGAGCATTCCCATCGCTTTGAAGGACTACGCGTTGCACGGCGGCGCGACTCGCCAGCCTGACTTCCTCTCCAAGAATCCGAACGGCCGCGTGCCGATGCTCGAGCTCGATGACGGACGCTGCCTGTCGGAGTTGGGCGCGATCCTCTGGTATCTGAGCGAAGGCACACAGCTCCAGCCCGAAACGAAATGGGGCCGCGCGGAGATGATCCAGTGGATGATGTTCGAGCAATACAGCCACGAGCCTTATATCGCCGTGGCGCGGTTCTGGCTCGGCTTCGCGCCGAAGGACGAGCTGGAGAAGAAGCGGCATCTCGTTTCCGAGTGGCACGCCAAGGGAAACGCGGCGCTCGGCGTGATGGATACGCATCTCGCGCGCCACGACTGGTTCGCAGGCGGACGATATTCCATCGCCGACATCGCGCTCTTTGCATACACGCATTGCGCGGCGGACGGCGGCTTCGATCTCGGGCCTTACCGCGCGGTTTCGGCCTGGTTGCGGCGCGTCGGAATCGACGCCGGGATTCGTGCCGCTCGATGCGCGCTGGTAAAGTCGCAGGGCTTCGCCGAGTGCAATTTTCTCCGTCTTGCAAACGAAATCGTCTGCCCCTATATGGGCAAAAGTTGAGGCCGCGCTAGCCAGCAGAGAGTTTCATGCGCGCCAACCAAACACCGAGAACCTCTGGTTCCTTGAGACGTTTGGATGGAGTGACGACGACGCTTTCCCTGAAAATTCGACGCGACTTTGACAACCGTGCCGGGCGTGGTGTCCGGTGCGGAGTTCAAATGCTTTCAGGAGAAAGCCGTAATGACCATCGGACAGGTCAAATTTTTCAACACGACGAAGGGCTTCGGATTCATCGCGCCGGAAGGCGGCGGGAAGGACGTGTTCGTTCACGTCACCGCCGTGCAGGCCGCTGGGCTTCGCGGTCTTAACGAAGGCCAGCGCGTCAGCTTCGACGTCGAAGCCGACAAGCGCGGCCCGAAGGCCGTCAATCTGAAGCTCGTCTGAGCCGAGAGGTTTTGAAAAAGCAAGAACGGCGCGGGAGAAATCTCGCGCCGTTTTTCTTTGCGAACGTACGCATCAGAGCGCACAGTCGGTTCACGCGGAAGCGCGGCGCTGCGAGAGCCGCGGAAGCGGAAGTTGCGCTGCTTCGCAGACGAAGATTATGAGACGACGAAGTTGGCGCGAAGCGCCGGTGCTTCTTCTCCCCGACTCTCATAGCGCCGCGACTCCGCGTGAACCCGCAGCGGTGGCAAAGTGCTCGCTGCCCATAGGAGCGCACAAATGGCCGACAGCGAATTCGTCTTCGTCTATTCGACCTTTCCCGACGACGCGTCGGCGGGACGCGTGGCCGAGGTTCTGATTCGCGAGAAGCTTGCGGCCTGCGCGAACATCCATGGGCCGATGACGAGCGTCTACGAATGGGAGGGCAAGATCGAGACCGGTCCCGAATTCGCTGCCTTCATCAAGACGCGCCGGGAACTGGCGCAGGAGGTCATCGCGACCGCAAGGCCGCTGCATCCCTATACGGTTCCCTGCTTTCTCATCTTGCCGATCGACGGGGGAAACGCCGACTATCTCTCCTGGGCGAGAGCGCAAACGGGACGTTGAACGCTCGGCCCCAGGGGAAGAAACGATGGACTTGTCACGCAAGCTCGCCGCGGAATTTCTCGGCACGTTCTGGCTCGTCCTCGGGGGATGCGGCAGCGCCGTTCTCGCCGCCGCCATTCCCGGTCTCGGCATCGGTTATGCGGGCGTGGCCCTGGCGTTCGGACTGACGGTCGTCACCGGCGCCTACGCGTTCGGCCACATCTCGGGCGGGCATTTCAATCCGGCGATCACGATCGGCGTCTGGACCGCCGGCCGGTTTCCCTCGTCGAATGTGGCGCCGTACATCGTCGTGCAGGTCGTGGGCGCGATCGTCGCGGCGGCCGTCCTCTTCGTCATCGCAAGCGGTCAGGACGGCTTCGACGCCTCGGCCGGATTTGCATCGAACGGCTATGGCGATCACTCGCCGCAACACTATTCGCTGCTCGCCTGCGCGGTGACGGAAGTCGTGCTCAGCTTCATGTTCCTGATCATCATCCTCGGCGTCACGTCGAAAGCGGCGCCCGCGGGGTTTGCGCCGCTCGCGATCGGACTCACATTGACGCTGATCCACCTGGTCGCGATCCCGGTCACCAACACCTCCGTCAATCCGGCGCGGTCGACAGGCGTCGCGCTCTTCCAGGGCGGCTGGGCGCTCGGGCAGCTTTGGCTGTTCTGGATCGCCCCGATCGCGGGAGGGGCGCTCGCGGGGCTCGTCCAACGCTGGTTCGACCGCGACTAGCCCATTTTGCCCCGCGATGGTCCGTCGATTTGCGCAGCCGACCGACGCTTGCGGCCTCCTAACCTTGCCTTTAGGGGTCGTCCCCTCTTCTATGCCGCTGAAACCGCGCGGATTCCCAACTTGGGTTACGAAGGCGCTGCCCTGTCCGAACTGATCGACGGCGATGCGCTTCGGCGCGCGCTGACGGCGCTGGCGCACGACACGCGCGACCAGATCGCGCTGCGGCGCGAGGCGCTTGCCATGATAAAGGCCGCGTTCCAGGACGGTCGCAACCGGGTAAAGGCTGCGGTCGACAGCGACAAGCTTTCCGGACTTGCCGCGGCGCGCGCCCTGTCGGAACTGCAGGACGCCATCATCCAGATCATCTACGACTTCGCGACCAAGCACTTCTACTACGCGCAAAACCCGACATCGGCGGAACGCATCACAGTCGTGGCGACGGGCGGCTACGGCCGCGGCGAGCTCGCGCCCGGTTCGGACATCGACCTCCTCTTTGTACGCCCCTACAAGCAGACGCCCTGGGGCGAGAGCGTGATCGAGTTCATCCTCTACATGCTCTGGGACCTGGGCCTGAAGGTCGGCCACGCGACGCGGTCGCTGCCGGAGTCGGTGCGGCTCGCGAAGCAGGACGTGACGATCCGAACAGCGCTCCTGGAAGCGCGCTACCTCTGGGGCGACAAGAAGCTCTACGAGGAATTGCGGCGGAAGTTCTGGGGCGAAGTCGCCTCGGGCTCCGGACAGGATTTCGTCGAGGCCAAGCTCGCCGAACGGGAGCAGCGCCACCTGCGCCAGGGCGAGAGCCGCTACCTCGTCGAGCCGAACGTCAAGGAGGGCAAAGGCGGGCTGCGAGACCTGCAGACGCTCTACTGGATCGGCAAGTACGTCTACCACGTCGAGGACGCGGCCGACCTCGTCGAGCACAACGTTTTCACGCGCGACGAATACAAGACCTTCCAGAAGGCCGAGGCGTTCCTCTGGAACGTTCGCGTGCATCTGCATTACCTCCTCGGCCGCGCGGAGGAACGCCTGTCCTTCGACGTCCAGACCGAGCTTGCGGCGCGACTGGGATTTTACGGCGACAGCCCCCGGCGCGCGGTCGAAGCGTTCATGAAGACCTACTTCCTGGTGGCCAAGGACGTCGGCGATCTCACCCGCATCTTCTGCGCCGCGCTGGAGGAACAGAACCGCAAACGCCGCCCGTTGCTGTCGAGCATGCTGCCCGGTTTCCTCAAGCCGCGCGTGGGCACGGAGGATTTTTACGTCGAGAACGGGCGGCTCAACGCCAATCCCAACGTGTTCCAGCGCGATCCGGTCAACATGGTCCGGATATTTCAGATTGCCGATTCGAAAGGCGTGGACGTGCATCCCTCGGCGCTGCGCACGATCACGCGCGCGCTCGACCTCATCACCGACGACGTGCGCAACGATCCTGAGACGAACCGACTGTTCCTCGCGATCCTGTCGTCCCGGCGCGATCCGGAGCGCGCGCTGCGCCTGATGAACGAGGCCGGCGTCTTCGGACGCGTCGTGCCGGAATTCGGCCGTGTCGTCGGCCTGATGCAATTCAACATGTACCACCACTATACGGTCGACGAGCACCTGATCCGGGCGGTCGGCAACGTCGCGGCGATCGAGCGCGGCGAATTCAAGGCCGATCATCCGCTCTCCAGCGACATCGTCAAGCGGATCAAGTCGCGCGAGGCGTTGTATTGCGCGATGCTCCTGCACGACATCGCCAAGGGGCTGCCGGGCGATCACTCCGATGTCGGCGCCGCGATCGCGGAAAGCCTGTGCCCGCGCTGGGGCCTGTCGGCGGCCGACACCCGCGCGGTGTCGTGGCTGGTGAGAAACCATCTGGTGATGAGCGACACGTCGCAGAGACGCGACATCTCCGATCCCAAGACGGCGCGCGACTTCGTCAACATCGTGCAATCGCCGGAGTTGCTGCGGCTTCTCCTGGTCCTCACGGTGGCCGACATCCGCGCGGTGGGACCTGGCGTTTGGAACGGCTGGAAGGGACAGCTCCTGCGCGAGCTGTACTACGAGGCCGAAAGCGTGATGACGGGCGGTGATGCCACGCCCGCGCGCGCCGCGCGGGTCGAGGACGCGAAAGGCGCACTTGCCAAGCGCATCGCCGATCTGCCGCCGCAGACGCAGGCGCGTGCGTTGGAGCGTCACTACGACGCCTATTGGCTGGCGTTCGATGCGGAAACCCATGAGCGTCATGCGCGCATGATGGCTTCAGCCGACGCGCAGGGGGCGCTGCTCACGCTATCGGCCGACAGCAACTCCTTCCGGTCCGTCACCGAGATCGTTCTCTACACGCCGGACCATCCCGGGCTGTTCTCCAAGCTCGCCGGCGCCATCGCGGTATCAGGAGGATCGATCGTCGACGCCAAGGCGTTCACCACGGCCGACGGTTTCGCGCTCGACGTGTTCTCGGTGCAGGACGCCGAGGGGGAACCCCTGGGCGATGCGTCGCGCATCGAACGCCTGCGCCAGACGATCGAGAAGACGCTGACGGGCGAGATCTGGCCGCGCGAACTGATCGGCAAGCGTGCCGCGAAGCGGCGCGCAAGCGCCTTCCGCGTCGCGCCGCGCGTGCATTTCGACAACGACGCCTCGGCGATCGCAACGGTGATCGAGGTCGAGGGCCTCGACCGGCCGGCCCTCCTTTATGACGTCACCTACGCCATCTTCGAGAGCGGGCTTTCCATCTCGTCGGCCATGGTGGCGACCTATGGCGAGCGCGCCGTCGACGTCTTCTACGTCCGCGACGGCTTCGGTCACAAAGTGATCCATGAGGGCCGCATCGCCGCCATCGAGGCACGCATCCTCAAGGCGCTCGACGCCGAGGCCCTTGAAGCCACGGCTGCGGCCGGGGCATAAACCCCGGCCCTCAAGGCCGCAAGACCATGACCGATGCGCCGAAACATGCTCCGCTTTGCTTTTCCGGGATGCAGCCGACGAACACGCTGCACCTCGGCAACTATCTCGGCGCGCTGAAGAACTGGGTCCGGTTGCAGGACCAGATGCCGTGCCTCTATTGCGTCGTCGACATGCATGCGCTGACGCAGGAGAGCGGCTACGCCCAGCGCGAGGAGCTTTCGCGCGCGATCCGCGAGGTGACCGCGGCTTACATCGCGAGCGGCGTCGACCCGGAGCGCACGACCCTGTTCAACCAGAGCCAGGTCGCGGCGCATGGCGAGCTCGCCTGGATCTTCAATTGCGTGGCGCGGCTGGGCTGGCTCGACCGCATGACGCAGTTCAAGGAGAAGTCGGGCAAGCACAAGGAGCGCTCGTCCGTCGGGCTCTACACTTACCCCGTGCTCATGGCCGCCGACATCCTGCTCTACAAAGGCACGCATGTGCCGGTGGGCGAAGACCAGCGCCAGCACCTCGAGCTTGCCCGCGACATCGCGCAGAAGTTCAACAACGACTTCGCGGCGCCGGATTTCTTCCCGCTGCCCGAGCCCGTCATCACGGGCACGGCGACGCGGGTGATGAGCCTGCGCGATGGCTCCAAGAAGATGTCGAAGACGGACGAGAGCGATTATTCGCGCATCAATCTCACGGACGACGCCGACACGATCGCGCAGAAAATCCGCAAGGCCAAGACCGATCCGGAGCCTCTGCCGGATTCCGCCGACGGCCTCGCCAACCGGCCTGAGGCGGCGAACCTGATCAACATCTACGCAGCGCTTGCCGACGAGAGCCGCGACAAGGTGGTCGCCGATTTCGCCGGCCAGCAATTCTCGGCCTTCAAGATCGCGCTTGTCGACCTCGCTGTCGCCAAGCTGACGCCGATCGCGACCGGGATGCGCCGCCTGATGCAGGACCCGGCGGAGATCGACCGCATTCTGAAATCAGGCGCGGAAAAGGCGCGCGCGCTGGCGGAACCGGTGATGGGCGACGTCAAGCGGCTGGTGGGCTTCGTCGGGTAGCGTGAGCCGGACTTCCGATCCGTCTCATCCCCCCGGCATGTTGTGCATTGTGCCGATCTGCTGGAGCTCCTGAGTCGCATTCTGGCCCTGCGCCTGCATCTCCTTCCATTCGAGGTTCGTGTGGCAGACCGGCGGCTGAGGCAGATGGGTTCCGGTCTCCGGCGGCAACTTCTTGCACACAACCGTGTTGTCGTCGGGCCCCGGTGCGGGCTGACCGATGGTCTGGGCGGCAGCAAAGGGGGCGGATGCAGCAAGCGCCCCGGCAAACGCGATCACAATTCCAAGTTTTCCCACGGAAAATCCCCTTTTTCGGCCACGCATCTTCGGCAACACTTGCCGAATATTCAAGCGTGACAGTTAGCGTGGCAGACGCTGCGGCACAAATGTCCGTGATGGTCCGGCCGCGGTTTCCGCGATAGTTTCAGATCATGACCAAGATGCCAAAGACGGCACTCGTTACCGGCGCGGCCAAGCGCCTCGGACGCGCCATTGCACTGGACCTTGCCCGCCACGGCTGGGACGTCGCCATTCACTACAACTCCTCCGAGAAGGAGGCGCGCGCGACCGAAGCGGACGCCCGGACAGCCGGCGTCAAGGCCGTGTTGCTCAAGGCCGATCTTTCGCGCGAGGCGGAGACCGCGGCGCTCGTCGGCCGGGCCGCCGCCGAACTCGGTCCCTTGGGTGCGCTGGTCAACAGCGCCTCCATCTTCGAGAACGACGACTGGTACAGCGCCGACCGCGCCTCCTGGGACAAGCACATGGAAACCAACCTGCGCGCGCCTTTCGTGCTGTCGCAGGATTTCGCTCGTCAGGTCGGGCGCGACCGGCAGGGCGCCATCGTCAACATCGTCGACCAGCGCGTGCTGAAGCCGACGCCGCAGTTCATGTCCTATAGCGTCAGCAAGGCCGCGCTCTACTGGCTCAACACGACGCTGGCACAGGCGCTCGCGCCCCGAGTGCGCGTCAACGCGGTGGGACCCGGCCCGGTGATGAAGAACGAGCGGCAATCGGCGGCAGATTTCGGCCGCCAGCGCGATGCGACCATCCTGGGCCACGGCGCCGAGCCGCAGGACGTCTGCGAAGCGGTGCGCTATCTTCTCGAAGCCCCGTCCGTCACCGGCCAGATGATCGCCGTCGACGGCGGCCAGCATCTGATCTGGCAGACGCCGGATGTGAGCGTGAAAGAATGACGAAGCCCTCCAACGTCCACCCGTTCCGTATCGCCGACGCCGCTAGGGCGATCCGCCACGTCTTCATCCGCGACCTCGAAGTGCTGGCCGATATCGGAATTCACGGCCACGAGCGCGGCATGCTGCAGCCCGTGCGCATCAATGTCGACCTCGCTGTGGAGGATCTCGCGGTCATCGAAGACCGGCTCGAACTCGGTGGTCGACTATGCAACGATCACAAGGGCGATCCGCGCGATCATTGCCAAGGACCACATCAACCTCGCCGAGACCCTTGCCGAGCGCATCGCCGCGGCCTGTTTCGAGGACAAGCGGGTGAAGACCGCGCGTGTCCGCGTGGAAAAGCTCCACGCCCTGCCCGGCGCGGAATCCGCCGGCGTGGAGATCGAGCGCGAACGCAGCGCCTAAATGGCCGCGCGCCGGTTTTGCAGCCGCCAAATCTGCGCCGGCGATACTATATTATCCGCTCCATGACCGACGATCAGGCCACGCAGACCCACGACATCGCGCCGCTGAAAGGAATCGCGCGGATCGCGGCCTATCTGAAGACGCTGCCCGACGCGCCGGGCGTCTACCGCATGCTCGATGCGAAGGGCGACGTGCTCTATGTCGGCAAGGCCAAGAGCCTGAAAAAGCGCGTCGCCTCTTACGCAAAATCCGGCGGCCATACCGAACGCATCGCCCGCATGATCGCCGAGACGGCCGAAATGCTCTTCGTCACCACCGCCTCGGAAATCGAGGCGCTCCTCCTCGAATCCAACCTGATCAAGCGGCTGAAGCCGCGCTACAACGTTTCCTACCGCGACGACAAATCCTTCCCGAACATCCTCTTGCGCGAGGATCATGCGTTTCCTCAGCTCCTCAAGCACCGCGGCGCCAAATCCACCAAAGGCGTCTATTTCGGGCCTTTCGCCAGCGCCGGCGCGGTCAATCGCACGCTTAACACGCTGCAGCGCGCCTTCCTGCTGCGCTCGTGCTCGGATTCCGTCTTCGAGTCGCGCACGCGGCCGTGCCTGCTGTTCCAGATCAAGCGCTGCAGCGCGCCTTGCGTGGGCCGCATCGACGGTCAGGGTTATGCCGAGCTCGTCGCCGAGGCGGAGGGGTTTCTTGCCGGCAAGAGCCGCGCCGTGCAGGACACGCTGGTCAGGGACATGACTGCGGCCGCCGAGGCGCTCGACTTCGAACGCGCCGCGCGCCTGCGCGACCGCGTGCGTGCGATGAGCCACATCCAGTCGAGCCAGGGCATCAATCCGACGACCTTCACCGAGGCCGATCTGTTCGCGGCCTTCAACGAGGGCGGCCAGACCTGTATCCAGGTGTTCTTCTTCCGCGCCGGACAGAACTGGGGCAACCGGCCCTATTTCCCGCGCCACGACCGTGATGTCGCCACGGCCGAGGTTCTCGAGAGCTTCGTCGCGCAATTCTACGACGACCGCATCGCGCCATCGCTCATCTTGCTGTCCGAGGAGACACCGGAACGACCGCTTCTCGCCGAAGCGCTGTCGCTGCGCGCCGAGCACAAGGTCGAGGTTCTGGTGCCGCAGCGTGGCGAGAAGCGCGAGATCGTCGAGATGGCGCTGCAGAACGCGCGCGAGCAGCTCGGTCGGCGCATGGCCGAGAACAGCGCCCAGCGCGAGCTTCTCGACGGCGTGCAGGACGTTTTCGGCCTGGACAATCCGCCAAAGCGCATCGAGGTCTACGACAATTCGCACATCCAGGGCACCAATGCGCTGGGTGCCATGGTCGTCGCCGGACCCGACGGTTTCGAGAAGGGCGAATACCGCAAGTTCAACATCAAATCGACCGAGCTTGCGCCGGGCGACGACTACGCGATGATGCGCGAGGTCCTGACGCGCCGCTTCGCCCGCCTCGTCAAGGAGGAAAGCGATCCGAAGACGAAATGGCCGGACCTGGTGCTGATCGACGGCGGTCCCGGACAGCTTTCGATCGCCTGCCAGGTGTTCGCCGACCTCGGCGTCGAGGACGTGACGCTGGTCGGCATCTCCAAGGGCCCGGACCGCGATGCCGGACGCGAGCATTTCTACATGCCGAAGCGCGAGCCGTTCCGCCTCGATCCCAAGAGCCCCGTTCTTTACTATCTTCAGCGCCTGCGCGACGAGGCGCACCGCTTCGCCATCGGCAGCCATCGCAAGAAGCGCTCCAAGGCGATAGGCGCCAATCCTCTGGACGAGATTGCAGGCGTCGGGGCCTCGCGCAAGCGCGCCTTGCTCCAGCATTTCGGCTCGGCACGGGCGGTGGCGGCTGCGAGCCTCGCAGATATCGAGCAAGTCGCCGGTGTCAGCGGCACGCTGGCGAAGAAAATCCACGACTTCTTCCATCCGAGCAACTAGGGCGATTTCTGTTTTCGACAAAATAAGGGTCGTCATCGCCCGGCGCGCGGCGTAGCGCGTCCGGGCGATCCATTTTCCTTCTCGCCCAAGAAAATGGGTCGCCCGGACCGGCTATCCGCCGGCCGGGCGATGACGGCTGTGGGTATTTCCTTTCGGGAAGTGCTCTAAGGAAAACGCGCATCCTCGAGGTGCGGTGGGATTTGCTATGTGCGTCCGAATGCTAGAGTGCGGCCCATGCTGAACCTGCCCAACGCGCTCACGCTCCTGCGCATCGCGCTCGTTCCGGTGTTCGCGATCGCCTTCGTGATGCCGGGGGAAGGGGCGCGTCTCGTCGCCTTCACGGTGTTCTGCATCGCAGGCCTCAGCGACGCGCTCGACGGGCTCGCCGCGCGCAAGCTGCAGGCCTCGTCGGATTTCGGCCGGATGCTCGATCCCATCGCCGACAAGATCCTGGTCGGCGTGGCGCTGATGATGCTGGTCGCAGAGGGTTCCGTCGACCAGTTCAACCTCACGATGGGGCTTGCGAGCTTGCTCAAGCTGGTGCCAGCACTGATCATCCTGACGCGGGAGATCCTCGTCTCCGGCTTGCGCGAGTTCCTGGCGGGCGCGGCCGTCAGCGTACCGGTGACCTTCTTCTCCAAGATCAAGACGACGCTGCAGATGGTCGCCATCGGCGCGATGATCCTGGGTCCGATCGCTGACAAGCTCATCCCGGGCGCCATGGCGATCGCCTATGTCCTGCTCTGGGTGGCGGCCGGGCTGACGGTCTACACCGGCGCGGTCTATCTGCGCGCCGGCCTCGCCCATACCCGCGCACGGCAGGCCGGCGGAGAGCCCGCGTGAATCTCCTCTACTTCGCCTGGGTCCGCCAGAAGATCGGACGGAGCGAGGAAACGATCGACCTGCCCGCGCATGTGAAAACCGTCGGCGACCTGGCCGGGTATCTGCGGGCACGGGGCGCGGGCTATGCCGAGGCCTTCGCAGATCTGTCGCGGATCAAGGCTGCGGTGAACCAGGAGCATGTGGCGGCGGATGCGCCGGTCGCCGACGGCGACGAAGTTGCATTCTTTCCCCCCGTGACCGGCGGATGAGCGCCCATATCCGCGTCCAGAGCGAACCCTTCGACGTCAATGACGAGGTCGAGGCGTTGACCGATGGGCGAAGCGTCACGGGCGCGGTCGTGACGTTCACCGGCTATGTCCGCGCCGACGACGGGCTCACGGCTCTGACTGTCGAGCACTATCCCGGCATGACCGAGCGCGAGATCACGCGCCATGCGGAGGATGCCAAAAAACGCTGGCCCCTGATCGGCGTGACGGTCATCCATCGCGTGGGTCGACTGGTGCCGGGCGATGCGATCGTCCTGGTCGCGGTGGCGAGCGCCCATCGGGCGGCGGCATTCGAGGCGTGCCACTTCGTGATGGACTATCTGAAGACTCACGCGCCGTTCTGGAAGCGCGAAGAGCGCGCGGGCAGCGAGATTTGGGTCGAGGCCAAGGCATCGGACCAGGCAGCGGCGGAAAAGTGGTCCTCCCCCAACGCGCGTTGACGCGCGCGTTGCCCCCTCCGACAGGCCTACGACATCCACACATCTCGATGGGTTCGACCGAATGCTACCCTCCCGCCTCGAGGAGAGGGTAACGCAGTGTGTGCCATGCCAAATTCATGCTCGTGGAGGCGACGCGTAGGCCGAATGTGTAAATCGCGCAACCGACAGGCGGAGGGGGTAGCCACGGAGTCCACCTCCGCTTGCTGGAGGGGGCAACGCGCGACAGCGCGTTGGGGACGGACTCTCAGCTCGCCTTGCTGAGATTGACCTGCGACACGGGGCGCCGCACTTCGTCGGCGTAGTCGGTCATCAGCGTTTCGGTGATCGTGCCGGGCTTGAAGCGGTAGGGACCGATCTCGGAGACCGGCGTCACTTCGGCCGCCGAGCCGGTGATGAAGCATTCGCTGAAGGTCTCGAGCTCTTTCGGCTCGATGTGGCGCTCCACGACCGGGATCTGGCGGGCATGCGCGAGCGCGATCACCGATTTGCGCGTGATGCCGTTCAGGAAGCAGTCGGCGATGGGCGTATGCACCTTGCCGTCCTTCACGAAGAAGATGTTGGCGCCCGTCGCCTCGGCCACGTAGCCGCGATAATCGAACATCATCGCGTCGGCATAGCCCTTCGCTTCGGCGGCGTGCTTGGACATCGTGCAGATCATGTATAGGCCGGCGGCTTTCGCCTGCGTCGGCGCCGTGTCGGGCGCCGGCCGGCGCCATTCCGAGATATCGAGGCGTATGCCCTTGAGCTTCTCCTTCGGATCGAAATAGGAGGGCCATTGCCACACCGCGATGGCGACGTGGATCTTGGTGTTCTGGGCCGAGACCGCCATCATTTCCGAGCCGCGGAAAACGACGGGACGGACATAGCCGTCGACGATGTTCTGCGCGCGGGCCGCTTCGTAGCAGGCCTCGTTGATCTGATCTTCCGTGTACGGAATCTTCATGCCGAGGATGCGCGCGGATTCGAACAGGCGCGCCGTATGCTCCTCGAGCTTGTAGATGCGGCCCGAATAGAGCCGCTCGCCCTCGAATACGCATGAGGCGTAATGCAGCCCGTGGGTCAGCACATGAGTCTTCGCCTCGCGCCAGGGCACGAGCTTGCCGTCATACCAGAGTGAGCCGTCGCGGTCGTCGAAGGGGATCACATCGGCCATCTGCCTGTTCCTTTGCCCTGCCCCTTGCCGCGCAGGCCGGAGCTTGCGCAGGGAGGGGTTGAGAGCCTATTTATGTCAGCATGGCTGACGCAAAATTCGCAGGCGGACCGCCCGCCGGCTCCCCATTATACCTACGCGACGAGGAGCTAAAGCAAGGCGTGGATTTGATCTTCTTCGCCTCGCGCGACATCTCCGCTCACGGCGAAGCGGAATTGCGCGCAGCAGGATTGGGACGCGCCCATGCGCGCGCGCTGTACTTCATTGCGCGCAATCCCGGCCTCTCCGTCGCCGAATTGCTGGCGATCTTGAAGGTCACGAAGCAGAGCCTGAACCGGGTGCTGAACGACCTGCTCGACAGCCGCTACGTCGAACGCAAGGCTGGTATGCGCGATCGCAGGATGCGCCAGCTGCGCCTGACCGAGAAAGGCGCAGCACTCGAGGATGCGATCTGGGAAGCGAGAAGGCCGCGCCTGGTGCGCGCCTTCCGCGAGGCCGGTCCGGACGCCGTGCAGGGCTTCCGCCGCGTGCTGATGAGCCTCGTCGAGGACCACAAGCAGACCGCCAAGCGGAGCACCGAGCCGTGAACGCGCCCTCCGGAATCGAAAACCCGCACCTTCTCGTCGTCGACGATGACGAGCGCCTGCGCGCGCTGCTGCAACGCTACCTGTCGTCCAACGGCTTTCGCATCACGTCCGCCCCGAACGCAGAGGACGCGCGCGCGCTGATGAAAAGCTTCGCCTTCGACCTCCTGATCGTCGATGTGATGATGCCGGGCGAATCCGGGCTCGACTTCACGCGCGCCGTTCGCGCGGGATCTCAGGTGCCGATCCTGATGCTGACGGCGAGGGGCGATCCGGAAGAGCGCATCGCGGGCCTCGAACACGGCGCCGACGACTATTTGCCCAAACCGTTCGAGCCGCGCGAGCTCCTCCTGCGCGTCGGCGCCCTGCTCCGTCGCGCGGCGCCGCCCGCGCGCGTCGCCCACGCCGAGGTTCGCATGGGCGACGCGGTTTTCGATCCCGAACGCGCGCAATTGCGGCGCAAAGGCAAGCCGGTGCATCTGACGAGCTCGGAATCCGCGCTGCTGCAGCTCTTCGCGGCGAATCCCGGGCGTTCTTTCTCGCGCAGCGATCTATGCACGCGTCTCGGCGTGGCGCTGGAGCGCTCGATCGACGTGCAGGTCACGCGGCTGCGGCGCAAGATCGAGGAAGACCCCAAGCTCCCGCTCTATCTGCAGACTGTCCGCGGTGTCGGCTATGTCCTTGTCCCCGACCGTGCCGCTTGACGAGAGCGCGCCGGCGGGGCTCGCGCGCTACAGTCCCTTCCGTCTTCTCAAGCGGATTCTGCCGCGCGGGCTGTTCGGGCGTTCGCTGATAATCATCGTGGCGCCGATGGTGCTGCTGCAGGGAATCGTCTCCTACGTCTTCTTCGAACGCGATCTCGACACGACGACGCGGCGCATGGCCCGCGACGTCGCCGCCGATGTTGCGCTGATGATGGCGATCGAGGACAGGTATCCCCCGGCCGAACGCACGAAGCTGCGCGAATTCGCGGGCCACCGGCTCGGCTACAGGGTGGCGTTCATGCCCGGCGCGACGATCCCGCCGCCGGCCCGCCATCATCATGAAAGCACGATCGACGCGGCGCTCGACGAAGTCATCGGCCAGCAGATCGGCGAGGCGCGGCACTTCGACGTGTTGCGCGACCATGGCGACATGAATATCGGCGTCGAGGTGCATGACGGGGTCTTGCGCATGCTGGTGCCGCGCGACCGCGTCACGGTATCGAGCCCCGACATCTTCATCCTGTGGATGGTCGGCTCGGCTCTGATCCTGCTCGGCGTGGCGATCGTGTTCCTGCGCAACCAGGTGCGCCCGATCGAACGGCTGGCGCTTGCCGCGGACGCCTTCGGCAAGGGCCGCGCCGTTCCCGACTTCAAGCCTTACGGCGCGACAGAGGTGCGGCGCGCGGCGCAGGCCTTCCTCGCCATGCGCGAGCGCACCGAGCGTCACGTGCAGCAGCGCACCGAGATGCTCGCGGGCGTCAGCCACGACCTCAAGACGCCCCTGACCCGTGTGAAGCTCGCGCTCGCCATGATGCCCGACGGGCCGGACGTCCGCGCGCTGCAGGACGACGTGTCCGAGATGGAGCACATGCTAGACGAATATCTTCAGTTCGCGCGCGGCGAGGGCGGCGAGAGAGCCGTGGTCAGCGACGTGGGAGCGATCGTGCGCGATGCGGCGGGGGCCGCGGCGCGGGCCAAGGCGGTCGGCACGAACCGGCTGTCGCTCGACGTGCCGGAGGCCATCGTCTTGGCCGTGAAGCCGCGCGCGCTCCGGCGCTGCGTCACCAACCTGATCGACAACGCACTGAAACATGGAAGCACCGTTGCCGTCTCGCTCAGGCGCAACGGCCGTCTTGCCGAGATCATCGTCGACGATGACGGGCCGGGGATCCCGCAGGACAGGCGTGAAGAGGCGTTCCGGCCGTTCCACCGCCTCGACGAGGGCCGGAACTTGCAGGCGGGCGGCGTGGGACTCGGCCTCGCCATTGCGCGCGACATCGCCCGTGCCCATGGCGGCGACCTCGTGCTCGACAAGAGCCTGCTGGGCGGCTTGCGCGCGACGATAAGGCTGCCGGTTTAGCCCTATTCGAACCCCGGCGCGGGTTGCCACAACACGAACACCGTAGCCTGGTCGTCGACGCACGTGGCGGTGGGACCGGAAGGGTATGTCGCGCGTTCGCGCAGGGTACCCCCGAGGGCGGGAAGCCGGGTCAGGATCGCTTCGAGGTCGTCGACCCGAAAATAGGCAAACGAGATGTCGACGGGGCCGCCCGGGGCAATGCCGAGCGGAAACTTCGTGTTGGCGACGTGGCCACCGCCTTCCTCGAAGGTCCATCCGAACAAGGCCCCGTAAAATGCCTTGGCCCGCGCGATGTCCCTGACCTTCACCGTGAAATATCCAAGTTCGACCGGCATGGCTCACCTCTGGTGGGACCTTGCCGCAAAAATCGGCCACTGGATTGTATTTTTTTTCCTCAATCCGGCAGCGGGATGTGGTGGGCGAAGGGACCGCGGCGCTTCAGCCAGTCGGTCGGCGTAAATCCGGAGAAGTCGCGGAACTCGCGGATGAAATGCGGCTGGTCGTAATAGCCGTGCCGATCTACCACATCCCACCAGTCGATCTGCGGCGCATGCACGATGCGCTGGAGCACGCGCTGGAAACGCGCCACGCGCAGATAGAGCTTGGGCGTCAGGCCGACCTGCTCGCTGAACAGGCGGATGAAGCGCTTGGTGCTGACGTCGGCCGTCCTCGCCATGGCGCACACGCTGGCGCGATGCGGCGCCAGCTCGAAGCAACCAAGCGCGAGCGAAACCGCGGGGTGAAGCACAAAGTCGCGCGGAGCCGCCGTCACCAGCGCATGGAACATAAGGTGGAATTTGTCGTCCGGCGTCGGTGCCTGCAGCAGGCGTTCGTAGAGCCTGCCTGCTTCAGCGCCCCATATATCTTCGAGCGGGACATGGCGGTCGCGGAATTCGTTCGCGGCCGGACCGAAAAAGGGGTAGGCGCCGCCCGGCTTGAATTCGACACCCATGATGCAAGGGTGATGGGCGTCGATTGCGAAAGGCTGCGTGTTCAGCCCGTGGAGCGCGATCGGGGCGAGGCTGCGGCGTTCGCCGTAGTCTTCGCCGTGATAGTAGCGAAGCTCGTTGCGCGACAAATCGACGAGCAACCCCATGCTGCGTGAGGCGGTGATGGCCTCGCGCGCGTGCGCGGCGGGATCGCCTTCCCAATACCAGAGGCCTTCGATGAAGGCATCGAAGGGCGGCGGCGGTACGAAACGGCGCTGCAACATGCGGGGCATCGTGCGCGCTGAGCCGCGATCCATCAAGACGCCGGGGGCGGGAATGCGCGGCTAGCGCGACAACGCCTCGGCGCGCTTGCGCGCTGCCGCGACGGCGCGCGCCACGAGGGCTGCGAGGCCATCCGGCCTCATCAACACCGCAAGCGCTGCTTCTGTCGTTCCGCCAGGACTGGTGACGGCGCGGCGCAGCTCGGACGGCGCCGCGCGATCGGCATCGAGCAGCGCGCCCGACCCCGCGACAGTCGCGCGAGCGAGCTTTTCGGCAGCCGCCCGCGGCAAGCCTTCGGCTTGTGCGGCTTGTGCAAGCGCCTCGACGAAGAGGAACACGTAGGCCGGGCCAGACCCGGAAACCGCCGTGATGGAGTCGATCAGCGACTCGCGTTTCACCCAGACGGTTTCGCCAAGCGCAGCCAGCAGCGCTTCGGCCAAGGCTTTGTCTTTGGCGCCAGCGCCTCTTGCCGCGTAAAGACCGGCGATGCCGCGCCCGACGGCGCCGGGCGTGTTGGGCATCGCGCGAACGATCCTGGCCTTCGAACCCCACGCTTTCCTGAGCACGGGTGTCGTCGTACCTGCGGCGATGGAGATCATCGTCGCGCCGGATTGCGCGACGGCGCTAAGGGCAGCGGCATGCGTCTTGAGGATTTGCGGCTTGAGGGCAACGACGCAGGCTCGTACCCGTCCCTTGGGCAGCTGTCCGACATCGGCAAGCAGCTTTACGCGATTGCGCGAAGCGATTTTTCTCAGCGCCGGAGATGGATCCGGCTCGACGACAATGACGGGCCCGAGCTTGCGCGCGATCCAGCCCGCAAGCAGCGCCGTTCCCATGCGGCCGGCGCCGACGAGAACGATCGGAGCGGCACTCATGATCGGGGTGTTACGCCTGGCCCTGGCATTCGAGAATGGCGGCCGCGACGGCTTCTTCCGCCGACTTGCCGCCCCAGAGCACGAACTGGAAGGCCGGGTAGTAGTGTTCGCAGGCTTCGAGCGCGAGGTTGAGCAGCGCCTCGCATTGCGACGCGCTGGCGAGCGCATCGGGGAAGATCATCGCATGGCGGAAGACGATGGTGCCGTCCTCGGGCCAGAGGTCGAAATGCCCGATCCAGAGTTGCGCGTTCACGTACATGAGAAGAGCGGCGACATCGGCACGGCGCGTCGAGCCGGTAATGCGCATGTCGAAGGCGCTCGAAAGGTGCAGCGACTGCAGGTCGTCGCGCCAGGTGAAGCTGAAATGATGATCGGACCAGCGTCCGGCGACGGAGAGGTTGAGCTCGTCGTGGCTGGAGCGCTCGAAGGACCAGCCATTGTCCTCCACCGTGCGCTCGAGCATGTCGAGCGGGTGCGGGGCGGAGGTGGTCTCGTCCTGGTGAATGACGGTCATCTAGAACTCCTCGACAAACCCCGAGCGGGCGACGCAAAACGAAGCAGATGCAATTCAACCTGACACAAGGTTTTGTAGGGTGACAAGAGTTGGCGGTATCGGGCCCGTTGACGGGCGGAGCCACCCACAGGTTTTCCGGGGCTGCGGACTCTACGCACAGAAGTGCGTCGCGGTTCTGTCACTTATCAGGATTTGTGCGCGCTTCGAGTGCGGCAATCCGCGCCTCGAGACGTTCATTTTCGGCGCGCGCCTTGGCGGCCATATCCTTAACGGCGTCGAATTCCTCGCGCGGCACGAAGTCCATGTCGGCGACGAGGCGTTCCAGGCGCTGTTTCACAAAGGTGTCAATCTCGCTGCGCAGGCTTTGCGCCGCACCGGCCGCGTCGGTGAAGAACCGCGCGAGGCCGTCGAGGAAGGGATTGTCCGTCTGCGCCATGATTGCGCCTCCTGCCTCGTATATGGCGGCCATGAGGGGCCCGCACAAGCGGCTTGACAGGCTTCGGCGAAGCACCCTCTAGAGGCGACCATGCGCGTTTACCAGGCCGTCCTGCCGTTCCCGCAGATCGATCCGGTCCTTGTCCATCTGGGCCCGATTGCGATCCGCTGGTACGCCATCGCCTATATTGCCGGACTGGTGCTCGGCTGGTGGGCCATCGCGCGCATGCTGCGCGAACCTGACCTGTGGAGGAGCCCGACCTTCGCAGGCAAGCCGCCGGCGACGGCGGACGACATCGGCGATCTCTTCGTGTGGACGACGTTCGGCGTGATCCTCGGCGGCCGCCTCGGCTGGGTCCTGTTCTACGGAACTTTCTATTGCGGCATCTGGGGCCAGAACCAAGGCTGGTGCAGCGGTCTGCCGCTCGGCTTTCTCACCGATCCGTTGCGCATCGTGGAGGCGTGGAAGGGCGGCATGTCCTTCCACGGCGGACTCCTGGGCGTCGCCATCGCGCTGTGGCTGTTCTGCCGCAGGCGCAAGCTGGATACGCTCAAGATCGGCGATCTTGCCAGCGTCGTCGCCCCGATCGGACTGTTCTTCGGCCGCCTCGCGAACTTCATCAATGGCGAGCTGTGGGGCAAGGTCACCGACGTGCCCTGGGCGATGGTTTTCCCGGGCGCACATGACGGGCTGCCGCGTCATCCGAGCCAGCTCTACGAAGCGGGGCTCGAAGGCATCGTCCTGTTCATCGTCATGCAGGTCTGCCTGCGCGTGTTCCGCCTGCACGAGAAGCCGGGACTGCTCTTCGCCATCTTCCTGACCGGCTACGGCTTCGCGCGCTTTTTCGTCGAATTCTTCCGCGACTCCGAATCGAAGTTCGTCGGCTGGTTCAGCATGGGGATGGCGCTGTCTGATCCCGCTGTGGATCGCGGGCGGGGTGTTCTTCTGGATCGCGCTGCGCAAGGAGCAACCGCGCGTGGCGACGGCGTGAGCCCGCTGCAGGACCGCATTGCGTCCCTTATCGCGAGCCACGGCCCCATCTCCATCGCGCAGTTCATGGCGCTCGCCCTGCTGGACAACGAGCATGGTTACTACGCCACGCGCGATCCGCTGGGACCCGGCGGCGACTTCGTCACTGCGCCGGAGATCAGCCAGATGTTCGGCGAGATGCTGGGGTCTGTGGTGCGTGCAGGTCTGGCACGACCAGGGCAAGCCCGCGCCCGCGCGCCTCGTCGAGCTCGGGCCCGGCCGCGGCACGCTGATGGCCGACGCGCTGCGCGCGATCCGCGTGGCTGCCCGAGTTTTTCTCGGCGCTCGACGTCGTGATGGTCGAGGCCAGCCCGGTGCTGAAGGCGATCCAGAAGAGGCGCTCAAGGAGTGCGGCGCGGCGGTGTCGTGGACCGACGCAGTTCGACGCGGCGCGCAACGACCGCGCGCTGTTCCTCCTCGCCAACGAGTTCTTCGACGCGTTGCCGATCAGGCAATTCGTGAATACCGAGCGCGGCTGGTGCGAGCGCATGGTCACGGCGGACGCCGAGGGCGCCCTGCACTTCGCCCTCTCGCCCGTGCCGGCCGATGCGATGGTGGCGCCGGACCGTCACGGCGCACCGATGGGCGGCGTCTATGAATTGTCGCCGGCCGCGACCGCGCTCGTCGAGGAGATCGCGCACAGCGTCGCCCGTCACGGCGGCGGCGGCGCTGATCGTCGACTACGGCTATGACGCGCCCGGTTTCGGCGAGACGCTGCAGGCTGTCGAAACGCACCGCTTCGCCGACGTGCTGGCGGATCCTGGCGAAAGCGATCTCTCCGCGCATGTGGATTTTCCGGCCCTCGCGGATGCGGCGCGGCGCGGCGGTGCCAGGCCGTCCGGACCGCTCGGCCAGGGCGCCTTTCTGTTCGATCTCGGCATTACGGCACGCGCCGAGGCTTTGACGCGAAACCGTCTGGCCTCCTCCCCCGTGGCCGTCGCGCTGGACCGGCTCGTCGCTCCCGACAAGATGGGCACGCTGTTCAAGGCGCTCGCCATCACGCCCGTGGCCGCGCCGAAGCCTCCGGGATTCTGAGACATGCTTGCTTTACGCGCAGCCGATCTGGAGAGCCACGCCGGCCTTGCGCACGGTTTTTTCGGCCGCACCGGCGGCGTGTCCAAGGGCCTCTATGCCACGCTCAACTGCGGACCCGGCTCGGACGATGCTCGCGCCAATGTGATCGAGAACCGTCGGCGGGTCGCGGCCGCGCTGTCGCCCGACGCCGCGCTCGTCACCTGCGGCCAGGTTCACGGCACCGACGTCGTCACCGTCACGCGCCCCTGGCCGATCGGAACAATGCGCGACGACGATTCGAAGCTCATCCCGCCCGGCGACGCACTGGTCACGAACACGCCCGAGATCGCGCTCGGCATTCTCACCGCGGATTGCGCGCCGGTTCTTTTCGCGGATCCGGCCGCCGGAGTGATCGGCGCCGCCCATGCGGGTTGGAAGGGTGCGCTGGCCGGCGTGATTGAATCGACGCTCGCAGCCATGGAGGCGCTCGGCGCCAAGCGAATCCAAATCGGCGCCGCGATCGGACCGGCGATTTCGCAGGCGAATTACGAGGTGGGTCCGGAATTCCTGGCGCGCTTCACCGAAGCGGATGCCGCCAACACGCGTTTCTTCGCGCCAGGCGCGCGGGCCGGCCATCATCAGTTCGACCTCGAGGCTTATGTGACGCACCGGTTGAAGCGGCCGGCGTCGACAACGTCGACGCACTGTCCGCCTGCACTTATGCCCGAGAGGCGGAGTTCTTCAGCTTCCGGCGCGCAACCCATCGCGGCGAAGACGACAATGGACGGCACATTTCGGCAATCGTAATGCGGAAATAACCTGTTCGCCCCTTCACCGGCGATGCCGCACTTGCTAAAAGCCCGTCATCAATCCATCACAAGGCGGGGCGCGTTTCATGAGCGATGCAAGGGAGTCGCGAGGCATGCGATTGCTCGCCGGGAACTCGAACCGGCCGCTTGCCGAAGCCATCGCCCAATACCTGAAACTGCCCTTCACGAAAGCCCAGGTCCGCCGTTTCGCCGACATGGAAGTGTTCGTCGAGATCCAGGAGAACGTCCGCGGCGAGGACATGTTCGTCATCCAGTCGACGAGCTTCCCCACCAACGACAATCTCATGGAGCTGCTGATCATCATCGACGCGCTCCGGCGCGCGAGCGCGCGACGCATCACGGCGGTCATTCCCTATTTCGGCTATGCAAGGCAGGATCGCAAAGTCGGTTCGCGCACGCCGATCTCGGCCAAGCTCGTCGCCAACCTGATCACCCATGCGGGCGCCGACCGCGTCCTGACCGTCGATCTTCATGCCGGCCAGATCCAGGGCTTCTTCGATATCCCGACGGACAATCTCTACGCCATGCCGGTGATGGTCCGCGACATCAACGATTATCTGGGCGGCAATGACGTGATGGTGGTGTCGCCGGACGTCGGCGGCGTGGTGCGCGCCCGCGCGCTCGCCAAGCGGCTGGGCGGCGACCTCGCCATCGTCGACAAGCGCCGCGAGCGGGCCGGCGAATCCGAGGTGATGAACATCATCGGCGACGTGCATGGTCGCACCTGCCTGCTCGTCGACGACATCATCGATTCCGGCGGCACGATCTGCAACGCGGCCGAGGCGCTTCTCGCCGAAGGCGCCAAGGAAGTCTACGCCATGCGACCCATGGCGTGCTCTCGGGCGGGGCGGTGGCGCGCATCCAGAGCTCCAAGCTCAAATCGCTGGTGGTGACGGATTCGATCGCGGCGACGGAGGAGGTGCGCAAATGCCCAACATCCGGCGCATCTCCATCGCCCCGCTGATCGGCGAAGCGATGCGCCGCATCAACAATGAAGAGAGCGTGTCGAGCCTGTTCGACTAGCGATACTCCGACCACTCCGCCCGAAAATTTTTCCCTGTTCCTTCCCTGATCATCAGGGAACGGGACGTGTCGGCGGGGCATGCTGATAAGGTACAAAATCGTCTCTTCCTATAGGTATCCTACGATGTAGGATTTTTCTCTTAACTTGTCAAGGCCGATGGATCGAATTGTGCGTTTCCGATAGCGTCACAACGGCAGAATTTTTCAGGCACCGCCGTGGCTACCGAAGCAGACCTCCGCAAAACCGCCCTCGCGCTCCCCGGCGTGGAGGAAGTGCAGCATTGGGAATATCCCGCCTTCCGCACCAAGCGGCGAATTTTCATCACGCTGAGACCCGGCCAGGCGAAGGCGATGTTCCACCTCAACGAGGAGCATCAGGAGATCCTTTTCGAGGCGCGGCCGGAGGCCTTCGAACCGCTACATTGGGGCAAGATCACACGCTGCTTCGTCAACCTGAAGAAGGTGTCGAAGAAGGAGCTGGCGGCTCTCGTACGGGAAGCCTGGGGCAATGCGGGCCCTCCCCCGGGAAATCCCGCAAAGCGGGATCCCGTCCGCCGCAAGGTCCGCGCCGCAGGAAGACGGCGTAGCATCGTCAAGGATTTCCAAGGAATGCGCATGGCGCCACGGTGCGAGGCTGACGTCTCATTCCGGCGTCGAGAACAAAACTTCAGATACCGGCCGAATAGCGCTTCGTCGATTCCGCAAATGTCAGGATTGGGGCGCTGATCGTTCCGTCGGCGTGCTTTCGCCCGGCCACAGGATCGACGGGCTGGATGACATAGTTCTCGGAGCCCGGGTCGAGGCCGTCCACGATGATGTCGAGGGTCATCGCCTTCGTTGTTCTGGGCACAAACCAATGGACATTGTCCGCCGCTGTCGTCATCGCAGCGGCATCGCCGGCTTGCGCGATCTCGTCGCGCGTCGCACGTATCCGGATGGCGCCTTCTTCGTCTGCCACACGGTCGAAGGTGCGGATGCGAACTTTTCCGTCGAGCACCATATGCGCGCTCGCCATGTGCTTGTGGGCATGCGGCGTGATGACTTTGCCGGACGAGAACGAGAAATAGAGCGATCCCGTACGCAACGCGCACCCGAGCACCGGAATTGTCGCGGAACGTGACGATACGCTTCTGTGGATCATGTCCGAACGGCGCACCGGCTGAACGGGTGTTTGCCAAACGAATCTCGGCCGCGAGCGCCTCGACATCCACCTCGCGCGCCAGGGCGTTGACGGAGTCATGCCACGCGCGTTGGGAGATCGACCCGTCGCGCAGGCCGCGCGCCAGTTCGTCTTGCCGGGCAATCCATCTGGCCGCCGAGACGCGCGATCGCTTGCCGACCGCGGCGACGCCTCGGCCAGCAGCGCGTAGACGCAAAACGAACCGATGGACCCGAACAAGAACTGACGGCGACTTTCCATGAACGTCCGACGACGGCCTTTGCCTTGGCAGGTTCGAAGCCTATCATTTAGGCGCGGCGTGCGCGGGAGTTATACCGCCGCAGACCCGGTCTGCCGCTCCCTGTTGCACCGCGGGTGCGCTTCCGCTAAAAGCACCGGCTTTCCGGGCCTTTTTTGCGCCGCCACTCCAGCCATGAATGCGGGAAAATCAAGGGCTTAGGCCCAAAGGACCGATCATGCGTCAGATCCAGGAACTCCGCGCGGAGCCGCGCACCGGCACCGGCAAGGGCCCGGCCTACCAGACCCGCCAGAAGGGTTTCGTGCCCGCCATCGTCTATGGCGGCGAGGGTGCGCCGGCGACGGTCCAGGTCCTCCGCCACGATCTGGAGCGCCTGATCGAGCGGCACGTTCCTGACGACGCTCTTCATGCTGGACGTGTCCGGGCAGAAAGACCCGCGTCATTCCGCGCGCAGGTCCAGCTCGACCCCGTCAGCGACCGACCCGTCCACACCGATTTCATGCGCCTGCCCGAAGGCGCCACCATCCGTCTCGCCATCCCCGTCCGCTTCAAGGGCCAGGAAAGCTCGCCCGGCCTGAAGCGCGGTGGCGTGCTTAACATCGTCCGCCACGAGGTCGAGCTGCTCTGCCCGGCCGAGAACATCCCGGACTTCATCGAGGGCGACCTGTCGGGCCTCGACATCCACGGCTCGCTGCATATCTCGGCGCTTCGAGCTTCCCGAAGGCGTAAAGCCGGTGGTTCGCGGGCGCGACTTCACGATCGCCTCGATCGTGGCGCCGACAGCGTCATCGAGGAGCAGCGCGCGGCCGCCGCCGCCGCCGTCGCGGCAGCTTCTGCGCCGGTCGTGGAGAAGGTGCGGCTGCCGCCGAGGGTGCTGCGCAGCCGGTGCGACGCCGCCGCGGCGCAGCCGCCGGCGCGGCTCCGGCCGCTGCGCAAGGCTCCGGACAAGAAATAGGAGGCCGACCCGTCTCACGGCGCGCGAGGTCTGTGGCTGCATGTCCGACACGCCGCTTCTCATCGCCGGGCTTGGCAATCCGGGCGCGAATAGCGCGCAGCCGCCACAATGCCGGCTTCATCGCCGCCGACGCGATCTGCCGACCACACCGCTTCGGGCCGTGGCGGGCGAGGTTCCAGGGCTGTCGCCGAAGGCGCCCTCGGCGGCCGCAAGACCCATCTGCTCAAGCCGATGACCTACATGAACGACAGCGGACGCTCGGTGGGCCGCCGCATGCGCTTCTTCAAGCTGCCGCTCGAAGGCCGCTCGTCGTCATCCATGACGAAATCGATCTGGCCGCCGGCAAGCTGAAAGTGAAGACGGGCGGCGGCGACGCGGGCAACAACGGCCTGCGCTCGATCACGGCGACGCTCGGCCCCGACTATCGCCGCGTTCGCATCGGCGTCGCGCCATCCGGGCGAAAAATCGCGTGTCAGCGGCCATGTGCTCGGGAAGCTTCTCGAAAGCCGAGCGTCGAATGGCTTCGTTCCGATGGTCGCAGGCCATCGCCGACGCGGCGCCGCATCTTGCCAAAGACGACGATGCGGGCTTCATGAACAAGATCGCGGTGACGCTCAATCCGCCGCGCAAGCAGGCGAAGCCGGAAGGCCAGAAAGACAGGACACGCATAATGGGATTTAAATGCGGCATCGTCGGCCTTCCGAATGTCGGCAAGTCGACGCTCTTCAACGCGCTGACGCAGACCGCGGCCGCGCAGGCGGCGAACTATCCGTTCTGCACCATCGAGCCGAATGTCGGGCGACGTGGCCGTGCCGGACGCGCGGCTCGACACGCTCGCCGGGATCGCGAAATCGGCCGAAGATCATTCCGACGCGCATCACCTTCGTCGACATCGCGGGCCTCGTGCGCGGCGCCTCGAAGGGCGAAGGCCTCGGCAACCAGTTCCTCGCCAATATTCGCGAGGTCGACGCCGTCGTTCATGTGCTGCGCTGCTTCGAGGACGACGACGTCACCCATGTCGAGGGCCGCATCGATCCCGTCAGCGATGCCGAGACGGTGAGACCGAGCTGATGCTCTCCGATCTGGAAAGCCTCGAACGGCGCATCTCGCCGCTCGAGAAGAAGGCCAAGGGCCGGCGAGAAGGAAGCGAAGGAGCTGCTCGCGCTGATGACGAAGGCGGTCACCCTGCTGCGCGAGGGCAAGCCCGCCCGCGCGGCCGCGCTGACGCCGGAAGAAGTCGAGCCGTTCCGCCAGCTCGGTCTGCTGACCGCAGAAGCCCGGTCCTCTACGTCGTGCAATGTGGAGGAAGGTGCGGCGGCGACGGGCAATGACGATTTCGGCGCGGTCGCGGAGAAGGCGAAGCGCGAAGGCGCCGGCTGCGTCGTGATCTCGGCGCGGATCGAGGAGGAGGTCGCGCAATTGCCGCCGGCGAACGCGAAGAATTCCTGAAGAGCATCGGCCTCGAGGAACCGGGCCTCAACCAGCTGATCCGCGCCGGCTACGCGCTCCTCGGCCTCATCACGTTTTTCACCGTGGGGCCGAAGGAAACGCGCGCCTGGACCGTGACCAAAGGCTCGCGGGCGCCGCAGGGCGGCGGGCGCCATCCACACCGATTTCGAGAAGGGCTTCATCCGCGCCGAGACGATCGCCTATGACGACTACATCGCCGTTCGAAGCGGCGAAGCCGGCGCGCGCGAGGCGGGCAAGATGCGGCTCGAAGGCAAGGAATACGTGTCGTGGCTGACTACGTCCCGCATTTCCGTTTCCGCGCAAGGGGAGCCGTCATGGCGCTGAAAAGCTGTGATCTGCCGGTGCCGTTCCTCGCGCTCCTGCTCCGGAGGCGCAGCCGAGGCGATGCCGCCCGATCGGGCTCGATCCCCCAGGGCGCGACCGGGTTGCGCGACGCGAACGGCGCCACCGATTTCGACATCGCGATGACGCCGGACGCCATCGTAGCCCCCACGGAAAGGCCCTGCCAAATCGGGCTACAGCCTCAACGACGACGTGACTCACGCCCGCCTCGTCTCGTTCTTTTTCGAGCCGCGGCGAGAACGAAAGCGGCCGCGTGCTGATCCGTCAGGGGATCGGTGCCATGCACGTTACGCTGACCTTGACGGGCTGAGCGCGGCGGCTGAGACATCGACCGTCACGTCATGGCCTGGGCGCGCGGAACAGCGCGATCCGGGCCACCCATTTTTTAAGTCGCCACCAGAACAATTGGGTCACCCGGATCGCTCGCGAAAAGCTCGCGACCTGGTGATGACGCTCGGGGGCGATTCATATTGCCCAATAGTGCTCTAAGCTGCCACCTTCGAATTCCGACAACGTCAGGAGACAGGTCAATGGCGCTTCAGGGCAAGATGGTCAAAATGAAGATGAGCGACGGGGCGGAGATCGGCGTCTATCACGTCGAGCCGAAAGGCGCGCGGCGCGGCGGCTCGGCGCTGATCCAGGAAATCTTCGGTGTGACCGACCACATCAAGGAACTGTGCGACGGCTACGCGGCGGACGGCTACGAGGTGCTCGGCCCGGCGGTCTACGACCGCGAGGCGCCGGACTTCCAGGCCAGCTACAGCCCGGAGGACATCCAGAAGGCGATCAAGATCGCCCGCGCCGACCATCCCTTCGATCTTTCGGTCAAGGACACGCAGGTCTGCATCGACGCGCTGAAAAGCAAGGGCCCCGCGTTTATCACCGGCTATTGCTATGGCGGCTCGGTGACCTGGGCGGCGGCCTGCCGGCTCAACGGTCTGGCGGCGGCGTCGGGCTATTACGGCGGCAATATCCTGCAGATGGCGAGCGAGAAACCGAAATGCCCGACCATCCTGCATTTCGGCCGCGAGGATCACGGCATCCCGATGGAAGGCGTCGAGAAGCTGAAGACGCAGCATCCCGACGTGAAGATCTACATCTACGAAGCCGGCCACGGGTTCAACTCCGACCGCCGCACCGACTACAACGCCGACTGCGCGAAGCTCGCGAAGAGAGCGGACGCTGGAGTTGTTCCGGGCGAATGGGGGTTGAAGGTAACTGATGCCGGCGTTGTCCGCCGAAGCAATAACGCTTCGATACAGCGTCCGGCGAAGCTAGATTTCCGCGTGGTACTGGACAATTTTCCTGCGGCCTAACGGACTGTGGAAGGATCGGGAGAGCATATGAAGCTTCGTATTTGTCGGCGGTTTTGTACGTTGGAAGCGTCGATCACCGTGTCGACGCTTTCGGATTTTCTGAAGGCCAGTATCGCCGTTCTATTGGTGTTCAGCTTTTCGTCATTTTTCCGCAGCTCGCATACAAATCGCGCGAGCGTACCCTGACGGTAGGTCCAGCGGGGGATAGAAACGAAGATCGGTGCTTAATGATGGGCCGACGGTCATGGCAAGATATCTCCCTCAATAGCCGATCAAGGCGACTTCATAGCCATGGTTGTCACGATTTCACGACCCAAGCGATACCAGGCTCGACCAAATACGTGAACGAAAAGGGCGGCAAGTCGCAAATCGGCGACTTCCAGCCGGGCGACCGCGTCACGATCGACTGCACACAGGACAACAATCAGAACTACAAAGCAAAAACGATGACGATGATTCGGTGAGGGCACGCCGGGATAGAATGCAAAAGCTTCCGAGCCGATCGATACGTCGCATTCTTCCTCGTCTTCATCGAGTAACAGATCGAGCAACAATTCGAGTGTCAGTTCCAGCAGCAGTCCTGCGATGACGATCCGGCGATCGCCCAGACTGCTGGCGCGGATTGATGTCGAGCTTGACGTACAGTTCGTCGAGTAGTTCATCGAACAACTCGTCAAGGAGTTCATCGAATAACAGCGGAGCCCCCAGTTTACGGCGGGCGGCATCGAGTTCGCCGGATGACACTACCATCAGCGCGCAGATTACGCCGGCGCCACGGGTATCGGCATGATCCCGGTCCGCCTGCATTGCGCGGACGGCCTGCCAGTTCCGACAGCGGTTCGTCGTCTTCTTCAAACTCGGGGTCTTATTCAAACTCAGGGTCTTCGAATTCGAATCCGGTGATGGCGGATGCGCGGCCCAGCCCACGCCAACGACGTTAATGGCGTCACGCAATAGCGCCCTCGGCTCCGACCATCGCGGCGCCGGCGATATTTCTGAGTACTTTGAATGCGAGCATGCGTATGCCGGTGACCGGGACGACATTATCGATCAGGCTCGCGAAGAGGCTTTCTCTTTCGACGGAGACTCTTCCGAATTATGTGGTCAAGCAATACACCACGCGCTACGCAACCGCGAACACGCGCGGCGGAAATACTTCCTGGCAGGCGCTGGACACGGTCACCGCCCTGATGCGATCGAGGAGAACGGCGAGGAGAAGTACAATATTTTCTCTGTTAACGGCAGAGTGCCCCGGCAGGATCCCTGAGAAGACGGGATCGTGGTCGCGCGTGAGTTTTCCAGCTGACAGCTGGATGTTTTGTCGCCCTCCCACACGGCCGCCGATTTCCATGGCAAACGGGCCACCACGATTATCAATCGCCCGGCCGTCCGATACGATTTCAACGTAGAGCAGCCTAATTCCTCATTGGCATGTGGAGGCGGAAGGGCAAGAAAACGTATCTGCCTGGGTACCAGGGGACGATCTGGATCGACAAAGAGAATTTTCCGGGTGCTTCGAATCAGCTTTCGGCCACCACTTTGCCGCGGTCGTTTCCTCTGGACCAGGCGGGAATGGGCCGTCGATTACGACTATGTGTTTATTGGCGAAGGCAAGTATTTGTTGCCGGTTCACTCTGAGGTGCTGAGTCGCGCGCGGCAGTCGAATCAGTGCAGCCGGAACGTGATTCAGTTCCGGAATTATAAGAAGTTTACCGCCGACACCAGTATTACGTTTGACGACGGCCATCAGCTGGTGCGGGCCCGTCAGGGCCGGAACCGAGCCTGGCTCGGCGTACAGGTGAACAACGGTGCCACCTGTTTGCAGTAGCTTGTCAGCACGCGGCTACTCGGCTTCAGCCTGTGAAGGCTGCAAGCTGTGAAGGCTGCAAGCTGTGAAGGCCGCAAGCTGTGAAGGCTGCAAGCTCAGGTCAAGCGGTGGTGGTGCTCGGCTTTTTCCGTGTCCAGGCCTTAGATCGATCAGAGCCTTCGCGGCTTTTTTCGGGTCGAATTTGCCGTCGCGCGCCAGCTGCAAAGCGCCGCCCCGCGATGGAAGCCGCATTCACTTCGAAGTGCGCGCGGAGATGATCGCGGTTATCGCTGCGTCCGAATCCATCCGTGCCCAGCGCAAATAGCGGCCGGCCAGCCAGGGCGCGATCTGATCCTGCACCGATCTTCATGTAATCGGAGGCGGCGATGATCGGCCCTTCCGTTCTCCAGAAGTGCTGGATATAGGGCTTCTTCGCCGGCTCGGCCGGATGCAGGCGGTTCCAGCGATCCATCTTCAGCGCTTCGCGCCGCAGTTCGTTGTAGCTGGTGACGCTCCAGACATCGGCCGCCACGTTGTATTTCTCGGCCAGAATCTGCTGCGCCTTGCAGCGCTTCGGTCAGAATCGGGCCGCTGCCCAGTAACTGCACGCGCGCCTTCGGTTTGGCGACGTCGGCTTTTCTGAACAGATAGATGCCTTTGAGGATGCCCTCTTCGGAGCCTTCCGGCATGGCCGCCTGCGGATAGGTCTCGTTATAGAGCGTGAGGTAGTAGAAGAGGTCTTCGCGATTCTCGTACATGCGGCGAATGCCGTCGCGCACGATGACCGCGATTTCGTAGGCATAACGCAGGATCGTAAGCGGCGAGCGTCGGAACGGTGCTGGCGAGCAGCAGCGAATGGCCGTCCTGATGCTGCAGACCTTCGCCGGAAAGCGTGGTGCGGCCGGCCGTGCCGCCCATCAGGAAGCCTTTGCCGCGGGAATCGGCGAACGCCCAGATCAGGTCGCCTACGCGCTGGAAACCGAACATCGAATAGTAAATGTAGAACGGAATCGTATCGACGCCGTAGTTGGCGTAGGCCGTGCCCGCGGCCGTAAACTCGGCCATCGAGCCGGCTTCGGTGATGCCTTCTTCGAGAATCTGGCCGTCTTTGGCTTCCTTGTAATAGAGCAGCATGTCGGCATCGTGCGGCTTGTAAAGCTGTCCGCCCGACGCGTAAATTCCGTAATGTGCGGAACATGCGCTTCCATGCCGAAAGTGCGCGCTTCATCGGGAACGATCGGCACGATGCGCTTGCCGATCTTCGGGCTCTTCATCAGCTTGGTCAGCAGCTTGACGAAGGCCATGGTGGTGGAAGGATGCGGCTCTTTCGAACCGGCGCGGAATTCGTCGATGAGATCGGCGGCCGGCGCTTTGGTCTGCGAGGGCGCCGGCTTGCGGCTGGGCAGATAGCCGCCCAGCACGCGCCGGCGCTCGTGCATATAGGCGATCTCGGGGCTCGAATCCGGCGGACGGTAGAAGGCGCCATCGCGCGCCGCTTCGTCAGGAATCGGAATCTCGAAGCGGATGCGGAAATACTCGATCGTCTTCTCGTTCAGCTTCTTCTGCTGGTGGGTGGGGTTGCGGCCTTCGCCGGCATCGCCCATCCCGTAGCCCTTTACGGTCTTGGCGAGGATCGACCGTGGGGCCGCCCTTGTGTTCGACCGCGGCTTTATAGGCGTTATAAACCTTCGTGGGATCGTGGCCGCCGCGATGCAGATTGCCGATCTGCTCGTCGGTCATGTCCTCGACCAGCTTCGGCGGTTTCGGGATAGCGGCCGAAGAATTCCTTGCGGACGTAAGCCCCGCCCTTGGCCTTGAACGCCTGATATTCGCCGTCCACGCACTCGTTCATGAGCTGAACCAGGCGGCCGGAGGTGTCTTTGGCGAGAAGCGGATCCCAGTCGCTGCCCCACAGGCATTTGATCACGTTCCAGCCGGCGCCGCGGAATAAGCCTTCCAGTTCCTGATGATCTTGCCGTTGCCGCGCACCGGGCCGTCGAGACGCTGCAGATTGCAGTTGATGACGAAGATCAGGTTGTCCAGCTTCTCGCGTGGCGGCGACGCCGATGGCGCCGGTCGATTCGGGCTCGTCCATTTCGCCATCGCCCAGGAACGCCCAGACCTTGCGCGGCGGTGGCGCGAATCAGGCCGCGATTTTCCAGATAGCGCATGAAACGAGCCTGGTAGATGGAGTTGATGGGTCCGATGCCCATCGATACGGTGGGGAACTGCCAGAAATCCTTCATCAGCCAGGGATGCGGATAGGAGGAGAGGCCCGGGCGTGCCGCGCAGTTCATGGCGGAAATTGTTGAGCTGCTCCTCGCTCAGGCGGCCTTCGAGGAAGGCGCGGGCGTAGATGCCGGGTGAGGCGTGGCCCTGGAAATAAATGAGGTCGCCGGGCTGATCGCCGTAGCTGCCGTGAAAAAAGTGGTTGAATCCGACTTCAAGCAGGGTGGCCAAAGAGGCATAGGTCGAAATATGGCCGCCAATGCCGTCGTCGTATTTGTTCTGGTGCGACACCATCGCCATGGCGTTCCAGCGCATCAGGCTCTTGATGCGGCGCTCCAGGGCGCGGTCGCCCGGATAGGGCACTTCCTCTCCGCGGGGATGGTGTTGATGTAGTCGGTGGTGGTGCGGAGGGACTTCCACGCCGTTGTCGCGCGCGCGGTCCAGAAGCTTGTCGAGGAGGAAGTAGACCCGGTCGGATCCTGCTTCATCCACGATCTGGTCGAGGGCTTCGAGCCATTCCGCGGTTTCGCGCGGGTCGAGATCGACCGTCCGTTCAGTGATTTGCTGGTGCATGGTGAGCGACCCATTATAGGCGATGGGTCAAAGCGGGCCGTGGTTACACCGGACCAATTTATTTCGATTTAGAGTATAAATTCCTACAACGATAGTTATTTTTGGTTTGCGGTAGGCTAGCGGGAGGGTTTGTGACCTTTGACTTGTGACCTTTCGGGGGCATGTGCGTCTATCCGGCATTAGAACAGACAATGCACCGATGCCGCGGGAACGGCGAGTGCCATTTTGCCGGATTTCCGGCCGGATACCAGTGACGAAGCCAGCCTGATCCGGGCAGCCCAGCACGGCGACCATGACGCGTTCGAGCGCCTGGTCCGGAGTATGACCGGGGTGTGCTCCGGCTGGCGGTGAACCTGCTGTGATCGCCCGATGAAGCACGGGACGCATATCAGGAGGCGTTTCTAAAGGTTTACCGGAGCCTGGGTTCGTTCCGATTTGATTGATCCTTTTCATACCTGGCTGTACCGGATCGTGACCATGTTTGCCTGGACCACCTGGCGCGCCGGAAGGTGCGCAAAGAGGAATCGACGGTGGTGGAGACGCCGGACGGCCCGGTTACCGGGTGACAAGATCGTAGAGGGGAATCCGCCGGGCAAATCGGAGCGGCAGATGTGGAACCGGGAAGCTGGGTGGATCGCAGCCGCGCTCGACGGGTTGACGCCGCGGGAACGGACGGTTTTCGAGTTGCGGCATTATGAGGGACTGCGCCTGCGTGCTATCGGGGAAATTATCGGGACCAGGGAGGAAGCGGCAAAGAATTGCCTGTTCCGGGCGACGCAGAAGATGAGAGCGAGCCTGGAGACGTACGTATGAGTCGCGAAGAAAGGCGAAAAGTCAGATCGTGTTTTATGTTTATATGGAGAGATTTCTTCCGAAGCCGAGGAGCGGGTGGAAGGGCATCTGGCTGGCTGCGCGGAGTGCCAGGCGGAACTGGCGCGGCATCGCATGTTTCTGCAGGCGATGAATCAACGGGACGACTTTACGGATGATGCGATGCTGGCGGCTTGCCGGGCGGACCTGCGGACGAACTTGAGACACGGGCGCGCGGAAGAGCGGCGGTAACGCTTTTTCGCCGGCGAGTGCGGGATGGCTGAAAAATGTGCGGAATTTCTGGCGGTTTCACATTCCTTTCCGGGTTCCGGTGGGCGAATGGCGCGGTGCTGGTTGGGGTTTCGGTGCCCGCGTCACGCCGGAAAATTTCTGGGCGTGTGGGCGGGCCTGGGCAGCCATGTTTTCGAGCGTGCGGTCGGTGGAGCCGGGGGAATGGGCAAAGTTCAGATCGCGGTGGATGAAGTGCAGCGTCGCGTCGTATAGGGCAATTTGCAAGATCCCCGAATTCAGACGTTGCTGTGAGCGCGGCGCGTGAAGAATCGAATCCGGGCGTGCGCGTGGAGTCGCTCGGCATTTTGAAGGACAGCGCGGATTCCGAGGAGGTTCGGCGGGCGCTGATCGATGCGGTCAACTCCTCGATCCGAACGCCGGCGTG
>CAWDKN010000074.1:0-5721 GCA_963802815.1 uncultured Alphaproteobacteria bacterium
CCAGGTCGTACTCCATGAAGTTGATCCCTCCTTGAACCAAAGGCGCGAAGTCTTTCCCGAATATGCTCTGGGGAGAGTTGACCGCCCAAAGGGCATATCCAGCCGACGCGACCTTGTTGAGGAATCGGCAAATCCCTGCGCGAGGGGAGTGACCTCGTAGCCTCATCCGCGACGAAGTCGACCTTCTGCGCGCCCGGAGCAATCGGATGGGGTCCCCGCCACAGCATGTGCCCGCCGATCCTGATCTGCGCGAGCGGCACAGCGCCATAAGGTCGGCCGAGTTGACGACTCGAGCTCGAAGCGGTCGGACGGCCGATATTTGAAAGCTCGCTTGAGATAGAACGGCTTGAGCGAGCCGTCAGGGTTCTTGTGACTCGGCCGTACTCCGGAGCGATGCTCGTCCATGCCCGAGCATCGCCTGCTTGATCTTCGGACGTCTGCTTCCATACGCTTGGCTTCGGCTTACTGCTGGACTGCCCGCTGCTCCGCCCAGGTTCGCATACACCCTGTCGTTGGCGGCGCACCAAAAATTGTACAGATTTGACCCAAGTCGGAACAATTGGCCTAAATATCGCTGCTATAATTGACGGCGCTGGTTAATTCGGCTGTTTTTATGATTGTGGGGCGTTTTATTCTGTTTCTATCTGGGACGTGGATCCTCGCGTTGAGAGCGCGAGAGTGTTTGTCGCTTTAGCAACTGTTGTGGAGGCAATGATGCCTACAGATGCGATCGAGGACGACCTTGCAAAACGCTTCGGAATAGATCCTCCTCTGACACTCTTGGCCCGAAAAGCTTCAAAAGCACGTATCGGTTTTTCGCGCATGCGGAGCAATCGTCCGTTGCGTGGCCATTCACTGGCCGCGGAACCGGAAGAGGCTTTTGCATTCTGGGCTCCATTATCGGTGCCGTTTTTCTCGAATTTATGGACCGCAGGACGGCGTAGAGTAGTGCCCAATCTACGTCTTGGTGATGTACAAGCTCGGTTGACCTCGGCGAGCGGCCGGTCGTCAGTTTGGATATCCCTTTTGATTCCCTTCGCTTTTACATCACGCAGGTTGCACTTGATGAGATGGCCAATGAAGCCGGAATTCGCCGGGTAAAAGGACTTTACGCGCCAAATTTTGGTGCCCGCGATTTGGTTATCTTCGGTCTGGCGCAAGCGATCGCCGGCGCGATGGAGCAATCGGGCGACGGAACCGCGATGTTTGCCGACTGTATCGCGCTTGCTTTTTTCGCTCACATCGTGCGCGCTTACGGCAGCGTCCCGATCGGCAGACGGAACGCCCGCGGCGGGCTTGCGGCATGGCAGCTGCAACGCGCCCGTGACCTCATCAATGTCAATTTGGCATACGATCTTTCGATCGCAGAGATCGCGCGTGAATGCGGACTGTCGAGTGGCTACTTTGCGCGGGCGTTTAAACGGTCGACGGGTGTTTCGCCCCACCAGTGGCTGACCAAAGTGCGCGTCGAGCGCGCCAAAGAACTCTTAAAGAATCCACGCTGCGAACTCGCAGATATTGCACTGCTTTGCGGTTTCGTTGACCAAAGCCATTTTACGCGCGTATTTTCCAGGAGCGAGGGTTCACAGCCCGGGCCGGTACCGCCGCCTTCACCGCCCTGTAGTCTAATAGGCTTTTTTCCTGCGTCAGGGTTCGCCCATCAATTTTGCTGTCTTGGAAATGTCGGCTTTGGGTCAAGGCAGCCGTGGCCGGCAGGCTGATGGCACAGCCGGTCTACCCCCATTCACGACTTGATCGGACTGCCCCGTCATGTCCGGAATTCGCCCTTAAGGGACATTCCCGAACTCTGATGAGATTTGCGTTGTTGGCACGAAGCTGCCGAACCGGGATGTCCGCCCTAACGGTCGCGACCGGGGTTAACCTGGACATGACGAGACGGCCTACTTCAGTCGCGAAATGGTCACCGGCACGGAGTCCGTCAGGACTCAAGTGACCTTATTTCTCCAGTGGCCAGCACCATGAATTGGAAGTGCGGCGGCGGACCAAACGTGAATCACATACCCTGTCCGAGTGAAACAAACCAACTGCGGGTGCGGCGGAGCAGAGGCGATGGATTTATTATAGCTGCCAAGTCTGCTTGTCCCCGCCTTGCTCTCCTGAACGGCTATAGGCTGGGGCGACTTCCCGGCTGTTCGCGTACAGCGATCGTGACGCCGCGACGCTCTCGGAATGGCGAGGGCCGCTCGCTTTACGCACAGCCCGCGTAACCTGTGAACAGGCGAAAACGTCGCGTTGACGCCGAAACACAACTCAGATTTGACTTCGCCTCGGCCGGTCGAGTTTTCACCCGCCGGGCGGCTTGTGTCCGCGATCTGCAACATCTCTTCCTAGCCCGGCGCTCTCGCGTCGGGTTTTTGTTTTCCCGGTCTCGCGATGTCGGTTAGGGCAGGGCGCCCACAAGGGGCGCCCCTACGTCATGTCGATCTTCGTAGGGGCGACCCTTGTGGTCGCCCTCTTCATCGGCGCCCCGGTGTCCAGCCGGCGTCTTCGTGCGGCCATCGCCACGCCAACACCAACGGCAACGCCACTGCCGCCCAACAACCTCACGACGACGGGACAAAAGCCCATGACCACACCAGCCACCCCTCTTCGCGGCCGTCCGCCGCATTATCGTGACGAGTTCGCAGCGCAGGCCAAGAAGCTTTGCATGCTCGGGGCGACGGACTTCGAACTGGCCGAATTCTTCTGTGTGACGTCGCGGACCATCTATCTCTGGAAGAATTCCCATCCAAAATTTTGCCGGGCGGTGAAGGTCGGCAAGTTGAGGGCCGATGAGCGCGTCGAGCGCGCGTTGTTCAATCGGGCCGTCGGCTACAGCTACGAGAGCGAAAAGGTCTTCCACTTCCAGGGCGGGATTGTCCGCGCTCCGATCGTCGAGCACGTCGTGCCCGATCCTGGCGCCGCGTTCAACTGGCTGAAGAATCGCAAGTGGAAAGTTTGGGGCGATAAAGCGCCTACCGGGCCCGACGGTGGTCCGATCCCGATCATCACCCGCATCGAGCGCGTGATCGTCGACCCGCCAAAGAGGGACGAATGAGGGTGCCAGCCAGGGACAATCGCCGATGTCTCTTCGCCGACGGGCCATCTCGGCGCCTGGCTGCACGGTGGCGCGGTCGCGATGGCATGTATAATGCAGCCAAATCATTGACCAGGCAGCAAGCCAAATCGAACGCCACGGACCGTGATGATGGCCTTACAGTCGACGAAAGCCGCTCCACTTGCGGGCCCCTCGCCGACCCACGATGCCGCCAAACCGCCGATCGTCGCAGCCGACGCGGCCGCCGCATCGCAAAACCGCATGCGGCGGCGGGTGGTGCTGGCCTCCATTCTCGGCAACGGCCTCGAATGGTTTGATTTCGTCTCCTACGGATACTTCGCCAGCATCATTGCCAGCGTGTTCTTCCCGGAGGGCGGCAATCTCGCGCTGATGCTGACCTATGCCACTTTCGCGGTGGGATTTCGTGGTGCGGCCGATCGGCGGCATCGTGCTCGGCGCCTATGCCGACCGCTACGGACGGCAGCGGGCGTTGTCGCTGTTGATCGTGATGATGGCGTTCGGCACCCTGACGCTGGGGTTGACGCCGGGCTACGCCACCATCGGCATCGCGGCGCCCATCATCGTGGTGCTCGGGCGCGTGGTGCAGGGCATCTCGATCGGCGGCGAGTTCGCCAGCGCCACCGCGCTGCTGGTGGAGTACGCGCCGGCCAATCGCCGGATGGTGTTCGGAAGCTTTCAGATGTCCTCGCAGGCGCTCGGGCGGGTGCTGGCCACCGGCATCGGGCTTCCCGTGCTGCTGTTGTTTTCGCCCGCCACGGTCAAGGACGGCGCCTGGCGCATTCCGTTCCTGATCGGCTCGCTGATCGGGCCGTTCGGCTTCTATGTGCGATATCGCCTCGCGGAATCGCCTGAATTTCAGCAGCTGCTGCGGCACCAGAAGGATGTGGCCCGGGCGCCGGTGCGCGAGGTCTTGCAGCACCATTGGCTGCCGCTGATCTGCGCCATCGGCCTGACCATCATCGGCACCTCGCTCACCTATATCTGGAACACTTACCTGCCGACCTATGTGGTGGTGCAGCTGCATCTGCCGCTGTGGCAAGGTCTGCTCGGGGTCGCGGTGACGTCGGCGCTCGGCATCGGCACCTGCATGCTCGGCGGCTGGCTCGCCGACATGTACGGACCCTACCGGATGTTCTTCCTCTTCACGGTGATATCCGCCCTGATTTCCTATCCGATGTTTGCCTACGTGCTGGCGGCGCCCGGCTTCGCACGGTTGTTCCTGGCGCAGTTCGTGGTGCTCACCGTGTTCGGGCTGCTGCAGGGTCCCGGCCCCGGGCTGCTCGCCGGACTGTTCCCGGTCGCGGTGCGCTCCACCGGCATGGCGATCTCCTATAATCTCGGCGTCACGGTGTTCGGCGGCTTCGCGCCGCTCACCGTCACCTGGCTGATCGCCATCACCGGGAATAAACTGATGCCCGCCTTCTACATCATCGCCGCGGCGATGCTCTCGATCGTGGTGGTCGGCAGCACCCTCAGCGGCGTGCGCCAGCGCGCCGCGATAAATCTCAGGTGAGCAATTCCGTGAAACAATCTCCGACCTCATCCTGAGGAGCGCGCTCTTCGCGCGCGTCTCGAAGGATGGCCTCGGGCGACGACCTCACCGGCCGCAAACTCAGGATGAGGACCGAAAGTCTGAAGCCGCTTTCCTATTAGTTCGCCATCGGCCTTTGCCCGACCCCCTTGGACGAAACAGGCTGGATGCGGGGCGTCGAAGGAGGGCGACCACAAGGGTCGCCCCTACAGGATCGACATGGCGTAGGGGCGCCCCTTGTGGGCGCCCTGCTTGACCGAAATTGCAGGACCGAAAAATTGGTTTCTGTCAGGGAGCATCCCTGGCGCGATGCTGCGCGGGTATGAGGACCGGGGGCCATGCCGATATAACGAGAACTTCCGAAAGGCCGCTTTACAATGCTAGGCTTCCACACGAATGGAGTTCTCATGCCCGACCATTTTTCTTCGGTACTGCCTGATGTCGCGGCGCGAGCGGTCGAGACCCGGCGCGATCTGCACCGCTTTCCGGAGCTCGGCATGACCGAGTTTCGCACCGCCAGCATCGTAGCGGAGCGGCTCACGGCACTCGGGCTCGACGTCAAGCTCGGTCGCGAGGTGATGGATTCGGCGAGCCGGATGGGAATGCCGCCGGAAGCCGCGCTCGATCTGGCCTACAGGGCTGCCGAGGCGGCGGGCGCGCCGGCCAAATTCCTGCCGTCCTTCGCGGGCGGGCATACCGGCGTGGTCGGAACGCTCAAGGGCGCCGCACCGGGCCCCACCATTGCGCTGCGGGTGGATATGGATGCGCTGCCGATTCTCGAGAACGATACCCAGGCGCATCTGCCGGCACGGGAGGGATTCGCCTCCGCCCGCCCCGGCGTGATGCATGCCTGCGCCCATGACGGCCATACGGCGATCGGCCTCGCGGTCGCCGAGGTGCTTTCGGGATTGAAAGACAAGCTGCACGGCACCGTCAAATTCATCTTTCAACCGGGCGAGGAGGGCGGCCGCGGGGCGCTGCCGATGGTCAATGCCGGCGTGGTGGACGATGTCGATTACTTCATCGCGATCCATCTCGGCACCGGCGTGCCGAGCCGCACGTTCCGCCCCATGGTGCGCGGGCACTTGGCGAGCGCCAAGCTCGACGTGAC
>CAWDKN010000075.1:0-39776 GCA_963802815.1 uncultured Alphaproteobacteria bacterium
TTTAATTATTTATTAGCCGGTAAAATGATAAGCTTTTCTGAATTACTTTTCAACATTTTAAGACAATCTATATCTTTATTTACTGGGCATTTTTGATTTACTGCGATTTTGTATATATAGTCGCAGTAAATTAAAATGCCCAGTATATATTATCTCGAGTATAGTTGTAAGTATACCTATAACTATACTAAAATATTACTCATATTAAATGTACATACTAGAATGTACTACACCAGTACAACTGTATTCTTACAATTTTAGTGTATGAGTTTTAAATATTAAATTAGGTACTTGACTACTTGTACATATTTTATAAAGTATTTATTTTATAAAATAATTTATAGAGTAATTTATATAGAGTAATATATTTTATAAAGTAAATTATATTTTAAATTAAACGATCAGAGACGACAAAACTCCCATAAAATATAGCCATTAAAACCTTTGTTCAACATCTTAAAATGTACAGCTTATGTTTTTAAACTGTGTGTACTGTGTAAACTGTATTGATTATAGTTACGACTGAGTTCGTGCTACTTTGCGCGAATGACACTTAAAGTTTTATTTTAATCAGATGCAGTATATTAAATATTTATTAATATTGAATATTCAGAATTATTTAATAGAGTATACATTATAATAAGATAACTAGACACTTTTTATTAAATAAGAATAATTTTAAAGTTTGATATGGTTAGCATAACGCAAAGACTTGTAAGAACGTGTCTTAACTCTGTTGACAATGACTATTTTTATAAATTTGTGATAAATTCTAAATTTTTAGATTATGATTATTAATAGACTTCGGATACAAGCATCAAAGTATACGAGCATATAAAATAATATCGGGAATAATTTTTGCAAAACAGTGAAAATTTATGTTGAAAATGATTAAATGTTAACGTAAGCTAATTTCAGAAAATATTCATGTTCTATCGAGAATATGTATAGAATCAAAAATATATCTTAAAATCAGAGAATATTTTGTAATACTATACTAGTAAAATATGTAAAACATATTATTGCCGGTATATTTTAAATTATTCATTATTTAGCTATAATTTCTTACATTTTTTATAGATGCCGGCGGCCACCATCGTCGCCGCGTGGATCAGGGCCGATACGGGCGTCGGGCCCTCCATGGCGTCGGGCAGCCAGACCTGGAGGGGCAGCTGCGCGGACTTGCCAACGGCGCCGCAGAAGAGCAGGAGCGGGATGAGACGGCTGAAGACGAGATCGTGGCTCGCGCCGAGCTCCGTGAGATTGACGGTGCCGTTCCTCCAGTAGCAGAGGATGATTCCAAGCACGAATCCGAAGTCGCCGACCCGGTTTACGATGAACGCCTTCTTCGCGGCGTCCGAGGCCGAGAGCTTCTCATACCAGTGGTTGATCAGGAAGTAGGAGCTGAACCCGACCAGCTCCAGAAGATGAACATCATGAACAGGTTGTCGGCAAGAACGATGCCGATCATCGAGAACATGAAGATCGAGAGGCCTCCAAAATACCGGGCCTTCGCAGGGTCGTCGCGCATGTACCCGAGCGAGAAGACGTGGACGCAGAGGCCGATGACACCCACGATGGAGAGCATCAGGGCCGCCAGATCGTCGAACTTGAAACCGAGCTCGACCGCGAACGATCCGAATCGGAACCATTCTACCGACCCCGAGAAGCGGGAGAGGCCGAATGCAAGCTCGAGCCCTCCGAGCGCGGCGAATGCGGCCGCCGCGACGGAAACCACGGAGGCCGCGGTGCCCCGCCTCCTCAGGAACAGCGCGAACAAGGCCGCCGAAGCAAGCGGAGCAAGGATCACGCGATGGCGATCGGCAAGCGGCGCGACACGCTAAAGGACAGCACGCTGGCGCAATACCTCGCTGATCTTGACCGCCGTCTGAGCCGGCTTCTGTCGGGCCCAGTGCCGACGAATAAAGCGGCGCGCCGCCTGTTCCGCGCCATGCGCCGCGATCGCGACGATCTGTTCCGCTTCATCACCCGCCGCGACGTGCCATACACCAATAACGCCTGCGAGCGGGCGCTGCGGCCGTCGGTGATCTTCCGCAAAGTCACCAACTGCTTCCGCGCCGAGTGGGGCGCCAAAGTCTACGTCGCGGCAGCGAGCGTGATGGCGACCGGACGCTTGCATGGGCTTACCGCCCTCGACGCCCTACGGGCCGCACTCGCCGGCGTCCCAATTATGCGATCCGGGTGATGTCGACCGGGGGGTGAGTAAAAACTCGCCTGGTTCCCTTGGCTTGACCGGACGAAACGTCGGGCCGCCACCCGGATTGCGGGTGGCGGCCTTCGGTCCCGCGGCTATGCCGGCGGCCGGCGCGATCCTCCCTCGCGGGCCGGATTCGGGCGCGGCTTGGGCTCGCCGGCGCGGCGCATGGCCCACAAAGTCCGGTCGAGATTGAGCTCGCCGGCCTTGGCCTTCGCCACCATGCCGTGGAAATACCCGCCGGGCGTCGTCCGGAACTGCGCCGGATCCTTGGTCGAGACGATGGCAAGCGCGATCGCCGCATGTTCGCGGCCCATGGCCACACAAGCGTCGCCCCACAACGATTTCGACACGTCGAGGTCGTGGCGCAGCCAGTCCGCCGCGTCCACGATCTCCGGCCAGCTCGGGTCGGGCCGTCGCAGGTAAGGCATCAGCCGCGGTGCGAAGCGGACCAGCTCGTCCGGGCGCAGCTTCAGCACCCTGCCCTTCTCGGGCGGTTCACGTGGCACCGGTGCTGGGATTGGCGTGCTGGTCTCGCCGCCTGCGCTACTACCTTCCTCGATAGCAACTACCGTATCCTTGAGATTCTCAACTTGGTTTGTAGGTATATTGTGGGGGCGGTATTCCGGCCCCTTGGGGGCAGAATTTACAGCTTCGGATGTCTTGGAAGCGGCCTGGGCAAGCAGGTTTTCCAGCCTTTCCCGGGCCGAACGCTGCCGGCGCTCCAGGCTCTCGACGCCTGTAGCTATTTCCCCGGGCATCTCGACCTTCCTGAGCGCGCGGACCAGGTCCCGGGTTTCGCGGGCCAGCACCGTCCATTCCTCGGCCTGGAAGCCATACTCGGCGACCGTCTCAAGGATCTGGGCGATGGCCTTCCGCGCGATCGTCACGCGCCGGCGCAGCCGGCCGAGCTCGGCTCGCTCCACGCGCGCTTCCTCGGCCACGCGCATGAATTCCTCGTGGCGCGCGGCGATCGGCGACAGATCGAAGCCGTAGGCCTCGATGATATTGCCCCGGGGACTGCGGTGCCCGTAGCGCTTGCCGTTCGGGCTGTCGCGCATCGTGATCAACCCCGCCTCGATCAGGGCGCGGTTGATCGCCTTCACCTGCGTCGGCGACAGGCCGAGCGATTCCTGCTGCATCGAAGCCGAGGGCCAGACGATCGGCCGCCCTCCCCTCGCCCAGTCCTGCGGCTGGGTGAAGCGGAACAGCCAGTCGACCGCATGCACCAGGCGCGGCGACAGGCCGAGCCGGGGCGCCGCCGCCTTGAACGCGCCCAGCAACTGGCCGGGCATCGTCACGCCGTCCGGCAGGCCGGCAAAGCTTCCGGCCGTGCGGTCCGCCTTCAATAAACCCGGCGTCAGCCGCCGAAATCCGGTCGGGGTGCCGGCACAACTTCCCCCTGGTGCCTCATGGGCACTTTCCATAGCCATCGTGATCCTCCTTGTGGTTGGATCGCGACGGGCAAGCCTCACCCGTTAACGGAATCAGTGAAATTCCGCTTGCTTATGAGGCGTCTGCGTACTACGTTGGGGGAGTTCCAAGTCCTCCCGACGCAGCCGTCAGGCCCGTCACGAGTTTCGCAAAAGCCCGCCCGGCAAGGCGGGCTTTTGCATTTTCAGGTCATCTGCTGGGCGGGTGCCCCTTTCTGTTCGATCAGTTGCAAAAGCGCCTGGCTGCGGTTCCGCAGGCCCTGGCGTTCCTTGATCTCGTCGAGAAAAGCCACGGCATCGCACGGGAGATTCAGCGTCACCTCCTTGTTGCCGGCGGCCACCTGGCGCTGGCGATAGGCTCTGACGTGCTCGGCGATCTTGGCTCGGGTTTTCATCGGCGGGATTTCAACTCGGTTACCAGTAAGCAAGTGTGGTCCTGAAACCTGGCGCTTGTCTACTGATTCCTTTCCCCGAGTCGCGCTTAGTCTCTGAAAAGCTTACATTTCCTGATGAATTCCGGCTGCGGAAATTTTACGTATGACGCGCCGAGGCGCCGCCGGACCGTCTCGACTCGACATCGGACGGGTGAATCCACCCGGGAGAACCGTCGAGGGAGACCGGGCTGGCGGCCCTCCTCCTGGCGACTCGGCTGGGTAGCCCGGGCTATCCGGCATCCGAAAGAAAACCTTGTCTTTGGTTTCGAATCGGCTCTTGATCTCGTGTCTATTCAACAGCTTGGCTATTTAAGGCTGCCATATGGGGAGACCCCCGGAAGACGACGAAGACGAGTGGTGGCGACCGCCTTGGGAAACCGATGACGAGGCGACGGTCGATCCACCCGGCCCCCCTCTCCCCCACAAGCCGGCGGTCGAGCCGGACTACACGCATCCGCTGCTGGTACCGCTCGCAAGGGCGCAGGATGCACAGGCCCGGCTGGAAGCACGCGCCGGAACGGCCTCGCCTGCCGTCGCCGAGGGCCTCCGGGCACGCATGGCCTACCGCGAAGCGGCCGGCTGGCTCAGCCATGCCCATATCTGGATTCACCCTCAGGACCTGGCTCTGCGCGATGCCGGTCTGACCGGCTCCTATGGCGTCGCGGCGCGGGCCGGACGCCTGGAAGGCGAGTTGCCGGCGACAACCGCTCAAGGATCCGATTTCGAGGTCCCGCCCTCGGATCTGGTGGTCGATCAGGCGCTGCGCCTTGCCCGGCTCTGGCGGCGCCTGGCGGAATTCCGGACCTGGGCGCCCCTCGCCGATGCCGCCGCCATGCGGGAGACGCTGCTATCCCTGGGCTGCCGCGGCGCCGTCGCGGATGCCGAGATCAAGGATTGGCTGGCCCTGGTCCATATGCGGGAGCACGGGCCGGTCCTGATCCGGGCCGGCCATTCGGTGCGGGACTGGATGAACCGGCCGCCGGCAACCGAGCCGCTGACCCCGGACGGCACGTTCCTGGCGGCCTGCCTCTGGCGGGAAAAGGGCTTCGGCCGGGAGATCGGCCTGCCCTTCTGGTCAGCGCCGGAACCGCGCCATCACCGCCTCGCCCTGCGCGTCGGCATGGAATGGATGGCGGGTTTCCTCGACTGCGTGACCGAGGCCGCGCGCGCGGCCACAGGCGAGCTGGACCGGTTGCAGCGGGCCGAAGCCAAGGGCCGGTTGCTCGCCCGAACGGCACGCTCTCGGCTGCCGGATGCCCTGGACGCGATGCTCCGGGCGCCAATCGTCACCGCCGGGGGCCTCGCGAAGGGTCTCGACGTGACGCCGCAGGCGGCTCTCGGTCTGCTCCGGCAGCTTTGTGAGGCGGAGATCATCCGCGAGGCGACCGGCCGCGCCTCCTGGCGGGCCTTCGTGATTTCATGACCCCATAAACTCATGATTTTATGAATGCAGGAATTCATGCATTCTTGCGTCCGCGCTTGCCCCTGATTTCCTCGTCCGTAACCTCGATCCCCAGGCTACGGATGGCGCGCAGCACCAGACCGCGCAAGCTAGGCCCCTCCTCGGCTGCTTTGACGGCAAGCTTTCGGTGGATGTGCCGCGGCACCAGGACTTGCAGCGGCACCTCCGGCTCGATCGCGGCGGCCGGCCTGGCGGCAAGCCGCGGCGCCGGCGGCTCAACGGCCGGTACGGGCGAAGCGGCTACGGGCGGAGGTTCGGGAGCATCGATCCGGGCGACCGCTGGCGGGACGGAACGCAGGAGCGCGCCAAGCTTCTTGCTGGTCATGCCGCCACCTCGTTCATGAATTTATGATTTTCTAATTTCATGAGTTCCTGCGCGATTGCCGCGATATCGCGGGCGGCGGCGCCGTCGGGGTCGGTGATGCTGGGACTGAGCCCCTCGATCCCAGCTTCGGGGTAGGCCACGCGATTGAGCATCTCGGCCTTGAGGAGCGGATAGCCCGCCTCGGTGAGCTGGTCGCGCACATGCCGGGCGATGACGGTGCCGCGCATGGTCATGGTGAGAACCATGGCGACCCTGATCGGCCGGCCTTCCCGCTCGTCGGTGGCGTTGATCTCGCGGATCAGGTCGAAGGTGGCGATCGCGGCGTCCACATCCTCCACGGCCGGCTTCAGCGGAATGATGGCAAGGTCCGTCGCCACCAGGGCGCCGATCGTCGTGCGGTTGCGGAAGCCCGCCGTATCGACAATCACGGGAGTGTGCCGTCGGCGCAGCTCTTCGATCACCTCACCGACCCGCTCTTCGGGCTCCGCCACGACCGGGACGGCGCCGAGGCGGCCCTGGGGATCATAGCGGTTGGCGAGAGAGCGCTGCGGATCGGCATCCACGAGGGCAGGCTTGTGCCCGACGGTGAGCCAGTGCGCGGCCAGGCTGCGACCGAGACTGGATTTCCCGACACCGCCTTTGGACGTGGCAAGGGCGATCACTCCGAACATCGAATCACCTTCATGATTGCACAATTGCTTATTACATGAATTCATGAATTAAGCAATACACATGAATTGTTGAATTCATGGGTAAGGGGACGTCGCTCGGGAACAGCGGGCAAGGGGAGGGGATCATCCCATCCCGCGAGACAAAGGGCTTGGACAAACAGTCCAGTTATGCTATCCTCATAAGATATGAATAAGGACGACCCGGCCATTTCTGACCAGCACACACTGGAATTCCTGCTTGGGTTTGACGGTCGAATCCATCACCTCAAACAGGGTTACTGGCTAAAATTCGAAATCAAGCGAGTTGAGCCAACACCGGAACGGCCGCACGGATTGCGGTATGCGTTCACGCTACACGACCCAAACGGTAATCGGCTGGTTGGGTTTGACAACGCTCACGGTGTGCCCGCGCAAGGCTCCCGCTTCCGAAAGTCAAGCGTCGAGCACGATCACTGGCACCGCACTGCTGATGATGAGGGGCGGCCTTACCAATTCACAACCGCAGATCAGCTGCTGGTCGATTTCGAAGCCGAGGTACACCGAGTGCTTGCCGAGATCGGGATCGACACAACGGTGGTGAGAGACAGCATCATGACCGACAGGAGATCACGATGAAGATACAGCCTATGAAGGACCTAATTGCCGAAATGCGCGCTGTGGCGCGGGGTGAAATTCCTGCTCCTGCTGACGCGGGCCAGCCGAGCGTTGAATCAGCCGAAGTGCTGTTGCGGCTTCTGACGCCGGACAATCGCAGCCTGTTGCGCACAATCCGGGACGCTAAGCCGCAATCGGTAGCGGAATTGGCGCGCCTGACGAACCGCGCTGAGCCGAACCTGCTGCGGACGCTTGGCAAGCTGGAAGCAATTGGGCTTCTGGAGATGAAACTTGTTGACCGCCGCCGCGTGCCAACGGTGACCGTCGATACGGTGCATGTCGAGATAGACCCTTACGCAATGGCGGATCGCATCGAGACACGCCCGACCCATGGTTGACGTCAGGTATGAACACGCCGGCAGAGCCTATGCCGCCCGATCATGTTTTCATGAATTGCTATGTTCATGAACAACGCCGCGATATCGCGAGCGGCGGCGCGGCGCTTACCAAGGGCCGCGGTCGATTTGTACCTCTGATTGACTGCGCGCATCGGCGGCGCGACAGAAAGCGAAGCGGCCATCAGGGACGGACACATGATCAGCACCGGCAAATGGTTGGAGCTGTGCGAGGCTGACGCAGCGCGCCGCGGCGGGTCGATCGCGATGGACCGCGCCGAACAATTCTCGGCGCGCGTGTCGAAAGGTTCGCTCGCGACACCCGAGGAAATCACCGTGATCCGCCGGGAAGACGGCTGGCGGACTCACGATCTGATCTATGCACCCGCCGCCGACGGAAATTTCGTGTTTCAGTCGGTGCAGGCCAGATAGCAGCGGCCGAATTACTCCGGTCGCTCGATCAGCGTGAACAAACTCGGCTCACGATAACGCTCGGCGGCAGTGCGCTCGCCGGGCGGGCGGTGATCTTCGCGAAGCGCGAACAAGGCCGGCTGCAAGACGCGTGGCGTCGCCTGGGTCCGGCGGAGCGCCACCAGTTCGCGCCAGGAATAACGGCGGCCGGCGATGTCGATGGTGCGGGGCAGGGGCATGGTCAGGACTCCCGAAGGGGCCGCTTATGCGGCGGCCTGTTCCTGCTCCTGGGTGGCCTGCTCCCCGGTCTGCTTGGGCTGCAGGCTGTGCAGATAATCCGCGGCGCGTTGCGCATGGGCAGCGGCGCTGAAGATCAGTCGCTTGTCGTCCTTCAGGGCCTTCAGCCATGTCGCGATGTAGGAGGCGTGATCCTCGCGAACCTCCGGGGTTACTTCCAGATCCGCGCACAGGAAGGCAGCGCCGATCTCGGCCACCAGTTCCTCTTTGGCGTAACCTTCATCGCCCCAACGAACGCGGCCCATGTCACGCGCCAGGCGCTTGTCGTGCTTTGTGAAGTGGATCAGCTCGTGCGCCAGCGTCGCGGCGTAGCTCTCGGCGTCCTGAAAGGTCTCAAAGGGCGGCATCTGCACGTAATCCGGGCCTTCGGCGTAGTAGGCACGGGTGCCACCATGGCGGATGTCGGCGCCGGTCGCGGCGAAAAACCGCTCGGCGGCCTCACAGCGGGCGGCAGGGGGCAGGGCAGGGGGCTCGGCCTTGGCAGTGTATTGCGCGGGCAAACCTTCGCACTGCTCGGCGTTGAAGACGGTATAGCCCTTCATGAAGGGGATTTCCCGCTCGGTCTCGTCGCCGGCGTCGTTTGTCTCGGTGCGCGTGATGGTGTTGGCGTAGACGACAAGCTCGCCATGTTCACCCTTGCGGACATTTCCACCGAGTTCCTGTGCCTGCTTGAAGGTCAGCCAAAGCGGGCAGGCGTAACCCTTCATCACGGACGCGGACCAAAGCATCACGACGTTGATCCCCTTGTAGGGGACACCGTTATGACGAAGAGGGCGCGTGATCTTGCCGGCGGCATGATCGGCCGACCAAGGCCGCATCCACGGGCGGACACCCTGCTCAAGATCGGCGATGATCCTGTTGGTAATCTTGCTGTATACGTCTCGAAATTCGCTCATCTGATCGACCCCTTTCCTGTTGGCTGCGAAGCAGCGCCAGCTGCTTCCCGGGGCCGCGTGAGCGGTGGAGATGGAAGGGGAAAACAGGCTTCGCGAGGATCTGAAACGAAACGAAATTGACCGCCCTACAGGGCAATTTCGTCTTCGTTTTGGACGGAAGCCTGTTTGGGGGAGAGAAGAGGCAACGCCTCTCGGCCCCCCACGGGCCGCGTCTGCGGCCATCTGATAAAGGCCGCGTCTACGGCCATACGCTGCCTGATCTCTCCTTCTCGCTTTCTGGAATTCTCGCTGTCTTCCTTGCGCGAGGGATCGTCACCCGCATGGGCCGAGACCCGGCTTCGGGGCTCGGTAAGCCGAAGGCGCATAGAGCCCGGCCCGCCGCTTGGCGGGCGCGTCAGGGGGACTTGGATAGTTTCGAGGGTTCCCCTATTGCCGCTTTGCCAATTGGTTCTTGAGCGTGATGACTTCTCTCATGGTGTTGGTGTGGCGCCGCTCTTCGAGCTTCCACTCGCCTTCGAGATGAGCATTGCGTGTTTCGAGGCGCTGAACGTCCCCGGCCCCGGCGTTCAAATTCTATTTGCATAACGCGTTATCTTTTTGACCGGCGCGGCTTCTGTTTGAGCGCGGCGATTTCCTGCTGAAGCAGGATTTTGTCCTTGATCGTGTTGGTGTGGAGTTGCCGCTCTACCCGTAGCTCGGTCTCGGCGCGGGCGCAGTCGGCTCGCCAGCGGTCGCGATCTTGTTGCAGATTCTCGATACGCGCTAACGCGTTATGCAAATCATCCCGCATCTTCGTGATCATCGAGCGGTCAAAGATGCCATCCGTCGCCGGATCATAGTCGGGGATTGCGGACGGTGGAGGCCCGGTCATGGCGGCGGCATCGACCACCCTGACGACCTTGCCTGCCGCCGCCAGCCGGGCGCGGTAAGCCCGCTGCACCTCGACTTGCGGTATCCGCCCGCCCGGCTTCGGCGGCCGTCCGCGGGGACGCGTGCCGGCGGGAAGGGCAGGGGGCGGCTTGGATTTCTTTGCCATGCCTCCTATTGACATAACGGTTATCCGAAAACGACCCTCCGACCCATGCGCCAGACGCCGATCAGCCCTCTATTTATAATAACTGTTATAGAATAACCCGGGCGAGCGGGCTGCCCCCGCAGGGCGGCTTCGCTCCCATGGTGGTAGATGGCCCGGCCGATACTGAGGCTGTCTATTAGGATAACGGTTATTACAATCCCCGGCAAAGCGAAAGGACGCCAATGGCGTCTTTGTTGTTGCAACTAGACGCCATTGGCGTATACTATGAAGATGCCGGGCGTTCCTGTCAGCGTGGTCGAGACGCCGCAATTCGTGCGGCAGGCCGGCGACGTGTGGAACGGCGACGAGCGGCACGAATTCGTGGATTACATCGCCCGCAACCCGCAGGCGGGGGACGTGATCCCGGAGACGGGTGGTGTACGCAAGGTGCGCTGGCGGCGCCAGGGCACCGGCAAGCGCGGCGGCGTGCGGGTGATCTACTTCTACCACAACACCGCGATGCCGCTGTACCTGCTCATGGTCTACGCCAAGGCCGTGCGCGAGGATGTGGCGCCGGAAGCGAAGCGGGCGTTGGTTGAATTCGCGGCACGCATCAAGCGCGCCGCACGCGGGTAAAGGCGAGGAGGGCAGGGTGAACAGGTTCAGCCGTGATCTGGTGCAGGGCATGAAGGAAGCCGCCGCGTTCGCGGAAGGCAAGAAGGCCGGTGCTCGTGTGCACGTTGTCGAGGTGCCGGACGTGCGCGCCATCCGCCAGCAGCTCCACATGTCGCAGCAGCGCTTCGCCGAAACCTTCCGCATTCCGCTGCCGACGCTGAAAAACTGGGAGCAGGGCCGTCGCGCGCCCGACGCGCCGGCCGCCGCCTATTTGCAGGCGATCGCCCGACGTCCCAAGGTCATCGAGGAAGCGCTGCAGCACTGATGAGCAGGCGACGGCCCCGCCACTGACTCGCGGTGCGGAAGCCTACCGCAACACCTCCTCGATCTCGGACCGACTAACCAAACATAAGAAGGAACCATGGGCGTCAATACATTCCTCCTCGACCGACGCACCGTTACGCTCCTGATCGGCGGCCGCAGGCAGACGGTCGGAACCCTGCGGCAGTTCTTCAAGCTGACCGAGATGGACGATGAGCGGGTGGCCGAACTCGAAGCCGCGGCGCTCATCACCCCCTCTCCGGCGGCGGCAATGGTCATGGACGTCACGGACCGGCCGCTCGCCGGTGAGCCCGACAAGCCGGTAGCGGCACACCTCGTGCTCGGCTGGGACGAAGGGCGGGGCAGCGTGACGGATTTCGGCTGGGACTACCTGCCGCAGCTCGGTTATGCCGTGCGTGACCCGATCAGCGGGGACTATGCCCTCCATGAGCGCCGCTCCGGCCTCCTTCATCCGATTGACGCCCCCCGCGCCCGTGAACTCGGCCTCCTGGATGCCGGCGGTGAACTGATCCGCCACGGCCAGCCACGCATCGCCGCATGCCGGTCGGTGCGGCCCTGGATCCCCGGCTACGCGGAAGCGGAATGCACATTCGACAGCGGCGCCGGCGACAAGCTGCTGGTCGTGACCCCGGATGACCAGCTCCCGCCGGAAGCCTGGTTCATCGGCAAGCGCCCGATGGACGTGCGGCGCTATCACCGGGCTTCGGCCGGGCCGAAACCGTGATGGATGCCTGACTGTGCCGGATACGGAATTGACATAACTAGGCGGCTGCCAACTTACAAACCAAGGCCAAACCCTTGATCGAGCGCATCCAGCTTCTTCGCAACATCGGACAATTCGATTCGGTTGATGCGGGATCTCAAATTCCCCTGCGGGCGCTCTCGCTGATTTACGCCGAGAACGGCCGTGGAAAGACAACACTGGCCGCAGTCCTTCGCTCGTTACAAAGCGGAAATCCCGTCCCTGTCACCGAGCGGCACCGTCTGGCCGCGAGCAATCCACCACACGCGATCCTCAAGATGACGGCTGGAAGTCCCGCGATTTTCGAGAACGGGAACTGGTCCAGGACGTTGCCCGAGATCGTGGTGTTCGATGATTTGTTCGTCGCCGAGAATGTCTGTTCCGGCGTGGATGTCGGAGCTGAGCACCGGCAAAATCTGCATGAGTTGATCCTTGGCGCGCAGGGCGTGGCGCTGAACACGACGCTGCAGGGCCACGTCGCTCAGATCGAGGAGCACAACCGGACCCTGCGGACAAAGGGAGATGCGATTCCGGCCGCCGCGCGCGGCACCTTGAGCGTGGATGCATTCTGTGCGCTACAAGCCCGCTCGGACATCGACCAGGCTATTGAGGAAGCCGAGCGGGCCCTTGCGGCGGCCCGCGCCAGCGATGCTGTCCGGCAAGAAGCGACATTCGATGCCCTCACGCTGCCGGACTTCGACTTGGCGGCGATCGAAGCTCTGCTGCAACGCGATCTACCGGAGCTGGAAGCCGCAGCTGCGGCTCGTGTCCAAGCGCACCTGGCGAGCCTCGGCGCGGGTGCCGAGGCTTGGGTTGGGGACGGGATGCGCCGCATCGAGGCTGCATCCGCAGGCCACGACCACGAAATCTGCCCTTTCTGTGCGCAGGACCTGAGCGGATCGTCCATGATCGCGCACTACCGGGCTTATTTCAGCACCGCCTACGGCATCCTCAAGCAAGCGATCGCGGCAGAACTCACGGCCGTGCGTGCCGTGCATAGCGGGGAAGTCACTGCCGCTTTCGAACGCGCCGTGAGGGTTGTAATCGAGCGCAGGCAGTTCTGGGCCAGGTTCACCGACGTTCCAGACATTGCGCTCGACACGGGATCAATCGCCCGGGCATGGAAGGCGGCATTCGAACCGATCATCGCCGCGCTCCGAACGAAGCAGGCCTCGCCCCTTGAGCGCATGATACTCCCGAAAGAAGCGTTCCCTGCGATCGCGGCCTATCGCGATCTGCGTACCAGCGTGGCCACGCTGAGCACGGGCTTGCAAGCCGTCAATGCCCAAATCGCGATCGTGAAGGAAAGAGCCGCTGCGGCGAACGTAGCAACCATGACAGCCGACTTGGCCCGCCTCAAGGCGATCAAGGCCCGTTACAGCCCCGAGGTTGCACCGCTTTGCAGCGAATACCTGGCCGAGAAAGCCTCGAAGGCCACGACAGAAGGGGCAAGGGATGCTGCCAGGACCGCGCTCGATCATTATCGGCAAACAGTGTTTCCAGCATACGAGTTCGCCATCAACACGTATCTCCAGCGCTTCAACGCCGGCTTTCGGTTGAGCAGCGTGAACTCCGTCAACACGCGAGGTGGATCCGCCTGTACCTACAGCATGTTGATCAACAACGTGACGGTGCCGATCGCACCGGGCACGCCGGGTGGTCCTTCATTCCGCAACACGCTGAGCGCCGGCGATCGCAACACGCTGGCGCTTGCGTTCTTCTTCGCCTCGCTCGACCAGGACCCGCAACGGGCACAGAAAATCGTCGTGATCGATGATCCAATGACAAGTCTTGATGAGCATCGGGCACTCACCACGGTTCAGGAAATGCGTCGGTTGCTCGCCTCGGTGGGACAGGTGATCGTGCTGTCGCACTCCAAGCCATTCCTCTGTGCACTTTGGGAAGGGGCAGACACTACCACCCGGAGCGCAGTCAAGATGGCCCGTGATGGCGCCGGATCAACGCTAGCGGTCTGGGATGTGAACCAGGACTGCATCACGGAACACGACCGGCGGCATGTTCTCGGTACGAAACTACATGCACGCCAGCGGCGCTGCCGATGAACGCGCTGTCGCGGCGGCGTTACGCCCGATCCTGGAATCCTTCATGCGGGTGGCTTACCCAGAAAGCTTTCCCCCTGGATCATTGCTCGGGCCGTTTCTTGGAATTTGCCAGCAGAGGAACGGCACGTCCGCGCAAATCATGTCGCCGGTGGAAATCGCCGAGCTCCGGGACCTTCTCGATTACGCCAACAAGTTCCACCATGACACGAACCCTGCCTGGGAAACTGCGGCGATCAACGACAGCGAGCTGCATCACTTCTGCCACCGAACGCTTGCGTTCACTCGGCATCACTAGCGGCGCCCAGCTGTCAGCCGAAAGTTGGCACGCAGGCGGCTTCGCCTAAACCGCTTTCGCCATCAGGGGTAGCTCAATCTGGTCGTGGCTCTCATCGACATCGATGAGGGAATATTTCGCCAACTTCGGTACCTCGCCGGGAAACCATCCATTGCTTTCAGCCTTCAGGATGTTGTTTGCGATTAGCTCCGCAAGCAACGGTGGAAACGCGTTGCCAACCTGAATTCCCTGGTCCTCGCGGGCACCTTTGAATTCGATGTCGTCAGGGAATGTTTGAAGCCGCGCGGCTTCTCTGACCGTCAGTGCGCGATCGAGCCATGGATGAATCGGGAAAGCGTTGTGTCCAGGCACAAGGGTAAAGCTGGGTTTCTGGCGATCCAGCCGCTTGAAGACGTGACTGAAATTCTTGATCTCTTCGGTTCGGTAACCCTTTCGGAGTTCCGCTGGAAGCGCTGTCACGTCCAGGCGTCCTCCCTCAGGAATCAGCTTCAAGCGTTCGACCTGCAGAGGCTTGTGGTTCATAGGTACGTGGCAGGTATATCGGTCGTAGCTTCGGGGGTCGGCCAAGTCGCTTATCGCCTCGTCGACCGTACGAAAGGGTTTCTGCCATTCCGTGGGAGTCTCAAAGAATTTTTTCTTGGGCCATGGGATGATGTGCCCGGTGCGGTTGGCTATCAGTACAAATCGCCGGCGCCGTTGAGGGACGCCGTAGTCAACAGCATCGAGTATGCGGTACTCGACGCGGCCATACCCAAGCCTAACGAGCTCCTGCACGACCTTCCTGACAAATGAGCCGTCGTCGAGAGACGCAAATCCCGCCACGTTTTCCATGACGACCCAGCGGGGATGAAGTTTTGAAACCGTATCAACGAATGAGAACACCAAGCGATTGCGCGGGTCTTTGCGCGGGTCATGTCCCGTACGCGTCGCCAGCCGGCGCTTTCCAAATACAGAAAAACCCTGGCAGGGCGGTCCACCCACGACGACAAACGGCTCCTTGCCCGCGAGGGCGACGACCTGCCCCTGAATCTCGGGCAGTGCAACATCACCGAGGACGAAGGGTATCTCCGGATAGTTGAATTCGTGCGTTTTAGCAACAGTCGCGCTGATGTCTGCACAGACCAGAGGGTGCAACCCCGCACGTGTGAATCCGAGCTTGAAGCCACCCGCGCCGGAAAACAGATCCACAAAGGCCCGAGAGTCGCCACGCGGGCGAACTGTCGCCGCCGCGGCCGGAGCTCGCGGCGCAGAAGGCGCAGAGATGCTGCTCACGATCCTGGGTAGTGATGACTGAATCTTTGCCATGGCCCCGCGCAAGGGCAATATCCTGTCCCACACGGACTTCGCTATTACACAAGCGAGCATTGGCGGCACCGCGTTTCCCACCAGTATGCACTGGCGTCGCCGGTCGCCTTCGAAAATATAGTCGTCGGGGAAGGTCTGCAGTCGCGCCGCCTCCCGTGGCGTCAGGCTGCGATCCAGATAGGGGTGGACCGGCAGGGCGTTGTTGCCGGGAACGATTGTCAGTGAAGGAGCATGTCGGTTAAGTCGCTTGTAGGTGCTGCCAAAGTTCTCCCGGCGGATCTCCGGCGGCAACTCGGCTGCGGGTGGGAGCATTCCGCCCTCGGGGATCAGCCGGTACCTCGCCACAACTCTTTCAGAGTGTCGCAGTGCCGCGTGATTTGGCACGTTCGACGTGAGGTTGGCCAAGTCGCCTATGGCTCTTCCGACTGTGGTGTAGCGACGCCGACCAGGGCCGAATGTCGGCTCAGGAAAGGTGTAGTCAACTCTTGGATCAGCAAAGCCGACGAAGAACGCGCGCCGCCGATGTTGCGGGACGCCATAGTCCGCCGCATTGAGAATGGCAAAATGAACATGATAGCCGATTTCTGAAAGGCGCTTCAGGATGTGATCCTTGTAGCGTCCCTTGTATTCCGTCGCGATCGCCCGGACGTTTTCGATCACCACAGCTTGTGGGCGCAAGCCATCGACGATGCGAACAAAGGCATCCACCAGCGCATTGCGCGGATCAGCGGACAGGCGGTCTCCAAGCGTTGAGAAGCCCTGGCATGGGGGGCCGCCTATCACCACGTCCGGTCGGCGCCCCTGCAAGACTGCTTCCAACTGCTTTACGGTGAGGGTACGAATATCCTCTCGGATGAATGGGACATTCGGCCAGTTCCGCCTGTGTGTCTTTTCGGCTGATGGATCGATGTCAGTTGCTGCGAGAATCCGATACCCTGCTTGCTTAAATCCAAGATCAAGGCCGCCTCCACCAACGAACAAGCCAAGAGCGGACGGGACGCCCGTCACTGTCCGCGCGCGGGTTGTGCGGGCTTCACCCGTTTCCTTCGTAAAGCTCTTGTTGGGAAGCGGCTTTTTCATAGGTCGTTAGAGCTCGATGTTCATTGCTTCTTGTCCTCGCTCCCAGTCGATCGGGATTCCGACACCCAACCGGAATCGTGCGGGGCTCACGAAACGATAATTTCTTAGCAATGTCAGCTCTGCCTGGAACGGCGTTCGTCGGCGCGGTCTATCGCGCCCGGAGACTTTTCGCATAACCTTTAGTTCTTCGCTTAGCTCACTTTCGAGGTACGCGAGGTACTCGAGAGTAAGAGGCTTCGGTGAACACTGGGAGCCCGCGCCTGGTCTCTGTGAATTCCAGAGGATTGGCAGCGAATTTCCCCTCCGAGAGCCGATAAATATAGTGGAGGAACGTTCCGTAGTGTCCGGTCTGAAGCAAGGTGGCGCCCACATAATCCTTGGCTGCGGCGCTGTTGGCTCCGCCATAGCGCTCACAGAGGGCCATGTAGTGATACCCGAAGTCGCTGGGGCGGCCATCGGTCTCGATCCAATTGAGCTGGGCCAAGGAGCTATCGAGGTCCTCACGATAGCTGTGGGCGCGATCCCTGATCCCCTGCTTGTTCTGTTGGCCGGCAACCCCTTTGATCCCGGCTGCAAATCGTTCCCAGGCCTCCTGCTCGGTTATGGTCCTAGCATTCAGCTGGGCTACGAGGGTATCTTTCAGGCTGCCGTTGCGACCTTCAAAGATCTGGCTTGGCCCTGTTCCGTCATCCTTCTGTATGCGAGTGAACGCGCTGTGCTCGCTGTAGCTGCCGTCCATCTTCACCCAAGGCTGCAGGACGTCGGGGGTTACGATCCACTCGAACCAGAAGGATCGCCAGATCCGGCTCAGGAACTTGTCGTCGGCGGTGTTCGACAGGTAGAGCTCTGGCTTGACGCCCGGAGCAAGGCGCTCCACAGCGTCTCGCAGACCCTGCGGAATTTGAGGCTGCGGCACCTCATCCGTTGCGGACATCCTCTTAGATGTCTGGAGGAAGCGAAAGAATGCGTCTCTTGTGGTCGAGCCTTCGCGCATGTGCACCCACTGCGTCCTGGGCCTGGTCGCGGAAGCTCCAACCCGCGAAGCATCTGTGGATACCAGGAGCGGTCGTACGCAGTGCAGCCGGTTGGCAAATGGTGTGGCACTGGAGGTATCAGGCGGCTCGTATCGGAAGACGCCGAATTCCACTGGTGCTGCCAATCTTGTCGAGCACTTCCTTCACGTAAACGGCGGGCGTTTCATGTGAGGGATAGCGGCTCGGCACAACGATGGCTGCGCCATTGTACCCCTTGTGCAAGTACCCCTGGGATTGGCCAATCGCGGTCAGCAGGCCGTGTATTCCCTCTTGTGGTCGCTTGTCACTCAATTGCGATGTCGCGCTGCTGCTGCGTACCAGCTTCGAGGATCGTCACAAGCCCGTCGGCCTTTGGCCAAGGGGATGATGAAGGTTCGTAGGAAGCTGTGGCGCTCAGGCCAGCGAAGGCAGGTCCACCAGCGTAACAGAGCGTTGAATCCGCAACGAACATGCGCGCCAACTCAGACGCAGCGAAGTCCGCCTCCGAATTATGAGTGAGGCTCATGCGCAGCTTAGTCCAGCCGGCGCACGATCGCGCCGGTGATGTCGTCGTTGTCGAATCGCTGCTGGCTCGCGGCGGCGGTCTGCAAGATTTTATGCCCCCCGTCGGTTTGGGCGTTTGCCGGGTCGCAGCTCAGTTGTGAAAAGGTCAGCCTGAATGGCATCGTCACAGAATTTAGACGCCGAAGCGATGAACCAGTCTTTCAGGCTGCTGCCGGAGATCGATAGCGTCGCGGTACAGCCGGTGCTTGAGCTCCGGCTCCACCTCAATGACGATTCGTCCCGATTCGCCCCTGGCCATGGTCGTATGTAACATGTGTCACATCACATGCAAGGTCCCTGAGCGATCTTGGTCGGGCCAAGAACCACCTTTAGCCTGTTCATCCAGACCTCGGGCTGCTCGCATTCCCACACGACGACGACGCGCCACCCGAGAGCCTGAAGCTTTTCAGCATTCGAGGATCTCTCTGCGCGTTCCGCGCAAGCTTGTCCGACCAATAGGGGGTCCTGGTTCTGGGTATCGCGGAATTCTTGCAGCCTTGGTGGCTATGCCAGAAGCACCCGTGAACGAAGATCGCAACCCGTCTCCTGGTAAAGGCAACGTCCGGTCTGCCGGGAAGCCCGGTTGCGTGCGTTCGGTACCTATAACCAGCTGTATGAAGCGCTGATCTGACTTTTCGCTCAGGCTTAGTGTCGCGACTTCGGATTGCCGACATTATGCGGCGTCGCACCGGGTCTACATCTTCAAACGGTCTTTTTATCACGGGTACCGTTCCATTCACGGAGCTCACAGCCTAATCCTCTCCACCTCGTCCTGCGTCAGACGTTCCTTCGTGCGGTCGTAGAGCTTCGTCGTACGCGGGCTCTCATGCGCGGCCATTGATTGAGCGTGCTCAAGTGCGCCGCCGTTACCGAGATAAGCGGTGATCCCGGTCGCGCGAAACGTGTGATTGCCGATAGGGGCATGAACGCCGGCCGCTACGGCACGCCGGCGGATCATCCGCCAGGCATCCGGCTGAGTCATCGGTTGCTCGGACAGCGCCGTGGCGATGTGCCCGCGCGACGTGCGGAATAGGAACCCCTTGGGGTCCTCGACGAGGCCTGCGGCGTCGATGTACGCTCGCAACGCCTCGGCGAGCGAATGGTGGCAGGGCATGACGTGGTGCTTGCCGCCTTTCTCGTGCAACCGAAGCTGCCAGCCGGCGCCTTTGGATCGGAGATCCTCAACCTTCATCTTCAGCGCCGCGCCGATGCGCGCGAAGGAATAGGTGAGGGTGGCGATCAGCGCCCGGTCACGAAGATCGCGCACCGTATCGGTCGGGATCGCGTCGATCAGTTTGTGCCACTCGGGCGCGTCGAGCACCGGCGTCACGCCGGTCTTCACCACGTGCTTAGGCCCGCGCACGGCGGAGGCCGGATTGAACGGTACCACCTGGCCAGTGATCAGCCAGTCGAACAGCATCCGCACTGCGGCGAGCTGCTGCTTCACGCCCGGTGCCGAGTGGGTCTGCTGCAGGCCCTCTATATATGTCGCGACATCGAACGGCCGGATCGTGGTCAGCACCAGGCCGCGGTCCTCGCACCAGGCGAAGAACCGGCTGCACGCGCGTGCATAGGCTCGGCGCGTGTGCGGGTTTCGGATATTGGCGGTGAAGAACTCGACGTAGCGCCAACCGGCCTGCTGGCCGGCGGAGGCGATCAGCGCCGGCACCAGGTGGGTGTCGGGGAACGGCGTCAGCGCGCCAAGCTGCATGATGGCGGGCAACTGATCGGCCATCAGTCATCCCCCCCTGGCGCGCATCTTGGGGTCTCCCCACATGGTCCGCGCCGGTACCGCTCTATGGGTGCCCGGCATGCCTTTCGCAAACAACGAGGTTTGTCATGCCAACGCTTAGCCGAATCTACGCCTGGGTGGATCCACGTGAAGAAGGCCAGTTTCTGGCAGCGTACGTCACCAAGACCTCCGTCACCGACGACAACGGCGGTGGTATTGGGGCAGCCAGCAGCCGCGAACCCACGACGTGCATGTGTTCGTCCCGCCGCGAGGCGACGACGTGGATCAACGAGGAAGCCACCGTCCTTGGCCTTCCTGTCGAGTGGATGGTACGTCTCGACGAGGAGTGACAGTGAACCCCCGGCCTTCGGGCCGGGGGCTTCTCGTTGCAGATTACACTTCATCATCCCCTCTCCTACCACGAATATCACGCATGATAAAGGACGTTATCATGCGTGAGATCGGGAGAAGGAACCACCGATTCCGCTGGACACCCTCGATAGATTCCGCGCACCTTGTGTCGCCGTTAGAGCATCACTGCGGAGAAAGCGGAGATCCTACGTAGATGCCACTCCCGGAATGGCTTCCGGCTTGGTTGCCAGCCAAAGACCGAGTTGTTGAACTCTTTGTCGTGGGCATATTCGGGACGACGGCCGTCGTCTATCTCGCATATGTGGAGAGTAAGAACCTCGAAGAACTGCGCATTTTAGATATCGAAACGGTCCGCCTGGATCACGAAGTCAGGGATATGGCACGTGATCAGGCTACACCGGGTATAGTTGGCGGCCTCCTTTCATTCCTACGATGCGACAACCCACCGGAAATTCGTGAGAGTGCCATTGCCTTGCTGCATAAAATCTCGCCGAACGATCTTGATAAGGAAGTAATGCCCGCCATTCGAGCTTGCCCGACGCCAAGTATCGCGCCCGCCGGACCCAGCGACGATGCGAACGAGCGCGACTTTCTTCGCGAAGTCACGTACGGTAGAGATTTTTATCGAGATCGACTGTGGCAGGCGGCTGCCGATGAATGGCACAGCGCAGCGAGCAAGGCGAGCAAGCTGCCGCCATCCTATTCGGAAAAGAAAAACGTAGCAACGAACGATTTAATTGCAGCCCATGCGGCTTACGAGGCCAAAGATTACCTAACTGCAGCAGATTTGTACGCTCGAGCCTACAGCAATGTGCCGTCGGTAAGGTGACATGTACAGACTCAACATGCAAGAACTCCTCGTCGCCTTGATTGTCTGCACGGGTATCTATAATCCATGCCAGGCGCAAAATCCCGGGCAGGAGTGTTCTGTCCATATCGTGCAGCCGAAGCCCGACCAATCGGTAAGGTCACCAGAGAGCGTCATCGGGACCGCCCATATCCCTGTGGGTACGAAACTATGGGTTCTGGCGCACCGTAAGGGGTTCGCCCTTTGGTGGCCACAAGGAGGTGCTTCAGTTGACCTCAGCGGATCTGACTGGGCGGTGCTGACGTTTTTTGGCGAGGGAAGAGATGACGGAGCGAATTTCGAGATCGCAGCTCGTGTCTTTGATGAGCGGCAGAACGCATTCCTTGAAGCGTGGGTGAAGCGCACGATCGACACCGGTCAGTTCCCCGGCATCACCATGCCGCCATACGTTGCCGAATGTGGCGCCGAGACCGTTACCGTCCGGAAAAGTGGCTGAGCCTCCCCGATACAGATAGGCGCAGACCGGGACACTCCGAGAACAGTCAGCATTGGGTGGTCGTGGGTTGTGGTGGTGTCGGCACAGGCGTCGCCCCGCGAGCCGAAACCGGCGAGCCGTTCGGCATCACCTTAAGTGCGACGTTAGGCAGCCGCTCTAAGGTCACCAGCATCGGCATATTGTCTCTGACTGTCGCAAGGTGACATTCACCGGACGCTTACATCTGATAGGCCAAGAAAATGCCAGCTTTTTAACGAAGGATTAACCATGCCGCCGGCAAAATTCCATTGCCCACTACGAGCCGGACCGGTAGCCTTCTTCGCATGAATGCGGCAACGTGATCTTATCAGTTGGAGATTGAATGTGCCGCAGCAAAGAGGCCGTCGCTCAACCAAACCTGCCGGACCGCGAGCTAAGCAGTCACAGTGCAACTCGGATGCCGCAGGGCAAGTTGATCCGATGCCGCAATTCCTACTACCGGCAGCGGCATTGGCACTGGGTATCCTCATGAACGACTACGCGCATCAATCAGGGCGCGAAGCACGGCGCCCGAGGACTCGGAGATCGCCCCTTACGACGCCAGGCGCGGGTACTTAAGATCCTCAGCTCACCCTGTATTAGGCCTGCTTATGGCTACTCCATCGGCTCCCGATCATCTTCCACCGCCAGAGAGCGCAATAAGCCTTCTGCTCCACTTACGTCGCGATCGATGCGAGGCATGTTGTTTATCTTGTCCAAGATGAACTCTGCCACCTCTGGCAGCGGCATCCCGAGGTTCGCACCGAACTTCAGTTCTCTGTTGAGTGCATGGAGGTCTTCCGCGACGTGAGTTGCGTCCTTTAAGACCCCAATCTTCACCCCTTCATCCCTTAGCTCACGACCCAACTTCGACTTGAAGCCAACATGAACCATAGCGCAACGTCCAACTATGGGTTGCCAGCCGAGTGCTTGCGAAAGGAACACGCCAGTTGCCATATCGGGAAGAAAAGGATTGGATATTCCAGTGGGAATTGCAACGATCTTCACTCCCCGATGTTGAGGATACGCCGTCAGGGTTTGGTCTGCTGATCCGCCAATAAGGTGAATGCAGTTATCGAGCTTCACAAGAACGCCGCGTGAGGTTCGTTTCCGGTTTCCAACGCCGGGATAGACATGCGTGAACGAAAAGCATCCCGCCACACTTGCACGAGGGGTCTGGATAGCCACGAAGGTCTTCACAATCTCTCGCGCTTTCGTGGAATACCTATATATGATGTAATATGAGGTATCCCCTTTGTCACCCTTCTCATCTATTCCGAATAGATCTCGATATAGCGCTCCTATGTGTGATGAAGCCAACAACGATCCGGACAGATTCTTTATCGTAGATTCGGTTGCACCGATTGCACCCTCTTGGTGAAGCTTATCGGCATTCGTCGAGTCGATATACGCCATCGCCGCGCCGACAAGCCTCGTGATGATCAACGAACCGACGAGTATCGGGCTGTTCTCCCACAAGGCCTTTTTCTGTTCCAGCTCACTCGCAACAAACAGAAGAATGAATGCCTTCAGCCGGCCATCGTGCGGCACATTGACGCTCAGTGCGTAGCGCCTGAGGGTCTCTGGGTTGAAGGCCATCGGATAGTCGGCTTCTGGAAACAGCTCACGGAAGCGGCCGGTGGCTGATTTCCAGTTTCGGTCGTTCTGAATGATCGGGGTCGTGGCAATAAGCGCCATCTTTACGGCGTTTTCATAGCCTGGCCTCTCAAGGAGAGTTACCAGCGGCCCAATCGCTTCATGCGCACGCTTGGGATCAGCGGCGAACGCTTTGACAGATGAAGTGGTCATTGGGCGTGCCTGTGACCTCCGGTCCGCGCGAACTGCAATCGAACTGACATTTTGGCCGCATACGACATTCCACGACAAGCTGCAACAAACCGGCTCGACAAAGCGTCAGGGCTTGTCGGAAGACGGCTGGTTCACGCGGTGCCGTGGCGTGGGACGAGGATTCTACGCCGCACCGTGTCGTCTGCGACATATTGTAAATCGAAGCTTAAACGGCTTTCCTATCATCGGACGCGGGCCACTCCTGTTCCGTGTCCGGTATAATAAAGGCCGGGTCGGCATTCTCCCTACGGGCACGGGGCAGGGGGCAGGGGGCAGGGGGCAGGGGGCAGGATATGGCGAAACTGGGAGACTGGAAGCTGGTCAGCTTGCCGGTGTTGGGGCTGAGGGCAACTTCAGAAAAAGCCTCGGCCATGCAATGTTTTTATCTTCTTACGTACAACTCAGTGGTCCGTCCAGCCCGAATTCGCCGACCCCCTTGTGCGTGCAGAGACCGGCACGCTCGGACCATAGCGCACACGATCCTGTAACGCTGAAGGATGTGCCATGAATCATGTCTTCGGAATCGCTGGCTACTTTGGTGACCAATACGAAGCATGGCGTGATAGCAGGCAACCGCGTCAGGAGAGCCGGCAGCAGTATCGCTTAAGGCGCCGCGCCGAACGCGATGAGGCTTTGGCATACGAACGGGAGCAAGCCGATCTGGCAACAGCCCACAAGGCTAAGGTCATCGCTGCCAAATCCGCGGAAAGACTCGCCCGCGCTCAGCGACGCGGCTTTGAGGTTGATCATAAGCGGGTCGTGATGGCCTACGGGGTGGAGGTTGCAATTGCTGCTACGTCCGCCTACGGCCAGTATCTGTTTGCCCTTCAGTACAGCACCAGTTCCGTAACCAAGGAGCAGATGATCTTGGCGCCGATCGCTTACGCCATGGTGGAGCTTTGCCGGGTACCGTTGGCCATGTCCGTTCGTTCACACCGGCAGTCGTTTATTCGCGTGGCGGCGCTCCTGGGAAGTCATCGGTGCTGCTGGCATCACCGTGAAATCGATGTCGCAGCTGGGCAATATCATGTTTGCTCCGCGGCTGACCGATGTAGTTATCGCTCGCGAAAATCTGGATCTGGCACAGGCTTCCGATGATCAGATCGTTCGGCGGATAGCCACTACCGACACGCTGGTCGAGCGGCGATTGGTCGAACAACAATCGGCGGTCGACAAGGAAAAGGCAGCCGCTTCCCAACTTGGGAGTTTATCCGGGCCGGTTTGTCATCCGGTTTCCTGGTATGACAAGCGCGCGGATGCCGTCATCAAAACAACCACCTGCACGACCGACCCACGAGGCACGGCACTCGCGAGCAACTTGGTGATCGCTCAAACCTACGCCAAGAGCGCCGAGGCGGCGTATGAGAGGGCTTTGAACGAACGCAACGCGCTGGATCGAGTATCGGCTGACAAAGCCTTGGCCGACGCTCATGCGGCTTATCGTGAGGCGGTACACAAATCGCAGCTGCACGATTTTGCTTCGATGGTCTGGGGCGTATCGCCGAGCGAGGTGACCGACGCCATGGTCGCGCAGTTTCTGCGGTGGTTCGTGTTTGGCGCAGCCATCTGCGTAGCGTTCGCGTCCACCACGATCGCCTTTACCGCCATCACCCGAGTTAAGCCGCCGAAGCCGAGCACCATCACACTTGATGATCGCAACGCCGAGTTCGTCTTGGAACCATTCGCGGAGATAGTCATTGCTGAGGCTAAGGCGGCGGTAAACGCCGATGCCGAAGCCAAAATCCGCCGTGCCCGCGACGCGTCAGGACCCTGAGCGATGGACATTCCCAACACCCCTGGCAACGTCAGCTATGCTGCGTCGGTCAATGCACGGATCGATGCTGAGACCGCTCGGGTGCGGCGGACGAACATGTTGATGGCCGCCAAAGTCGGACTATGGCGCGCGGCAGGATGCGGGCTCGTGATCGTGGCGCTTGGCGTGGCCACCGGCCTTGCATTCGTCGGCTACTCTTTCATCTCGGACAAGCGTAGCTCCCTCGATCAACTGACCGCCGCGTTTGCCGCGGCGCTGCAGGCCACGACGCTGCACGCGGATGGAGTGGTCGGTTTCAAAAAGGATGCCACGGTGGCCTTGGCCGATGGCAGCCATGTCACGCTTGATCCGAGTTCGGTTTCGCTGGCGCCCGGTGGGATGGTGTCGATGAATCCGGGTACGGTCAATTTGGCGCCCGGGTCTACGGTGGCGGGGAGACCAAATGTGCAGGACATGGTTCGCAAGATGCAGCAAATTGCTGTGCCGGATAGGAGAGAGAGCCCGGCGCTCGAATTCGATGACGTGGTCGCGTTTCATGTCACCGACTTCAAAAAGGGTCAGGTCACCACTGGGTGGAGATATCACGCTGCCGATGGCTTCACGGCACCCTATCACCAATTTTGCTACTACCGAGAACCGGGCGAAAACAGCCGCATTGAGCGTGACTTTGTGCTGGCGACTGATGGCCAGCTCGCCGACGATTTGGGGAATCCTTTCAATGTTGATATGCACGAGGCGTTCAAGCTGTGCGACTGGCATTCATGATGTCCTCCTGAAGGCGTCGTTCCAGACGAAGGTTTTGCCTATACCACCACCAGGGCGAAATTCGTGACCGCACCTTTGAAAACCAGGGCTTTCGCGCGTCCGGCCTCAGCCTCATCACCGCAGCGATCGTCCATTGGAACACGGTTTACCTGCACCGTGCCGTCCAGCAAGTCCGCGCTCTCGGCGGGACAATACCGGACGTACCTCTGCCCCGATTGGAGCTGCTTAGAACGATGGACCAACCTGAGCGATCACAGATTTTTCAATGATTTACGGAGCATCAGCGCCGATATCGGACGTCATCATACAGAGGATCGCACTGCCTCAGACTGATTTGTGACGGCGGGGGTATGATCTAGATCACACCCTGTTCCGCACATTTGTGCGACCGTCATAGGAAAGAGGAAAGACTTAGCGACGGAGGAAGATATGCGTGTCGGCACTGCGGTTCTTCTTTTCACAATGGCCGGTGTATCAACTGGCCGCACCGCTTCGATAACAACACTGGCCAGTTTCAACGGAACCGACGGAGCATATCCGTTTGCTGGTCTGACCATCAACGCCTCTGGAGACTTATTCGGTACAACAGAGAACGGTGGGTCAAACAATGACGGTACGGTGTTCGAACTGGTAAACAACGGCGATGGCAATTACACGACCAATACACTCGCAAGCTTCAGTGGCAGCAACGGTGCCAACCTGTATTCGAGCCTGATCGCCGACGTTTCTGGGAATTTGTTCGGCACAACGCGATACGGTGGCACAAACGGTGTTGGCACGGTGTTCGAGTTGGTGAACAACGGGGGAGGCAACTACACCCCAGCCACACTTCTCAATTTTAACGCCGCCACAACGGGACGAAATCCAACTAATGGCCTGATCGCCGATAGTGCCGGAGACCTCTTTGGCACGGCCCCTGAGGGTGGAGCGAATGGCGCTGGCACGGTGTTCGAGCTTGTAAACAACGGCGGGGGCAATTACACACCAGCTATCCTCGCGAGCTTCAGCAGCGTCGGCGAAGAGCAGTATCCGTATGCTGGTCTGCTCGCAAATGCATCCGGGGACCTATTTGGCACAACAGAAGAGGGTGGTTCGAACGACAATGGCGCGGTGTTCGAGTTGGTGAACAATGGGGCGGGCAGCTACACCCCGACCACGCTGGCCAGCTTCACTGGCCCCAACGGATCATTACCCTTTACCGGCGACCTGATCGCTGACAGAGAGGGAGATCTGTTTGGTACGGCGCCGGGAGGAGGAGCATACGGCGGTGGTACCGTGTTTGAGTTAGTGAACACCGGTTTCGGTGGCTACACGCCGACGACTCTGTTCAATTTCAACGGCACCGACGGATCAGACCCCAACGATGGTCTGATCGTCGACAGTGCCGGTGACCTCTTTGGTACGACAGAAACGGGTGGGACTACCGGCGCTGGAACAGCGTTCGAGCTCGCGAACAACGGCAGAGGCAACTATATGCTAACAACGCTGGTCAACTTCGGCTCCGGATTCGGCGCTACAGGAGTGTACCCAATGAGTGGTCTGACTGCCAACGCCTCGGGTGATCTGTTCGGAACGACGCCGAACGGAGGAGCAAACTCAGAGGGCACGGTGTTCGAAATCACTGACAGCGGGTTCATCACTTCGACCGAGAACGTGCCGGAACCGGCTTCTATCGCGTTGCTTGGGGTTGGACTAATTGGCCTGATATTTTGTCGTCGGCGGAAGCGGGAAAAGCCAGATTTCATGATACGAATTTGCGCTGAAATTCCCCGACAGAGAAGCGTAACTCTTCCGGTGCTGTAATATGGGTGGGAGGATTTTAAATCCTGCACCAAGATGCCTAACCTAAAGGCTGCATAAGCGCCTTTATGGTAACCGGCGGCACACGCCGCAACAGCCAACAAGCCGAACTCCCCCGTCGACGGCGGGAACCTGCTGTCCACAGATCACTCACGGTCCTGATAGCCACACACTTGGTCGGTCACTTTGGTGAGCGGCACCATTACTCCTGGATTGTTCCTGTAGTTCCGCTGCGCCCAAATCAGTTGCGTGTGGCAGGGCACCCCGTCCATCTCCACGCGAAATTTCATCTGTATCTTTATCTCTACGTCACCGGACAGCGGCCCATTCATCCGGCGTTCTGATTCCATGACCACATCGTTGCCGTTCTTAGATAGTAGTCTCTCACAAAGGTGATAATCACCAACGAACCCACCTAAGGGTGTGACATGTGTTTTGCTGGCACATCTCCACACCCCTAAAGAATATGTGTCGAGGGCTATTGCCGCCTCCGCTCCTGTGGGTGAATCTTGGAGCAGGCCATCGGGTTACGATTACCCGGTCTCCATCTAGGATGAGCTTTTCCAGTTCCTTTGAAGTTCCGTTTCCGACCTCATCTTCCCATCCCAACAGCACAAACGCGCGCGGCGCCTCCCCTGGCACAGGACCGGGTAAGGCACAGCTAACTAGGGCAGCCGCGATCACCACAAATACGAAACGGTAATGAATCGGGTCAAAGCGCCAAAACCGCCACAATGGAGCCTACTCCGTGCCCTATTCAGTCCAGCAGACAGGATGGCCAAGTGAAGCAATACAATGCTTTCCGGGGTTCAAAGAGCCAGATGCGGACCCGTTCGATTGCGGTGGAGATTCCGGTTCTCTCGCAGCTGCTGTCGGCGAGGGAGTGGGGGTCAAAGGTGGCAGAGACGAGAGAGCGGATGTTTCGGAAAAATAGAAATGACCAGCGTTGACACCGAACGAGGTCCACGGGTCTTGAGCATTGTGTGTCGCATGCACGACGGCATCGTGGACGTCGCCGACGACGTCTCGAAGCTCCAAGCCTTGCTGCGTGATCGCTCTTGCGAAGGCCGCTGTGAACGGACTGTTGGTGTCCCCTCGATCGACCCTGTCCAAAGCGATATGCCCTGGGGCGGCTGAATACATCACCACCACACCGGTCATATCAGGGACCTGGTGCGGCGAACCCAATCCTTGATACTGCTGACGCCCCCCACGCATCGCGAGCATGAGAGACTGCGAAAGCGGGTTGTCGCGGCAGGCATCGAGCACCACAATGCTGAGGCGCCCGTCAGCGTGACGCATGCTCGGCAGCACCATGCCGTCAACATCGATGAGATCGCGGTTCATATCGCCAATCGTCTGCGACACTGGCGCATCGGACGGAACAAGATAATTGTCCCCCAGGAACGCTCCGTGCCCCGCAAAATAGAATAGAGCGACGGTATTCGGACCGATTTCATGTGTGAAGCTCTTGATCGCCTCCTCCAACGATTGCCTGTCGGGATTGATCAGCGCGGCGCCAGCGAACAAGGTGAAACCCAAACTGCGAAGGGTGGTGGCGACTAGGTTGGCGTCGTTGGTTGTTGTGGCAAGATGTCCCCACGCGGAGTTCGCACCGCTTCCGACGACGAGTGCAATCCGCTTGGGTTTTCCTTGAGCATCCCCCGATCGCGCATGTCGCAAATCTTCTTCTGCCTCGCGAAGAAGATCGAGCGTGGCTGCCGGGTCATTCCTGTAGGCCTGTCCAAAGGCGGGATTAGCGTTGATTGCTGCAAGCTCGCTTGTGGTGGCGGCGGCCGTGCCGCGCGCGGAGCCGGCGTCGCGCAGTGGGCCGACGACTATCAGCTGCAGCCGCTTGACGAGATCCCAGAGAGCATCCCGATCGACGTGCCCCACCTGGGCGAGGAGCGGGTTCTGGGCGAGAAGCGTCGCGACCGGGGCGGAGGTGGCACCTGGCGTCGGCTGTGCAGCAGTCCTGCCTACGGCCATCCAGAAGGACGCGCAGAGGCACAGGATTGCGAGGAAACGCAACATGCTGCTAGTGCCCGTTACCGAATGAAGCCGCACCATGGCGACCCCAGTTGACCACGGATGCCCCCGTTTCTGTCAACAGCGCAACCGACAACGTGTGAGTATGACCGGCCCCCTAGCCCTTGCTGCCAGCGGCGAGATGCTCCTCGATCAGCATCCCGCCAACGACAACGAACACAACGCAGGCTCCGATCCTCTCGCACCAGAGGCTGCGGACATGGCGGCGTATCATCATGTGGGGCGGACCCTTATCGAAAGGGCGGCCCGTGAAGGGCACGGGCCGGCCGCGATCGCCGCGGCCGAAATTTTCCGCGCGGCGCTGGCGCGGTTCGGAAAGGCGGCCCCACCTCCCCTCCACAACGGACTTGGAGCCGCTTTGGTTGAGGTCGCCCGCGTGGGGCGGGCAGAGGTTGCCGCCTCTGCCCTGGCAGAGGCGATAAGCGAATTCCAGCTCGCCTGCGAGGGTACTGATCCTGAGACATTGCCCGCAGCACATAAGCGTTACGAGATCAATCGCGCCACGGCCAAGTGGATGCAGGCCGAACAGAGTGGCGATCATGCCCAAATCCGCATGGCCCTCGGCGATCTTGAGTTCGATTGCTGACCTACCGCAATCGTCACCATACTGGTCACATGTTCAGGACAACATCGCGAATGCACTCGCGGCGCTCGGCCGCACCCCTGAGGCGGTATCGCATTACGAGAGTGCGATCAGCGGTTGGCACAACGATCGAGATAGGGCGCGGTCTCTCGACAATCTGGGCATGTCCTACATTGCGGTGCCCCGCTGGGATGACGCTTCCGACTGTTTCAATAAAGCCCTGGATCTTCTGTCATCGGACCGCGCATCCCCCGCATGGGCCCGAGTAAAAGGCCATGCCGGGCTTATCATTCTTCAGAGGGTCTTAGCCACTTCCTACTCTGACGGAGCCGAAAAGCAACTAGCTCAAGCGATTAACGACTTTGAGACAGCGCGTGATATTTTACGAGATCACTCGCCACTAGAGTGGGCCAGCATCACAACGCATCTCGCGGCTGCGCTTGTCAGGCGCGGGATCTACCGGGCTACTCGGGGGCCGGTAGCGAAACCGCAGGCAGATGGTGCCGGCATCGAGGATATTCGTGCATCTCTAAGTCTATATCTGGAGGCTGCGCCACATCTGCTGACCCTCGCCCCTGACGAACTGGTTAATAATATTGGAATTTCTCTGTCTATTCTCGCTCAATTATCTCCTGTTCCCGCAACTATATTTAATATTGCTTTGTACAAATATGATATAGGCATAGCATTAGACCAGCATGCAGGTGCGGGGGCTTTCTACGCGAAATCTCCGCCGTGACCGATCGGATTATTACGGAGTTGGCTGGAACGTTAGAGCTAAACGCCGAGCCATGGATTGGCATGATTAAGGATGAACACATAGTCGCGGAGATTTTGCGTGTTCTAAAGTCCGCGGAGATACCGCCGGCGGAATGGTCGACGACACTTGCTAAAGTCCAGGCGGCGACAGAGGCGGCACGCGAAGCCACGGTTCGGGACAAAACGTCATCGCACGCCCGGCGAGGGGTTCGCTCGCGCGCCCAAGCCGAAGCGAGCGAAACCATATCTATGCACCCAGACGCGGGGCGGCTATTCGGCGATCCGCCTCCTGCGCTGCGCGCGGAATCTGCTGAACCCGCGCGGCCGGAGTGGAAAGAGGCTAAGAAGCGCGGTGACACGCTGCCGGATTTCATTATGAGCGCGTATGCTTCCGAGATCGAGGCCGGGACGCTCACGAAAGCAACTCTGCGCGCGGATAGAGAGCTCTACACCGACTATTTCAACTGGCGTCGAAGGCAGAACTTGCCGCCAGAGCTGCATTGGTTGCGCGACCTCCCCACACAAACAGAGATGGATGATCAGCGATTTGCCGCGGCCGGGATCGATCCCACGGAAGTTAGCATTGAAGACTTCAGTCCGCCCGAACGAGAGGTTATTCGTCGCTATGAAGCGGCAAGAAAACGAACAGCGAGAGCCCGCGCCCCCCAAGCGTAGCACCTCGATATGTCCCGGACAATATTGTAGTGTTGCATAGCAGCGTTGTCCCGGACAAGTTTGTAAGACCGCTGGCCGGCGGCCATTGTTGTCGCGGGCATCCCGCCCACGAAGGATCAAGGCCATGAACACACGTGATCAGGCCGGGCAACTCATCAGCTCCCCGACCCTGCCGCCTTCTGGCACCTACACCACCATCATCGGCGGCACGGGATCGATCCCGGCCGTGATGGTTGGATCGATCGCGGTGCCGACCAAGTAGGCCCGATCAGCCAACACGCTTCTTGAAAACGGCCGCACGGCGATGACGCGCGGCCGTTTTTCATGACAGGAGGCCCCACACATGATCGTCCCTCCCCACCTTCCCTGGTCGTCCAGCGGCGGGTCGCTAGACAGCCAACCTCCGCAGGAAATCGAGCCACTTTCCCGCATGACCGGCCGTCCACTTTGGTCGGCGAACCTCCCGAGAAGTGAAACTGCTGCCGCCTCGTGAAAGAATCCCTATGTCCGAACAGAAAGGAATCTTCTTGCCGACCGTGGATTCGATCGCGCAAGCGATGGCCAATCACGCCAAGGAACCACGACAGCTGCGGTTCGGCCGCAATGTAGTGCCCTCGATCGCGGCGGCTCTGCTGCTCGCGGGCTGCTCGGCGATGCCTGAGCGTCCGTCGATCGAGACATTGCAGATGATGGGCCTAGGGTGCGTTCCGTACAATGTGCCGTGTTACACACCACCGCGGTACGCCGCGCCGGCCCACGCCCCTGTCTACAGGCCACCGCCGGTCCAGTATGCCGCACCGGCCCCTGCCTACAAGCCACCCGCTCCCGCCCCTTCCTCTTCGTGGTCGCCGATAACGCCGGCAGAGGCAGCTCCCGCCCGCCCGTCGCAGCAACCGGAAAGGCCGGCAATCACACCCGAACCGGTGGCGACACGTATGCCGGAACCCGAGACGCCAGCCAATCTGCAGCCGGCCGATACATCCTGCGGATGGTGGCGGTTGTGCAATATCTGGAACTAGGTGGCGCCGATGGATCACGACATGTCGAAAGGCACGCGCCGGGCGCTAAAGCTCGCGGGCTCGCGCCACCTTCAACCGGCCGGGCCGCTGCTTGATCACGCCAAGGGCAACGAACTGGTGGCAAGGGCACGCGCCGCGATTGGGGCACCGCCGCGAACCTATACCGCCACGCCGTCCGTCCCCGCGAGCGAAACCCGCGCGGAAATCGTGCGCCTGCCGATCACCTGCGGTGCGACCGGCGGGGCCTTCGTCGGCATCGCCGAACGGTGCGGCAACCGGTTGCGGTTCATCGGCCATGAATTTCCGCGCACCCGCCAGGACGGCGAGTACCGCCCCGGTCCTCTGTCCGGCGAATACCATATCGACATGAAAGAGGGATGGGCCTGCCCGCTCTGCAACAGCGGCGGCGCGGCGCAAGGAATCTGGATGTGCCAGTGCGCGCATTTGCATGGCGCGCTGCAATGCGGCGGCATGTCCGGACGCGCGCGCTATTGCTCCTGCGGCCGTCTCGAAGAACGCCAACTCGTCGTAGCGGAAACGTTCCAGGTGCGCGGTGCATCCGTGGCCGCGACACCAGGCCGGACGCGCGCCGCACCTCAACACCACGGGCAACTCCAAAGTCAGACAGGTGACTCATGAACGCAATCGCTAGGTATCTCGGCGGGTTGCTCGAAGCCTGGCAGGTGTCGGGCCTCTTCGGGTGGCTGCTCGTGCTGGTGTGGTTGGTATATCCGGTCAGCGTGGCGACCGTGATGCATCCGGCCGATGCGGTCGGATTTCAGGCATGGCTTGAAGGTCTGGCGATACCGCGCTTCATGACGCAACGGATGCTGATGGCGGGCGAGGGCACCGCCATTCTTTCGCTCGCGGCTCTGAGCCTGCTTCAGGTTGGCCTCGTGACGCTGATCTACCGCCGCGCGCAATTCTTTGTCCAGCTATGGCCTCTCGCCACGTTCCTGATTGGCGTCATCGCCAATGGGATCTGGTGGCTGCGCACCGGGTACTTCGATCCCGGCGGCGCGGTGGCGGGCTTGATGCCGCTGGTGTGGATGGTGGCCTGTCACGGCATCTGCGAGCGGCTGGGCGGAAATTTCGTGTTCGGGCCAGGCCCCAAGCCGCAGTATGAACCGGGATACTGATCCGGCGCAGCAGCGCCCAGTCGCACAACTCATCGTAGCGATCTTTGAGCTCATCGCCAGAATCATTTTGGGGGTGGTGTGGCTGCTTGGACTAAGACCGGCGCAACGCGCACGTGCGCGCGCAAAGCGCCAGGCCCTGGAAGACGAACGCGCCTCCCGCAAACAGCAACGCCAATGGCTTGATGCAGTCGAGCGGCAACAGGCGCGCGGCCATGCCGGCTTCGCCACCGAGGCGGAAGCTCGCGCCGCCCTGCGCGGCAGGGGCGGCCGTCCTGGTAAGCTCGATCAGATGAAATTCTGATGAGCTTCGCCGACAGCTTCCGTAAAGGCCGCGAAGCGGCGCGCGAAGCGCGGCGCAGATCGCTCCCCCAGCCTCCGGCGCAGCCCAGGCCGGTCCCGCTGGATGCACCGAACCCGAGTCGGCCGTCACCCATCAGGATCGGGTATCATTGTGACCTGGCCGGCGAAAATGTCGGCGGCCCGAATGATTTCTACGGTGAAAGGGCTGTCGTAATTTTTGGATTGAATGGCGCCGGCAAATCAACCCGCCTGCTGATCGAGCTGCTGGCAACGACAGCCTTGAAGTCTTTAGTTGTATTCGACATCAAGGGCGAATTGGCATTTCAGACGGCAGCCGAGCGACGGCGTTATTCCGATGTTAAGACCATCAATCCGTTCGGCGTGCTAGGCATGCCGAGTGATGGCTACAATCCCCTCTCGGTGCCTGATCCCGATAGCCCCAAATTCTATGACGCCGCGGCAGCGATCGGCGACGCGCTGATCGAGATCGAAAGCGGCTCCGGCCAATACTGGTCGGAATCGGCGCAAGGGCTGCTCGTCGCGCTGATCATGTATGAGATTATCATCGCGCGGGCCGCGGCGCGCCCGCCGTCACTGTACAACGTCCGACGGATGTTGACCGAGGCCGATGAATACGCGCCCGGCGACGGCGGGCGCGGCCGGCCGGTCAAGGGCCTGAGCGTGACCGCCGCGCGCATGATCGCGAGCGGCAACGAGGCGATCGCCAGCCTCGCCGGGCGTTTCGTGCGCGAGCACGGCCGGAACGAATTGGCGTCGATCCAGTCAACGGCATCGACGCAAACCGAGTGGATGCTGAGCGACGCGATGAAAATCGATCTGGAGAAACAGGGAACCGATTTCCGGCAACTGCGGCAACGCCCCACCACCATTTATATCGTGATGGATGCGGAAGAAATAACCCGGAAGCGCCGCTGGACTCGCGTCCTGATCGCCTCGGCCCTGAGCGCGCATTTCGTGCCGGGGCCGGTCAACACGCTATTCGTCCTCGATGAGTTCCGCGCCGCCGTCGGCAAGATGAGCATCATAAGCGATATGTGGTCGCTCGTGCGCGGCTACGGGGTGCAGCTGATGCCGATCCTGCAATCGGCGTTGCAATTGAAGGCCCTGTTCAACGACGAGTGGGAAAACTACCTGGCGCAAGCCGGCGTCGTCGCCACGCTCGGCCCGCCAGGTGATCTGTTCACAGCCGAATGGATGTCAAAACGTTGCGGTGTCACCACGATTCTGCAAAGCGGATTCAATCTTGGGGATGGCGTCAATTCCGGCGACGGCGTGAATGCCGGCACCGGCAACTCGGGGGCCGGTGCCACCAGTAATCAGGGCTACGGCATGAACTCCGGCCGCAACAAGAGCGGCGGGATCAGCTACCAGCAGGTCGAGCGGCGCGTGATGCTGCCGCAAGAGCTGATGGATATCGGGCCGGGTCACGGCCTTATGTGGCTGCCGGGAATGGGGACACGTCCCATCCCGTTTTTCGCGCCAAATTACTGGAACCGCCGCGAACCATGGGTGCGACGCGTGAAGCCCAATCCGTATCGGCAGGGATAGGAGAAGCATCATGGCGGCAGGTTTCATGGATGCGTTCCGGCAAGGCCGTGCGGAGGCCCGCGCGGCGCGCGGTGCGCCTTCGCTGTCCGCTGACGAATGGAACGCGGGACCGGACTTCGATGCCGGCGAGCGGAACGACGATGCCGGACAACCTGCGGCGGACGCGGCCGGGCTGGAAGCGGCTTTGCGCCAGCGCGAAGCCGAAATCACCGACAGCAAGCGCATCCTCGCCGAAATGACCGACTACGCGGAACAGCTACAGGCCCGCGTTATCGAACTGATCGCGGGAGCCGAGTCGCTCGCCAAGACACTGCGTCTGCCCGGCGTGAAAACGTTCTTGCTGCAACGCTTTCACCCGGACAAATACCCCGATGCCGATGACAAGCAACGCGAGCTGCTCACCGAAGCCATGAAAACCATCACGGCCGCCTACGCCATTGCCGGTCAGCTTCAGACTTCGGAATGATTCTCGGCACTGTCGTCGTCGCCCTCCAGGACGCGCGGAGGTTGCGGGACCGGCGGCGGCGCGCCGGTCGGGGACAGCACGATATAGCCGGTGTAGCCGGAGATCGGCGTCCGGGTCATCACGACATGAACGATGTTGCGCTCCTTGTCGATGCGCCCAGTGCCGCATTCGAGCATGCGGCCGTGCTTCTTGCCCAGCCGGCTGAAGGCATAGGCCGTGTGCGTGTGGGCTTTCGAGGCGTCCACCATGCGATATGGTTTAGCAAATCTAAAGGCGTGGGGAAATATGGTTCTGAACCGCATCGAAACTGTTGTCAGAATCGTTGCCGCCGGTCATGTCGTTGTTTAACTGCGTGAGCAAATCGAGCGTGCTGGTCAGATGCGCGTCGGATGCGCCCCACTCTTCGGGCGTCAGCACGATCGTGCGGAAGCGGCGGCGCGTTCGCGCGCCCGCCACTTTCTGAAACTGCTTCCGCACATTGAAATGGTGCGCGACCTTGCGCGCCAGCCTGCGGAAATCGCCTTCCGTATCGCCGCGGCGCCGGCGTGGCGGCGCCGGCTCCTCCTCGTCGCGGCGCGTAAGGGCCTTAACGGCGTCGCGGAACAACCCTTTGATGGCTCCCGTGATCGTCCGGTGCTTGCTTGGCCCGGCGAAGTCCCTGTCCGCCGGGCTAGTATCGGTCTCGCTCGCGCTCCCGTTCCCGGCCTTCGTCGCTGCGTCCTGTCTTGCGGTCCTCTTCCTCCTGCTGCCGGCGGCGGTGTTCGGCCAGGATATTCCAGTCCTGCGCTGCCTCTTTCTCCTGCACAGCGTCGGTCCAGGCGCGGGCCTCGGCCCGCTCCTCGGCGGCGCGCGCGGCGAGCTCGGCTTGCATCGGCGTGAGCTTCGGCGGCCCTCCGGCGAAGAATTCGAATATCCCGCCCAGCACGTTTTCGACCGCCTTGGCGAAACCGCCGAGGATCTTGCCCTCTGTTCTCGACGCGGCGTTGAGCGCGTCCCCGGCTGCGTCGAGCGTGCCTTCTACGGCTTGCTCGGCGGCGGCGACGGTTCGATGCAAGGCCCGGTCGCCCTCGAAAGCGTCGTCGCGAGCGGCGTGGGCCTCCATATTCTCGGTGCGCATCGTGGCCCGGTCGCGGGCGGCGTTCTCGCGGTTGACCTCGTTGAGCGCGCGCGCTTCGACGATCGATGGCAGGCGCGGCTGCGTATCCGCCAGCCGCTGTTCGGCCTCCTCGAAATCCAGCGCGGTCGGATTGAGCCTGAACACGTCGCCGCCGCGTGTCACGGCAGCATAATCGCCTTCGGTAACGTGACCGAAGTGCCGCGCGTCCCGGTCGATGTTCGTATCCGTGGTATGCGCCACGATTGCGGCAAGGCCCGCCTCATGGCGCAGGGCGTCGAGCGCCAGCACGTCGGCTGCGGTCGTTCGCGTGATGGTGAGGCCGGCGACATCGAGCGCCGCGGCGAATTCGATGCCGGTCATGGTGTTGGCGAGGGCGTCGGCGATCCTCGTCTCGATGCCGGTCGGCCGGGTGTTCGCGTCACGCCATTCCCGCGCCTCGTCGCGCCAGGCTGCGTGCGCGGCTTCGCGCATCACGTCCCTGGCGTCCGTCACGCTCAACAGGCCCGAGCGATCCACGCCGGCAAGCCGCGCCTCGATCTCCGAGGAAAGGTCGCCGGTTGTGCGCCGGTCGAGCCGGTGAACGTCGCCATGCGCGTTCACGGCGACGATCTCGCCTTCCTTCAGCACGCGGGCGGAGTTGCCAACTTCGTTGGCGAAGGCGGCCGTCCTCTCGCTTTGCCGCGCCTCCTCCGGGCTCACCTGCGCAAGCGCGATGCCGCGCGCCGCAAGCGCCTCGTCCAATTCCCCTGCGGTGCGGCTCAGCGTCCACGCCGTACGGATGTCGCCGGCCGCCTTGCCCAGGGGGCGCATCTCCTTAGGCGGGCCGCCAGTCTCTACCTGTGCCTCGCGGTCGGCGCGCGCGCCGGGCCGCTCGCGGGCCTCTGGCGCGGCGTCCGTGGCGATCGGTGCGTCCTCACGCGCCGCCCTCTTGGCGCGCTCGGCTTGCAGGTCAATGATCTCCGCGCCGATCGCCCGCGCCTCCGTCTCAAGCGTGGCCAGCTCGCGCCGCCCGGAGTTGCGTTGCGTGATTTCACGGTTGGCCACACCACGCTCGCTTTCCGCGCCACGCCGTTCCATGGCAGCGGCGGTCGGACCCAGATGCTTGGTCGGCTCGGCCTCGAGCCCGCGTTCCTCGTGGCTGCGGTGATCAGTCCGGATATCAAGGTCCGCACGCTCATAGGCGCGGTTGATTGCCTGCTCCCAGCCCTGGCGGATGGCGCGAATGTCGGCCGGGGTCGCGGCGAGGCCAGCAATCCTCGTTTCCCTCTCCTGCCCCTGCGCCCTCTTTATGATCGTGCGTTCGTTGGCGATGTCGCCGAAGCCGTCCGTGCCAAGCTCGCGATGCGTGAGGAGCACATGCGCGTGGACGTTCCTGTGATCCCTCCCCTGCCCCGGCGCGTGGACCGCCACATCCGCCGCCACGCCGTGCTGGGCGATGATCGGGCGCAGATACTCGGTCAGTAGTTGCTTGCGCTGCGCATCGGACAGCTCGTGCGGCAGGGCAAGCTCAAGCTCGGTCGCGAGGCGTCCGTTGCTGCGCAGCTCCGCTCTCTCGGCCGCGTTCCATAACGCCTCGCGGTCATGCGCCCAGGCCGGAGCGCCGTCGCCGGCGAGGATGAACGTGTCGAGCACGCCGCGCCGCAACTGGTAGTCCTGCACTTGGCCGGTGCTCGCGTCGGTCAGCCGTTCGCCGGCGCGATACGCCGCGGCGGCAACGACGCTGCGCCCGTTGGCACGGCCGACGCTCTTGACGCTGCAATGGTAAAAACCAGCCGCGGTCATGGCGTCGACGGATCGTGGTGCAGGGGACGTTCCCCTGCTCGCCGTGTCGGGCGCGAAAGCCTGACGCGAGGGTGCCGGGGGCAAGGCCTCCGGCTGTCGATGCAACGGGACAGGCCGTTGCCGCACATCCAATCCGCGCAGGGTTGGGAGGGGTCGCAGGGAGCGGGGTCGCGCTCCCTCGGCGTGGTGTCGGGCGCGAAAGCCTGACCGCGGGTCCAACCGGCGCACGGGTGGGTATGGTCGCAGGAACCGGGCCGGGTTCCTCGGCGTGGGTGCAGGGGCGCGAAAGCACCTGCCGCACAGGAATTGCTCCGCAATTCCGTAAGTGCGCCCTTCCTATTTCGGTCGGGATAGCTCGCGTGACGGATGGTGGTCTTCCCGGATGGTGCGGCAACGGCTTAAGGCGGGGTCCGTGCCGTGATCAAAAACTTGGTGCGGACGGTTGCGAATTCCAGTTATGCTGGCAAGATAATTTGTGCGAGGTGATTCAGAATGCCACGTGCGCGTATACCAGAGGCGGCTCGGCTTGAAAACCTGT
>CAWDKN010000076.1:0-18150 GCA_963802815.1 uncultured Alphaproteobacteria bacterium
CGCCAATTCAAGCTGGCGGCCATCGAAGCCAGCGTCAAACAAGCGTTACGGCAGCGCTATTTTTGCCTGGCGGCGTGGAGAGAGTGACGATTGCGACGTGTTGCTGCAGCAGCTACAACTTTCATTGTGCTCAGGTGCAAGAGCAAATCGAGATAGCGTCGCAGATTGAGACGCCGCGTCATCGAATTGATCTCCAGTGTCAATTTCAGTTGAAATGCGTGTGGAGAATCCGGCGCTCTAACCGCGGACGCCGGTTGACGTTGGTGTGACAGCGACACGCGAACCAAAAATCCGGGGCGACCTCGCCTCACGTTCCGGTTACTCAGGGCCAAACGCCACCACAACCATTGATTGCGCTCGCTAACCGCACTACAACTGATCGAAATGGCCAAGAGCAGCGCTAACGGTTCTCAAGCGAGCGTCCCGGCGGCGCGGCCCTTGACGGACCAAGGCGATGTCGTTTCGTCGCCCAAGCTGCGAGGGTTAGACGGCAATCCGCAAGGCGATTTCGGGCCGCGGTTCTGGCAGGCGTGTCGCGCCTCGCTCGCGCACCTCTATACGGTGTCGCTGCCGGCCCCCTCGGAGGAAGCACGCTTTACCCTTTCCACCCGCATCTATGCCACACCCCAAGGGATCCTGATGCGCTGTCAGGGCACGACGTTCATCATGACGCGGGGGCCCGCACTGATCGCGCACGGCGCCGACCAATTGCTCATCCTGCTCCAGACCGAAGGCTCGGTGGACACCGACTACCCCGGACGGCGCGCGCGTCGTGAGGCGGGCGATGTCGAGATCGTCGATTATGCGCGGCCGTTCCACAGTGTGGCGACCGACTACGGGAATCTGATGATTATACTTGCGCGCGAGAGCGTGCCCGCGGCACTGTTGGCACTCGAGCCGCACGGCCTCATCTTTCGGCGCGGGGGCGGCGCGGCGCGTCTGATCGGCGCAGCGATGCAGGAGTTTTACGCCCAGGCCGACCACCTGACGGTGAGCGAAGCCGAGGCGGCGATCGAGGGCATCGTGGCGCTGACGACCGCCTGCGCGCGCGCGGAGCTGGCGGGCGATGAAGCTGATCACATGAAGTCGAGGAGAAAGGCTGCGCTGGATTACATCGACGCGCATCTTGGGAACCCGCAACTCGGGCCTGACGAGATCGCCGCTGCGGCCCACCTCTCGCGTGCGTCGCTCTACCGGCTGCTGGCGGCGGAAGGCGGCATTCGCGCCGAGTTGTCGAAGCGCCGGCTCGACGCGGCCGTGCGGCTCATGCTGGCAGACGAAAAGAACGCGCACTCGCTGAAGGAAATCGTCAAGTGCTGCGGCTTCGGCGGCACGAGCCAGTTCAGCCGGGCGTTCCGCGCGCGCTTCGGCGTGCCGCCGCGGCAGTACCTCGCGCTCGTCCGCGAGCAAGGCCTCGACTGGCACGAAGCGCGGCTCATGGCCGACGGCTTCGAGCAGGATGCCCTGTTATGGCGGAGTCAGGGGTGGAACGGATTGAAGCAATCCACTTGACCGGGTTGAGCGCTTCCGACAGGCTTCCGAGGGCATGCGAAAATAGACAAAACTTACACATTTTCTTACACATACGGAGACAAAAAGTAGAATTAGCGAGTTAAATAAATAGCTTATCGTAGACCTCAAATGACTCAAAATCGAGTTCCGCAAGGAGTGCCGGTTCGATTGTTCGATTCCGGCCACGGCACCAATAGAATTGTCGCGGCAATCTCGGCATTTATGCGCTGAGCGAAGCTTGAACCGTCAAAGGTCAGCACACGCGCCAGACTTCTCGTCACCGAGATAACGCAAAATGCCAACAAAGTGGCTGGCTTTGCGGGCTTTCGGCCTTACGCAGTTCCTACTCATACACGCCTTACGCATACGCTGGAACGCGTTGAGATCGGGCTGAAATTAAGTGTCACCGTAACTCGTAGCCCGTCATGTATTAAGTTCACGTTAACTTCCATATACCTCCAAGCCCGCGAAGCCACGCAGTGGAGGCGAATCTCCAAATGGGCCGTCCTCACGCGAGCAAAATGCGCGTCACCACCACTTTTGGTGGCCCGCCAGACCGCGACTGAAGCCGGCACCGCCCAAATTGAATATTAGCGGAGCCGTCATGCGGCCGATGTTTCCAACGTGTTCGGTTACTCCTTTGAGTCCAAACGTGGACACGGTATCAAGCTTGCCGACCCCAATTTCCCAACCTTTAGCCCCCGCCAGCGTTTCTCTCGTCGCGCCGGTGGCCAATCTGCCGAACCCCCCGGCCAAGAAACCAATTCCCGCTCCAAACAGCGCCGCCTCTCCCACGCCTCGTCCGAGAGGCTTATTCGCGGCAGCGTTTCGAATCGTCTGGGAGGTCGCACCCGATAGAGCGCCGGCTGCTCCTCCGGCGAGGATAGCGACCCCGTACTGTGCGACAGTGGTGGCAGTTGCGCCAAGCTGTAAAGAGCCGGAAAGGCTCGCGCTCCCTATTGCGCCAAGCCCACCGGAGGCGCCTGTGATGAGACCACTCAACGTGCCCGTCGTAGTACCGATTCCCCAGTTCGTCCAATACTTACCCTGATCGAGGTCTTTCCCCAACCCGAGCTGTACGCTGCCTTCGGCAACAGCCCCGAAGCCGCCAATTCCGGCGCCGATCAGGCCCGCACCAATTGTGTTGTACGCCAAGCCCAGCGTAGCGACGTTCACGACCACTCCTGCCACAAGGCTCAGTGCGGAAACAATGCTGGACCCGATGAGACTCAGGATGGCATCCCACAAAGCCTCGCCAGTCGGGTCGATGAACAGGATGGGGTCGTTCGCGGCGTAAATGTAAGGGCTGGGAAACTGCTGCTGCGGATCGGGCGTCAGGAAGCGGCGGGTGCGCGGATCGTACCAGCGCGCATTCATGTTGTAGAGCCCCCGGCTCGCATCCCACTCCTGGCCGGTATAGAGATATCGAAGCAGCTCCGGGTTGGACCCGACGGACTTCCCCATCTGGCCGCCAAAGGGCAGGTAGTTGTACCCTCCTAGCAGCCGCCCATGGTCGTCGAGCACCAGTCGCGACGACATCTCATGATCGGCGACGATATACCCGGTCGTTTTGCCGCCGACCACGGCCAGCAACCGGCCGGCCCCGGCGATGAAACGAACCGTCTCATTTTTGTATTCCTCGGCCAGCGGACGCCCTTCAACACCGAAGTAGTACTTGCGTGCGACGCCATCCGGGGCCAGCACCTTGGCGCGCCGATCGCCCTCTCCGTACTCGAAGGTGGTCTCGCCGAAAGCATCGACCGCCGCACGCGTCAGGCCGTCAACCTGGTCGTACTTCAACTCGGTGCCTGGTGGCGGCGCGTCAATCCGCTTCGTGCGTCCCGATTCGGTATAAGCCAACGATTGAGACGCTGAACCGTCGGTATTTTTGAGTTTATTGGTGCCCGCGAAATACTTGAACTCGTCTACTTGTTTACCATGCGGGAGCCGCAAGATATTGCCATTGGCGTCGTAAAGGACTGGCGATGACGGCGATCCAAGGCTGTATTCGGGAAACTTCGAGTTCTCGGCGACTTGCACTTCGCCCTTGGGGTCATATAAGAATCGCCAGCCGTAGTCCTGCAGACCCGCCCGTTTCTCATCCTGGCCAAAGCTATGGACGATGCCGGCGATCTGGCCGTTGTAATAATATGTTTTGCCGTCAGCTCCGGCCTCGTCCCAGTAGCTCAGGGTTTCGCTGAAGCAATCCGAGGCCACTCCATCCTCAATGATGGAGGCCCGAATCGCAATCGGCAGGCCGGGCGAGTTGTACCGGAACGTTTGCCGCACCGGTGTGGGACCTTTTGAAATGAGCGTCTGTTGTGGATTAAGCGTCTCGGATGTGATCTGCCCATCCGCGCCGTATTCCAGCGCGGCCCAGCGTTGCGGGTCCGCCGGTGCGCCGATCGAATTCGACCAAGCCGAGCGGATTGTACCCATACGTCACGACGAGATCCGGATCGTGACCGACGGGTTTCGGATAGGTCAGGACCGCGGTTTCGCCCAGCACATTGCGAGAGTACAGAGTCTCGAAGGCCGCACCGTCGCCGGCGGTCAGCTCTTCCACCCTGACCACGTTGCCACGGACATCGTAGTGCCGCTGCTGTCGCCACGGCATCATGCGGTCAGCCCCTGCGCGGGCCAGCGCGAAGAGCCTCCCTACGCCATTGGCCACCAGACCGTCGTAGGTGCAGCGGGTTTGCCAGCAAGCGTCCGCGTTGGGCCAATCCTAATTCGCCAGCCGCGCCAGTTGCGCGCGGTCCCAGACCATGTCGACGGCGCCGGTTTCGATCGAGCGGCCGAGGGCGTCGTATTTGGTGTACGAAAGGCGATCGTTGCCGCCGCCGCCCGCGCCAATGCCGTCGGCAGGCAGGATAAACCGCAACCGACCCGCGTCATCGTACACACACCGGGTTAGATGCGCATCACTCGAAGCGCTCTCCAATACCCGCCCCAGCACGTCGGCCGAACGGGTGACAATGTATCCGTCGGGGGGCGACCCGGCCGGCGGCGAGTAGTAGTTCGGCGGGAACACCTTGTCGACTTGGCCGCGCGCGTTGAATCCGACCGAACTGCGCTGTTCCTGGCTCGAAGTCGGTGCGCGCAAACTCTTGCCCAGCACATGTCCCGCCAAGTCGCGGAACGTCGCCGCGACATTACCGTCAGGGTCGCGCGCCATCTCGGCGAAGTACCGACCGGCCGGCAATTCCAGGAACATTGTGGCTTTGGTGCTGGCCGCCATGGTGAATGTCGAGATCCGCTCGTTGCCGGGACGAATGGCGAGAACCCTACCGGGTTTGCCCTCGGCTATCTTGCGGGGCGACGGGGCGGCTTCAAACAGCTGCCTCCAGTATGGGTACCCTTCGTCGTCTGATCGCTCGCCTCCGGAGTAGTATTTGTCGAGTTCACCGCTCATGACCCCGGTTGACCAGTCCAGTCCGGTGACGAAGTTGCCTTGATAGGCCGGCATGTCTTGCTGATAGCGCATCGCCTTGGTCCGGATCGATGCATTCGCCATGCGGTCCTTCAGTTGTCCTTGGACGACGGTTCCCGTTCGATCCAGTTGCTGACTTTGCCGCTCCGAACCGCAGGCATCCGTGAAGGCCACACTGAGACGCGGCCGATAAAACACCATGATCTGGGTAAAGCCGACCCCAGGATTTCCCTCGGTGAAAAGTTGCACCGCACCCCGCAGGGCTTGCGGCAGCCACGCCCGCAGCATCAGCTGGCCGTCGCAATAAAAAGCCAGGCCATGGGCGGCGGCGATCAGCAGCCAATCCGACTGCCTGACTTCGGCACACGGCGATTTCGAGAGCACGTCGCCCTTCGCGTTGAGCAATTGCCACTCTCGGACGGCGGGGTCCCAGAGGACTTTCACGACATCGCCGACGGCGATGCCGATCTTTGCGTTGACGCCATCGGCGCCCGGCATAAACCGTGTCCGCATTCCATAGTCGGACTCGTTGCTGGCGTTTTTCAGAGTCAGAGACGCGGCGCCAGCTCCGGCATGCGTGATGGCTCCCTGCTGAACCGACCAGGCGCTCGCTGGGCTGGGACTCCAGCGCTCCGTCCAGCTTGCATCGCGCAAGCTCTGTAAGAACCCGCCGCCGCTGCAGGATACCTCGATCCTGGCGTTGGGGATCGCGGGATCGAAACGATCCTTGCTGGCTCCCAAGCGCGAGAAAAACTGCGCGGACAGACTGGTAACCTGATCATCCGGCGACAATTGAGCGATCGGATTGAGAAAATGATCATAAACCGTTCGACTTGTGGCCGCATTCGCATCAAGTGAGGCAACGGTGAGCCATGTCCGTTCATCGAACACCGTCGCCTGCATCTCTGCCGGCAACGGCACGACCGACACGTCGTCAATCAGCACGGGCTGGTTGTCTACGCGGTTGACCGCCCGGCAGACGACCTCGCCACCCGCGCCTAGCAGTTCGACGAATACTTGCACGCGCCGCCACTCTCCACCGGTCTCCGGATAGACTTCGAATTGCATCCCGCCGTCGGACAGCGTGATCTGCCATCCGGCCTGGGCGTGAGCAGGGAAACCCGGCGGCGTTTTGACCCAATAGCTCAGCGCACAGCGGCCAGTGCCCGGCGGCATGTTCAAGCGGCATTCGATGCTCGCTCCAGACGACCCGCCCGGCAGCTTCAGCGAACACCGGCCGGTGTGAGCATCCTCGGACGTGATCAGATCGCCAATCGACCCGCCGTCATCGCGTTTCCAGGTTTGCAGATCTTCGTACTTTTCGAAGCCAAGATAGGTAGCTTGCGGGTCACCCGGCGCGGAGAGATCGATATTGCGAAATTCGGCCACACTGCGCAATTGCCTGGTATCGCTGAGCGTCGAGGACGGCCCGGTGCCCGCAGCCCAAACCGTTCGCGGCAGGCCATAGCCGATCCGAGCCTGGACCTGCTCCTGTCGGATCCAATCGGCGTTAGCCTGCGGGTGGCTGAAGTCAAACGCCGGCGCAAGCGCGACCGCGCCGTTCCACTCGTAAGAGCCTTGCGGCGCCCACGCCCGGGCTTTCGTTCCGATCCACTCGTCTGAATGGGTCGTCACCGTCGATGTGACCGTGTCGGTGTGGTCGATACCCGGCCCCGCGACTTTGTTGGTCGTTGTCTTGCCGGCAATTTGCGTCAGTTGCCGACTCCCGCTCATAGCGGCGTACGCCGCCACTTCCCACGCGTATGTCCAAGCCGTTCGCCGCGTTACTTCATGACCTTGCCAGTCGTGGTAAACTATTGATTCGCCGCGGGCGTGCCCGGTCGCCGTTTCGTATTCAAAGAATGATTGTTGCGTGATTTCGCCGGTGATCTCTATCTGGCCCAGCAATCCCTTCCGTGCCGGGTATTGGATGCCGCCGGACCTGATGATCCAGGCCGCGTCCCTGTTGACGAGTTGCACCGTCGCGTCGGCGGCGAGCGGGAGCCCGGTTTTATCAAACTTCCCGCGAACCTCAGATGGAATGTGCCCCTGGTTCAAGGAACCCGCCACGTCCTCGGCTGGAACCGCAAACAGAACGACCAGGAAATCGGTCTGGTCGCGGCGGTCGAGCCGGAGGATTGTCAAGGGAATACGAACACCGAGAGGCGATGCGGCGCCCGACTTCACTTCGATGGCGGTCAGCGCGCTTTGCTGCCGGGACATCGGCAGACCATCCGCGGTCTTATCGATGGAACAATGCTCCCAGCCCGACAGAAGCGAGTAGAAATCTTGCAGGTTTTCTTTGAGGTCGGCAGAGGCGAGCCCGTTATAATAATGCAACTCCGATGATCCGCCCACATTTCGACCATCTGCGTCCTCAAAGAATTTCGTCACCAGGGGGTATTGAACCACGCGGCCACTGGCATCAAAGACCGCCTCCTTTGTGCAGTAATCGTACCTGGTGATAAACGTCTGGTAACCATCGTCGATGATGACTTCTTCGACGACGACGTCCGTCTGCTTGTCGTCCAATGAGTGGTTGAGCATGCGATGCAGGAAAATCTTGCTAGGTGACGAAATCAACTCACCTGCCGGGTAAGTCACAAACGCCTGAGGTCCTGTCGATAGAATCTGCTCATCGGGATACTGGTATTTGTCAAGGACCTCCTCGTCGCGCAGCAAGAAAACGCTGGTCTTGGGCGCGCGCTGATCCTCTTCAAACACGAGATATTCCGGCGCATGGTTGACGAATGACGATGGATTCGCGCCGATGGGCAACTCACCGATATTGGTCCAGGCGCCAGCCGCCGGGCCGCGGCGAAGGATGGTCTGGCCGATCGTGGCGATCCGCTCGGAAAAAGTAGGTGCGAAGAGATTGGGCGAATCGACGGAGGGGCGGCGCTCGGGGGACCAGTCTTTATCGGTGGGATCGTAAGCCGCGATCGATACCTCGCCGGTCGCGGACACACGGATGGCGAAATCCTCGCCATAGGCATAATTTGCGCTGCCCGGACCGAAATTCCACTCCTTCCAGGAACCCGCGTCGAAGCGGTAAACGTACTTTCCGTTCGCGACTGTCGAGCCATAAACGGCCGAGGACGACGTGTCGCCGTCGCTCGGACCAGCGCCGATGACCTCGAAGGACGCGTCCCACCACAGAAAGTGAAGCTTCGGACGGTCGATCCCCCGCTCGTAGAACGTCGCCACGGCAAAGTTGCCGGCCAGCGCCCAAAGCGAGCCGGCATATTCGGCCAGCCACTGAACGTTCGAACTGACGGGTCCAACCTGCCCCTCCCGCCAACGCCCGGATCGGTCGCGATAGAAGATATGATACTGCAGGCTGCCGGATGTGGCCTCGTAATAACCGGCGATATAGTAGTAACCGAATGCAGCGACGGCTACGTTGCTCGCAGTGCTTCGGTCAAGCGACTCGCCACACCATTTTTCGGTGACACGATCGTACGTGAAGCGATGCACGGTGGTCGTGCCGCCGACGTTGAAGACGACGAAATCGACGCCAATCGCCAAACTTGTTTCGTCAGCCTTGATCGATCGATTGACTTCGACTGATTCGGTGTCGTGATCCCAGTTGCCGAATTGGTACTGCTTGCGACGAAAGAGATGAAGTCTCTGTTCACCGCTTGGGCTCTTCGGCGCCATGTAGAGTGCAAAGATTTCAGCCCCGAAGGCTGCGCGCACATCCCCAAGATTCAAGTTGCCGGGCACCTCACATTGCCACTTTGACCAGGTGCCGCCCTGGCTGAAGACCTGGACGATGGAAGCTGCCCGCGTCTCATCGTGCCACAGGATGACGAGGTAATCGGGGCCGTGCCAAACACGCGGGGTACTGCCGGCCAGCGGGGTGCGAACCGGCATGTTCTTTCGGAACCACTCGTTCGCCTCCCCTAACGGGATCTGCCGGTACATATAGGTCGAATTGGCCCCCTCGGGAAAAATCACCTGGCGGAGGGCGCCCGGTCGCAAGCTCTTCGCCGCGTTATAGTCAAAACGCACCGCCGGCGAGCGCGCCGCGCCGGCGCGTATGTCTCTAATGGCAACCAGGAGCCGCTTCTTGAAGTGTTCCTTGTCTTTCCGAGCGAGGTCGCGAAAGTCGTAATCAAACTCCAGCCGCTGGACAACTTCCCGCCCGAGGCCTCCATCGTCGGCGAAATTGGTACACACGTCGATCGCATGCAAGGCCTTGGTGCCGTAACGATCCTGATAGGCCGGATTTGGCGAGCCATCAGCGCTTTGATGCGGCGGCACATATTCGAAGGACTTCTTGTCACAGTAGTCCAGCAAGATGCCCTGTCCCAGCAAGTCCTCAACCAGGCTCAAGTAACTGCCGCGGGTGTAGGAAGCCCCTGCGGTCCCGCCTACACTCACATTGTCGGCAAGATAGCTGAAGCGGAGCCAGTTGCCCCAGACCGTTTGAGTTTTGGCCAAATTCCATGCGACCACGTACTGGCTTGGCGCTGGATCCGTGACCGTGCTGGCGCCGCCCGCCCAGTTGTCCCAAAGTATCCCATATTCGAGAGCGCCCGTCTCCGGCGCGCCGCCGAAAATGGATCGATTGCCGTTTTCATGAAACAATGTCCAGGTTTCAGATTTCGGTGTGTACTCAATGATCCACAACGGTTCCTGCTTGACCGCAAAGCGCAGCGATTCGCCCTGATCGCTCTCGCCGACCCAGATCAGCAGATGCATCTGTCCTTCGTATTCCAGGTAGTAGATGCCATCGAGGGGGCTCGCCGTGGTCTTGCGTTGGACGACAACGCGGCTCAGCGGGAGCGACCAGCCAAGCCCCAGGATCGATGTCGGAGCGTACGCGTTGGACGACAACGCCGAGTTGCCGAGATTGCTGGCGTAAAAGGCTGTCAGGGATATGGCGATATCGTTAAGCCCTTCCAGATCGACGAACTGCCAAGGCAGGTTCACATCGCCGCGGAAGCAGTTGACGCTCCGCGCGATGCGGCCCACACCGCCTTCATCGAGCTGAAAGCCACGGATTGCCGGTTGGTCGGCGCTGGCAGGCACGCTGGTCACAGGATTCCGCGACATGTGACATCCCCTGGAAAAAATTTCATTGTTTCAGGGGACGCCCGGAACGACGATGGCTCGCCCTCCGCGCCCCGCCTTTCAGCACGCGTCAGACGCGCTTCAAACTCCGACCGCGATAAAGGAAAATCCGCGGTCTGCTTGTTGGCTATCGCCGGTTAGCACATAGATCGAACCGTTCTCTATTTTCCCAACTAGCGCACCGTCCGTGGGTTGATTTTTAAGATTATCAAAAGCAACCTGCGTGGCGACGGCGCTGTAGATACTGTTGAATGGATCAGTAAAGATAACGTGGTATTTGCCATCGGCCGCCCTCGAAGACTTGAACCCCGCGCCTCTTAGCAGTTTGCCTTCTTTATCGACATCGCCGGCGATAATTCTAAGAGCAGGTGCAGCATCAGCCATGTTATTTCTCCATGAAGGAATGGCCCGTCTCGGGCGAAGCTGTCGACCCAGCCCGTACGACCTTACGGACTGCAACATGACCGCTTGATTCGCACACCAACATCAGGAACCCGCCCTGATTTTTCCTGCGGGATAACCCGATCCAAAGCATCGGGGAATTCCCGATGACCCACCGAGCCGCGACAGCCCGAGGTTACAAGAAGGGCAGGACAGCGTGTCCGACGAAGGCGCGGCGCGGCGTTTTTTCATCGGCGTGCGAGGCCACAGACCTCGCCCAGGCCCTCACCGGCGAACGGGAGAGCGGGCGCCGCCGCCGTCGAGCGCGGCGCGGATCGCCGCCAGCACCCCTCCGTTCAGCGCCTGCTTGCTCACGCAACCGACCGCGCCGGCCTCGCGTGTGCGTTCGACGTAGACAGGGCCCTCGTCGATCGACATCATGAGCACCGGGAGTTCCGGATGGCGCGTGCGAATTTCACGCACCAGATCGAGGCCGAGTCCCGGCTCGAAGGAAAAATCGGCGATGACGAGCGCGGGGTCGGAGGCGGTGATCGCGTTGAGCGCCTCCCGCGCGGTGGCGGCCGTGGCGCAGACGGCAAGGTCGGGCTCGGCGCCGATCAGGGCGGCAAGCCCGCGCCGAAGCAGTGGATTGCCGTCGACGATGAGGATGCGCTGCTTCTCCAGCGCGCTCCCTACAGTGTCTTCGGACATGGGTTCTCCTTCGAGGCGTTGCCCTACGCGCTAAGGCGCCCACCGCGCAACGGGGCGACGCCCGCTTTTCGTATCGGGGAAAGCCCGATGGAGCGCGACCCCCGGCGGCGAGCTGGCGGCCCTGCCGCGGGAGCGACCGTGCAGGACTCCGCGCCTCGACCGCACGCCGCTCCAGTCAGACTATCTCACCCGTTTCGACGAAGCGCACGGCGCGCCTGACGAGCTCAGGCCCGCCGTCGATGTCCAGCTTTTGCTTCAGGTGTTCGCGATAGGATTCGATCGTCTTCGGGCTCAGATGGAGCATCGGCGCGATCTCGCGCGTGCGCCGTCCCTCGCCGATCAGCCGGAACACCTGCAGCTCGCGGTCGCTCAGCGTCGCGAGCGCTGACTGGGGTTTTGCGTCGCCACCGACGAAACGCGACGCCAGATCCATGCCCGAGCGATTCGCTCATATAGATCCGGCCGGCAAGCACGCGGCGGATGGCCGCGAGCACCGCCTCGCCGAGCTGATGCTTGGAGAGATAACCGCGCGCGCCGGCCCGCAGCGCGCGCTCGCCATAATGCGCTTCCGGATGCAGCGAGAGCACCAGCGCGGGGACCGAGGGCTCGCGGACTTTCAGCGCCTTCACCAGGTCGAGGCCGTCCTCGCCGCCCTCCAGCGACAGATCGACGATCGCGAGGTTGACGGCGCGCCGGGCGATGGCGGTAAGCGCGGCATGGCGGTTGCCGGCCTCGGCGCAGACGGCAAGGTCGGGTTCGATGTCGATCAGGGCGGCCAGCCCGCGCCGCATCAGCGGATGGTCGTCGACCAGGAGGATCTTCGCCTTTCGCGGCGCTGGCTCAGGGGAGATTGCGGGCATGGCGATGCTCCTTCGCTCGCGGGGACGCGAGCGGGAAGGTGCAGGCGACCAGGGTCCCCGCGGCGCGGCCGGCCGCACCTGAAAACGCGCGCCGATCAGACGCGCCCGGTAGTCCATCGTATCCAGCCCCATGCCGGCGCCGCCGCCGGCGCCACACGGAATTCCCACACCGTTGTCGCGGACGCGCAAGCTTGCCTCCCAATCGCGAAGACACAGGCTGACGCCGATCCGGCTGCCTCGTCCGTGCGCGACCGCGTTGCTGACCGCCTCTGGGCGATGCGATAGAGGTGCGCCTCGACCGGGGGGTCCAAACGAGGAAAATCACGATCGCAGGCGAAGGCGCACGTGACCGGGTGAAGCGCCTCGACATTCGCCGCCAGCGCCTCCAGCGCGGTGGCGAGCCCCATCTGCGCGAGGCCGCCGGCGCTCAGGCCGCGCGCGAGGTCGCGGGCGTCGCCGATCGCCTGTTGCAGCAAGACGGTGATCTCGGCGGCGGCCGCCTGCGCCGGGTCGTTGCGTGCGGCGAGCTTGCGGGCGAGCGTCGCGCTCAGCGCGGCGATGCCGGCGAGATTTTGGCACAGCCCGTCATGCAGCTCCGGCCCCAGGCGCTCCCTTTCCCGATCGCCGGCCTCGATCCGTTCGCGCTCGCGGCGCGTCCGCGCAAGCTCGCAGTTTTCGATCTGGTGCTTCGAAACCGGGCTCTTTCGTTATCAAGTGCCGGTATGCGAGGGCGTCTTTGTGTCTTGTTTTGGAATCGCTGTTCATCCTGCGCGGCGTGGTTGCCGGATGTTCGAGCTGACGAGTGAAATCACGCCATTGGTGATCCATCGCCTGCGCCTCGTTCCAGGGTTTCGTGCTGCAGAGTCAATTCTGAAATATTCGCCGCACTGTTGTTGCGGCTGGGATCTCCCGGTACTTCGCTCGCGTGACGCCAATTCAAGCCGGCCGCCGTCGCCGCCGGCGTCAAACAAGCGTTACAGCGGCGCTATTTTTGCCTGGAGGGATGGAGAAAAGTGTATTGCGACGCACCGCCGCGAAAACTAGAACTTTCCATGCGCTTGGGCGCAAGAGCAAATCGACGTTGCCTTACGCATTGAGACGCCGCGTCATTGAATTGATCTCCAGTGTCAATTTCAGTTGAAATGGATGCGGAGAGTCCGGCCCTCTGGCCGCGGACTCCGGATGAAGTTGGTGTGACAAACGACGTACGAAACAGAAATGCCGGGGCGACCTCGCCTCACGTTCCGGTTGCTATGGGCCAGCGCCTGAAATACAATTATTGATTGTATCCGGCCACCGATCTACAATTGTTAAGATGGTCAGGAGCAGCGCTAGCGGTTCTCAAGCGAACGTCCCGGCGGCGCCGTCCGTGACGGACAAAGGCGATGCCGTTTCGTCGCCCAAGCTGCGAGGGTTAGACAGCAATCCGCAAAGCGATTTCGGCCCGCGGTTCTGGCAGGCGTTTCGCGCCACCCTCGCACACGTCTACACGCTGTCGCTGCCGGACCCCTTGGAGGAAGCACGCTTCACCCTTTCCACCCGCACCTATGCCACGCCCCAAGGGATCCTGATGCGCTGTCAGGGCACGGCGTTCATCATGACGCGGGGGCCCGCACTGATCGCGCACGGCGCCGACCAACTGCTCATCATTCTCCAGACCGAAGGCTCGGTGGACACCGACTACACCGGACGGCGCGGGCGTCGTGAGGCGGACGATGTCGAGATCGTCGATTATGCGCGACCGCTCCACAGTGTGGCAACCGATTACGGGAATCTGATGATTGTACTTGCGCGCGAGAGCGTGCCTGCGGCCCTGCTGGCGCTCGAGCCGCACGGCCTCATCTTTCCGCGCGGGGGCGGCGCGGCGCGTCTGATCGGCGCGGCGATGCAGGAGTTTTACGCGCAGGCCGACCACCTGACGGTGAGCGAAGCCGAGGCGGCGATCGAGGGCATCGTGGCGCTGACCACCGCCTGCGCGCGCGCAAGGCTGGCGGGCAATGAAGCTGATCACTTGAAGTCGAGGAGAAAGGCTGCGCTGGATTACATCGACGCGCATCTTGGGAAGCCGCAGCTCGGGCCCGACGAGATCGCCGATGCGGCCCACCTCTCGCGCGCGTCGCTCTACCGGCTGTTAGCGGCGGAAGGGGGCACTCGCGCCGTAGTGCTGAAGCGCCGGCTCGACAAGGCCCTACGGCTCATGCTGGCAGACGCAAAGGACGATCACTCGCTCAAGGCAATCGCCAAGTGCTGCGGCTTTGGCGGCACCAGCCAGTTCAGCCGGGCGTTCCGCGCGCGCTTTGGCGCGCCGCCGGTGCAGTACCTCGCGCTCTTCCGCCGGCAGGACCTCGACTGGCACGAAGCGCGGCTCATCGCCGATGGCTTCGACCGGCATGCCTTCCTATGGCGGCAACAGGGGTTGAGTGGATCGAAACAACCCGGTGGGACGGATTGAGCGCAGCGGAATCGGGTCACCGCTCGAAGCTTTGCATTGCGGTCTCCGGGGTTAGAGCGCAACAGCGCAAGATCGATCGATGGGCTTCCGACAGCATGCGCTTAAAGGCAAAACTTGCACATTTTATTACACATACGCAGACAAGAATGAGAATTCTCGAGTAAAATGAATAGCTTGTCGTAGACCTCAAACGACTCAAAATCTGTTGCCCTTAGAAGCGTGGGGGTTCGATTCCCTCTACCGCACCATATGCTTTGCGAGACAACATCGCCCGTGATCCTCGCGTGAACCTGCCTTAAACTGCGTCGTCTTCCCCGGCATCCAGCTCAGTGCCCCACTCTCCCGGTGGCAGCTTATCCAACACAGCGAAATTTGGCCGAGCGACGATGTTCGGTTCTAGCGGATCGTAGAAGCGCTCGCTGGCACTCCCGCGCCGCAGCCTGCGCATGATGGCGAACGCCACCGCATCGGCCACCTGCAGCGCGCTCGATGCCTTCGGAGCGAAGTTCACCGTCTCGATGATGCGATCCAACGGCAGATGCTTGGCCACATCTTCGGGCAGTTGTTTCACCTGCTCAGGATCACGAATGAAGTCATGCGTCGTTCGGATCAGCGTTCGCGCATGATCGCTATTCTCGACCGTCACCGTCGCCATTTCGCCCGGCGCAGCTCCCCGCTGCATGTACATATTCGCGCTCACTAGCGCGATCGCAAATGAGATGGCATGCGCAGCCAGATCAACCTCTCGCTGTTCGAACGATGCGTAATCCCGCCTCAGCTTGCCCTTGGGCAGAAAGCCCATTACGATGGGCATGTCGAACTGTTTCGGGATGCCGACCAGTTCATCCAACACTTTCCAGCGCAGCTCCCGAGGCCAGCGTTCCTTGTCGAAGCGCTTTTTGCCGCTGTAAATTTCTGTTGCGTGGAACGCGAAACCGTCCCGTAACTCCGGTGGCACATAGTCTTCGACCATCGAGCCGAGGTAGTCGTCCAGCGCCTTTCCCTGCTTCTCCGGATGCATGACGATGCCCGCCACGACCGCACAGGGGTCGTTGGCGGAAATCCCGGATTCGTCGAGGCAGATCATGCGCATAAGCCGGTGAATACCATAGTCCAGCGGCATTTGAACACAATGTTGATCGCCGCGACGGCTTGATCGCCCCGGTGAGCATCGCTCCGTGTAAAAACCACGACTGTCGGCAACCTTCACCTACAACAAGCCCAGTGTCTCGATCGGCAATGACGGCTCGGTTACCTGCTGGATTGCAGCGGTCGCCGAAAGCCACGATTTCCTTTCTATCTGCCGCCACTACAAGCCGCTCCGAGCAGCCGGGTGATGCCCCACCCAAACATTGCGACGCGGTTCAGGGCCATTGCCGTATTTGTGCGGAGTTCCCGGGACGTGTATGGGGCAGAACGGGATTTCGGCTCGGTGCGCAATGCTCATGGAGAGTGCTCTTACGCGCCGAAAAAGAACGCTCATTTACTACCAAAGGCTGCTGAACGTGATATGGTCTTCAAGGTCGCCGCAAAGATTGGGTCTGTCGAAGATGACCCCTTTGGGCGTCTTTTCCACGAAGCTCGATTTTCCTTCCAGCTTGTCAGGCCGTGGCTCGCGCAGGCGTTTCGGCGCTTGTTTGAAAAGCACGAAATTGTCCCTGAGCATTTCGCCGGATGGGCGAACCGCCACGAGCTATTCGAGGATATGAGTCTGTTGATTGAGGGGTTGTATGCTTGGATGCGAGAAGACAATGTAAAGGCAGCACATGTTCTCGTTCCCCAGATCGAACGAGGCTTGCGTCGGATTGCAGATGGTCTCGGCGTTCCGGTGACGAAACCTCACCCGATGGTTAAGGGAACGAGTGTTGCCTTAGGGATGGGTGAAATTCTCTATACCGAAAAAGTAGCCGAAGCCCTCGGGCCCGACGCCACTCTACATTTCCAAGCACTCTATGCCGATCCGCGTGGCATGAACCTGCGGAACGAGATCGCCCACGGCTTGATGGATGCCGACCACTTTCACTGGCATCTCGGGAACCTAATCGTTCACTCCCTCATGATGCTGGGCCTATGGAAGGAGTTTGGCAAAATCGGCAAGGAAAGCGCCGATTGACTCTGCTATCCTCCTCATTCTTCGATCATCTTCCCGTCTTGATGAGTGCCGTGCCAGACCTTTTGAACGGACGATGGAAGCTCACCACCCGCTTGCTGAAGACGATTTACCGGAGTAGCGGCGACAAAGAGTAGGCATGGGCGGCTATTTGGTTGTTGCCGTCTATGACGCCTATCTGCTGTCGCGGCCGCACCGCTGGCAGGTGCGCCTTGATCATGTCGGCCGGACGTTCCGCATCGGCCGCAAGAAGCTGCAGCGGATCTTCCGCGAGTTGATCGGCGCCGGCTACGTCACCCGCGAGCAACCGCGGACCGCCGATGCGCACCGTTTCCGCGAAATCGACTACGTTGTTCGTGACGTGCCATTGGCGCCGATCCACCCGGTGGACAAGTCGGCAGGTCCGCGGGGCGGAAAGGGACCTGCGGAGCCGCGGGGCCGAAAGGGCCCCGCGTATAAAGAATACCCGCAGGTCTCAAACGGACCCGCCTATAAAGAACTAGATAATAAAAAAGGAACAGACGAGCCGATCGGTGCTTCCATTCCGTGGTTGAACCCATTGTCGGTTCGCCGGGGAAGGAATGCTCGCACCATAGAGGCCTCGACCCCGCGCGCTTCGATGTTGACATCGTTGCGCTGTTTGAGGATCGGCGCGAGGGATGGGAGCTGCTGACCGTTCTCCCCGACGAGATTCTGGCGCAGCTGCGCGAGCGCCAGCGCCGTCGCGAACTCGACGCGTCTGCGCTGGTTGAGATCAGACTCCGCTACCTACACCTACTTGCGGGTCGCCGGCGCGAATGATGGCCGGCAAACGCCTCACCCAGCCCCTCCGTGCCGCAGCGTAGTTATCGGCCAGTCCCACGAGGTTCGCGCTTCTTCCATGCGAGGCGATGGACCGCGCAAGTAGAACCTCTTGGAAACCGGCCGCATGGGCAAGCTCACGTCGGCCTGAGCCAACTGTTGAGCGATCGCTTCGCCATGATCGATGACGGCATCGGCTTACAGCACGGGTACCGTGGCAACCGGGTCTTCGATAAGCGGATCGGTTAGCGCGCTTCGATAGCGGCATGCGCAATGTCGGCGGCATCGAGTGGAGCTTCGGCATGAACGAGGGGTGGACCTGTCGGTGTTGCCAAGGAGCTATGAGGGGTCACCGAAGATATAACCTGCTTTTTGCCATGCGGCCGGACTGGCGCCATGCGTTCAAAGCTGGCGCGCGGCCTTGACCGGGGGAAGTCGTTCGGCCCAGCAGGAGCAGGTTAGGCGAGCACACGCCTCACTGAAACTCGAAGTCCCGATCACCGCCGATGCTGCGCCAATCTTTCGTTATTTTTGGTGAGTTTCTGGTGAGTTTCACTTTCACTCAGATCAGTGCGCGATCGCTAAGTGTTTGATTTCATGGCGCACCCGACACGATTCGAACGTGTGACCTTTGCCTTCGGAGGGCAACGCTCTATCCAGCTGAGCTACGGGTGCGGCAGGCCTGATGTAGCCGATTGGCCGGGCCTCGGCAACGGTTCTGCAGCACTGGGAGCGGGTCAGCTTGAACGGCCGGACCGCGCGGATTGGCGGCATCAGCCGCCGGACCCGCCGCGCTGCCCGCTTCCGACGA
>CAWDKN010000077.1:0-93971 GCA_963802815.1 uncultured Alphaproteobacteria bacterium
ATCCTCGTCGCGTCGACGGCGATTGTCGTGCTGGCCGAGTGGATCAGGGGGCATGGCACCGGCGGCAGACGCACCGCGATGATGGGGACATGAGCGACGCCTTCCTGCGCATCGACAAGGTCAGCAAGCGCTTCGCCGAAGTGACGGCCGTGGATGCGGCCAACATCGCCATCGCGCGCGGCGAGTTCTTCTCGCTGCTGGGACCGTCCGGCTGCGGGAAGACCACGCTGCTGCGCATGATCGCGGGCTTCGAATTCCCCGACGAGGGCGCGATCCTGATCGACGGGGCCGACGTCACCGACGCGCCGCCCAACCGGCGCCCAACAAACATGGTGTTCCAGTCCTACGCGATCTTTCCGCATCTGAACGTGTTCGACAATATCGCCTATGGGCTGAGGCGCGAACGCTTGGCGCGCGCGGCGCTGAACGCGCGCGCCGAAGAAGCGCTGGCGATGATCAAGCTCGAGGGCTTCGGCGCGCGCAAGGCCGACCAGCTTTCGGGCGGACAGCGCCAGCGTGTGGCGCTGGCGCGGGCGCTCGTCTGCCGACCCAAGGTGCTGCTGCTCGACGAGCCGCTCGGCGCATTGGACAAGCGCCTGCGCGAGGCGATGCAGATCGAATTGCGCCAATTGCAGAAGGCCGTCGGTATCACCTTCGTGTTCGTGACCCATGACCAGGAAGAAGCGCTATCGATGTCGGACCGCATCGCGGTGATGAGCGGCGGCCGCGTGCTGCAGATCGCAGCGCCGCGCACGCTCTACGAGGCGCCGTCCTGCCGCGAAGTCGCCGATTTCATCGGCACGATGAATTTCTTCGAAGGCGTGGTCGCGGCCGTCGAGGGCGGCGGCATCGTGGTCGATGCGGGCGCCGCGGGGTTGTTGCGCACGGCCGCCGCACCGGACTTCGCGCAAGTCACGGGGACGAGAGTTCCTGTTGGCGGTGCGGCCCGAGAAGATCGCGCTCGGTGCTGCCGACGCGGCCCCAAACCGCCTTGACGGCGTGCTCATCGACAGCGCCTATCTCGGCGCGCGCAGCCATTTGCGCGTGCGGGTCGAAGGCCTGCCCGAGCCAATCGCGGTGGCCGCGCAGAATGCGCCGCCGCCGGCACATGGCGAGGTCGCCCTGTCCTTCCCGCCGGATGCGGTAGTGGTGCTTTCACAAGAGTGAGTTGGCTCACTTGCGCGAACGGGCGAATTCTTTCGGCGTGACGATGGCAAGCGACGGGAAAAGGCTTCGCATGCGAACCAGATTCCAGGTGATGAGCGCCGGAATCTCATTGACGACCGCCGCTTCACCGATGAGCTTGTCATACAGGCGCGCGCCGATACCACCGCTTTGGGCATAGCTGCGCGTGGCGTCAAAAATCTGCGCAGCGGTAAACCCGACGAGAAGGGTCAGCGCACGAACGCTTTCAAGCGCCGCCAACGCTTCTGCAGGTGAAAAACGGAACGGACCGCGATCGCCTCGCCGGGTCAGCGTGCTGAACGCTTCGGCGTAGCTGAGAGCGGCGACGGCATATTCGGCACGCTTGCCGATCAGAAGATCGAGCGAGGCAACGTGATGTTCGTGGGCCTCCGCAACGACGGCAATCAGCACATTGCTGTCCAGAAGCGCGTCCGCTTTCAACCCTCACGCTCGCGGGCAGACTTCAGCGCCGCATTGGCGGCCTTGAGATTGATTTTGGAACCCGCGGCAGGCAACACCAGCACGGGGCCGCGTTGAACAAGCTTGCCGACCTTTGGCGCGATTGCCGGAGGGACATAACCGCGCAAAGCGTCTTCCACGACTTCGGTTGCCGTCATACCAGTTTGCTTTGCAAGCTCATGCGCCCGTTTGCGCGCAAAGGCGGAGCGGACATTGAATTGGATTTGTTCGATGCGAGACATCGGAATTCTCCGGTTCTTGTTTAGCAATCATCCGGCTAGCCGACAGGCATGCCAAAACCCGAAAAAAGGGCGTGGAGGAAAAAGGTGGGCAAATTGCGCTACACAGGAGCGATGAGCGCGCCGACATTCGAGCCAGCCTTGTTTCCGCGTCCGTTCGATCCCGCACGAGCGGCCCGGACGTTCGAGACGCTGGCGGCGGAGGGCTACACGCCTGACGTCCGTGCGCGGACCCTGCTGGAGGCGGCGTTCGGGAACAGCCCCTATCTCGCGCGCCTTGCGCTGCGCGAGCGTGACGCGCTGGCCACCTTCTTCGCCGAAGGTCCGCAAGCGATCGTCGCGCGGGCCGAAGCCCGCGTGCTCGCCGTGGCCGCCATGTCCGACGACGCCGCGGCAATGGCTGCGCTGCGCATGGCGAAGCGCGAAGCGGCGCTGGCCATTGCGCTCGCCGACATCGCGGGCCTTTGGGATGTCGAGACAGTCACGCGTGCGCTGTCGGAATTCGCGGACGCGGCGCTGCACGGCGCGCTGCGGTTTCTCCTGCGCCGGACCGCTGGCGGCGGCGATGGCGCACAGCTCGAGGCCGAGACCGGGCTCACCGTGCTCGCAATGGGAAAGTACGGCGCATTCGAACTGAACTATTCGAGCGACATCGACATCATCGTTTTCTACGACGCCGAGAAGTTTCCATTCCGCAAGCGCGACGACGCGCGCGGCGCGGCCGTCGACATCGCGCGCGGGCTTGTGCGCCTGCTGAGCGAGATCACCGCGGACGGCTATGTCTTCAGGGTCGATTTGCGGCTCAGACCCGACGCCGGCGCGACGCAGGTCGCGATCTCGACCGCAGCGGCCGAGGCCTACTACGAAGGCATGGGCCAGAACTGGGAGCGCGCGGCGATGATCAAGGCGCGCGCCTGCGCCGGCGATCCGCATGTGGGGGCACAGTTCCTCAAGGCGATCGAACCATTCATCTGGCGGCGCAGCCTCGATTTCGCCGCGATCGAGGACATCCACTCGATCAAGCGCCAGATCCACGCCCATGAAGGCCACGGACAGATTGCCGTCGCCGGCCACAACATCAAGCTCGGCCGCGGCGGCATCCGCGAAATCGAATTTTTCGCGCAGACCCAGCAGCTGATTGCGGGCGGGCGCGATGCGAGCTTGCGCGCGTCCGGCACCCTCCCCGCGCTCAAGGCTCTGGCGGAGCGCGGTCTCGTGTCGGAAAAAGCGGCCGCCGAGCTCAGGACGGCATATCTCTTCCTGCGCCGGCTCGAGCATCGCCTGCAGATGATCGAAGACGAGCAAACTCACGTCGTGCCGAAGGCACCGCACGACCTCGCGCAGGTCGCCTGCTTCGCGGGCTTCGCCAGCGTCACCGATTTCAGCCGCGCCCTGACGCGCCAGCTCGAGACCGTGCAGGGCCACTATGCGCGCCTGTTCGACCGCGAGGACGCGCTCAGCGGCACCGAAGGCAATCTCGTCTTTACCGGAGTCGACGACGATCCCGACACGCTGGCGACGCTGAGACGCATGGGCTTCCGCGATCCGCATCATGTGGCGGGCGCGGTCCGCGGCTGGCACCACGGCCGCATCCGCGCCACGCGCAGTGCCCGGGCGCGCGAGCTTCTGACCAAGCTGATGCCGGCGCTGCTGGCGGCGCTGGCCGCGACCGCCGATCCCGACGCCGCGTTCGCGCAGTTCGACCGCTTCCTGACAAATCTGCCCGCGGGCGTGCAGCTGTTCTCGTTGTTCCTGGCGCGGCCGGAATTGCTGCGCCGGGTCGCGGGTATCGTGGGTTCGGCGCCGCGGCTGGCCGAGCATCTGAGCCGCGCACCCGCGACGCTCGACGCCATTCTCGATCCGGGGTTTCTCGGCGAGCTGCCCGGCGCGGCGCGCTGGACAAGCAGCTGGCGCGCCAGCTCGGCCTGTCGCGCGGCTATGAAGACGCTCTCGATGCGGCGCGGCGTTTTGCGAAGGAGCAGATCTTCCGCGTCGGCGTCCAGGTGATCGAAGGCGTGGCCAAGGCGGACGAAGCCGGACCCGCCTTCGCCGATATCGCCGAGAGCGTCATAGCCGGGCTTCTGGCGGTGGCCGAAGCCGAGATCGCGGCCGGCGCGGGGCGCATTCCGGGCGGCGCCTTTGCCGTCATCGCGATGGGAAAGCTCGGCGGGCGCGAGATGACCGCGGGCTCCGATCTCGATCTGATCTTCGTCTACGAGGCGCCGGCCGGCGTCGAGCAATCCGACGGTGCGAAGCCGCTGCCGGTCGCGGTACACTATGCCCGGCTGGCGCAGCGGCTGATCGCGGCGTTGACGGTGCAGACCGCATCGGCGGACTCTACGAGGTCGACATGCGCCTGCGCCCCACCGGCAACAAGGGGCCCGTCGCGGTCAGTCTCGAAATCCTTCACGCGTTATCACGAGACCCAGTCCTGGACGTGGGAACGCCTGGCGCTGACGCGCGCGCGCGTGATCGCGGCGCCTGAGCCATTGAAGATGAAAGTCGCAGCGGCGATTGCGGCGACCTTGTGCGCCAAGGCCGACGCGAAGGCCGTCATGATGGATGCGCGCGACATGCGCGAGAAGCTCGCCGCGCAGTCTCCCGGCAAGAACCGTTGGGACCTCAAGTTCGCGCCTGGCGGCCTCGTCGATATCGAGTTCATTGCCCAGACGCTGCAATTGCGCGCGGCCCCCAAGACGCCGGGCATCCTGCAAACCAATACGATCGCGGCTTTGGACGCGCTGGCGCGCGCCGCAGTGCTCGCCGGCCGCGACGCGCGGATGCTCGTGAGCGCCGCCAGGCTTCAGCAGGCGCTGACCCAGGTGCTACGCATCGCGCTGGACGGCGTGCTCAATCCGCAAGCCGCGACGCCAGGGCTGAAGAAACTGCTCGCACGCGCCGGAGGCGAGAAGCGCTTCGACGCGCTCGAGAAGAGCCTGGCGAAGGCGCAGGAGGACGTCCGCGCGGTGTATGCGCGGGTTATGAGATAGTTTCGGCAGCGCGTCTTTCAATGAGCGAATTTTTTCACGCGGAGCCGCGGAGATGATGAGCGCTGCAAAAACGAGCTGTCTTGGCCCGCGAATGCGGGCCACCCAGGTGGCAAAAACGCTAACCAATCCGCGGGCGGTCTCGCGCCGCTCAGCATCTCCGCGTGAACGATCTTCCTATCCCCGTGCCGCGCGGGGGAAGCGGATCGTCGCGCTGAGGCCGGGGACGTTGTCTTCGAGGCGGAGCTCCGCCCCATGAAAGCGGGCGACGGCGGCAACAGAGACTCAAGCCCAGGCCGGTGCCGGGCGAGTTGCGGCTCTCTTCGAGGCGCACGAAACGCTCGACCGCACGGGCGCGGTCGTCGGGCGCAATGCCGGGGCCGGTATCGGCCACGCGCAACGCGACATGATCGCCGAGATCGGCGAGCGAGACCGTGATGTGGCCGCCCGACGACGGCGTGTACTTGATCGCATTGTCGATGAGATTGGCGAGCGCCTGCGCAATCAGGCTCGAATTGCCGTCGATCATGACGCTTCCCGAGGGTACGAGCGTGAAGGCAATGCCCTTCTCTTCCGCGAGCGGTGCATAGAGCTCGGCCACGTCGACCATCACCGGTGAAAGATCCGTGGGCATCATGGCGCCGCGCGCGGCGCCCGCGTCGGCCTCCGCGATCAGGAGCAGCGCGTTGAACGTGGCGATGAGCTGATCGGTCTCCTGCACCGCCGCCTCGATCTCGGCCGTCTCGCCGCTCTGCGGATCAAGCCGGCGCTGCGCGGATTCGAGCCGGTTGCGCAACCGGTTGAGCGGCGTGCGCAGGTCGTGTGCGACGGAGTCCGTCACCTCGCGCACGCCTTTCATCAGCCGCTCGATGCGATCGAGCATGCGGTTCAGGTTTTCCGCCAGACGGTCGAACTCGTCATGCGCGCGCGAGACCGGAACGCGCCGCGACAGGTCGCCGGCGATGATCTGGTTCGAGGTCCGGTTGATGAAATCGAGGCGCGCCAGCATGTTGTAGCTCATCAACCCGCCGCCGACGAGGCCGAACAGCAGCATGAGGCCGACCGTCCAGGGGACGGTCGTCGTGAACAGCCGCTCCATCAGGTAGCGCTCATGCACGTCCTGCGCGACCAGAAGCTCGAAGCCGCCGACCAGGGGAAAGACGCGGCCGCGCGCGCGGCGCTGCTCGCTCTCATTGCCCATGCGTCGCTGGTAGTAGAACTCGATGAAGTTGCCATTATAGGCGACGGCGCTCGGCCAGCCGTCGAGATTGCCGACGATCGGATGGTTGCGGGAATCGGCGAGAAGATAGAGCCCTTGCCCGCCATGCATGGAGCGGCTGATGATGACCTGCGCGAGGCCGCGCAACCCCAGCTGTTGATATTGCTCGGACAGCCCGCTGATTTCCGCTTCGATCACCTGGTCGCTCTGCGCATCGAGGGCGCGCATGGTGTTCCAGTAGGTGAACCCGATGAGCACAGTGGCGCTGACCGCGAACATCGCCACATAGACGAGCACGATGCGGAAGGCCTGAGTGCGGAAGATGCCGTGCCAGGAACCGCGGAAGGCCAGCGGCTCGCGGAAGCGGGCAAGTCGCGCGCGCCATGCGGACGGAGGCTTTGCCGGCACTGCGGACGGCACGGGATTGTGCGGATGGGTGTCGAGCGTCGTCATCGGTGGCGTGGATTATACGCAAAGCCGAGCCGATATGTTTGGCCTCTCGCCAAATCGGCGTGCTCAAGATCCAATACCATTAACTCGGCGTCATCTCCGGCCGAGCAACCGAAGGGAGCGAGGGGAAGGCGACAGGGGATTTCGAGCACTGCGGTCCTTCAATTGCCTCACATGCGCGCGCGCGGATCATGTAGCCCGCGCCGCGCACAGTGTGGAGCAGCGGCGTCTCGAAGCCCTTGTCGATCTTGGCCCTCAGGCGCGAGACGTGCACGTCGATCACGTTGGTCTGCGGATCGAAATGGTACTCCCATACGCTTTCGAGGAGCATGGTGCGGGTCACGACCTGGCCCGCATGGCGCATAAGATATTCGAGCAGGCGGAATTCGCGCGGCTGCAGGTCGATCGCGGAACTCGCCACGCTTGGCGATGCGGGTCAGAAGATCGAGCTCGAGGTCCCCGACCTGCAGGCGCGTCTTCACCGACGCCGGAGAACGCCTGCGCATCAGCGCATCGAGCCGGGCGAGCAGTTCGACGAAGGCGTAGGGCTTGGTGAGATAGTCGTCGCCGCCCGCCTTCAATCCCTTCACCCGATCGTCGACTTCCGACAAGGCGCTCAGGAACAGGACAGGCGTCGCGTTGCCGTGCTCGCGCATCTCGGCCACGACGTTGAGGCCGTCGAGCTTTGGCAGCATGCGATCGATGATGGCGACGTCGTAGGGGCGCGACAGCGCAAGCGTAAGCCCAACATCGCCATCCGCAGGCATCGTCCACCACATGGCCGGCTTCCTTGAGCCCGTTCACCAGATAGCGTTGCGCCTCAAGATCGTCTTCGACGACGAGTATGCGCATCCGAAGTCCCCTTCTATGAAATGCTGTCCCCGCGTGGTGCCGATCTGGCTTTGAAACCCGACCGTCGTTGAAAAAGGGTCCGCGCCGGCAGCGGCAACGGGGGGGATGGGGCCGCCACCACCGGCGCGGGGGCCGGACGGCGCGGGTTCCCGCGGCGCCCGGTACTCGTCAAACTCCGAAACTCACGTCTGACCGATAATCGACGGCGACATAATGCTGGCCGCTTGAAACCCGACTCGACCAGCAAAAGCACGCTCTTGCGCCCCGAGGCATGCGCATCGGCGACGCGCGCCTGCACTTCCGCGGGTTGTGCACGGCCTTGTTGCCGACCGTCACTACGACGTCGCCGGGCTGAAGGCCCTTGTCGGCGGCATCGCTGTTGGGATCGACGCGTGTGATCAAGGACGCCCTCGATATTGTCGTCAAGATTGTAGGTAACGACGCGTTTCTGGCGTAACTGCGGCAAGTCCAAGACCCATTGCTTCGGCGGTGGCAGCGGGCGCGCCGCCGCCCGATTGTGCTGGCCCGTTGAGCGCAACCTGTTCATCTTTCTTCTGCGCGATGGTGACCGTCAGCGTCTTCGCCGCACCTTGCCTGTTGATGGTGAAGGTCGCCTGGCTTCCTGCGGGAATTGATTGCCACGCGCCGCGTAAGGTCCCGCGAGTCCTCGACGCCCTTGCCGTTGATCGCGAGAACGATGTCGCCCTGCTGGAAGCCGGCTTTCGCGGCCGGCCCGCCCGCCACCACGCCGGCGACAATCGCGCCCTTCGGCTGGCTGATGCCGAGCGAGGCCGCGATCTCCGGCGTGAGGCTCTGGATCTGCACGCCGAGCCAGCCGCGCGCGACGCGGCCATGCGCCTCGAGCTGCGCCACCACGTCGTGGATCACCGACGAGGGAATGGCGAAACCGATGCCGACGCTGCCGCCGGACGGCGAGAAGATCATCGAGTTCATGCCGAACGACCTGTCCGCGCAGATCGAACGTCGGTCCGCCGGAATTGCCGCGGTTGATCGGCGCGTCGATCTGGATGAAGTCGTCGTAGGGGCCGCTGCCGGGCAGATCGCGCCCGAGCGAGGAGACGATGCCGGCGGTGACGGTGTTGGAAAGTCCGAAGGGATTGCCGACGGCGATCACCCAGTCGCCGACGCGCAATTGGCGGTCGTCGCCGAACTCGACGCTTGGAAGCGCCTTGTCGCTCTTCACCCGCAGCACGGCGACGTCGGTCGATGCGTCGGTGCCGATCAGCTTCGCCTCGAAGGACCGTCCGTCGGGCAGCTTGACAGTGATCTTCTTGGCGCCGTCGATGACGTGGTTGTTGGTGACGATGATGCCGGACTTGTCGATGATGAAGCCCGAGCCCATGGACAGAGCCTTGTGCGGCGCCTGGGGCTGGCCGGGCTGCTGGCCGAACTGGTTGAAGAAGTTGCGGAACGGCTCCGGCAGATTGTCTGGCGAATTGACTGCGTCCTGGTCGCCTGTCTCTTCGGTTTCGGCCGTGACGGTGACGACTGCCGGCGAGACGCGCTCGACGAGGTCGGCAAAGGAAAACGGCGCGCCGGCCTCAAGCATGCGGGGGGGTGGCGTGGCATGCTCGTCGGAGACGTAGCGCACCGCCGGCTGCGCCGGGGTCGAAATGCCTGGACCTGAGACCTGGGGGACGAGCGCAAAGGCGCCAAGGCCGACGACAACGATGGCCGCCGCCGAGGCCATGGCCACCACGCGGGAGCGGTGGCGCGACCTGATCTGCTTGTCCTGTTGGGGTTGATGCTCGCTACTCTGCATCGAATTCTCCGTAAAAACGTGGGTTAGCGCCCCTTCCCGGGACCAGCCTTGCGGGCGGTGTCCGGACTACGCCAGATTTCTTACTTGTTTCTCTCCAAATGATTAAATGCACGCAATCATTCGAGACGTCTCCAGCCCGCTGTCGGACCAGAAAAATATGACGGCCTATTGGGGCCTTTTTCGGGCCCTCATCACCACCCAAGTGGCGAGGCCGGCTCCCAGGATCAACACCGCGAACGGCGTCACCCACAATATGTAAGTCGAATCCTCGAGCGGCGGTTGCATGAGGATGAAATCGCCATAGCGCGCGACCAGAAAATTCCGGATCGCATCGTCGCTGTCGCCGGCTTCGATCCGTTGACGGATGAGATGGCGCAGATCGGCGGCGAGCGGCGCGTTGGACTCGTCGAGCGACTGTCCCTGACACACGACGCAGCGGAACTCTTTCTGCAGCGTGCGAGCCCGAGCCTCTTGCGTCGGATCGGCGAGCGACTTGGGCGGAAGGGTCGCGAACGCGGGAGCGACAACAAGGCAAAGAACGACGACGAGATACGACGTCACCCTCGCGTGCGTCGCGATCCTCCCCGAAAAAGCTTCGCGCCAAGCGCGCAGCTTTTTCGACCCTCCAGCAAGTGGAGGGTGGTTATTCATTCTGCGGGCGCCGGTGCGGCGGCGCCTTGCGGCCCGGGCGACGGACGCAGGCGCGAGACCAGACTGGTAAGCCCGCCCAGCGCCATCACGAAGGCACCGAGCCAGATGAACGGCGCAAGCGGATTGACGTAGGCGCGGATGATCCAGCCTCCGCCGTCACGCTGGTCGCCGAGCGCGATGTAGAGGTCCTCCAACAAGGTCGTGCGGATCGCTGTGTTGATCGTCTCCTGCTGCTCGACGGGGTAGACTCGCCGCTCGGGATAGAGCGACTCCGCAATGTCCGGACCGTGCAGCACATCGATGCGCGCACGCATCGCCTGGTAGTTGGGTCCCTCCGCACGCGTGACGCCGTCGAAACGCAGCGTGTAGCCGCCGAGATGGATGATATCGCCCGGCGCCACGAGCTCCAGCGTCTCGCTGCGCCAGAGCGTCGTTCCCGCCACTCCCATCAGGGTCACGCCGAGGCCGGCATGGGCAAGAGCCGCGGCCATTGCCGAGGCGGTCAGCAGCCGCCTGCGCCGCACTAGGTCGACGGCGCTGGCGCCGATAAGCCAGCCCGCGACGGCGAAAGCGGCGGCGCCTGCGAGCGTGACCGGCGAGGCGATCGCGAGCACAGCGCCGGCCGCAACCGCAGCGATGCCGAGCGCCGGGGCGAGAATGCGCAGCGCCTCTTTCAGGTTTCCGCGCTGCCAGGCGAGGCGAGGGCCGAAGGGCACGACAACGAGAAGCGCGAAGAAGATCGGCGCGAAGGTCAATGCGTAGTAGGGCGGCCCGACCGAGATCTTCTTGCCCGTCAGCGCGTCGAGCGCGAGCGGATAGAGCGTGCCGATGAAGACCGTCGCGGTGGCGGCGGCGAGGAAGACGTTGTTGGCGAGCAGCATCGTCTCGCGGCTCACAGTATCGAAAGAGGTACCCCCTTCGAGGCTCGGCGCGCGCCATGCGAAGAGCGCCAGCGCCGAGCCGATGGCGGCGCAGAGGATGATGAGGATGAAGTCGCCGCGTTCGGGGTCGTTGGCGAAGGAATGCACCGAGTTGAGCACGCCGGAGCGCACCAGGAAGGTCCCGATCAGGCTCAGCGAAAACGCCGCGATCGCGAGCAGGATGGTCCAGGTCCGGAAGGCGCCGGTGCGCTCGGTGGCAAGCGCGGAGTGCAGCAGCGCCGTGGCGACCAGCCAGGGCATGAGCGACGCGTTCTCGACCGGATCCCAGAACCAGAAGCCGCCCCAGCCCAGATCGTAATAGGCCCACCACGAGCCGAGCGCGATGCCGAGAGTGAGCGCGATCCACGCCACGAGCATGAACGGCCGCGCGGCGCGCGCCCATCCCGCATTCGCTTCGCCGGTGATGAGCGCCGCGGCCGCATAGGCGAACGACGCCGAAAGACCGACATAGCCCGTGTAGAGCATGGGCGGATGGAAGGCGAGGCCGGGATCCTGCAGCAGCGGATTGAGGCCCGCGCCTTCGAAGGGCGCCGGATCGAGGCGCAGGAACGGATTGGAGGTGAAGAGGATGAAAACAAGAAACGCAACCGCAAGAAGGCCCTGCGTGCCGAGCGCGGCGCTCGTCAGCCTTTCGCTGCCGCGTTGCGCGAGCGCGATCGCGGCGGAATAGATCGCGAGCACCAGAACCCACAACAGCATCGAGCCTTCGTGGTTACCCCACACGCCAGTGATTTTGTAGAGGAGCGGCTTGGCCGTCGCGGAGTTCTGCGCCACCGTGAGAATCGAGAAATCGGACGTGACGAAGGCCGTCACGAGCGCGCCGAAGGCGAGCGCTACGAACACCAGCAGTCCCATCGCGGCGCCCGATGCCACGGCGCGGGCGCGCACGGCATTGGCGCGCGCGCCGAGAAGTCCCGCGCCTGCTTCGACGAAGGCCAGCGCAAGCGCGAGGCACAGGGCAAGCTGGCCGATCTCGCCGGTCATCAGGTCCCGCCTTCCTTCCAGCGGCCGGCGCGTTTCAGCGCGTCGACGACTTCGGGCGGCATGTAGCGCTCGTCGTGCTTGGCAAGCACCTCCGTCGCGTCGAACACACCGTCAGGGGTGAGCGCACCCAGCGCGACCACGCCCTGCCCTTCGCGGAAGAGCGCGGGCAGGACGCCGTTGTATTCAACTGGAATCGCCGTGCGTCCGTCGGTGACGACGAAATCCACTTCGGCGCCTTTGCCGTGCTTCAGGCTCTTCTTCTCGACGAGGCCGCCGATGCGAAAGGCTGTTCCGGCTTCCACATGCTTCGCGACGACATCGCTCGGGCTGTAGAAGTACAGGACATTGTCCCTGAGCGCCGCCACGATCAGCGCGGCGGCGCCGGCGCCCGCGGCGACGAGGGTCAGCGCGAAGGCGAGACGGCGGCGTTTTCTGGCGTTCATCCGGTCCGGTCTGGGCTGTGGCGCGCTTGCGGCGCGGACTATAGTGAGTGTGCCGCCCTGATCCAACGCGGCGCTTTCGGCCGCCCCTTTGCGGCCGCAATCCGTGCCCAGCATGGGACCGTTCCGAAGGGGGACCGCCATGAGACTCGTCCGAACCGCTCTCGCTGTTTGCGCGGCGCTGTTTGCCGCGGCGTGCCTGCCGGTCACGACCAAGACGCCCATCGGGACGACCGGCGCCGCCGCCCCCGATCCGGCCCTCTACGGGATGTGGCGCGGGAGCGACAGCAAGAACGACCTGCCGGGCTATTTCAGCTTTCTGAAGAACGGCGACGACGCGATGACGGCGATTCTCATTTCGCTGCCCCACGGTGACGACGGCGGCGAGTGGGAAGTGTTTCACGTGCAGGCCGCGACGCTCGGCGGTAATCGCTACTTGACGGCGACCAGTCCTTCGTGAACAACGCCGCCGCCGGCGACGAGGCGCTGCAGAACATCGCAATTCTCTACCGCGTCGAGGGAAAGTCGTTGACGCTGTATCTTATGGATGAGGATGCCGCGAAGGCGGCGATCGCGGCGGGACAGATCAAGGGCACGGTCGGCCCGGGCGACAATGGCGATGTACAGATCACATCGGACGCCGCCGATCTAGACGCGTTCCTGGCGACGCCGGAGGGCGCGGCGTTGTTCAAGTCGCCGCTTGTGAAGCTGACGAAGATGCCGTGAGGCTAGTGACCTGTCCCGCGCTTGAGGATTTCGTCGGCGAGGCCGGTCACGTAGCCCAGGCCTTCCTGCGTCAGCGCGATCTGGTGCGGCCATTCGGCTTTTGCGAGCCCCTTGCGCGTGAGCGCGTTCCACACGGCTTCGTTGTAGAGCCCCGTCGCGTCCTTGCCCGACACGACCGCATCGCCCAGATGGAAATGGTCGCCATGAGCGGCCGGAAACTGCCCGATGACGACGTCGCCGTTCGGTGTCTGGGACGCCGCGCCGGGCACGCGCGCGATTGCCTGCAGCAGGGTCAACGTGCGCAGCTGAAGCGGGTTGAGCTTGAGGGGGTTCTGCTTGGGCGGCATTTGCATTCCTTGCGCGGCGCTGAGCCTGTATTTCCCGGGCGGCAGGGTATAGTCGACCCTGCTGGGTCATCACAAGTGCGTGGGGAGAAGAACGGCCGTCATGTCGGGACAAGATGAGCTGCCTTTCGAGGGCATTCGCGTCGTCGATTTCGGGCGCTATATCGCGGGCCCGTTCTGCGCCGCCCTGCTGGGCGACCTCGGTGCCGAGGTCGTCCGCGTGGAGAAGAAGGACGGCCGCGAGGACCGCACGCTGATCTCCTACGGCGACCACGCGGACGGCAGCCCGCGCGAAGGCGCGATGTTTCTGCAGATGAACCGCAACAAGCGCAGCCTGACGTTGGACCCCGCGAACCCGGCGGGACGCGACGTCGTGCGCCGGCTCATCCGCTCGGCCGACGTCGTCATCGCCAATCTTCCCATCGAGACGCTGAAATCGCTCGAGCTCGACTATGACAGCGTCTCAAAGATCAATCCGCGCGCGATCCTGGCGGTCGCCACCGCCTTCGGCATCGACGGGCCCTATGCCAACCGCGTCGGCTTCGACGGCGTCGCACAGGCGATGTCGGGCGCGGTGCATTTCGCAGGCACTGCCGACCAGCCCGTGCGTGCCGCCGTCCCCTGGGTCGATTTCGGCACCGCCTCGCTACTCGCGCTCGGCGTGTCGGCGGCGCTGCGGGCGCGCGAGAAGACGGGACGCGGACAGCTGGTCGAGGGCGCCCTGCTGCGCACGGCCCTCACCTTCTTCAGCACCATGCTGATGGAAGAGTCGGTGCTGAAGCTCGGCCGCGAGCCGTCGCTCAACCGGAGCCAGACCGCGGGGCCCTCCGACATCTATCGCACGAAAGACGGATGGATCACTGTGGCGGTCAACGGCGATCCTCTGTTTCGCCGCGCCGCGCGGCTGATCGGCGCTGTGGAATGGATCGAGGATCCGCGCTTCGCCAGCGACAAAGCGCGCGGCAACAACGGCGAGATCATCAGCAAGCGCGTCCAGGAATGGTGCGCGGGCAAAACCAGTGCGGAGGCGATCGCGGCCTTCGAAGGCGCGCGCGTGCCGGCGGGTCCCGTCTATCGCATGGCCGAGACGCTGCAGGATCCGCATGTGCGCGCCTCGGACATTTTCACGACGGTGGAATTCCCCGGCCTCCCGCCCTCGCCCATTGCGGCGACGCCGGTCAAGTTGCACGGGACGCCCGGCAGCGTGCGGCGCCGGCCGCCGATGCTCGGCGAGCACACGCAAGAAATTCTTAGGGAACTGGGGTATTCGCCGGCGGAAATCGCAGCGCTGGAAAAAGAGGGCGCGATTTAGGCGTCGCGGGCAGCGCCAGAGGCAACGCGTGGCGCGAAAATATTCCCTGGTTCTCCCTGATTGTCAGGGAGGAATGAAAGTGGCGGCGGCATCTTCCCGTCTTCGCCGCGCTGCGGCGGCTGGAAGGGGGCGACACGCGCTCCGATCTCACTTGTAAACTCCCTGTTAAGCAGGGAGATAACAGGGAGCGACTCGCTCATGCGGAAAATATCCACTTGAAGAATGTTCCTTGCGGCCTGTAGTCCTATTCAATTGTCAGACAGCGTATTAATCCTATACCCGTCGCTGGCGAAAGTCAAGAACGAATTGCGAACCGGCCAAGCCACGGGAATTTCGAGCGGTGGGCGGGACGACGCTTATGACCGATCTCCGCGCGGGGTGGGCGTCGCGACATCCCGAGCGCCAGGACCTCGTGGCTAACAATTGTGCACATGGAACTTCCAGGAAAGGCGCCGCCTGCCTTGGGCGGCTGTGCCCGCGGCCTGCCGCACGCGGAAAAACCTGCTAGAGCTTGCGTCCACTGGTCGGACAGACAACGCGCGCCGAGCGCTCCGCCCTGCCGGTAAACGATACTTCGTGAGGTTGGATTTGGGGGTGCAATTGGGAATTACGATCGGAACTCGAGATGAGCACTAAAGAAGAACCCGGCTCTCGTCCCGAAAGAATTCTGGAACTGTCCGGACGGATCAGCACCGTCGCGACCAACAAGATCGCCGAGATCGCCCAGATCAATCGGGCCGCGAAGATGCTGTCGGTGAACGCCAGGATTGTCGCCGCACAGGCGGGTGACGCCGGCAGCGGGTTCGCAATTCTGGCCGACGAGTTCAGCAAGATTTCGAGCGACATCGACTCGGTCGCGTCGTCCCTGGAAACGGAGCTTGGTGCCGACCTGAAAGACTTGAACCTCGTCGGCGCCAGCATTCTCGGCCACCTGCGCGGTCAGCGGCTTGCCGACATGTCGCTGAACGCGATCGAGATCATCGACCGCAATTTGTACGAACGAACCTGCGATGTGCGCTGGTGGGCGACGGATTCCGCGGTGGTGTCCTGCGCGGCCGACCCATCCGATGCCAATGTGCGCCACGCCGGCCAGCGTCTGAAAGTCATCCTCGCCGCCTACACCGTCTATCTCGACCTGTGGATTTGCAGCGCCGAGGGCGTCGTTATCGCAAGCGGTCGGCCGGACAAATATTCGAGCGTCCGGGGCCTCTCGGTCGGCCGGACCGATTGGTTCCGCAACGCGATGGCGACCCGGTCGGGCGAAGAATTCGTCGCAAGCGACGTGGAATATGTCGCCGCGCTGAACGGCGCTCCGGTCGCGACCTACGCAGCCGCGATTCGCGACGAGGGCGCGAACGATGGCACGGTCATCGGCGTTCTCGGGATCCATTTCGACTGGCGACCGCAAGCCCAGGCCGTGGTCGGAGGCGTCCGCCTGACCGATGACGAAAAATCGCGGTCGCGCGTGCTGATCCTCGATCAGGATTTTCGAGTCCTGGCCTCGTCGAACGGCTCGGGCGAATTGAAGGAAATCGTGCCCCTCAATGTCTCGCACGGGGAGATGGGCGCGTATTCCGACGGCAAGTTCATGGTCGGATATGCGCGCACGCCGGGTTACGAGACCTATCGCGGTTTGGGGTGGTACGGCTGCATCGTGCAATCGGCCTGATGCGGCGGCCGGCGCTGACACCGGCCAGTCGTGGCAGCGCTCACCGTCGTCCTCGGCAATGCAGATCGGCATGGCGGCGGTGTTTGCAGGGCTGGACGCTCGCCGGCTCCGAGCCCACCCGATTTCCTTGCGTCCGATCATGCCTTAGCCTTGCCGGACGAATTTCCGGGGAGAAAGCACGTCCATGCTCACGGTTCATCACCTGAACACGTCGCAATCCGAACGCATCGTATGGCTGTGCGAGGAGCTGGAGCTCGACTACCTGCTCAAGCTCTACCAGCGGCGCGCGGACAACCGGCTCGCGCCCGACGAATACAAGGCGCTGCATCCCATGGGGATCGCGCCGGTGATCACCGACGGCGACCTCGTGCTGGGGGAAAGCGGCGCGATCTGCGACTACCTCGTCGCGCGGCATGGCAAGGGGCGGCTGGTGCCCGCGCCCACAGATCCCGATTTCGTCGAGCACCTGTTCTGGTTCCACTGGTCCAACGCGACCTTCATGACCACGCTGATGATGCAGCTGGTGCTGGCCAACGGCGCCGAAGGCAATCCGGCCGCCGGGTTCGTGAACGACCGCAGCCGGCGCGGCTGGGCGATGGTCGAGCAGCGCCTCAGCGAGGCGCCGTTCTTCGGCGGCCGCAATCTCGACGACGGCCGACATCATGATGGTCTACTGCCTCACCACCAGCCGGGCGTTTCGGCAGACGAAGATCGACGGCTTCCCGAACCTGAAGGCCTATCTCCAGCGCATCGGCGCCCGCCCTGCCTATCAGCGCGCGATGGCCAAGGCCGAGCCGGGCGTGACGCCAATGCTTGCGTGACGGAGTCGCGACGATGCGCCAATTCTATCGACCAATTCTCGGAAAGACGGCAGCGTGCCCAACCACGTGAAGATCACCGCCATCCTCACCGCAAAGCCCGGCAAGGCCGGCGACCTCCGCGCGCTGATCGAAAGCATGCTCGCGCCCAGCCGCGCTGAGCCTGGCAATCTGCGTTACGACCTGTGGCAGGACCAGGCCGATCCGAACCGCTTCGTGCTCGACGAGCTTTACAGCGGCGAGGATGCCGTCGCGTCGCATCGCGCGACACCGCATTTCCAGAGCTATCTGACGAGGATCGGCGCGCTCGCGGAGCGAACGGCATTGCTGCTTGATCCGGTGGATGTCGCTTGAGGAATTTGGATTTGCTGTCCGCGAATTCACTGCTCCCGCGCGGCAAGCCCGGCCCTAAACCGAGGGCGCACGGCAAAGATACGTATTGTGACCCCGCAATTTCCTATCTCTCGTCTTCGTCCCGGGAGACGGATTGATCGAGAAAGTCTCTCACGGCGACGCCGGTGGCCTGCGCCAGTTCCACATGCATGAAATGGTCGCCGCCCGGTATCATGACCTTGCGGACCGATTTGGCATGTGTGAGCGCAGCGACAAACAGATCCGCGGTCGAGACGGAGAGCGCGCGTTCCGCAGCGCCCCACAACACGAGCGTCGGAGCCCGCACATGCGACAGGACGCGTTCGGGATCACCCCGTACATATTGCGCGACCATTGCCGCACCCTCGACGTCGCGTCCGATGACGTTCATGAAATCCAGTTTTCGCTGGACCATGGACGTCGAAATGTGGGCGGGATCGTTGAAGCTGCGGGCCAGTGCCTGCTCGACATACGCGCGCGTAACGGGGGCACTGCTCGAAATGCTGGCATAAAAGGTCTTGGCGCCAGTTTTCGGGTCGACCGGCTGCTTTCCCTGTTCGATGCCGGCAGAGTTCACAATGACGAGCGCCGTCACCCGCTCAGTGCGGGTCGCAGCGTAGCGGAATGCGATCGGGCCCCCATATGAAACGCCGGCAACAGCGAACCGCTCAATTCCCAAACTGTCCATCAATCCATCGATGAGGGAAAGCGTCCGATCGATGGAATAGTTTCCGTTCGCGATTTCGCCGCTGATGCCGAACCCTGGCAGGTCAAAGCGAACAACGCGGTAACGGGGCGAAAGGATGTCGACCCAGCCGTCCCAGTCAATGGTATCGCCCATAGAGCCGTGGATGAGCAATATGACGGGCCCCTGCCCTTGATCCTTGAAGTGGATGCGAACGCCATCAATTGTTGCAAACCTAGAATCAGGTGTTGCATACGCAGCCTCTATCTGTTGGTGCGTAATGGTTCTTGCCGTTGGCGGAGCCGGCGCGTCAGCGGCCAAAGCCGGGAGCGCAAGGGCCGTCGCTGCGGACAAAGCGACGAGTGCACGCGCATCCGGCCTCCATACGCATACTGCGCCAAGCCAGACGTGCAGGCCGGAGAAGAGAGAGATCACTTTCCCGCGCCCGCGGCATCGGATCGGCATTGCAGGGTTTCAAGCAAAGCATCGAATTTCGCCGGGTCTTCGATGAATAACGCGTGCCCGGCATCGGGAAAACCGACGACCTTTGCGTGCGGAAAGGCAGATGCCACCGATTGCGCGACCGCCGGAACTCACGATTTTATCCTGCCCGCCGAAAACCAATGTTACGGGAGCGTGTATCGCGGCAACCAAATCGGTGTTCGTCTCGCCAAAGCGGCCTGCTATCCCGCGGTCGACAAAGGGAGTGACACGCATGGCGGCCGCGCGGAACTCATCACGCAACCCAGAATCGATCGATTTCGGGAAAAGAAAATCCGTTGATGCGTCCACGGCAGAAATATTCATCGAAAGGTTGGGAACAACCGTCGGACGAGGCGGCGCTCCGGGCGCAGGCGCTTGAACCTTGATCATCCCGGCGGTCGTGCTGACCAGCACGAAGCCCGCGACCGGCACGTCAGGATGATAACGCACGAAATCCATCGCGACATTGCCACCATATGACCATCCGACGATTAGCGGCCGGTCGAGGTGGGTGGATTTGATCACGCTTGCGACGTCGTCTGCCCAAGGCTGGCCGTGATCATAGGCTTCGGTTTGCCACGGCTGTCCGGAGTTACCATGTCCCCTGAGATCGAAAGCGACGATGTGGCAGCTCGTGCTCAATTCGCCGGCAAACTGGAGACTCCAACTCAGATAGCTTTGACGAAATCCGTGAATGAAAAGAACAGCGGGCAATTCGGGATTTCCCGCCTCGACGACATTGAGAGGCACGCCGCCTGCCCCCGTCGCGACCGAAAACGACGCTTTCGCGAATGGGTCCGTCGTAACCGCTGCCCCGGCTCCGCCAACGTTCGTTGCAACCGCTGTGGCTGCAACGAGCAACGAGGCGAACAAGGGCACACGCAATGATTTGTGTTTCTTCGGCATGACGCTTCACCCCCGCGAAGCACGCAACGTGCGGCACATCAGATAACGACGTCTTCTTTGGCATTGAGAAGCTGCTCCCAATTCTGGAGCCAGGCGGAATAGTGTTGCTTCTCGATTGGCGTGAACGCCTCTGTAACCTGTTCGATCGAAGCGTATTTTGCCGATGGATGAACACCGATTTGGGCCGCCGCGGCGCCGCCCGTGAGAGATGCCGCCGCCTCCCGCGATACGATTACCACCCGCGATGTCGGCGTGAAGCCACCGGCCCGTCGGGACTCGTCAGCCTGATAAGGTCCCAACTCGCTCAGGTCGAGAGTTCCGGCAGGCGTGACAGCACGTGCATTGATCGCGCACGCTAGCAACGGATGGCCGCTCGGACCCTGAACAAGACTGACCTGACCCTTGTATGAGCTATTCACTTTCGGTTTTTCCAGATGCACTTCCTGAGTGATGTCGCCGGCAGGAGACACCCATAATGTCAGCCTAAGTTTGCCGATAATAGGATTGGGATACGGCTGCCCAGTGACCGGGCTCTTCAGCAGCGCCGGCACGTCCGTCTCACCTGGCATGGTCGCAAAGGCCAATTCCACGTACGGCCTTTTGAAGCCTCCATTCGGGGTGGGTATCAGACGCGCGGCTGTAACGATATGCCGGTCATAGACAGGCGTCACTTTCCCGTCTTTGATCAGATACTCGCGTCCCCGCGTGAGCCAAAAGACCGGACGGCCATCCGAACGAGAATCCTGGTCGGAATAGATTTCCATCAGACTGCGCGAATCCCCATCCGGGGCACCCCCACCCGGGCTAGATGCGGAACCAACATTCGCAGCCACGGCAACTCCGGAGGAGAGCGCAGCACCAGCTCCGAACGCAGACAGCGCGAGGAAAACTCGGCGATCCAGATTGTCGAGCGCTGAAGAATCCATCGACCCTTATCCATTTTTCGATTTTTCGCGCGAACGCCCCGGATTACCGGCGCCGCAAGGAAAACCATCTCACGCTCCCCGAACCTCAGGACAGCTCCAACTTCTCCTGTAGCCCTGATTTTTCGCGAATGGCCGTTCAAGATGCGTGAGTTGCCATGCAAGCACTTACCGCGCAGGTTGCAGCGGATCGTCCCATAAGTTCTTGGATCGCGCGTGTCACACGATTCGGCTGGATGCCCGTGAAGCCGAATCATGGCTCCCGATTTCGCCCGGACACGTCCGCCTCACGCGCCAGCGGGCCTCTCCGAAGCAGGCCGGAGGACTCCGGGCACTGCGGCTGTGAAACCTGGCCCACTCACGCGTCTTCAACAGCAATCTGCGTGCTTGAGCGGCCCATCATGAAGGAGTTGGGCCGGTCAAGAAATCGATATTGCGTCGCTTCGGCGACCAAGTTCCATTGAACCCAGCCTGCTCAGTCAAGCGGCTGTCACGGCTTGGGGAAGCCGAGCCACGCAGCGGGCATTGTCACCTAAGGGGGATCTAGAATGAGACGTTCATATTTGCTCGGCGGGACGGCGTGGTGCGTTGTGTCCGGCTTTTTTGCGTTGACCCAGGCAAATGCGCAGACCGCACCAGCCGCAAGCACCGCAAGCACCGGAGGCATCGAAGAGGTCACGGTCACGGCGCGGAAGATCTCGGAAAATGCACAGGTGGTCCCGCTCGCCGTGAGCGCAGTAACCGCGAAGGACATGGAGGCTGCCGGGATCACGACCCTGGCCGGCGTATTGCAGCAGGTTCCTGGCATCACGCTCTATGGAACGTCGTCGGAGGCTTATCAAACCCCGACCATCCGTGGACAGTATGATTACAACTCCACGGCGGGCACCGACGGCGTTCCCAACGTCGCCGTATTCCTTGACGGTATCTATCTGGCGAACCAAAGCGCCATCAGTGCCGGACTGTTCGACATGGACCGTGTGGAGGTCGTCGAGGGGCCCGTGAGCGCGCTTTATGGACGAAACGCGTTCAGTGGTGCGATCAATTATGTCTCGAAGGTACCTACGGACACGTTCGAAGCGAACCTCGTGGCGCGCGTGGGCGAATACGGCACCGATCAGGTCACGGCCGATGTCAATGGTCCCATCGTCGAAGGCATGTTGCGCGGAGGCATCGCCTACAATTTCCAGAATTCGGACGGACCGTTCCAGAGACTCCGTGACAGGCGTACGTGCGGGACAGGTGGACAAAAAGGACTACAAGGCCGAGCTCGATTTCACGCCAACATCCGATCTCGACATCAGCGGAGGATTCTACCTCGGAAACGACCATTTCGGTCAGGATCCGCTCGTCACCGGCACTCCGAATTGCGCCTTCGCGTCTGGAGCGGGCAACATTTGCGGAAAGTATGTTGCAAACAAGATCCAGATTGCAGCCATACCGGCCGGTTCCGGAAATTCCGGCAATACCCGTGACGTCCAATCGGCACACCTCAAGATCAATTATGACCTCGGGTTTGCCGATGTAACCTATCTTGGCGGCTACAACCATGTCGTCCAGCGAACGTATGAGGATTTTACCGGCCTGCGCTACGGGCTGACGTTCAACCTGTTTCCCGGACCCGGAACGTACAACGCGTATGAACTGTTCGGAAACGACGACGACAGTGAGGACAACAGCCACGAGATTCGCGTGACGTCCAAACAGGATCAATCGTTTCGATGGGCGTTCGGAGGCGACTACTTCCAATCGAGACTGCGTGCAACCACGCTGATTGGAGTCGATGCCGGCGGCGTTCCCGCGGGACAATCCCTATGCGGTCCCGCCAATTTCTTCTTCGGCTGTTTTTGGGATACGGCAAACGGGTCGCCCAGCCCAAACCAAACGGAAGCGTTTATCCATGAAAAGACATATTCCGGCTTCGTAAGCGCGGAATATGACGTCGCGTCAAATGTTACCGTCGGAGCGGAGTACCGGCAGACCGCGGACGATCAAACCATGGACATCCGCTTCAACTCATTCTTTGGCGCCGGGTTTCCCGAACCTTTCGGTCCCATCAAGCCGGCCGGCTTCGCCTATGGAAATTATAGAGCGTATGCACGATACCAGCTGAACGACGACGTCATGTTCTATGCCAGTGTCGCGGACGGAACGAAGAACGGCGGCTTCAATACCACCGGGTCATATACGACCAATCAGTCTTATGGCCCGGAAAAAAATACGACGTATGAAGCAGGCGTGAAAAGCAATCTTCTCGACGACGCACTCCAGATCAATGCCGACATCTTCCATATCGATTCGACCGGAGTTCAATTGTATTTTCCGCAAGGCAACGGAATCAACACGATCATTCAGAATGTCGGCGGCACGACCAACGACGGTTTCGAGGTTTCGGCCATCGACAAACCGTTGCCTGGCCTGACGCTCAGCGCAGCGTTTGCATATGCCGATCCCGTGTTTACCAAAGGGACCTTCGATGTCGACGATGCTGCCGTTTGCAGTCTGATCCCCAGCTGCGCCGTCCGGCTGACAACGGTGACAACCGGTCTGGGGCCGACGTCGGTCGTCAATCTCAAGGGGCTTCAGGAAGCCGGTTCGAGCAAGGAAAATTTGCACCTGGCGATCGACTACACGCATCCGCTCGGCGACGACATCGCGGGCTTTTTCCACATCGATTACCGCTACAGCTCAAAGCAGTACACGTTGATCACTCAGGCAGACACCTCCTACGTTTCGGGTTCGAACAATCTGAATTTGCGTGTCGGCGCCGAGTGGTCGAATTACACGTTGGCGCTGGATGTGACCAATTTGACGAACGATCAGACGCCGAACTTCGTCGACGCCGCCACCGAGCTGAACAATTTCGGTTCAGCGCCGGGCGGAAAGGAGTTCCTTGGCTCGTTGCCGTCTCCGCGAATTGTCAGCGGGGAACTCGACGTGCACTTCTAAAACTGAGCCGATTGTAATTGTTCGACTGGGCAAGAAATTCGGGGTGGGACTTGATGACCGCGCGGCGTTGCACACTAAGGAGCGCGATCGCGATCAGCTGGCCCCCCTCGAAGGCCGTTGCAGAAAGTGGCATTGGCGAGTGGACCACGACTCGGATGGTCGCCAATCAAGAGATGGGTGTTAACACCTTCGTTCACGAATGCCCCGGACAACAGCCGGCACCAGATCGTGAGCGGGGAATTCGACGCACTACCAGGAACGAGCGGCGTTCCCAATTCGCCCTCCTCGATATCCTTGTGGGGCCGTCGAATTTCAATAGGGCGCAAGCGGGATGCACCCTCCCGCTTGCGCCTTTCGCTTGGCCTGCCCGCCACCGATCGGGACGCGAAAATCTTTTCCGCGTCGCACCTCTCAGCAGGAACGTTGCGATCCCGGCTCTGGGCGTGCCCTGGGAAAGCCCGAAATATGATCATTGATCGACGAGAGATCGTTGCTTCGTTAGCGGTGTCTGCTGCAGTCGCTCTCTCGCCGGCCTGGGCGCTGCCGGCAACTGATTCCATAGAGAGCCGGCTGCACACATTTATGCGCTTGCGCGGACTGTGCAGAGGCCGCCTCGCGATCGGTTGTCTCGTCGGCCAATATGGTGGTGTCGTTGATGGGGCGGTCACGAAGCTCTTTGGTGTCGTGTCCGCAACGTTCGCGCGCTACCGTCGTGTCGGCCCGGAGTACGAGGTTGTCGGTTCCGAACTCGCCTTTTTTACGGACCTCGTAACCGGCGAGGCGCTCGATCTCTGGACAAATCCCTATACGGCCGAATCGATACAGGTTCCGATAGCGCGGCTGCCACCCATGACGATGCGCATAGGAACCGATCTGCAATTTCGCTCCGATACTCCGAAAGTGCCTGGTTTGCAGTTCTCGCAGGCGGTCGAGCAGCCAATGGCGTTGACCGGAGAAATCGCCTTTGTCGAAAGAGTTACGGCGGTCCGTGATGGAACCGCCAGCTTGCCGCCATTCTACTATAGCGACAGCACGATCATGCGCGTACGGACCAACGATGTTCCGTTGGACGAGTCCGTCAGCGTGAATTGCCTTACAAGTTTTCAGAGCGTGGTCAGCTGGCGGCCGTGGATGAAAATGGGTGCACGCCCCGGGTCGATGGTGGGTTTCGGGATAGGCCGCTATGGCGCGACAATCCACGATCTGCCAGCAGCCTGGATCAGGGCGACGCAAAAATTCTTTCCCGACGTCTTGACCGATCCCGGACTGATGCTCGCGGGGCCGAAATGATACTTCAGCAACGGCACGCCAGACCTGCCCACGGCCTGTCAGAGCGGCGCGGAGGAACTCACGGCAGGCTCTGCGTGGTCTCGCGTTTCGTTCCGACGGACTTCAGAGCGGGCCCGCAGGCGGCTTGCAACGAGTCCGCTGTACGACCGACTGACGGGAACGACTTCGCCCGACGTCATAAGAAGCCGGAAGGAACGGCCGTCTTTCTGAATTTTCGCAACCTCATTCCAGGCAACCCAGTAGGAACGGTGGACCTGATCGCCGTCGTAACCGGCCAAATCCTCGATCGCGTCGGAAAGCCGGTAGAGCACGATGTCCGATCCGAGCCGGGTGACGACCCGCATATAGTGCTCTTCGGCCGACAAAAGGATCAAATCGCGTCCGAGCGCCGGCGGCAACCGGGTCATGAACCCGGCGCGCAGCGCTCTTGCAGAGTCCGCGACTGGTCCCTGCACAGACGTTTTTTGGTCGCCTGGCATGTCCGGATCGGGCGAGGTTTTTGCCCGATGCGCACGAACATCTGCGGGCCACGCGGAATCTCCCAAATAGCGAGAGCCCGGTATCAGGATCCGGTAGCCGGCATGCGCGATCGCAAGAGTCGCATACCCGTATAGAGCACTCGGACCCACCAGGAACGTCGACAGCGAGGGCGTAAATTGCGGCGTTCTTTTTTGCAAAAGATCACTGAGCCACGGCCAGCGATCGAGCATCAGATAAAAATATTCCGACAACGCATAATAGTTGAAGACCGTCATCAAAAAGACGCCGACGACAGTCGCTGCGATTGTCGCGGGAAGCGAGCGCGCGTGAGTCAGTTCAACGATCCCGGCAATGATGATTCCCGCGACCGCCCATCCGACAAGCGCGCACGGGAGGAAGATCAGCACCCGGTCAAAAAACGATAATCCGGGGTTGAACACCGAGCCCCGCAAAACATTGAGCAGGGCAAAAAAGCTCGGTATCAGCAAAAAACAGAACAGCAACCGGGCTGTTGCCGTCGGTCTCGCGTCAAAATAGTTCTGTTGGCGGATGTCGGTCACGGCAAAACCGTAGCATAGCCCGCGCGCCCGGCAAGACAGGCCCCAATTCCTTTGATTAATGGCGCTTTCCTCGCAGGCGTGAGGCCCGCATACCATGAACGGCAGGCGCAGAATCGTGGCCCCGACACTGCCGGGACTGCGACGGTTTCGCGCCTTACGCGTTTCGCAAGGCCGGCTGCGCAAATGTGAGGCAGATTGCATCGCTCTTCGCCACGATCTGTGCAGAGAGGGGCAATCCTGAGGGCGCCATGCCGATGGAAACGCGGTTGCGGTTAATCCCGGAAGCGATGTGGGCAGGCTGAAATTGCGCCGATCGATCGGCACCCCGCCATCGAAGGCGAACGCGGAGTACGGCCCCGGCGAAAGGATGCCGTCTGATGTTGGCTCCTTCCTTCATCCAGCGGCAAATTGTGTTCGGCAGTTCAATATAGGCGACGCAGTGCTATCGAACCCTGCTGCTGCAAGCTCAAGGCGGCATTTCGGGTCAATGGGTCTGGGCCCTAAGCGGCTGCCGCCACGGCGGCGCGGCCGCGGCGGCGCAGGAGGTCGGCTTCCTGCTCGCCGAACAGGAGCGAGGTGAGCTGGGTTGCGAGCGCCAGCTGCTCCTGCGCGATATCGTGGTGTGGGCCTTCGGCGGTGCGAAGCTCCTTCACCACTTCGTCGTTGTAGCGCAGCAGATGGTCGGCGGCCTCGTCCTGCGCTTTCTTGAGCGATGCGCCAAAGGAAGCCGCGGCCGCGAACAGCTTGCAGCCGGAGATGAGGCGCGCATAGCGCAGCCCCCGCTCGATCTTTTGCGGATCAGGCTTACGCGAGAAGTCGGGCAAGCGCGTAGTCGAGAAGGTGCCGGATCTGCGCATCGGCAGGGCGTTGGCGATCTCGACCGGGGCCCGCTCCATGAATTCGTCCATCACATTGCCGACGGCGGCGCGATCCTTGAGAAGGCCCTGGCCCCATTTGCCATCGCGGCGGACCTGGATCTCCTTGACGACGGCGCTCGACAGCTCGGCGAAGCTTGCGACGTTCTCGATCAGGGCGTCCGCGTCGAAATCCGGATGGCGCGTGGCGCGCACCGCCATGGACAGCGCATCGATGTCGGCGAAAACGATCTCGCCCACGAGGCCCATGTCGGTGGAGGCGATGAGCGTGTCTTCGCTCTTGCGCGCGATCGAAAGCGGCAGCCTGAGCGCCTCCCATGGCCGATCCAGGCGGTTCATCGCCACCACGGCGACGTAGGGCGCCGCGTCGGGCATCGTCTGCACCAAGCGGTCGTAGATGGCGCGCATCTGCCAGAGAAGGTCGTCGTTGAAGGACGGGACGGGCTTGGGCAGCTGCTCCTGCATGTCGAGGATGTCGGCGCCGACCGCCAGCAGCAGCGCGATCTCCTCGGCGTCGGCCAGCGGGGCATCGCCGTTGAGCGCTGCGCGCGCCAGCTTGCGTCCCGCCTCGGTGGACAGCGCCTCGCGCATCGCCGCGGAGGCTTCCGACCAGAAATCGATGGCGCGGCTCTTGGCTTCGTCGACCTTGAACGCGATCATGTAGGACTTGATCGCCGCCACGAAGGCGTTCGCGGAATCCGGGATCAGCGTTCCGCTGACCCACAGCCAGACGGGCGTCACGGTCGACCGCGCGATGCGGCCCTTCTGCTTCTTCAGGCGAGGAGTCGAGGTCAGAAGATCCTCAAAGGGCCGGCAGAAGAGGCGCAGCGGCGTCGGCGTGCGTTCACGTTCGACACCGCGCCGCAGCACGGGACGAAGCCCCTCGAGAATGAGATCGTGCGGCAGCGACGCGCCGTCGCTCAGCCGGTCGATTTCCACGGCCTTCGCCAGCCTTGCGGCCAAGTGATTGGGCAGCGTCCCGAGAAACGCTTGCAGAAGCCCAGATTTCTGTGGCGATAGCATCCAGAACCCAACCCTCGCGCACGCGGCGCCTTATGCTGCAATATAGCCACACATCGTTAATGGTCTATTTCGTCGGCGGTCTCTGGCGGAACTTAAGCAATCTCCGGTAGTATAATTGATGCCTTCAAGCCTCCTAGGTTGGAACTCGCCCAGGGTGAAATCGCCGCCGTACAGCTTGGCCACGTCGCGCACGATCGCGAGCCCAAGGCCCGAACCGGGCACATTTTCGTCGAGGCGCTCGCCGCGCTCGCCGACCAGCCCGCGCTCCTCGGCGCTTAGGCCTTCGCCGTCGTCTTCGACGCTCAGCTCGAAGCGCGCGCCGCCCGGGCGCGCCGTGACAGCGACGCGCGAATGCGCCCATTTGCAGCCATTGTCGATGAGATTGCCGACCATCTCCTCAAGATCCTGGCGCTCGCCGCGGAAGGCAAGCGATTGCGGGCAATCGACGGTGATGGCGATGCCGGAATCGGCATGGATGCGCATGAGCACGCGCGCGAGATCGTCCAGCACCGGCCTGACCGGCGTGCGATTGCCCAGCACGTCGAGGGCGCCCGCCGCGCGCGCCCGCGCGAGGTAGTGATCGACCTGGCGTCGCATGGTGCCGACTTGGCGCTGCACCGCGTCGGCGAGCGGTCCAGGCTGCGCCTCAGCCTCGCTCGACAGCACGGTGAGGGGCGTCTTCAGGAAATGCGCGAGATTGGACACGTGCGTGCGAGCGCGGCCGACGACCTCGGCGCTGTGGGCGATGAGGCTGTTGAGCTCGGCGACGAGAGGCGCGATCTCCGCGGGGAAGCGGCCCTCGAGCCGGCGCGCCTTGCCGTCGCGGATGCGCGCGAGCGCCTCGCTGACGCGGCGCAGCGGCAAAAGGCCGATGCGCACCTGGATGAAGATCGCCGCGATCAGTCCAAGGCCCAGACCGATGAAGGACCAGAACAGCGTCCCGTTGAACTGCTCGATGCGCAATTCATTGTCCGCTTCGTCGCCGGCGACCAGAAACATGTAAGCGCGCGTGTCGTCGCGCTTGGCCGTCGCCGTCACCGGAAATTCGACGCGGCGCTCGACCGTGCGAAGATGCTGGCCTTCGGGGCCGTCGGCATGACCCCAGGTAAGCGGGCCCTGCGTCGTCGTATCCACAGGCCTGATCGCCTTGTCCCAGAGCGAGCGCGAGATTCGCGCCTTCGAATGCTGCGGCCCGGGATCGACCGGCGCGATCTGCCAGTACCAGCCGGAATAGATCCGCTCGAAGCGCGGATTGACGAAGCCCGCTTCGACGGTGACGACGCCGTTCGGATCGGGATCGGCGGCCGCGATCAGCCCGTCGAGATCGAAGGACAGCGTGGTATCGAAATTGCTCTCGACCGAGCCGCGAAAGACGCTCGACAGCAGCCCGAAGCCGACCGCGAAGGCGATGACCGTCCAGACGACGGCCACCGCGATCAAGCGCGCGGCTAGGGAGTCAAACCTCGGCGCGATCTTTAACGTTGGGGTCTTCGAGGCAATAGCCAAGTCCACGCACCGTTTGAATCAGGTTGGCGTCCAGCTTGCGGCGCAACCGACCGACGAAGACTTCGATGGTATTCGAGTTCGCGGTCAAAATCCTGGTCGTAAAGATGCTCAACAAGCTCGGTACGGGACACCACGCGCCCGCGATGATGGGCAAGATACGCGAGCAGGCGGTATTCGAGCGAGGTGAGCTTCACCGGATTGCCGTCGAGCGTCACGCGGCTGGCGCGCGTGTCGATGCGCAACCCGCCGATCTCGATCTCCGAGGTGGCGAACCCCGCCGCGCGGCGCAACAGCGCACGGACCCGTGCCAGCAGTTCCTCGGTGTAGAACGGCTTGGCGAGATAATCGTCGGCGCCGGCGTCGAAGCCCGCGACCTTGTCGCTCCAGCGGTCGCGCGCGGTCAGGATCAGCACCGGCATGGTGCGGCCGGACTTGCGCCACTGCTCGAGCACGCGCACGCCGTCCATCTTCGGCAGGCCGAGATCGAGGATCACCGCGTCGTAGGGCTCCGTGTCGCCGAGGAAATGTCCTTCCTCGCCGTCGCTCGCGGTGTCGACCACGTAGCCCGCGTCGTTCAGTCCCTTCTTCAGAAGGCGCTGCAGATCGGTATCGTCCTCGACCAGAAGAATACGCATCTGACCTCGCTATCCGCCGTGACCGTGATGTCCGCCGCCGTGGCCGCCACCGAAGCCGCCGCCGCGTCCCCCGCCGCCCGGCCATCCGCCGTGACCGCCACGGCCCCAATCCTGTCCGCGCCGCCCAGCATAACCGGAACCGGGCCCGCGATCCTGACCGCCGCCGCCGAAGCCGCGATCGCCATTGGGCCGGTCGCCATAGGGCCGGTCGCCATTGTCGTCGCCGGCGCCGAAATTGTTGCGGCCGCCGTCGTTGGGACCGCCATAGTCGGACCCGCCCGGCGGACGATTGTACCCGCCGCCATAGCCGCCATAGGGCGCGCCGTAGTCGCGCCGTCCGACGCCTGCGCCGAGCACCTGGCCCGTGCGCGCGTTGGCATCGAACCATATCACGCGGCCCTCGGGCGTCATCCATTTGAGGCGGTAATGCATCTCGCCGTCGGAGCCCGTGAACGGACCTTCGGCGTCGTAGAATGTTCCGGGATGGTTGCGGCGGATGACGGGCAAGATGCGGTCGAGCGGCTCGATCTGCCCCGCGACGACGCCTTCGCGCGGGCGCCAGTCGTCGTCCTCCTGCGCACGGGCGGAGCTCAGCGTGGCGACGGCAAGAAAGGCGCCGAGCACCCATATCGAAAGGCCGGTGCGCATGCTGTCTTTTTATGTCCGCGTAAATGAACAGCGCATGAACACCCCGTCCAGAACCCGTTCAGGCAGGGCCTGCCAATCTCGGCCCGAACTTGAGGCGGTTCGGTTCGCGGTCAGCCCCTCCCCGTAGGGCCGGATCAAGTCAAGCGAGAGCCCGCGTGGACGAAAGTTCACGCGGGTTACTCATTTTTCGAGATTCCGGCACCGTGGGGTAGTGTCTCAGTTTGAATATTTTGCAGTCCATAAAACCCACCCGAGGAACGTCGCGATTCCAACGATAAAAACGAGCAGAAAGGAAAAGCCCATCCAAAAACGGATTGGCTGATCGCGTCTGCCAGCTCTTGAGGTGACGCGCCCCGCATCATCCGTCCATTTGACTTCGCCGGTCCGCCAAGCCCGAATCGCGTTCCAAATGACAAACGGCAGGCTAACGCCGCCGAGTACCGCTGCAATTTGAAGATCACTCAGCGCCACGCGAAACCCTTTTTATACGGCCCACGTGCTTAGGCGCTCCGTACCATCCGCAATGCCACAGTGGTTTTCATGCTCGGCAAGTCGGCACGCCAGCGCTTGCGTGGGCACTGCATTCACGAATCGCTCCGTACGTCGCACTTGGTCCAACTCCAAGGCGAACCGCCAAGACGCCAAATCGCCAAGGAGCGTACCCGCCTGCTGTGGCGCGCGCTGCACGCCGATATGACACTACCGAAAACGCATTGCCTTGGTTCTTGGCGGATTAGCGCCTTGGCGGTTCGATCTCGCTGATGCCCCACCGCAGGGTCCTCACACATGTTCGCGCATGGTGACGAATTCTTCGAACGGCGCGCGTTCGGAATCCAGCCGGTTCACCGGCGCGGTTTCGTCGGCATAGCCGATCGCCATGCCGCAGAAGATCATCTCGTTCTGCGGCACCGACAGGTAATCGCGGATCGGTCTTGTGGAACAGCGCCCAGGCTTCCTGCGGGCAGGTGTGCAATCCCGTCTCGCGCGCCAGCAGCATGACGTTCTGCATGAACATGCCGAGGTCGGCCCATTGGCCCTGCTGCATCTGGCGGTCGATGGTGAAGACCAGGCCGACGGGCGCGCCGAAGAATTTCCAGTTGCCGCCGAAGAATTCGAGACGCGATGCCTTGTCCTCGCGCGGGATGCCCATCGTCGCATACATCATCTCGCCGACGCGGAAGCGGCGCGTCTTGTAGGGCTCGGAAAGCTCGGGCGGATAAATGTGGTATTCGGGCGCATCGCCCATCGGCTGTCCGGCGCGCACCTCGGCGACGCGGCGCACCAGCTCGTCCCGCGCCGCGTCCATCAGAACATAGACATGCCAGGGCTGGAGATTTCCCCCCGACGGCGCGCGCGAAGCGCGCACCAGGATGTCGCGGACCGTGTCGGCCGCCACGGGGTCGCTCAGAAATGCACGGATCGTCTTGCGCGTGGCGATCGCCTCACTGACCTTCATTCCCCTGGACCTCTTTGAATGACCAGCACGCCATGAAGGCAGCCAGGTGCAGCGCTGTAAAGTGAACGCCGCCCCGCGCATGCGCCGATCCATGCGTTCGACTTAGACGCGCGAACCTGTGCCGCTGCGGAACGTTAACGGGTAACGTCTCGAATTCGCCTCAAAGATCGGCGACGAACTGCGGCAATGGCTGGCGATCATCTCAAGGAAAACCTGCAGGCGGTGGGCGGGTGGTTCGCCGATCGCAGCGGCCTGTTCGCGCGGCTGTTCGCTATCGCCGCGGTCGTTATCGCCGTCCCGATTCTTCTCCTGCTGCTGCTGCTGACGTTCTTCAGCTGGTTCGCGCTGCCACTCGATCTCGCCCAGGACCTCTACGCGGTCAACCGTCCGGTCGCCTTCACCTTCCTCGACGCGAAGGGCGACATCGTCGGCCATCGCGGCGCCATCATCGGCGAGCGGCTGAAGCTCGAGGAAATGCCGGCCTATCTGCCGGCGGCCTTCATCGCGATGGAAGACAGGAGCTTCTACTCCAACCAGGGCTTCGACGTGCGCGGCCTCGCGCGCGCCGCGATCGCGAATTTCCGCGCTGGCCATGTCGTCGCCGGCGGCTCGACGATCACGCAGCAGACCGCGAAGATCGTGTTCCTCAGCCAGGAGCGCACCTTCAACCGCAAATTCGAGGAGCTGCTCGATGCGGCGAAGCTCGCCAAATCGCTGTCGAAGAAGCAGATCCTCGAACTCTACCTGAATCGCATCTATCTGGGTTCCGGCGCCTATGGCGTCGACGGCGCGGCGCATGTCTATTCGGCAACTCGGCGCGCAACATCACCCTGTCGCAGGCGGCGATGCTGGCCACGCTGACCCGCGCGCCGAGCGTGTTCTCGCCGCGCCGCGATCTCGCCGCCGCGCAGAGCCGCGCCGACCACGTGCTGCAGGCGATGGTGGAGACGGGCGCCATCACCCAGGCCCAGGCCAACGACGCGCGCGCCACGCCTGCCGTCGTCAGCGATCGCGCCATGATGGATGCGCGAATTTCCTCCTCGACGGCGGCGGACGAGGCGATGAAGCTCGATCGGTCCGTGGGGCGGCAATGCGGCGACCACCGACCTGGTCGTGCACACGACGATGGAGCCGGCGGTGCAGGAAGCGGCGCGGCGGGCCGTGCGCAACCCGCAAGAGCAGGGCCACAAGGTGCATGCGAGCGAAGCCGCCGTCGTGGTGATGAAGACAGACGGCGCCGTCGCCGCACTCATCGGCGGCGTCGATTACGACGAGAGCGTGTTCAATCGCGCGACCCAGGCGCGCCGCCAGCCCGGCTCCGCCTTCAAGCCTTTCGTCTATCTGGCCGCCCTCGAAACCGGGTCACTCCCTGGGACACGCGCGACGACCAGCCGGTCGACATCGACGGCTGGACGCCGACGAACTACGGCGGCCGCTCCTACGGCACGATGACGCTGGCGACCGGCGCTGGCCCATTCCGTCAACACGATCACGGCGAATCTCGCGCAGGAGGTCGGCATTCCGACGATCGTGATCGAGGCGGCGCAGCGTTGCGGCATCGCCTCGCCGCTCGAAGCCAATGCCTCGCTCGCGCTCGGCACCAGCGAGGTCACGCCGCTGGAGCTCACGACCGCCTATGCCGCCTTCGCCTCGGGCGGCAATCCGCGTCTATCCCTATCTCGTCAGCGGGATCGAGACGGCGCCCGTCGCGTGCTCTACCAGAGAACTCCGCCGCAGCCGCAGCGCATCATCGCGAGCCATGTCGACCGCGACCTGGTGGCGATGCTCTATGGCGTGCGTCGCCGAAGGGACGGGACGCGCTGCGGCCTCGCCGGCCACGAAGCCGCGGGCAAGACGGGAACGACGCAGGATTATCACGACGCCTGGTTCGTCGGCTTCACCACGGACTACGTGACCAGCGTGTGGGTCGGCAACGACGATTCCTCGCCGATGAAGGGCGTAACCGGCGGCACGCTGCCAGCCACGATCTGGCACGCGGTGATGACGGCGGCGGAGAAGAACCTGCCCGCGACGCCGCTCGACAAATCCTCCGTCGAGGCGCCCGTCGACGATTTCGATCTTCTCGTCGGGACCGACGGCCGTTCCCGCGACCGGCGACGACGAGGCGACCCAGCCCGCGCCGGAACAGGCCGAGCAGCGGCCACAAGGCAGCGGCCACGGCTTCTGGGACTGGCTGTTCGGACACCAGCGCAACGGCGGCGACAACGGCCAGCAGGGCACTGCGCCGGACGGCGATCGCAGCACCACCGTCATCGACGGCCGTGGCGACAACAACGGCAATGGCAACAGCAACGGCCAGAGCGACGACAGCAACTGAGCACCTTTTACGGCTAGGGCGGCGGTGGCTCTTTTAGCGCAGGGTTCGCGGGGGTTTCGCAGGGGGCGCGGGACATCGTACGCGCAGAAGCGGCTACGTCATCGCTCGTAGTGATTGACGCGCGCAGCGCGCCGGCAATTTTTCCTTACCTGGCACGCGACAGTCGATGATGCGCCAGGTGTTCTGCGCGCTCTGCGAACCCACCGCGACCTCTGCGCAAAAACAGCCACCTGCAGAGAGTACCGGCCCTCTTCAGCCCACCCCGTTCCGCGCTATAACCGCGCCGGGGCAAGTCTTTGGCGATCATGCGGTTTGCGTTGCGCGTTCTGGCGGTGCTGGTCATCGGCACGGCTCTCGGACTGTTTCTGACCTGGGCGGCCGTCGTGCATCGCATGCGGGCGAGGTCAGCGACGGGCCTTGGCATCGAGCCTGCTCGTCGGCAGCGCGGCGAGCGGACCGTACCTGCGCGCGTCGGTTGCCGTGCATGGCCTGCTCGCGCTCAACCGGAGCGAAACGATCTACGATACGGCGTCGACGGACAGTGCCGGTGATCGGCTGGACGGCGGCTGCACCTATCGCCTCGTCGGACGGGACCCGGCCGCGCGCTGGTGGAGCATCACCGCCTACGGTCCCGACGACTACCTGATCCCCAACGCGGCGAACCGCTATTCCGTGTCGAAGACGTCGATCGTGCGGGACGTCGACGGCGCTTTCATCGCAATGGTCGCGAAAGGCCAGAGCGGCCCCAACTGGATTCCCGTCCGCAACGGCGCGTTCAGCCTATCGCTGCGCCTCTACAATCCCGCGGCCGCGGTGAGCGCCGATCCCGCGAAGGCGGCCCTTCCGGCCATCGCGAAAGCGGCCTGCTCATGATGCGCGCCGCACGCGAATGGGGTGCCTGGATTGCCGCGACTCTCGCCGTCACCGCAATCGTGCACATGGCGTCTGTCACGGCGCTGCCGTCGCTGATCATGCATCGCACGCTTTCAGCGATGACCCGGAATGGCCGCTACAACAGGGTCCAATACATGTCTCGCGCGACGGCGCAATCGCGCACGGTGGTGCGCCCGAGCCCCGATCTTCTCTATTCCGGCTGTCCTTACGATCTCGCCATCGCGCACGGCGCCCTGCACGTCCGCGCCGATGTTCCGCCCGGGACCTACTGGTCGGTGTCCGCCTTCGACGCGCAGACGAACAACTACTTCGTTCGCAACGACCGGCAGACGCCAAGCGGCGCGGTCGACTTTCTCATCATCGCGCCCGGCGCCTCCGTTCAACGCAATCGCCTGCCCGTCATCGTGTCGCCGACCAATCGCGGCCTCGTTCTGTTCCGCACATTGATCAATGACGAAACCCGAGCTGGCCGAGATCGATGCCGCGCGCCGACGCGCATCCTGCGACCCCTACGCGACATCCGGCTGACATTCGAGGACCCGATGAGACATCTCGCTTTTGCCGCTTTTCGGTCATTTGCGCTCTGCGCGGGCCGGTCCCTTGCGCTTTGCGCGGGCCTGTCGCTCGCGCTCTGTGCCGGTGCCGAGGCCGCGCCGACCAAGATCACCTTCGTCACCGACTGGAAGGCGCAGGCCGAGCATGGCGGGTTCTATGAAGCGCTGGCCGAGGGCCTCTACAAGAAGGCCGGGCTTGACGTGCGTATCCTGGAAGGCGGGCCGAGCGTGAACGTGCCTCAGATCCTGGCGGGCGGCGCGGCCGATTTCGGCATCGGCTCCAACGGGTTCATTCCGCTCAACATGGTGGCCGCGGGCGTGAAGGTGAGAGCGGTGATGGCGGTGTTCCAGAAGGACCCGCAGGTCCTCATCGCGCATCAACGCCCCGACGTGCACTCGCTCGCCGACATGCGCGGCAAGCCGATCATGATAGCCGACGCCTCGACCGTCGCCTTCTGGCCGTGGCTGAAAGCGAAATACGGCTACTCCGACACGCAGATCCGCAAATACACCTTCAACCTTGCGCCGTTCCTCGTCGATTCGCAGGCGATCCAGGAGGGGTATCTCACCAGCGAGCCGTACACGATCGAGACACAGGGTCACGTCAAGCCGCAGGTCTTCCTGCTCGCCGACTACGGGTATCCGGGCTACGCCAACATGGTGCTGGTGCCGCAGAAATGGATCGACACCAATCCGGCGCGGTACAGGCCTTCGTGACGGCGACGCGCAACGGCTGGCTCGATTATCTCACCCGCAACCCGGCACCCGCCAACGCGCTCATAAAAAGCGACAATCCTGAGATGACCGACGGACTGATCGCGCAGGCGATCCAGAAGATGAAGAGCTACGGCCTCGTTCTGTCGGGCGACGCCAAGGCGTTCGGGCTCGGCACCATGACCGACGCGCGCTGGAAGACCTTCTTCGATACGATGTCGAGCGAAGGGCTTTATCCCAAGTCCCTAAACTACAAGGCGGCCTACGAGCTCAAATTCATGCGCAACACCCCGCAGAATTTCGAGTAGCAATGCCCCTGGTACGGAAAGGCGAACGGTGACGTCTCAGGTCGCCCTCAAAGGCGTCTCCAAGACGTTCGACAACGGCACGGACGCGCTCACCCATGTCGATCTCGACGTGGGCCGGGGCGAGTTCCTGTCGCTGCTCGGACCATCGGGCTGCGGCAAGTCCACCGCGCTTCGCATCGTGGCCGGATTGCTCAGCCCGAGCGCCGGCACGGTGACGTTTCCGGCGAGGAAGCCCGAGATCGGCTTCGTCTTCCAGGAGCCGACGCTGATGCCGTGGGCGACGGCTCTCACCAATGCGCGCCTTCCGCTCGACCTGAAAGGGGCGAACCGGGGCGAAGCGCAGGACCGCGCGGCGGCGGCGCTGATGCGTGTCGGGCTGGCGGGCTTCGAGAAATCCTATCCGCGAGAATTGTCCGGCGGCATGAAGATGCGCGTCTCCATCGCGCGGGCGCTGGCGGCGGCGCCCGAGCTGCTGCTGATGGACGAGCCCTTCGCCGCGCTGGACGAGCTGACGCGCCAGGCGCTGAACGACGATCTCCTGCGGCTGTGGGAAGAGGATTCGTTGACGGTGATGTTCGTCACCCATTCGGTGTTCGAGAGCACCTATCTCTCCTCGCGCGTCGTGGTGATGACGCCACGGCCGGGCCGCGTCTCGGCCGATATCGCGCTGCCCTCGCCGCGCGGGCGCGATGGGTCGTACCGGCTGACGCCGGCGTTCACGACAAGCGCCGGCGAGGTCTCCGCGGCCTTGCGCCACGCGATGGGACCGCCATGAACAACGCCCTGAAATATGTCGTGCCACTCGCGCTTGGCGTGATCGTCATCGGTCTGTGGGAATATCTCGTCCGACAAGTACGACGTTCCGATATTTGTGTTGCCGGCGCCGAGCGCGGCGTGGGCCGCATTCCTGGAAAATTTTTATTCCCTCATGGCGTCGCTTTGGACGACGCTGCTCGATCACCTGGATCGCCTTCGGTGTCGCGCTCGTGCTTGGCCTGCTGCTGGCGATCGTGTTTTCACAAAGCCATGTCGTCGAGATGGCATTGACGCCCTATGGCGATCGTCCTGCAGGTGACTCCGGTCGTGGCGATCGCCCCGCTGATCATCATCTGGGTCGGCTTCGATCGGATCGATCTCGCCCTCGTCATTATCGCCACGATGGTCGCTTTCTTTCCGATCCTTTCGAACGCTTCGCTCGGCCTCAAGTCGACGGATGCGAATCTGTGGACTCTGTTTCGTCTTTACGGCGCGTCGCGCCGGCAGACGTTGTGGCGGCTGCAGCTGCCGTCGGCGCTTCCCTATCTGCTGGGCGGAATGAAGATTTCCATCGGCCTTTCCCTCATCGGAGCGGTCGTCGCGGAATTCGTCGCCGGCTCGGGCACGTCAACGGGCCTCGCCTGGCGGATCGTCGAGGCCGGCAACAGGCTCGAGATCGCGAAGATGTTCGCGGCGCTCGGCCTTCTGTCGGCCGTCGGCTTCGTCGATTACTATGCCCTCTCGGGCCTTGAATGGCTGGCGCTGCGGCGCTGGCACGAGAGCGCGGTCAAAAAGCAGGCCTAGCGCCTACATGCCGTTCTACGGCCAATGATTGTGCAATTTCCTAAATCACATAATTTTCTTGTGATGCATTGAAGTTTTGTACCCGGCATGTGATCTCTCAGCCATGGCGAAACAAGCGGACCCGCAGATGATCACGGCCAACCGGCTCCGCGACGGCGAAGTCGTCTGGTGGAACGCCGGGCGCTGGGTCGAGGCCCTGGCCGAGGGCGAGGTGTTCCCCGACCCGACCGGGGCGGATGCGGCACTGGAGGCAGCCCGGGCCTTCGTGCGCGACAATGTCGTGGTCAATCCCTATCTCTTCGATGTGCGCTTCGAGGCCGGCGCAATCCGCCCTGTAAAGGAGCGAGAGATCATCCGCGCCGCGGGGCCGAGCGTCGCCTTGCATCACGGCAAGCAAGCGGGACGGACGCCCCATGTATAGGTACGACGAATTCGACGCGGCCTTCGTCGCCGACCGCACCGAGCAGTTCCGCGGCCAGGTCGCGCGCCGGCTGACGGGCGAGCTGACCGAAGACGAATTCAAGCCGCTGCGGCTGATGAACGGGCTCTATCTTCAGCTCCACGCCTACATGCTGCGCGTCGCGGTGCCTTACGGCACGCTGTCGGCGCGGCAGGTGCGCAAGCTCGCGCATATCGCGCGGCGTTACGACAAGGGCTACGGCCACTTCACCACGCGCCAGAACATCCAGTTCAACTGGCCGAAGCTTGTCGACGTGCCGGACATCCTGGCCGAGCTCGCGAGCGTTGAGATGCACGCCATCCAGACCAGCGGCAACTGCATCCGCAACGTGACGGCGGACCACTTCGCCGGCGCCGCGGCCGACGAGATCGAGGACCCACGGCCCATCGCCGAGATCATCCGCCAGTGGTCGTCGCTGCATCCCGAGTTCAGCTTCCTGCCGCGCAAATTCAAGATCGCGGTGAGCGGCGCCGCGCATGACCGCGCGGCCTTGCGCTTCCACGACATGGCCGTGGAGATCGTGAAGAACGCGTCAGGCGAGACCGGATATCGCGTGCTGGTGGGCGGGGGCATGGGACGCACGCCCTATATCGGCTATGTCGTCGGCGAGTTCGTCGCCAAGAGCGACATCCTTGCCTTCCTCGAAAGCGTGATGCGCGTCTACAATCAGAGCGGCCGGCGCGACAACATGTACAAGTCACGGATCAAGATCCTCGCCAATGCGCTCGGCCCGGACGAGATGCGCCGCCAGGTGATGCGCGAATTCGACGAGATCAAGAAGAGCGGAACGCTCGATCTGCCCGCGGCGGAACGCGCGCGTATCGACGCCTATTTCACGCCGCCAGACTTCGAGAAGCTGGACGACGCGCCGGATACTTTCGTCGAGGCGCGAAAATCCGACCGGGACTTCGCGAACTGGGTCTCGACCAACGTCGCCAGGCACCGCATGCAGGGCTATGCGATCGTGACGATATCGCTCAAGCCCATCGGCGGCGTTCCCGGCGATGCGACGCATGAGCAGCTCGACGCGCTCGCCAACCTGATGGACGAATTCGAGCAGGGCGAAGTCCGCGTCAGCCACGAGCAGAACCTCGTGCTGCCGCATGTGCGCAAGAGGGATCTCGCCTCGATCTTCGCACAGCTCAAGCGGCTCGGACTGGCAACGCCGAATGCCGGCCTCGTCACCGACGTCATCTGCTGCCCCGGCCTCGACTATTGCGATCTGGCCAATGCACGCTCGATTCCCATTGCCCAGGAAATCGCCAATCGCTTCGAGAACCTGGACCGCCAGCACGACATCGGCGAGCTGAAGATCAAGATCTCGGGTTGCATCAACGCCTGCGGCCACCATCATGTCGGCCACATCGGCATCCTTGGTGTCGACAAGAAGGGCGTCGAATTCTACCAGCTCCAGCTCGGCGGCTCGGGCGCCGAAGACGCTTCCATCGGGGACATCCTGGGACCGGCCTTCGGCGAGCACGAGATCACCGACGCGGTCGAACGCGTGATCGACGTCTATCTGTCGCAGCGAAGCGCCGGAGAGCGTTTTCTCGACACCTATCGCCGCGTCGGCATGGGCCCCTTCAAAGAGGCCGCGTATGCCGCTCATTAAGGGCGGCCGGTTCGTCGAGGACCGCTTCGTCAATCTGCCCGACGACGCCGAAGCGTCGCCGTCGCCCGTCATCGTATCACTCGCGCGATTCCAGGCGGAGCGCGCAGCGCTGCTCGCCCGCGGCGCGCCCTTCGGCGTGCGGCTCAAATCCGGCGAGAGCCCGGAGGCGCTGAAGGACGATCTCGCAAAGATCGCGCTGGTGGCGCTCGAATTCCCCGCCTTCCGCGACGGGCGCGGCTTCTCCTGGGCTCGCATGCTGCGCACGCGCTTCGCCTTCAAGGGCGAGATACGCGCGGTCGGCAATTTCCTCTACGACCAGCTCGCCTTCATGACGCGCGTCGGTATCGATGCGTTCGAAGTACGCCAGGATTTTCGCGAGGAGGATTTCGACCGCGCGATGGGCGAGATGCGCTACGTCTATCAGCCGAGCGCCGACGGGCGGGCGACGCTCCTCGGGCTACGAAACAAATAGGCGTCGCGCCCGACTGCCCGTTTGCTCAGATTGGCCGACGAGTTCCACGCAGCAAGCGCATAATCTGATCCGTGGATAGATCGGTCTTCAGCGAATCGCGAACTCATTCCGACCGCGCTCTCGCGCGGATCGGGGTGCGCTCCAGATGATGACGGTGGAGGAATGTGCCGCGAGAACACGTTTGCCGGAATGTCTTGACCCCCGTCCCCCTTTGCCCCAAACAGTCGCGGCAATTTCGGGGAGCCGGCGCATGAACGCTCCTTCTGTTCCGATCGAGGCCACGATCCCGCGCTTTGCCAGCGTCGAGAAGGTGATCGAACGACTGAAACCGGTCGAACCCGTCTATGTCATATTTCCGCAAAAATTCGCGACCGCCGCGAAGCGCTTCCTCGACCATTTCCCGGGCGACGCGCTCTACGCGATCAAGGCCAATCCGGCGCCGCAGGTGCTCGACCAGGTCTACGCCGGGGGCATCCGCCATTTCGACACGGCGTCGCTGCGCGAGATCGAGATCGTCAAGACCCGTTTTCCCGACGCGCATTGCCATTTCATGGCGCCTGTCCGGGCGCCCGGCGCGGCCAAGGTCGCCTTCGAGAAATACGGCGTCACCGACTATGTGATCGACTGCGACTTCGAGCTCGAGAAGCTGCTGGCCGAGACCAAGCAGCCCAAGAAGCTGCGCATTTTCGTACGCATCGCCACGCCGCTCGGCGGTGCTGTGCTGGAGCTGTCGAGCAAGTTCGGCACCACGCCCGACGACGCCGCCCGCCTGCTGAAGCGCGTGGCGCTGGCGGGCGCCGCGCCTTGCATCACGTTCCATGTCGGCTCGCAATGTCTGTCGCCGTTCTCCTACGCGCAGGCGATCGAGATGGCGCGGCGCACCGCAAATATCGCGGGCATCGAGATCGAGGCGCTCGACATCGGCGGCGGCTTTCCCGGTCCTTATCAGGGCAACGACGTGCCGCCCTATCACTGGTACTTCGACACCATCAAGGAAGCGCTGGCGACGCTCGGCGACCGCAAGATTCCCGTACTGTGCGAGCCGGGCCGGGCGCTGATCGCCGAAGGCCTGTCGCTGATCACGCAGGTGATCCTGCGCAAGGGCGACAAGCTCTACATCAATGACGGGCTCTACGGCAGCTTCGACGAGCTGTCGCTCCCGGGCTGGAATGCGGATTATCCCGTACGCGTCTTTACACCCGATGCGAAGGGCCGCGCGCTCCCTCTGCCCGGCACGCTTCAGCCGTTCCGCGTCTACGGCCCGACCTGCGATACGCTCGACGTCCTGCCGCGCCCGCTGATGCTCCCGGAGTCCATCGGGCCGGGCGACTTCATCGTCTTCGACTACATGGGCGCCTATTCCGTGGCCGTGCGCACGACGTTCAACGGCTTTTATCCCGACAATTGGGCCATCGTCGGGAACTGAACGGAACCAAGCGTTAACCCTCCCGTCGTAGCGTTGGCCTGTCATGCCGACGCTGAAAGAACACCTGACCCATCTCGTGGAACTTGCCGCAAAGGGCGAGTCCGCGCGGCCCGCCCTCGCGCACATGATCAGCGATCTCCTGCTCGACTGGCCCCGCGAATATCCCATCAGCGCCCGGCTTCCCTTCGAGGCCCTCCTCGAGAAGGCTTTGGGCGAAGTCGACGGCAAGACGCGGGCGGAACTGGCCGCGCGTTTCGCCCAGCGCGCCGACGCACCGATCGACATCCTGAACGAGCTGTTCTTCGCGGCGTCCGCCGAGATGAAGGACAACATTCTCGCGCGCAACGCCGAGGAGTTCCGGGGCCGACAGGATCATACCGGCCGCATCGACGCGACCGCGCTGATCGAGGTCATGCGCAAACGCGCCTGGGAATTCCCTGACGTCTTCGCCGAGGCGCTCGACCTGCCGCGGGCGACGATCGACGAAATCATGCGCGATGCGTCTGTCCAGGCGCTGGCCGTCGCCTGCAAGGGCGCGGGCCTCGAACGCGCCGCGTTCTCCACGATCGTCACGCTCGCCGACCGCGGCCGCACCGCCGAAGATGCCTATCTGCGCCTCGCGGTCTTCGACACGATCCCGCAAAATGCTGCCGCGCGGCTGCTCGGCTTCTGGCGCACGCACCGCGACTTCGAAATGCAACGGCTCGACCAGGCGGCGGAGTAAACTGCTCGCTTAATTCTGCGCGTGGACGTCGTGGCGTTCGCGCGTCTTGGCGAATGCGATTTTCGGAAATTTCTCCGTGACGTATCCCAGCTCCCAGGCGCTCTTGGCGAGGAACACCGGCGCGCCGTCGCGGTCGGTCGCGGCTTGCCCGCGGTGGATGCTCAGGAACTTGTCGATGTCGGCGTCGCTGCCCGTGATCCAGCGCGCGGTGTCGTAGGGCGACGGTTCGAGATCGGCGTCGAGGCCGTATTCGTCGCGCAGGCGCGATTTGAGCACGTCGAGTTGGAGCTGGCCCACGACGCCGACCACCCATTGCGCGCCGATCATCGGCTTGAACACCTGCGTCACACCTTCCTCGGCGAGGCTCTCGAGCGCGCGGGTCAGGTGCTTCTGCTTCATCGGATCGCCGAGGCGCACGCGGCGCAGGATTTCCGGCGCGAAATTCGGGATGCCGGTGAAGACGACGTTGCCGGATTCCGACAGCGTGTCGCCGACGCGTAGCACGCCGTGGTTGGGGATGCCGATGATATCGCCGGGGAACGCCTCGTCCACCGTCTCGCGCTCCTGCGCGAAGAACAGGATGGGATTGTGGATGCCGAGCGTCTTGCCCGTGCCCGACTGAGTTGAGCTTCATGCCGCGCCGGAACCGGCCGGAGGCGAGCCGGAAGAACGCGACCCGGTCGCGATGATTCGGATCCATGTTGGCCTGGACCTTGAAGACGAAGCCGGTCACTTCGGGATCAGTCGGCTCGACGGTCTTGCCTTGGGTCGCCTGCGGGCCGGGCGCCGGCGCATGTTCGGCCAGCGCCGCCATGAGATCGCGCACGCCGAAATTCTTGAGCGCCGAGCCGAAGAAAACCGGCGTCAGGTGCCCTTCGCGGTAAGCGGCGCGATCGAAGCGCGGCAGCCCGGCGCTCGCGAGCTCGATATCCTCGTCGAGCTTGGCCTTCTCCTCGGCCGAGACCATTGCGGCCAACGCATTCGCCCCCATGCGCCCGTCCTTGCCGAAGGGCACGAAATCCTCGGCATAGAGATCGAAGGTGCCGCGGAAATTGAGGCCCATGCCGAGCGGCCACGACATCGGCGCGGTCTCGAGCTGGAGCTGGTCGGCGATCTCGTCCAAGAGCTCGAAGGGATCGCGCGCCTCGCGGTCCATCTTGTTGACGAAGGTCATGATCGGGATGTCGCGCAGGCGGCAGACCTCGAACAGCTTGCGCGTCTGCGCCTCGATGCCCTTCGCCGCGTCGATGACCATCACCGCGGAATCTGCGGCCGTCAGCGTGCGGTAGGTATCTTCCGAGAAATCCTCGTGGCCCGGCGTGTCGAGCAGGTTGAAGATGGCGTCGCCATATTCGAACGTCATCACCGCGCTCGTCACCGAGATGCCGCGCTCCTGCTCGATCTTCATCCAGTCGGAGCGCGCGCGCCTGGCCTCGCCGCGCGCCTTCACCTGGCCGGCCGCGCGGATAGCGCCGCCGAGCAACAGCAGATGTTCCGTCAGCGTCGTCTTGCCCGCATCGGGATGCGAGATGATGGCAAACGTGCGCCGCCGTCCGGCTTCGGTTTCGAGCGTGCTCATGGGCGCGGGGACGTAGCAGGGCGGAGAGGGCTTCGCAAGGAATGGCGGCCCCGCGGCAAGCCGGCCGAACGATCAGACGATCGGCTCGTCGACGAAGGCGCGGCCCTCGCGGTCTTCGATTTCCACGATCCAGAGATCGGGATCGAAGCGGATCTGCTTCTCGAAATAGGCAGCGACGCTCGCGTCGGCCGCGCTGTCGCCCAGCGGCTTGAGCCAGACCAGATCGCCTTCGCCCCGCCGCGCCTGGCTGAGCACGGTCGACGTCCGTCGGGGCGAGAGACCCGCAGGAACACGGCACCCGCTTCTTCCGCGCCCTTCCTCACGACATAGGCGGAGGCGCCGTTCACCTCCGCGCGCCGGATCAGGGCGCGGACGAAAAATCCGGCTTTCAGGCGGGGTGTCATGGCCCGTTCTTAAAATGGGCGGGCCTGCAATGCACTTGTTTTCGAGACTAGGCCGCGCCGCGGAACGGCAGGATCTTCGCGCTTTCCGGCGCCATGCGGTGGCCGTCGGCGCCGACAGCGGCATAGGGAAGGCGCACCCGCACCGTCGTGCCCTCGCCCACCACGGACTGATCACGGCCTCGCCGCCATGCATGGCCGTCAGCGCCTTGACCAGCGCGAGGCCCAGGCCGGTGCCTTCTTTCGAGCGGACGTGCTCGTCCTCGACCTGCTCGAACGGCTTGCCGAGCTTCTTCAGGTTCTCCGCCGAGATGCCGACGCCGGAATCGGTGACCGCGATCTCGAGGCCCTGGCTGTCGAGCGCGGCGCGGATGCGCACGTCGCCGCCGCGCGGGGTGAACTTCACGCCGTTGGAGAGAAGGTTGATCAGGATCTGCTTCACCGCGCGCTTGTCGGCGAAGGCAAGGCGCGCATTCGGCGCGATCGATGCCGACAGCACGACGCCTGCGCGATCCGCCTGCATCTTGACGAAACGCACGGCGCTCTGCGCGATCTCGTCGAGATCGAAGATCTCCTCGCCCAGCTCGAACTTGCCGGCCTCGATCTTCGACATGTCGAGGATGCCGTTGATGAGCTCGAGCAGGTGCGAGCCCGATTCGTGGATCAGGTGGGAGTATTCGAGATATCCGGCGCTGCCAACGGGCCCGAACATCTGGTGCGTCATGACCTCCGAAAAGCCGATGATGGCGTTGAGGGGGGTGCGGAGCTCGTGGCTCATGTTGGCGAGGAAGCGCGACTTGGCGCGGTTGGCCTGCTCGGCCAAATCGCGCGCCTCGATCAGCGCCTTTTCCTGCACCTTGCGTTCGGAGATGTCGCGCGTGACGGCGACGATGTCGGCCGCCTGGCCCTTCACCGGTGCGGCCGGACGGCAGCGGGTCTCGACCCAGACGAGCCTGCCGTCGCGGCGCTTCATGCGCACTTCGGCCGACGCCGCCCGGCCGAAATAGCTTGCTTCCATGAAAGCGGCCTGCATTGCGCGCAGATCGTCGGCATGAACCAGCGCCGCCGGCGCCACGCCGGTGACATCCTCGGGCTTATGGCCGAGCAGCGCCTGCACCGAGGGACTGGCGAAGCGGATGCGTCCGTCGGCGCTGTGGCGCGTGATCAGGTCCATCGCATTGTCGGCGAGGAAGCGATACATCGCGGCGCCCTCGGCTGCCGCCGCGTCGGCCGCACGCTGGCGATCCTGCGCAGCCGCGGCGACGAAAGCCGCCTGGATGACGGCGAGAAGGATCGAGCCCGCATAAAACTCCCACGCCGCGGACGGCAGGCGGGAAACCGGCAGGGCGGCGAATGCCTCGAGACCGGCGACGACGGCGAGCGCAGCCGCAGCGGCAATGCCCGCGCGCAGAACCGCGGGCCGGCCGCCCGCAAGAGCCGCCTCGGCCGGCACCAGCGCGAACCAGATCACCAGCGGCGACAGCAGACCGCCGCTCAACGCGGCGAGAAACCCGATCAGTGCCGCGAAGATCACGAGCGACAGCGATTCGAGCAGCGCGAGAGGAAGGGACGTGAAGTCCAAGAATAGCAAGCGCGGCCGGGGAAACGAGACCGGCCATGGCAATCGTCTCGGCCGGACCTGGCTTTCCCACCAGCGCGACAAAGCCCGTGCAGAGCGCAAGGCCGACAGCCGCCTTCGCTGCCTGCACGGCGACAAACCGGCGGCGCGCGGCATCTGAGCCCGGCGTGAGGGACTTAACGACCATTAAGGATGCGACCCGACTCAGACTGTGCGAATGACGCCATAGTCGCCCCCGAAACTTTAACGAACTTTGAATCCCACCGCGGTTCGTTCGTTAATTCTCAAGCATTGTGGCAACGCCGATTCATATGTTGGTAACGATGGTGGCGCGATTCGGTCCCGCTCGCGTAACGCCTAACCTTTCGGCAAGGCTCGGTTCCTAGATTGCCCGCTGAACGGCAGGGTAATGCTGCATTGAAACTCGTGGCTGTGCAGGGACGCGAGGCCGAAAGCCTCGAAGAGGGCATCGCCCTTGCCGAGGCGCTCGATGCGCTGCGAATCGCCATCACCATCTACGATTCGCGCGAACGGCTGATTTTCGCGAACGAGCACTACAGCCACATGTTCGGCGCCATGCCGACTCGCGGCGAGGCCGAGGGACTGAGCTACGACCAGCTCATTCGCCTCGAAGTCGCGGGCGGTGAGATCGCAAGCGTCGCCGATGTCGACGGCTATGTCGCATTGCGCCGCGAGCAACTTCGCGACGGCGACTTCCGGCCTCGCGACATCAGGCTTTCCGACGGGCGCATCGTGGAGATCAAGGCGCGGCGCACGCGGGCGGGCGGCTGGATCCTGCTTTGGACCGATGTGACCCAGGCTCGTCACGTCCATAGCCGCCTGGAAAGCGCGCTTGCGCTCTCGGCGGACGCCTTCGCCTTCTTCGACCGCGACGACCATCTCGTCATGTGCACGGCGGACTTCGCGCATCTGCACGGTTTCGAAACCAGCGAAGCTCTCGTCGGACGCAAGGCGCTCGAGATCGCTAAGGACGCGGGCGAGCGCGGACGGTTCCAGATCGACGGCCCGTTCGCCGACTGGCTCGAGCAGAGACGCGAGACTCACCAATCGCCGGCGGGCGCGATGACGCTGGTGGCGGCATCAGGAACGGCCTATCTCGTGCGCGAGCGCGGCACTCCGGACGGCTACGTCACCGTGTTCACCGACGTCACCGATGCGCGCAGGGTCGAAAGCGCGCTCGCCGACCAGACCGCGGCGTTGGAACGCGCCAAGCGTGCGCTGGCGCACTCGAAGAACACGGCGAGGCGGCAGGCCAGCTATCTGGCCGACCTGACGAAGAAGCTCGACCGCGCCGAGGCCGAGGCCGATACGACCAAGAACACCTTGCTGCGCACGATGAGCCACGAGCTCAAGACGCCGCTCAACGCCATCATCGGCTTCTCGGACTTTCTGAGCACCATGGCCGGCAGCGCCGGCCCGGACCAGATCCGGGAATATGCGACCCTGATCCACCAAGGCGGCACCAATCTCCTGCGGCTGCTCAACCAGATCCTCGATCTCACGCGACTCGCCGCAGGGCGCTACGAGCTTCAGCGCGTGGCGGTCGATGCGGGCGCGGCCCTGCACGGTGCGCGCAACGCTTACGCCGCCGAAGCCGCGGCCAAATCGATCGTCGTCGATGCCGAATTGTGCCCGCGCGGCCTGCTTGTCGACGCCGACGAGACGGCCGTCAACGCCGTGCTGGGCCATCTCATGGCCAACGCCATCGGATTTACGCAGGAGGGCGGCCAAATCCGCCTCTCGGTCGAAGACAAGGGCGACTTCGTCCACATGATCGTCTCCGACAACGGCCCCGGCGTTGCCGAGCAGGACCTTGCCCGCATCCTGCGCCCGTTCGAGCAGGCCGGCCGCAGCACCACCGATCATACCGCGGGTGCCGGCCTCGGACTTACGCTCGTCAAAGCCTTCGCCGATCATCATGGCGGAAGCCTTCTCATCGACAGCGCCACCGGCCGCGGAATTCCAGGCGATCGTGGAGCTTCCGTCTTTCCGCAAGCCCTGACACGGGCTTCTGGCCCACGAACGCCGTTCGCGGCGGGCCCGATTGAATTTGCAGAAAATTTTAGACGTAAGCGCAGCACGTCCCGTGGTCGGAAGATCCTTGCTCCGGACGAAGCCCGGCGAACGACCGTTCCGGTGGACGCTCGATCGAATTTGACGAAACTTTTAAACGTAAGCGCATCGACTGCGCGACAATCTTGAATCGAGAACGAACGATTTGCCGAAAGCGCGCGTTGTGCTCAATGCGAGGACACATCCAGTTCGGTCCAAGTTTACGAATTGATTTCAGTTGGCGAAGACTGGCGGCGCCTACGTGCCTCGCACAAACGAGCGGGAATATTCGATGATCTTTCGCGCCATATTCTGGATCGCGCTGGTATCGGTACTCATGCCGCCGAACCCAACCTCGGCTTCGGCCGGCCACATCTGGGAATTGCACTGCCCGCGAAGATCGGCGCCTGGGCACGAGTGCCGTAACCGAGCCGGGAAGCGTATGCAAAATCGCACGCGGCATCGTGCGGGCCGGTCTCACCTTCCTCGAACTCCTTCAGTCCATCGCCGTGCGCAGCCTTTCCGACGTGAAAGCCGACATTGCCGAAAGCCGGAAAGAGAACTTTATCCGCCGGCACGCGCTTTGAGAATGACGGTTACCCCGCGCGGACGTCCCTGCCCCTCGGGATGGTCCGCGATACTGCGCACCGGGTGGGAAGCGTAGAACGCTCTCCACCCGGGCGCCCTTTCCAATTCCCGTTTCCGATGGTCCGCCGGTCGCGTAAAAGGACCGGATGACGAATCTCGAAAATCACCGCGTCGTGACCCTGCGCGCCTTTGAGCAGCTCCGCGTGGGCGAAGTCTTCAACCTTCCGTCGCGCACGATGACGGAATCGAACTTCAGCCATTTCCAGGCCCGTCAGCCTCGACGACCATCCCATCCACTACGACGCCGAGTACTGCCGACGCCTGGGCTATCAAGGTCCCCTCGCACACGGCCTGCAGGTGCTTGCCTTCACCGCCGCGGGCGCCGGACTGTTTCCGCACGTCATCGGGGAAAAGCTGATCGGCTTCATCGACGTCAGCGCGAAATTCCTCAAAGCCGTCTATGCCGGCGATACGCTCTATCCTGCGCTCGAGATTGCCGATCTGACGCGGCAGAACACGACTGGCATCGTTGCGATGCGAGCCACCATCCACAACCAGAAGCGCGAGCTGGTGCTGGACGGAACCCACCGCTACCTGATGCGGCTCTGAGGCGGACGCCCTGCCTCAGGGCCGCGCGAGGAGGCCCATCAGGGCCGGCCGCGCATAGGCGGTGAGGAAGTCGCGCGCCTTCGCGTCGCGGCCCCAGGATTCGGAGTACGCCGCGGCGTTGATCGTCGCCATGACGACATGCGCCGCAATCAGCGGATCGACCACGCGCAGCGATCCGTCGGCAATGCCGTCTCCGATGACCGCGGCGAAGCGCTGAGCGCAGGCTTGAAAGCGCAGGATCATCGACGTCCGCTTGGCGGCCGGCAGCGCCCCCAACGCATAAGTTCGTAACAGCCTGACACGGCCGGACGCATGCCCGTCGATCAGCGTCGTGCAAGTCCTGGTCAGCCTTTGCCAGGCGTCGCCGCCGCTGTCGGCGGCATCACGCTGTGTGGCAAGGATGATTTCCAGGCTCCGCTCGAAGCAGGCGACGATGAGGCCCGTCTTGTCGACGTTGTGATGGTAGAACGAGCCCTTGGTCACGTTGAGCCGGGCGGCGATCCTGTCGACGGAGGCGCCGGAATAACCGCGCTCGTTGATGAGCTCGGTCGCCGCGACAGGATAGGTCGTCGCGCGTGATCGCCGTCGGCGCCGGCGCGACAAGGCGCAGGCATGGATCGCGGCGCGGCGACCAGGAAGCGCCCGGCGCGGCAACACCATGGATGAGAATGTCGGCCAGCCGCTGTGCCGCGCGGGAATAGTCGCCTTCGTTGCAGTCCTCGAGCCAGACGGGCGCCCACATCAGATGTTCGAGCACGAGTCGCGCGCGGACCGTGCGGCCGTTTTCGTCGATCCACGACAATTCCGGCGACGCAAACAGGGCTCCGACGCGGTTGAACAGGTTCCGGCAGGCGGCAAACACGCGTCCGCGGCAAGGCGGCGAGATCATGCGCAGTTCGTTGAAGCTGGCGAGCGGGCGTTCCTGGCCCAGACGGATGCGCCGTCGCAGCGCGAAGGTCGCCTGCACGAACGAGGTGAGCTTCTCTTCCGGCGACGGCGCCTTTTCGGCTTCGTCCAGCAGCGCCAGGAGCCGCGAGGCCGCCAGGATCACGCAGGTCGCGGCGAGCACATCCTTGCCCCTGAAATAATAGGCGAGGCTTGCGGGCGTGATGCCGAGGCGCTTGGCGACTGCGGCCAGCGAAAAACCGCTGATACCCTTCTCGTTCAGCACGTCGGTCGCCACGGCAATGATCTCGTCGCGCTTGGCCAAATAGCGCGGCGGGATCGCTGAGAGCGGCTTCGGATGCATGGCGACGATGATGGGGCAGCGGAGCCCTCCTGTCATCTGCGCGCTTCCGGCCATGTGACGACCTTGCGGGCGCGGCACCTGTGGTTATGTTCGCCCCATGCGCCGGCCGCTCGACATTCTCTACAATTTCCACTGGATCGTTCCCGGCGACGCAGCTCGCGCCGGCCAGGCCCATGTCGGCCGCCTCGCCGCGTTTCTCAGTCGCCACGGCATCCGCGCCCTTATCAATCTTCGCGGAGAGAATCCCGATATCGGCTGGTGGCGCTACGAGACCCGCGTCGCGCGCGAATCGAGCGTCGCCCATCTCGACGTCATGCTGGACTTCACGCAAGCTGCCGACGCGCGCGATGGTGGCGCGCCTGTTCGATGCTTTCGAACAGGCGCCGCGTCCGTTCCTGCTCAAATGTTCGGGCGGCCAGGATCGTACCAGCCTCGCCGCGGCGCTCTATATCGTCCACAGCGAGGGCTGGGAGGCCATGGACGCGGCCGAGAAGCAATTCGCGCGCTATCCCTATCTGCATTTCCCCAAGCGGCATCAACGCTGGCTGAAGCCGTTCCTCGCCTTTGCGCGCGAGGATTCGCGCGGACGGCCCGTCGCCCAATGGGCGCGCGAATTGTACGACCCCCGAACGCTGAAGCTGTGGCTGGAATCGCGGGGCCTCGCCCAGACCTTCGCGGGCCTTTTCGTGGTGCCGACGCGCAGCCGCTGGCAATGGTGAGCGCGCTTCCGGTGGGGCCCGGCATTGTTCTGTTGCGTGAGCGCTTGGACAGGCGCCAACAGGAAGCGCTCGTCGCCGAGGTCTTGGCGCGCGCCGAGGCTGCGCCCTTCTACCGTCCGACGATGCCCGGCTCCGGCAAGGCGTTCTCCGTCGAGGAAACGAATTTCGGTCCGCTCGGCTGGTACGCCGACAAAAGCGGCTATCGCTACGTCCCGCGCCACCCCGCGACGAACGCACCATGGCCGGAGATTCCGGAAATGCTCCGCGCCCTGTGGAGCGAGGTCAGCGGATTTCCCGCGCCTCCCCAGTGCTGCCTGGTGAATTTCTATCGCACCGGCGCGCGCATGGGTCTGCACCAGGATCGCGATGAAGAGGCGGTCGAAGCGCCCGTCGTGTCGGTGTCGCTCGGCTGTGACGCGCTGTTCCGGATCGGCGGCGCCGCCCGGCGCGGACCGACGCGCAGCCTCAAGCTCGTCTCGGGCGATGTTCTGGTGTTCGGCGGGCCGGCGCGGCTCGCTTACCATGGCGTGGATCGGATTGTCGCGGGCACATCTTCGATTGTGCCGGATGGCGCCCGGTTAAACCTCACGTTGAGGCGCGTCACCCGCGTCTTGCAGTGAAATAAAAAAGGCGCCCGACCAGGGGGCTGATCGGGCGCCGGATTGCGCCGTTACGCGCTGGTGTCGGGAGGGGATGACCGACACCTGAAGAACGCCGTCCAGCTTGCGAGCGGGGGGGCAGTGCCTGCTGGACAGGTGATCGCCCTTCGAGGTTCAAGCTATGCACTAAGGCCACACATTTCAACTATTTTTTCCAGGTTCCCGAAAACTAAGGTTTTTTTAATGACAGTGACAATTTTGACACAACGAAATCAGTTCGCCGCGAGTGTCCTGGCAACACTGCGCCGCCAGGCCTCGGAGAGCCAGGGTGTGTCATGGACCCGCCGGCGCAGGGTCAGCGGCGTGCGCGGATGCAGCGCTGCAAGAAAAGCCTCTCGCACCGTGGGCGCGCCGCTTGCGAAGTCGCGCACGAGATCGGCGCCCAGCACCGAAACGCTGCCCGGTTCGATCACACGCAGGTACCATCCGCAGCGCGCCGATAGCGTCATGAGCTGCGGCGCGTCCTGGCGACGAGAATGCATCGCGAATTTGTAGCAAGGCGCGCGCGGCTGGCTCACTTCGAGCAGGACGGAACCCCAGCGGAAGCGGTCGCCGATCGCGACCGCGTCTTCATCCGCGCCGTCGAGCGTCAGATTTTCGCCGAATGTGCCCGCCTTGCAGGGAAGCTGCTTTTCGTGTTCCCACCAGGGCCAATGGCCGGCGGGGTAGGAATAGACCGCCTTGTCCAGCCCGCCATGGACGGTGAGATCGGCCTGCCCGTCGCCCTCGATGTTGGTGGCGCTCACGAACACGGTCTCGGCCGTCACGACATCCTTGTGAAAGCCCGAGAGCACGGGCTCGCCCTGGAGCGTGCCGAGCACGCGGGGCTGGCCGACATTCACCGAGAGGATGCGCAGCTTCATCGGCCCCCACCATTCGCCGCGAATTTGCCGCGGCACGACGAGATCATATTGCGTTCAGGTCTTTCGCGGTGCTGTCGATCGCGAATGCCAGCTTTGCAATAATCTCCTCGACCTCGTTTTCCGAGATCACCAGCGGCGGTGCCAGCACCATCGTGTCGCGGATGGCGCGGCAGACGAGGTCATTGTTGAAGCAATAGTCGCGGCAGCGCATGCCGGCATCGCCTGCGTCGCGGGAAGAATTCGCGTTTCGCCTTGTCCGGCACGAGCTCGATGGCGGCAAGCAGGCCGAGGCCGCGCACTTCGCCCACCAGCGGATGGTCCGCGAACGCTTCTCTCAGCCGCCGCTGGAAGTACGGTCCGATGTCTGTCTTCACCCGCGGCACCAGGCCGTCGCGCGCGATCACCTCGAGATTCTGAGTGCAACGGCGCAGGCGACCGGATGGCCCGAATAGGTGAAGCCATGCACCAGCTCTTCATCGGCGCCGAGGATGGTCATGGCCATCCGCTCGCCCAGCGAGATCGCCGAGATCGGCTGATAGCCGGACGAAAGCCCCTTGGCCATCGTCATGATGTCGGGCTGCGATGCCGTAGGTCTGCGCCCCGAACCATTCGCCGGTGCGGCCGAAGCCGGTGATGACTTCGTCGAGATGCAGCAGCACGTCGTATTTCGCGCAAATGCGCTGCACCTCCGGCCAGTACGACGTCGGGCGGGAAGATCACGCCGCCGGCGCCCTGCACCGGCTCGGCCGAAAACGAGGCGACACGATCGGGACCGATGGCGAGGATCTTCTCTTCGAGCTTGCCGGCGATCAGCAGCCCGAATTCGTCCGGACCGATGTCGCCGTAGCCCGCGGCCCTGGCGCCGAACCAGTAGGGCGCCGGGACTTTCTGGAAACCGGGCAGCGGCAGATCCCATTGCGGATGCATGGGCGTGAGCCCCGACAACGACGCCGCGCGCCGAAGGTCACGCCGTGATAGGCGAGATCGCGCGACAGATGGATCTTCTTCTGCGGCCGGCGCTTCAGGTTCCAGTAGTAGCGGATGAGCTTGAGCGCGCTGTCGTTCGCTTCCGATCCGGAATTCGCGAAGAGCACATGGTCGTGGCCGTCGGGCAGAAGCGCCGCGAGCCTGGCCGCAAGCTCGATTGTCCACGGGTTCGAAGTTTTAAAGAAATGATTGTAGTAGGGCAGCGTCTTCAGCGCCTCGCAGCCCGCCTCGGCGAGCTCCTCATTGCCGTAGCCGACCTGCACGCACCACAGCCCCGACATGCCGTCGATGAGCTTCCGGCCCTCGGAATCCCAGCAGATAGACGCCCTCGCCTCTTGTGATGACGCGTACGCCTACCCTGTTGAGCGCGGCAGTGTTGCTGAAGGGATGGACGTGATGGGCAGCGTCGAGCGCCTGCCAATGCCGGGTGAGATTACTTTTCGGCGCATCCATGGACGTGGTGCTCCCTTGCGCGGATGGAAATGTCGGATCGGCGGCCGCATGCGCGTGCGCAGGCGGCGAAGCTTAGGGATTGAACCCGATCCGGGCGCAGAGGATGAGCAGGATACGCTTGCGCGTCATGGCGCAAGCGTATCCCTTCGCATTATCGCGGTCACGCCGCGATTTTCGGTGCTTGGGTCTGCATGGCCATGGCTCGCTTCGAACGCCGGACGTGCCTTGCAGCGATCCATATACGCCTTGATGCGCGGCGCGCTATCGAAGATCTCCGGCGCCGAGCGACCGAAGTCGATGACGGAGACCATCAGAATGTCGGCCGGCGACAGCTCCTCGCCCAGCAGATAGGGCTTGTCGCCGAGCGCGGCGTCGAGCTCCGCCATCCGGGTCTGTCCCACCTCGACGCTCTCGGCCGGCGCCACTCGTAGCCCGGCTTGTCGCGCCAGAACGTGTCGTAGCGCAGGATGTCGAGCGTCGTGATCTCGACAGTGTTGAGCGCGGCGTAGCACCATTGCGCGAGCAGGGCGCGGCCTTGCGTATCCGTCGGCGACTTGTCGGCCTTTTCGAACAGGTAGTTCACGATGGCGCCGGACTCGAACAGCTTGAACGGCCCGTCCTCCAGCGAGGGGATCTTGCCGAAGGGGTTGATGCCGCGATTGGGCATCTCGCGATGCTCGCCCTTCATCGTGTCCATCCAATGGATGCGATAGGGCAAACCCACCTCCTCCGCCGCCCACATCACCCGGTAGTGGCGGACGAGCCCTTCGATGAAGGGTGGGAAATTGTAGGCGCCGTAGATCGTGACCATGAGACGTCTCCTTGCCTTATTCTCGTCAGGCCGCTTGTGCCGGCGGCACCTGCAGCGCGCGGGTCTTGGTCCAGGACGGCATCGCCTTCAGCTCCGCAAGCCAGCGCTGGATGTTGCGATGCGACTCGATCGGAAATCGCGCCTGGTCGGCGATGCACATTGCGGCGCCGATGGAGAGATCGGCGACGCTGAACGCGTCGCCCGCGATGAAGCGGTGCTTTCCGAGCTCGCCGTCGAGAACCTTGCCGACATGATCGAACAGCTTCGTGCCGCGCGCAATCTCTGCCGGATCTTCGTCACCGCGGTTGAACAGCTTCTTGACTACCCGTTCGACCGCGAAGACAGCGCAGGCAGGGTCGAAATGTGCGCTCTCCCAGTACAGCCATTTGGTCGTGGAAAGGCGCCCGCGCGTGTCGGCGGGCACGAGACCCAATTCAGGTTTCTTCGACGCGAGATATTCGACGATGGCATTGGATTCCCAGAGGACGAAACCGTCCTCTTCGAGCACCGGCGCGCGGCCATTCGGGTTGAGCGCAAGGAAATCCGGCGCGGCTTGTCCCCCCTTGGTGAAGTCGACGAGCTTGAGCTCGTAGTCGACACCGGTGTGGTTGGCCGCCCACAGCACCTTGAACGAGCGCGGGCTGAGCGGAAACGTGTAGAGCTTCAGCGACATGACATTTCTCCTCTCACTGGGGTTTCGCCGCGTCGGGCGAACCGGTTTCGATGAAAGCCTTGAGGCGCGTGGTCTGCTCGCCCAGCACGCCGTCTACCGCCTTGGCGAAGTCGGCGAAGCCGGCTTTGCTGTAGCCGCCGAGCGCGTAGTCGAGCGTCAACGCCGTTCCCGTGGCGGTCGGGCTTGAGCGACCAGGTCAGCGCGCCGTCGACGCCCATCCCCTGGAACGGCCCGAGCGCGCCGCGAAGGCGCAGAGTTTTGCCCGGCGCCGCAAAGACGACGATCAGATGCTGCACCGATCCGCCATTGGGCAAGGTCTCGCACCAGCAGCCGCCCGCGCGCGCATCAAGCGTGAGATTGGCGGCAGAGCCCGAAAAGGTGTGCGTCGAACTCCACCACTGCGCAGGCGTGGCCAGCGCCGCATAGACCTTGTCGGGCGGCGCTGCGATCTCGACCGTCTCGTGCACGGTGAAGCCCGTGGCGCCGACATCGGCGACGGCGCCGACGGCGGTGCTCGAATGGGCCAGCGCGAAGCTGAACGCTGCGCCGCGCAGCGCCGTCTGGACGATGCGCCGCAGCAGGCGTGGTGCCGCGCATTTGATGTCGTTTGCGATCGGCATGGCTCTCTCCCTCAGGCCTCGGCCATGGTACGGAAGGATTCGAGAATGGCGCCCCAGCCATTCGGTGAGTCGACGGCCGCGCGGCCGGCTTCCGCCGTCGCGCCCATGCGCTCGAGGTGCCGATGCTCGAGCTCGACGCGCGTCTTCTTGGCGCCTTCGGCGACGAAACGCACTTCAACCTCGGTGACGAGCTCCGGATCGAATTGCCAGGCGCCGTTGATCTGCCAGCACAGCAACACGCGCCCTGGCGGCTCCCAGGCCATCACATAGCCGGTGCCGCATTCCGATCCGTCTTCGCCGATCTGATACCAGCGCCCGCCCGTGCGCGGCTCCAGCACGGTCGTCTTCAACGGCGACTTCAGGATCGTGTGCGAGGCCGGCCACCACTTGGACATGTTGCCGGTGAAGACCTCGAAGGCGCGTGCCTGGCTGACATTCACCGCGATACTCTTCTTCACGGGCGCAATGTTGATCGTCTGTGTCATGATTTTTCCCCTTCTCCATCGCTGTCAGTTTCGGTTTCGTTTTCGTCATCGCGTTCGGCTTCGGCCCTGAAGGCGTCGAGCGCATCGTCCCAGAACCGGTCGAGCCAGCGTCTGATGTCGGCGAGCCCTTTCGGGTCGATATAGTAGACGCGCCGTGTTCCCTCGGGTCGGTCGGCCACAAGCCCAGCCTCCTTCAGAACCTTCAGATGCTGTGAAACGGCAGGCCGGCTAACCGGCATGTCCCTTGCGAGATTGCCCACCGACCTTGGCCCGCGACGCAGTCCCTCAAACACGCGCCTACGTGTGGGGTCTGCGAGAGCCACGAGTGCCATTCCGTAAGTCATAGCTAACAGTAAGTTATAGCTTACCGGTAAGTCAAGGCGCGTCGTGGAACTTTTTTGGTGGCCGTTTTGGGGGGTCGTTTCCGGCTACCGGCCCAAGGCCTTGCCGAAAGCTTTGAAGATGGCGCGCGAGACAGGGTTCTCGAACCAGCGCCATTCCGGGTGCCACTGTACGCCGAGCAGGAACGCCTTCGCGCCCGCCATTGACACCGCCTCGATCTGTCCATCGGGGGCGATCGCGTCGGCGCGCAGCCTCGGCGCAAGCCGGTCGATGCCCTGGCTGTGCAGCGAGTTCACCGAGAACGTCCGTTCACGGACGATCGCCGAAAGCAACCCACCCTCCAGGACGCTCACCGGATGCGCAGGTCCGTATTGCACGTCGAGACTCGCGTTCTTGTCCTCTCGGTGGTCGTTGCGCCCGGGCACTTCGTGCACATCCTGGTGCAGCGTGCCGCCGAAGGCGACGTTGAGCTCCTGGAATCCCCGGCAGATGCAGAGCGTGGGAACGCCGGCTTCCACCGCCGCCTTGAGCAGCGCCAGAGACGTCGAGTTGCGATGCTCGTCCTGCAGCACGCCCTTGCGCGGCGCCGTTCCGCCATAGTGCCTCGGGGCGACATTGGAGGGCGATCCGGTCAGCAGCAATCCATCGACCTTGTGCAGGAGCTCCTCCGGCTCGAGGGGGGGATTGAGCACCGGTATGAGCAACGGCACCGCGCCTGCGCCGTCGCGCACAACGTCGATATATTTCTCGCCCACCATATGAAAAGGCTGCGCCCCAACCATGCGCCGGTCGCACGGAATTCCGACAACGGAAAGGAGCATCAGCACGGTCCCGCGATTTCGCGCGCCGTAGCATTGTGCGCGAGCGCGGGCAAGCGCACGGCCGCCATGCTTACTCCTGGCCCTTCTTCACGAACGGGCTTTTCGCGTCCTCCAGCACGAAGAGCGACCCCGGCAGGACAAGCCCGGTTTGCACGTCGCGCAGGGCGACGGTGGTAGACTGGCCTTGGGCATCGACGATGGTCCATTGCCGAAGCTCGAGCTGGGGCTCGGCGAAGACGATGGAAATGTCGCCCTGCGCGCGGCTGTTGTTCGAGCGGGCGTGCACGATGAGCTCGCCCCCCTGCTCGCTGACGCCGGTGACGGCGCTGTTGTGAGCGAGGTCGAGGTCGTCGCCGAGGATCAGGTCGAGCGGCGTGTCGTCGAGCGGGTAGCGGTCGACGGTGTTCAACTGCTTGTTCTTCACCGCGATGGTCGAACCGTCGGAGACGACCAGCGTCGGCGACGGTGGCAGGTATTCGAAGCGCACGCGGCCCGGCTTCGACAGGTAGATCGAGCCTTGCTCGGCGCTGCCGTTGGGATCGAGCTGGATGAAGCCGCCCTGGAGCGTGTGGATGCTGTTCAGATAGGCGCTGACGCGATTGAGCATCGCCTTCTGCGCTTCGCTGAACTGCGTGCCCGGCGCGGGTGCCGCAGCTGACAACATGACGAAAAGAACGCAGGCGGATGCGGCCGCGACAAGACGGTTCATGCGTGCCTCGTAGCGCCGCTTTATGGCCAAATCGCGAAGGTCAGGCCGCGGCCATCTTGTGCGGGCACAGCCCGTTGACGAGCAGCGCCAGCACACCTTCCAGCTCGCGTTCGAGCTTGGGAAGCGTGAGCTTCGACCAGAGTTGCGGATAGCGGAATTTCATCGTCGCGGACTGGATCATCTCGGCGGTGAATGCCTTGTCTTCCGATACGAACTCTCCGCGGCGCTCGGCCTCGTCGAGAAGCTGCATTAGAATCTCGCGCTCGTTCTCGAGCATCCAGTTCGCGAATTCGGGGCGCTCATGCGATATCACGCGCGCCATCTCATAGGCCCGCGGATCCTTTTCGAGCTTGTGGTATGTGCGCCGCAATTCCTCGAACAGAAGGTCATGCAGGCGTTCCCGGGCGTTGCGGCCGGGGGCCACTGCGATCTTGCGCAGATGGTCCAGATGCTTCTGATAATCTTCAGTCGCAATCGCTTCTGCAATGTCGAGCTTTCCGGGGAAGAACCGGTAGAGATTGCCCGGCGACATGCTGCAGTCGGTTGCAACTTCGGCCATGGTGGTCTTGGCGTAACCGAAATGCGAAAACCGCTTCTTGGCAGCTTCTACGATCTGTTCGCGGACGACTTCCTTTTCAGACATCTTCTTTCCCTGCTGCCGGACTTTGTGCCGGCCTTTCCCCTACTTTTCACACTGTAGAATAATGAGTATTCCTGAATAATCAACAAACTGTTCAGTCTTTTGCGCCGCAACACGGGCCGAAAATGGCGGAAATACCAGGAAACCCAAAGCCATACACGCAAATCGGCGTGATCGGAGCCGGCGCCTGGGGTACCGCCCTCGCCCTTGTGGCGACCCAGGCGGGCGGCAAAGTCCAGCTTTGGGCACGTGAATCCGCCGTGGTCGATTCCATCCGGAACACAGGCCAGAACGCACAATTCCTGCCCGGCGTTGCGCTGCCCCAGGCGATTGCCGCAACCGCCGATCTGACGCAGGCGGCCAGGGCCGACGCCATCCTTGTCGTGACGCCGGCCCAGCACCTGCGCGAGATTCTGGCCGTGCTCGCCCCCCTGGTCGCGCCAGGGACGCCGCTCGTTCTCTGCGCCAAGGGAATTGAGAAGGCGACGGGCAAGCTCGTCACGGAAGTACTTCACGAGGTGACGCCGCTGGCTTCGCCCGCGATCCTCTCGGGACCATCTTTCGCCGCCGACGTCGCGCGCGGACTTCCGACCGCGGTGACGATTGCCGCGGAGCGCGGCGTCGCCGCGCGTCTCCAGGCGACGCTTGGATCGGCGAGCTTCCGTCCCTATGCAAGCGACGACATCGTGGGCGTGGCACTGGGGGGTGCCGCGAAAAACGTCTATGCGATCGCCTGCGGAACGGCCGACGGTCTCGGCCTCGGCGAGAGCGCGCGTGCTGCCCTGCTGGCGCGAGGTTTCGCCGAGCTCGTGCGGCTCGGCGAGTCGCTCGGCGCCAGGCGCGACACGCTGATGGGCCTTGCGGGCCTCGGCGATCTGGTGCTGACGGCGTCGAGTCCGGCGTCGCGCAACTTCGCCTTCGGCCGCGCACTCGGGCGCGGAACGCCGCTTGCCGAACTGCGCGGGCCCGGCCATCCGCTTGCCGAAGGCGTCGACACCGCGCCGGCCCTCGTCGCGCGTGCGCGCGCGCAGGACGTCGAGCTCCCCATAGCGGAAGCAACGTCTGCCATGCTCGCCGGAAAGCTTGCGCCCGGCGAGGCACTTGTGCGTCTCATGTCGCGCAGGCTCACATCGGAGTGACGGGAGGAACAATGCATTTCGTGATCATGGCGTTCGACAAGGAGAATTCGTTGCCGCTGCGCATGAAGACGCGCGAGGCCCATATCGCCTATCTGAAGCAAGCGGGCGCAATCCGCCTTGGTGGACCGTTTCTCGACGCCAAGGGCGACATGACGGGAAGCCTTGTGATCCTCGAGGCTGCGGATATGGACGCCGCCAAAGCCTGGGCGGCGAACGATCCTTATGCCAAAGCTGGGCTGTTCGCGCGCACCGACATTAGGGCATGGAGGCCAAGCGCGAATTTCTGCAACGCCGAGCTCTGAGACGAACACGGGGGGTGCCTATGAACTACTGGCTGTTCAAGACCGAAGCCGAGACCTTCTCCTGGGAGCAACAGAAGAAGAAGGGCGCCAAAGGCGAGCCATGGAGCGGCGTCCGCAACTTCCAGGCCGCTTCGAACATGAAAAAGATGAAGAAGGGCGATCGCGGCTTCTTCTATCACACGGGCGACGAGAAACGGATCGTCGGGATCGTCGAGGTCATCGGGGAGTATCGACCGGACCCGACCGATGAGACCGGCAAGTTCGGCCTCGTGGTCGTCAAAGCTGTGGCCGACGTACCCAAGCCTGTGACGCTTGCTGCGGCGAAGGCCGACCCGCAGCTTGACGGCATGGTGCTCGTCAACAATACGCGCCTTTCGGTTCAGCCGGTGACGCCGGAAGAGTGGAAGCACATCTGCAAGCTCGGCGGCGTGAAATAGGCTCGCTCAGGTCTGCCGCTGGAAAAGCACGGTCCCGTCGTCCTGTGACACGCTGTAGAGATTGAAACAGCGCGAGTCGCCGAGATCCGTGCACATCAGGTCGACCGTGATCGCGTATTTCGAGGCGCTCGTCGAGGCTGCGCAGGTGTAACGGCCTTTCACGTCCGTGCGTTGCGGAACGCCTTCCGGCTTCGCGAATCCGGGAACGATGCCGAATGCCTGGGCCACGCCGAGAGCCGAGGTGCAGAACATCTCCGCCATGTGTTGCCGCTCGGACGGCGGCGCGGCGAGACTTGTTGCGGCAGTCGGCGCGACCGGCCTCCAGATCGCGAAGACGATCGCCGCGATCAGCGCCAGGCCGAAGCCGCCCGCGAACACGATTCGCGCGGCGAGCCACTCCCGGCGCAGGGCGCGCAGATCGGCGTCTTGGTCGTCCATGGGAGCGTGACCCGGTTTGGATGCGGCGCCTCGTATAGCTTTTGCGACACGCGGTCCGCCAGCCCGCGACCCATCCCGGAACGTTGCGCGAACGCGCGTCTATTTCGAAAAGCGACCGCGCCCGGCGGCGTACTATCGCGCAATCGCGGGGGCGCGCGTTGCCGAGCGCGCGAAGCACCATCACGTCCGCTGCATGACGGCTGGCCGATCGCGATCGGGAGTATGAGAGGGGCCTAGCCGAGCGACTTGACGATCTCTTCGGTCATCTTCTTGGCGTCGCCGAAGAGCATCATCGTGTTGTCGCGGAAGAACAGCTCGTTCTCGATTCCGGCATAGCCGGAGCCCATGCCGCGCTTGATGAACAGTACTGTCTTGGCCTTCTCGACGTCGAGGATGGGCATGCCGAAGATCGGCGACTGCGGATTGTTCTTCGCCGCCGGATTGGTGACGTCGTTGGCGCCGATGACATAGGCGACGTCGGTCTGGGCGAATTGCGAGTTGATGTCCTCGAGCTCGAACACTTCGTCATAGGGCACGTTCGCCTCGGCCAGCAGCACGTTCATGTGACCCGGCATGCGGCCCGCGACGGGATGGATGGCGTAGGAGACCTTCACGCCTTCCTTCTTGAGCTTGTCGGCCATCTCGCGCACGGCGTGCTGTGCCTGGGCCACCGCCATGCCGTAGCCCGGGACGATGATGACCGAGGCCGCGTTCTTCATGATGAAGGCCGCGTCTTCCGCCGAGCCCTGCTTCACGGGACGCGTTTCTGCCGGCCCGCTCGCCGCGACCTCGCCACCGAAGCCGCCCAGAATGACCGAGATGAATGAGCGGTTCATCCCCTTGCACATGATGTAGGAGAGGATCGCGCCCGACGAGCCGACCAGCGCGCCAGTGATGATGAGCGCGGAGTTCTCCAGCGTGAAGCCGATGCCGGCCGCGGCCCAGCCCGAATAGGAATTCAGCATCGAGACGACGACGGGCATGTCGGCGCCGCCGATCGGGATGATCAGCGTGATGCCGAAGACGAAGGAGAGGATCGCGATCGCCCAGAACGCCCAATGCGGCTGATACATCGCGAAATAGACGATGAGGCCCACGATGGCGGCGAAGATGAGGATGTTGAGCGCATGGCGCGCCGGCAGCAGGATCGAGGCGCCGCTCATGTTGCCGTTGAGCTTGGCAAACGCGATCAGCGAGCCCGCGAAGGTGATCGCGCCGATGGCGACGCCGAGGCTCATTTCGATCAGGCTCTGCAGCCGGATCGCGCCCTCTGCTCCGATATGATAGGCCTCAGGCGAATACATCGCCGCCGCCGCGACCAGCACGGCGGCAAGGCCGACGAGAGAATGGAATGCGGCCACGAGCTGCGGCATTGCCGTCATGGCGATGCGTCGCGCGATCACCGCGCCAATCGCCCCCCCGATGGCGATGCCGACCACGATCATGCCCCACGTCAGCACGTCGGAGACGCCCGCGACCCAGAGCGTCGTCGCCACCGCGATCGCCATGCCGAGCATGCCGCGCAGGTTTCCCGCGCGCGACGTTACCGGCGACGACAGCCCGCGCAGCGCCAGGATGAAGAGGACGCCCGAGACGAGATAGGCGAGCGCGGCGATGTCGGCTTTCATCCGCGGCTCACTTCTTTTCTTTTTTGCGGTACATCGCAAGCATGCGGCTGGTGACGAGGAAGCCGCCGAATATGTTCACGCTCGCGAGGATCAGGGCGAAGAAACCGAGGCCTTTCGACGTCCACGAGGCGCTGCCCATAGCCGTCACGGACACCGCGATCAGCGCGCCGACGATGATCACCGACGAGATCGCATTGGTCACGCTCATCAGCGGCGTGTGCAGCGCCGGCGTCACTGCCCACACCACGAAATAGCCCACGAAGATCGCCAGCACGAAGATGGTGAGGCGGAAGACAATCGGGTCGACGAGTTCCATGCTGCGTCCTAACCGTGCGATTTCGACAGTTGCCACAATTCGTCATCACCAGGCGCGCGGAACAGCGCGTCCGGGTGACCCAATTTCCTCTGTCGAAGAAAAATGGGTCGCCCGGACCGGCTACTCGCCGGCCGGACGATGACGCTCGTGGGAATACAGAACTTCACGAGCTAACCCTTCAGCGACGGATGGACGATCGCCCCGTCGCGCGTGAGTCCGGCGCCTTTGACGATCTCGTCGTCCCAGTTGAGCGCCAGCGCGCCCGTCTTCTTGTCGACGATCAGGCTCACGAAATTGAACAGGTTGCGCGAATAGAGCGACGAAGAATCGACGGCGAGGCGTCCCGGCAGATTGGTGTAGCCCATCAGCGTCACGCCGTGGATCTCGTAGACCTCGTTCGGCTTGGTCAGGGGGCAATTGCCGCCCTGCTCCGCCGCGAGATCGACGATGATCGAGCCGGGCTTCATCGTCCTGACCATCTCCTCGGTGACGAGCACTGGCGCCTTGCGGCCCGGGATCAGCGCGGTGGTGATGACGATGTCCTGCTTTTTGATCGTCTCGGCGATGAGGGCGGCCTGCTTCTCCTGGTAATCCTTCGACATTTCCTTGGCGTAGCCGGTCGCCGTCTGCGCCTGCTTGAACTCGTCATCCATCACCGCGACGAAGGTGGCGCCGAGCGACTCGACCTGTTCCTTCGTCGCTGGGCGCACGTCGGTCGCCGAGACGATGGCGCCGAGCCGCCGCGCGGTGGCGATCGCCTGCAGGCCCGCAACGCCCGCGCCCATCACCAGCACGCGCGCCGGCGCGATGGTGCCGGCCGCCGTCATCATCATCGGCATGGCGCGGCCAAACTGCGCCGCCGCGTCGATCACGGCCTTGTAGCCGGCGAGATTGGCCTGCGAGGACAGCACGTCCATCGCCTGCGCGCGGCTGATGCGCGGCAGGAATTCCATCGCGAAGGCGTCGACGCCGCGGGCCGCCAGCGCCGCGATCGCCTCTTTCTCCGCATACGGAGCAAGCAGCGCCGCGAGCACCGCGCCCTTCTTCATCTGCACGATCTCCCCGGCTGTGGGTGCGCGCACCTTGAGCACGATGTCTGCGTCATTGAGCGCCGCGGCCGCGTCCGGCGCGATCGTGGCGCCTGCCGCCACATAATCCGCATCGGCCAGGCGGGCCGCAGCACCGGCGCCGGCCTCGACGACCACGTCGAGCCCAAGTCCCTTGAGCTTCTTGATCGTCTCGGGCGTGCCCGCGACTTCGTGTCTCGCCGTCGCGGCGCTCCCTAAGGATGGCGAGTTTCATGGTGTCGGCCGCGCGCGTCTCAGCCGTGGGCCCGGAACATCGCGAGGTAGATCATGATCAGCGCTATGCCGACGATCGAATATTTGACGAAGGTGACGAAGCCCTTCCAGGTCCGCATGTGATCGCTGAGATCCATCGAGCCGGTGTCGTCGCTGTGACCGTGATCGCCTGCTGCTGCGGCCATTTTCGTCCCCAAGAATGTCCGTATGCCGGACCGGTGATTTGAAGCGGTGGGACTATAGCAAAGGCAAGTTCGGGGGCAACGGAGCGAAGCGATATGTCACGGGCCTCGTCACTCCAAACACATCCGCTGCTCCCCCGCCCCTTGCGGGCGGGGGATGGGGGGCGGGGGTTTGCGGCGCGCGAAGGCCCCCCAACCCCCGCCCGCGACGGGCCGGGGAGTCCTCCATCGCTTTCGTGACGACTTATGTCCGTCTTGTCGGCACCGAATGCTCCCAATCCGCCAGCAGCGCCCGTAGCGCCGAGACCAGCGCCAGGGGCTGATCGAGCATCACATGGTGCTGGGCCTGGGGGATTTCGACCATTGGCGCCGCGCGGCCGAGGAGGTTGAACATGTACTCGCCGATCTGCGGCGGGAGAAGCACCGATTTCTCGCCCCGGAACACAGCAATCCGGCATTTGGTGGCCTTGAGCTGCTCGGCGGTATCGCCGATCGAGAAGCGCTGCCAGATGCGCGGGTCAAACTTCCAGGTGAAGCCGGTGTCGACCTCCTTCAGCGAATAGCGCGCGACCCAGTCGACGAGGAACAGGTTCTCGCAGGGCTGCGGCGGCATCAGCCGGAATCGGGCGAGTGCCGCGTCGAGCGTCGGATAGATGTTGTGCGGCCGGGCTTCGCGGTTCGGCGGACCGCCGGGCCGGTCGGGCGGATTGACGGGCGAATCGAGGATGACGACGCCCGCGAGCCTCGAGCCGTACAGTCCGCCTGTCAGCATGGTGACGAAGCCGCCGAAGCTGTGGCCCATGATTACCGGCGGCTCGGAGAGCGCGAACATGCCGGCGTGCTCGCACACCGCCATCTGCTCGCGCGCGAACTGGTCCATCGCATAGCCGTTCGGCCGCCAGTCGGATTCGCCCATGCCCGATAAATCGATCGCGGCGACGTTGTAGTCGCGCGCCATGAACGGCGCGATGAAGTCCCACCAATGGGCATGCGCCGCGTTGCCGTGCACGAGCAGAAGCCCCGGTTTGGCGCGGTCGCCCCAGCGCAGATAGTGGATGCGCGCGCCTTCGACCTCGACGAGCGCATTTTCCGGCTTTTGCGCGATCGCATCGACGAACCATTGCGGCGCCGGCGGCGGCGATCCGCCCAACGGCGCCAGCGGGCCTTGCGTCGCCTGGATCGCGAACATCTGCTTTTCGGTGTCTGGCAACAGACCCTGGACCGGCGGAATGATGGGCGTGTCGGACATCAGCGCGGCTCCGGCCTGGCGCCGATGGCCTTGAAGATCCCGGTGCCCGTCATGATCGTGCGTTCTCCCGCCCAGATGCGGCCCTTCACCGTAAACAGGTCGCCGTCGGTTCCGGCGAGCTCGCTGGTGCCTTCGACCCATTCGCCCAGCCGCGCCGGCGAAAGAAAGTCGGTCAGCATCCGCACCGTCACCCAGTAATGGCTCTTGCGCGTCGAGATCGAATGACCCCAGACCGTATCGGCGAACGCCATCAGCATGCCGCCATGGCAGTTCTGCATGCCGTTGGTGTGATGCTCCGCCACGAGGAAGGCGCGCGTGAAGCCGCCGTCCTTCTCGGTTCGCTCGTAGAACGGCCCGATCGTGCGGCCGAAACCGCGCGACCACTGCATGAGCTGGAAGCCCTGCGGAATCGTGAACTTTTCTTCGTCGAGGAGATCGTCGGTCATGCGCGCCACTCTATCCAACGGCCGTGCGGGTGGGAATTGGCGAGGACGCGCGCCTCGCGCAGCCCGTCGCGATAGGAGATCAGCGAGAGCAGATATTCCTTGCCGTCATACTCGAAGGCGAGCCGCCAGACTGGCCGGCGCAGTCCCGCGACGGTCAGGATGTCGTCGAGCGCCTCCTTCATCTCCCGGCTGAACTGGTAGAGGGCTATGGTGTGGTAAACGCACGCCACGCCGTCAGGCGGGATCTCGGCGAGCGCGTCGGGCAGGAGCGCAAGCGCATCGCCGGCGCGGATCTCCGGCTTCGACTGAGCGAACAGCGCGAGCGCGCGACCGAGACGCGCGAGCCTCGCCGTATCGTCGGGCCAGACGAGCGCACGCAGCCAGTCGCGATCGTTCCGATCGTCGAGGTCGACGGGATTGAGTTCGAGACCGATGCGGCCCGCGACGTTCGGCGTGGGTCCGGTCGGCGGCAGAAGGGCGCCGCGCGCTTCGCAGTCGAGCACAAGCTTCGCCTGTGGCGCGATTTCGGCGACGACGGCGCCATCTCTCAGATAGCTCGCACCATAGCGATCCCAGATCAGATTCAATCCCGCGCTCGGTCCAATCTCGACGAGATGCAGCGGCGCGCCGGCCTCGGCCGCCAGCGCGCGAAAGCCCGGATGCAGAAGCGCCGAGCGTCCTACCTCGTTGGTGTTGGTGACGCGTGTCCTGATGAGCGGCTCGATCTCGACGCGATGCGACAGGACGAAATCCTTGAATTCCGGAAACGGATCCTCGTCCGCTGCGCGCGCCGTACCGCCGACGCTCGCGTAGAAGCGTTTCAGAGGATGATCCGCGCCCCGCAGCAAAAGAAAGTGCACGGCGGCGAAAAGAATATTGGCCATGGGCTGGCCGTTCCTGACGTTTGCGGCCAGCGCCTTCAGCTCGTCGTCAGAGCCCACGCCGCGCGAAAGGCGCGGATAAAGCTCATTTCCCGAGGTTCGCGCGGAGTCCGCAGCGAAGAACGCCCAGTAATCGAACGCCTTGTCGCTCAAAGTTCCGCCCGTTCAGCTTTCATTAAGCCTATCGCATCGTGAAGGACCTCGGCGCAAGGCGTGCCGCCGAAGGACAGCGCTTAAGCCCGCCTTTACCTTTGCGGGCCGACCATGCGTCCGATAGCAGACACCGGGGCGTAATTTGGCGCAGACCATCCTCATTGTGGACGACGATCCGGTGCAGCGGCGCCTTCTCGAGGCAGCGATCACGCGCGCCGGCATGACCGTCGTCACCGCGCCCGGCGGACAGCCCGCGCTCGATCTCATCCACGGGCCGAAGGGCGCACAGTTTTCCTGCGTGCTGCTCGATCTCGTCATGCCGGACATGGACGGCATCGAAGTCCTCACGAAATTGCGCTCCAGCCATGCCGAGCTTCCGGTGATCGTGCTCACCGCGAAGGGCGGAATCGATTCCGCCGTCGAAGCGATGCGCGCCGGCGCCAACGACTTCCTCGTGAAGCCGGCGAGTCCGAACGCATCGCCATCTCGATCCGCAACCAGCTCAAGATCGGCACGCTGACGGGCGAAGTCACGCGCCTGAAGAAAAAGGCCGAGCACCGCCTCGCGTTCGACGACCTTGTCGGCAAGTCGTCCGAGATGAAGCAGGTTTTCCGTCTCGGCCAGCGCGCGGCGCAATCCACCATCCCGATTCTCATCGAAGGCGAGTCTGGCTCGGGCAAGGAGCTCGTCGCGCGCGCGATCCAGGGCTCTTCCGATCGCGCCGGCAAGCCCTTCGTCACAGTCAATTGCGGCGCCATCCCCGAGAACCTGATCGAGTTCATCCTGTTCGGGCACGAAAGGGGTTCTTTCACCGGCGCCACCGACAAGCATCTCGGCAAGTTCCAGGAAGCCGACCAGGGCACGCTCTTCCTCGACGAAATCGGCGAGCTGCGCCTCGACATGCAGGTCAAGCTGCTGCGCGCGCTGCAGGAAGGCGAGATCGATCCCGTCGGCGCCAAGCGCCCGGTGAAGGTCGATGTCCGCATCATCTCCGCCACCAATCGCGACTTGGCCGAGCTGACGCGGCTCGGCCAGTTCCGCGAGGACCTCTTCTACCGGCTTAACGTTTTTCCTATCAACGTTCCGCCCCTGCGCGATCGCCGCGATGATATTCCCGCACTGGCGCGATATTTCGTGACGCGCTTCGCCGCCGAAGAGAACAAGCCCGTCGTCGGCCTCGCGCCCGACGCGGCCGAGCTCCTAGAACGCTTCAACTGGCCCGGCAATGTGCGCCAGCTCGAGAACACGATCTTCCGCGCCGTCGTGCTGTGCGACGGCACGCAGCTCGACATCGCAGACTTCCCGCAGATAGCCGCCGCGATGGGCGTGGACCAGAAGATGCGGCGCACGCCGCAAACGACCGATCATACCCGCGCGATCGACGACGATCTCGATCGTCCCGTCGCGGCGACAAGGCCGGCTTCGCCCTACGGCTTCTCCGCCGTCGACGGCGCCGGCCATATGCGCAAGCTCGAGGAGATGGAATCCGAGATGATCCGCATGGCGATCGCACGCTATGACGGCCACATGTCGGAAGTCGCCCGCCGCCTCGGCATCGGCCGCTCGACGCTCTACAGGAAGCTCAAGGACCTGGGCCTCGAACCCGTCGAGCACGAGATGCCGGCGGCGACGGATGAGCCGCGCCAGGCCGCGAGCTAAGCTTGCTCGATTCCACGATCCACTACTGCGTCCCAAGTCGGATAGACCGACCAGCTCAAGCAGTTTTAACGCGATGGACGCAGGGGTAGCGCAGAGGACGCGGTGGTTTGTTGGCGCGAAGCGCGCCGGTACTTCCCCCCGTCTACCGCGCTGCCTCTGCGTCCACTGCGTTAAAATTCTCGACACAGCGCCACTGTCGACGCCTTGGGACCGGCTGGCGAAGCGCTCTCCTAGCTCCGCATCCCCAGCGCGCTCAGGTACAGATCGAGCATCGCTTCCTGTTCCTGGAAGTCGGCTTTGTCGAGTTTTCGCATGCGCACGACTTGGCGCATGATCTTGGTGTCGAAGCCCTGCCCCTTCGCCTCGGAATAGACTTCGCGGATATCGGCGGTAAGCGCCGCGCGCTCTTCCTCGAGCCGCTCGATGCGGTCGACGAAGGATTTGAGATGTTCTTTGGCGAAACCGGACTTTGCCATTGGCGCCTCGAATACGCGGGGGCGCGGAACCTATCGCGCGCGCTCGCGCTCGTGCAACGCGGCCGGCGATTCTATCTGTAAGTTTTTTGCGTGCGCTCGAAGGCAGCCTGCTGTTCCGGCGTCGTTTCTGTCTGGTGGCGCGTTTTCCATTCCGCCGGCGGCATGCCGTAGACGATCGCGCGCGCTTCATCCTTGCCGAGCGAAATGTTCTTCTCGGCCGCCGCCTCGCGATACCAGTCGCCCAGGCAGTTGCGGCAGAAGCCGCCCGCGATCATCAGGTCGATGTTCTGCACGTCGGTACGGGCGCGCAGATGGGCGACGAGCCTCCTGAACACCGCAGCCTCGAGCTCTTCCCTGGTGCGTTCATCCATGGCGATGGCCTCCGTTGCCAATGGTCGGGTGAATTGCAGTTGCGCATCGCCCATGTCGGCGAGCGCCGCTTTCAGGATCGGCTCCAGCCTCTGAGCAAAGGCGAGCGCCGTGTCGCGCGAGGCGATCAGGTCCTGGCGGATCTCGATCAGCACGTGCGGCAGCCCGTTCATGGTGCCATGCCGGTAAAGGCAATCGTTCTCGAGCTCGCCGGAATAGGGCTCGTTGTCGCCGACGACAAATCCGGCCTGGGCCAGCCGCGCCATCAGCGGCTTCGCAATCCTGGCGTCCCGGTCCCACAGCACGCCGACTTCCCAGGGCCGTTTGCGGCCTTTCCAGGCGGGCGTGAAACTATGCAACGAGACGATCGCCGGCACCGCGCCGCGTGCGCGCATTTGCGCGATCTCGGCCGCAATCGCCTCGTGATAGGGCGCGTGGAAACGCTCGATCCGGCGCGCGACCTCCGCACCGCTTGCCAGCGCGTTGCCCGGAATGATGCTTCCGTCCGACAGTTTCATCACCAGGGTCGGATCGTCGGCACCGCGATTGAGGTCGATCAGGAGGCGCGACCAGCGCGCCAGGATCGCCGGAGCGCCGAACGCGGCCGCCAGCGCGCGCGTTACCTCCGCCGCACCGATGTCCGACGCGATATGGGTCGCGAACAAGGCGTCCGCGAGGCCGAGCGAGTCGTACTCCAGCGGCACCGCCTTCGCCGCGTGGTCGCAGACGAAGAGAAGGTCCGGCGCACCCGCGCGCGCGGGCGAGACGAGCTCGAAGGCGGTGTCCGTCATAGAAAAGCGATAATCCCGCGCGAACTCTCCCGCCACAAGCGCGTTGACACAGTGCCGGTCATGCGCGACACGGATTCCGATGCGCTTCGCCCCGCTCCTCATAGCCCTGCTTGCGCTTCTCGCGGGGCCCGCCCAGGCGGCATTCACAATCTGCAACAAAAGCGATCATACGGCCAAGGTCGCGCTCGGCTATTTCGACGGCCGGCACTGGTCCAGCCAGGGGTGGTGGACCGTCAAGGCCAAAAAATGCGCCGGCCTGATCGCCGGACCGCTCGACGCGCGCTATTATTACCTCTACGCCACGGACAGCGCGACCGGCGCGTGGGACGGCGGCAAGGTATTCTGCACCGCGACGACGGACAAATTCGCTGTCGCCGGACGCGCGAATTGCGCCGGGCGGGGGTACGATCGCAAAGGCTTCTTCGAAGTGGACACGGGCCAGGATCCCAACTGGACCCAATCTCTCTCGGATTGATCACGCACATGCGCCGACGCCGCAAGACCAAGATTCTTCGCCACGCTCGGACCGGCAACGTCGGCGCCGGAGAGGATCAAGGCGCTTTTTGACGCCGGCGTCGACGTCTTCCGCATCAACATGAGCCACACCTCGCATGCGGCGCTGGGCGAGCTTCATCGCGCGGTGCGCGCGCAGGAAACGGCCAGCGGCCGCCCAATCGGCATCCTTGTCGACCTCCAGGGTCCCAAGATCCGCCTCGGCACGCTTCCCGGCGGCGCGCGCATGCTGGCCGTCGGCGAGCGCGTGCGGCTGGTGCGCAAGGTCAGCGCCGACAGCCCCACCGACATCCCAATCCCTCACGCGGAAGTGTTCGCTGCGCTGAAGCAGAAACATGTGCTCCTGATAGACGACGGCCGCATCCGCCTGCGCTTGCTCTCGACCAAGGACGAATCCGCCGACGCCATCGTCGAAGTCGGCGGCGAGATCAAGGATCGCAAGGGCGTCAATCTTCCGCTCACGCTGCTGCCCGTCGGTGCGATGACGCCGAAGGATCGCACCGATCTCGACGCGGCGCTGCATCTGGGCGTCGACTGGATCGCGCTGTCTTTCGTGCAGCGCCCGGAAGACGTGGCCGAGCTGAAGAAGATCGTCGCCGGACGGGCTGGCGTGCTGGCGAAGATCGAGAAGCCCAAGGCGCTGGAGCGCCTCGACGAGATCCTGGAGATCGCCGATGCGCTGATGGTGGCGCGCGGCGATCTGGGCGTCGAGCTGCCGCTCGAAGCCGTGCCCGGAAAGCAGAAGCTGATCACGCGGCTCGCGCGCAAGGCCGGCAAGCCCGTCGTCGTCGCCACGCAGATGCTGGAATCGATGATTTCCGCCCCGGTGCCGACGCGCGCGGAAGTCTCCGACGTCGCCACCGCGGTGTTCGAAGGCGCCGACGCGGTTATGCTGTCGGCGGAGACCGCTTCGGGCGCCTACCCGATCGAGGCCGTCCAGATGATGGACCGCATCGCCACCGAGGTAGAAAGCGATCCGCTCTATCGGCGATCATCGAAGCACAGCGCCCGCCGCCCGAGGAAACAACGCCCGACTCCATCACCGCGGCGGTGCACGAAGTTACACGCACGATCCATGCGCGCGCCATCGTCTGCTGGACGAAATCGGGTTCGACGGGATTGCGCGCCGCGCGCGAGCGTTCCGAGGCGCCGATCCTGGCGCTGACGCCGATGATCGAAACCGCCCGGCGGCTGTCGCTTGCCTGGGGCTGCATTGCGTCCTGACCGACGACGCCCACGACCTCGACGACGTCGTCGACCGCGCCGCCCGCCTCGCGCTGCAGGAAGGCTTCGCGCAAGCGGGGGACCGCATCGTGGTCACGGCAGGCGTCCCGCTGGGCACGCCCGGCGCGACGAACATGCTCCGGGTAGCGTTCGTGGGCGGGAAATAGAACCTCCCACCTATCGGGCCTTGTTGTAGCGTCGAAAATTCTCTGTGCGCAGCGCGGAGATTCCAAGGGAGGACTGTCGAAGTCTTCTCGAATGTGCCGCCCTTATCTGCGCGCAGCAGCGCCCGGATCATCCGCCTCCATGAAGAGGCGGGCTCGGCGACGGCAACTCATCGGACGACACCACCTGCCTCTGCTGAGGCGGGGATTGCCACATGGCGATCTGATAGGTGTAGGCGCCGATGGCACAGAGCGCGAGCGCAATTATGGCCGCGCTGATCATCTTGGGCCTGGAGCTTCCGCCGCCTTCATCGTAGTGCAGGTTTCCGCGCAAATCGCTCATAAAATTCTCCTTCCATCAACGGGCCTTGTGCATCTCTGCACGCCCGCGCCGACGACACATGCGGGCCGTCGAACTGTCTGCCCTCACTAAACGCATCACGAGAGATCGGGTTCGAGTGTGCGGAATTCATGGCAATGGAACCGGAACGACCGAGATCGCCGGCGCGGAAAAATTTTATTTTCGGGAAACTCCAAGCTCGAAGAGCTCAAGGACTGCGCGCACGCCTGGATGAAGTTGATCGGGCGATGGCGGCACGCATCACGGCCATTTTGACCCCGGCACGGAAGGCGACGACCGCCCCCGCCCGGTGCAACGAGACGAAGTTGTCTCTCGAGCTACGAACGAAGCTACCTGGTACCGATGTTCGATTGAAGCGTGCGAGGCGGAAACTTGCGCGCTGTTCCCCCATGCTTCGTCGAGGACGTCATGCCCCGCGGCTCGGCGGCGCGACGCTCAGGCCGCCAGTAACGTCTTCGGCACGACGGGCAACGTGAAACTGATCACGGTGCCGCCTTCGGGACGCGATGTCGCCCAGATGCGCCCGCCATGGGCGACGACGATGCCCCGGCAGATCGACAGGCCCACGCCCAAGCCGTTTTTCTTGGTCGAGGTGAAAGGCCTGAACATGTTGCCGATCGCTTTCTTGGTGAGGCCGGGGCCGTTGTCCTGCACATCGAACTGAATGAGACCGGATTCGGCCTCGGTTGCCGAAAGCAGCAGCTCGCAAAGTCCCTTGCCAGCCATCGGATTCGATCGAATTGCGAATGAGATTGAGCACGACTTGCTGCAATTGAACTTTGTCGACCAGGATGGGCGGCAGCTTCTGATCTATGCGGGTCACTATCCTGACCGAACTATCGAGCGTTCCGAGCAGGGCGATTAAATCGTCGATGACGACGGCGGGGCTCTCCACGGTGCGTTCTTCGTCGGCACCGGGCTTTTCGACATAATTGCGGAGGCGTCGGATAATCTTGCCCGCCCGCACGAGCTGATCCTGGCTGCGCTTCAAGATATCGAGCACCGCAATTTCGCCCGGTGTTCCGCCGGCCATCCGGAGTTTCAGGGCCGCCAAGTAGTTGATTGCCGCTGTAAGCGGCTGATTCAGTTCGTGCGCCAGCGCCGTGGTCGCCAGGCCCATGGTGTTGAGCCGCTGCATATGCATCAGATCCTTCTGCACCTGACCGCGGTACGTTCGTTCTCTTGTCAGCAAGCCGATACCGAGTAACCCCAGCAGCAGGGCCAGAAGGCCCGTCACCGCGGCCCACAGGAGCGACGCCGTGGTGTCGCTCTCGGTGGAAGCCGAGCGTGTCCCAAGCAGCCGGAATTCCACTTCGTGCATCATGACCAGCACGTTGCGGATCGCGGCCAGGCGCCGGAATTCCGTCTCCTCGCGGACCGGTCCGGCCGCCGCACGGGTCTGGAGCATCACGCGCAACGCCGAAACGTGGCGCCGTTGCACCGGATTGTCCGCCGTCAGCCACGCCAGGCGCTCGACCTCGACCGCAATTCCGGCATTCGCTGTTCCAGCGGCGACGGGATTGCGACCCTTGCCGAAATACGTGTCGCTGCGAATCGCGGAATCGGCGGCGAGCACGCTTTTCTCGATGTTCAGTATCTGCAGGATCGTGCGGTCCGTGTGCTGCACCCAACCGAACGCCGTGTGAAGCTGATTGATGCTGAGATAGACGAGGCCTGCCGAGACGAGGGTCAGCGCGATCGCGCAAACCAACGCGGCAACGCCCACCATCCAGGAGTGGCCGATTTGCCGGGATAGCGTGTGGATACTTCGGTGAATGTCGAATTGCCTGATCAAGAGTGTGTCCAAAAAAGATCATCCACACTTCGACACTAGACACCTCAATCCAGGATTGCGCAAATCGGCAGGCACACGGGCAGGAAGCAATCCGGTTGCGGGTTCGCGGGTTTACGTCCGGCAGTCGCGCCGGGGGTGCCCGCGACTTGCCTTTTTTTATAAATGATCGATCATTTATAATCATTTCGGGAGTCGCACATCATGGCTGCAACGGCGCCCGACCTCGCCGGACAGGTCGCCCTCGTCGCCGGCGCGACACGCGGCGCGGGCCGCGGCATTGCGAGAGCGCTCGGCGAAGCCGGAGCCTTTGTCTACTGCACCGGCCGCAGCGCCGCCGGCCAGCCCAGGGGGATGGACCGGCCCGAGACCATCGACGAGACGGTCGCGCTGATCGAACGGGCCGGCGGCCGCGCCGTCGCAGTGCGGGTCGATCACACGCGCGAGGAGGAGGTGGCAAGCCTCGACGCGTGTCCGCAACGAGACGGGGCGCCTTGACGTGCTCGTCGACAGCATATGGGGCGCCGATCCGATGCTCGATTGGGCGCATCGCTTCTGGGAAATCGATCTCGCCAAGGTCCGCGCCTATCTCGACCAGACGCTCGTCAGTCACTTGATCACCAGCCGTTGCCTCGTGCCGCTCATGATCGAGGCCGACCGCGGGCTCATCATCGAAGTCATCGACGGCCATTTCGCCGGGTACCGCGGTCAGATTCTCTACGATCTCGTCAAATCGTCCCTGGCGCGCCTGTCTTACGGGATGGCGATGGAACTGGCGCGCACACGCGTGACCGCGCTCAGCCTTTCGCCGGGCTTTCTGCGTTCGGAAGCCGTACTGGAGCATTTCGGCGTCCGCGAAGACAACTGGCGCGACGCGATCGCGAAGGACCCGTTCTTTGCCGAGTCCGAGACGCCGATGCTGGTCGGGCGAGCCGCCGCGGCCCTGGCAGCCGATCCTCATATCGGCCGGAAGGCGGAACTCATTCACTTCGCCTCCGACCTCGCGCGCGAATACGGCTTTTCCGACGTCGACGGCCGCGTCCCCGACTTCCCGCTTATGTTCGATGCGAAAGTGAAGGCGATGGCGTCGACGGTGCCCCTGGGCGACGAGGCGCGGTTCCTCGTCTGGGCGCGCTATTGCCAGATCCACCAGGATCCCGCACGTCGGGATCTTGCTGTACTGCTGGCGAAGGCGCTCGGTTTCGAAACCCTGGGCCCGGGGCTCGCACCCGCGGCGACACGCGCTTGAACGTGTCCCGCGCAACCGATCCGGTCTCGCTCGGATTTCGTGCATTGCGCGGCGGCAGCGTGGTCGTCGGCGTCGCGGACGGACGCGCGCCACGTGTCGTGCTCTCGACGTTTCTGACAACGTCCGCCGAGGGCGACCGTCTCGCCTTCGAACCCTTTCATGTCGCCTTCGCGATGACGCATGGCCCGCAGGGCGGTGTCTCGGCAGAAGCCGCAGCCGCCGTCGCCGAGGGGCGCAAACGCCAGGTTGCGCTGGCGGCGAAAGGCCTGGACGATATTGTCGGCAGGCTTCAGGACGCGAAGTACAATCCCGTCGTTGCCGCGCTTCTTGTCAATCGCGCCGGCTGGATCGGCGATCTCCTCGAATACAGCCTCGGCGCGCCGGAGCATCCGCCGGTCGCCGAAGGGCTCGCCGTGCGCGACGCGCTCCGCTTCGCCTGCGGTAAGTGCGGCATCAGGGTCGTCGAGATGGACGAAAAATCTCTTCGGGACATGGCGTCGCAGCAACTCCGGCTGTCGATCGCGGAGATCGACGCGCGCTTGAAGGAGCTCGGCAAAACCGCCGGCAAGCCGTGGCGGAAGGAACAGAAGTTCGCCTGCCTGTCGGCGTGGCTTGCGGCTGCGGACCCATAAGGATGGCCAGGCACAAGGCGATCAGCGATGAAGACCTGCTCGATCGTGCGTTGCCGGTGATCGCGCGCGCCGGGCCGATGCGGTTCACGCTGGCGGACGTCGCCAGAGAGGTCGGCGTCTCCCCGGCGACATTGCTGCAGCGATTCGGCGACAAGCAGACGCTCATCGAACGCGCGTTTGCGCGCGACAATGAGCGCTTCGTCCTCTGGCTGGAAAGCCTGCCTGCCGGCGTCGGCGCGAACGCCGTCATTCACATCTACAGCGTGGCGACGAAATTGTTCGGCGAGGACGCGAACCTTGCCGACCACCTGCTCTGGCTCAGGGAAGACATCCGCGACCCGCGGCTCAACCGTCTCGCCCGCGCACGCTTCACGCTGTTCCGCGCCGAGATCGTCAGGCGCCTGCCGAAGATGCGGATATCCGCGGACAAAGCGGCAAGGCTTCTCGACGCCCAGTTTCACGGCGCCGTCATCCAATGGGCGCTTGAACCGCACGGTGGGCTCGTTGGCTTCGTGAGACGCAGTTTGAAGGACTGGTTTCGAATGGCCGGACACTAGCCGCCAAGCATTGCGACCGCTCGCACGGACCTACTCCGCCTTCGCCGTCATCTCGTCCTGCGTCTTCGTACCGAAGTCGCTCCGTGGTTTCAAAGGTCGGCGCGCCAGAGCAGCAAGTCGCCGTCTTCCTTGTCCGTCCTGTTTCCACTCCGCGCAAAGCCATTTTTGGCGAGCGCGCGCTGCGATGCGAGATTTATGGCGGACGTTTCGGCAACGAGCGCCCGCACGGCCGAATCGCTCCGTGCAACTCCGAGGAGAGCGGCCACGGCGCGGGTCGCATGACCTTGCCGTCGCCGGCTTGCTGCGACGCCAAATCCGATTTCAACCGCACCGTTCTGGTCCGGCGCGTTCTTGTAGCTGCACAGGCCGACAACCTCGCCATCGGATACGATAAGCCAAGTGCCCTGGTCATGCCGCGCTCGCACCTGTCGCGCCATCGCACGGACCGCGCGGAGTACGTCCGGATGGTCAACGCCTCCATCCGGCAACTGCAAGTCTTGGCGCGTTCCGGTGCCGCCGAGAAGCCATGCAAAATCGTCTTCAGTCGCGGTTACGAGGACGCTCGTTCTGGGCAACTGTTCCGTCCTTTCACCGTCGTTAGGTCGCGGCCATCAGCTTGTCCTGCGTCTTCGTGTCGAAGTCGCTCGCATCGTGGCGTTCGAGAAGCTGCCCACTCGGCTCGCCCCAGGCGCAGTTGACGATGCGGCCGCGCTTGACCGCGGGGCGCGCCGCGATCTGGTCGGCCCAGCGGTTGACGTTCTTGTATTCGTGCACGCTGAGGAATTCGCCCCCGCCATACAGAAGCCCCTTCGCCAGCGCGCCGTACCAGGGCCATGTCGCCATGTCCGCGATGGTGTATTCGTCGCCCGCCAGATATTCGGTTTCCGCGAGCCGCCGGTCGAGCACGTCAAGCTGCCGCTTGACCTCCATCGCGAAGCGATCGATCGCGTATTCGATCTTGGATGGCGCATAGGCGTAGAAATGCCCGAAGCCTCCCCCCAGATAGGGCGCGCTGCCCATCTGCCAGAACAGCCAGCTGAATGTCTCGGTCCGCTTCGGTCCCTCCTTCGGCAGGAAGGCGCCGAATTTCTCGGCGAGATGGACGAGGATCGACGCGGATTCGAACACCCTGACCGGGTTGGGGCCAGAGCGGTCCATCAGCGCGGGAATCTTCGAATTGGGATTGATCGCGACGAAGCCGCTGCCGAACTGCGCGCCCGAATTGATCGGGATCAGCCACGCATCGTACTCCGCGCCCTTGTGCCCGGCCGCAAGCAGCTCCTCGAACATGACGGTGACCTTCACGCCGTTCGGCGTTGCGAGCGAGTAGAGCTGGAAGGGATGTTTGCCGACGGTCAGCTCCTGCTCATGCGTCGCGCCCGCGACCGGACGGTTGATGGCTGCGAAGCGGCCGCCGCTCTCCTTGTTCCAAACCCAGACCTTGGGCGGCACGTATTCGGGTGCGTCTGTCATGTCATTCCTCCGTGAGAAGCCGGCCGCGCCGTCCGGGATGTGCGGCCGGGATATTGACCCGGTTCCATCGACGCGTCAACTCGCAGTGCGCAGTTTCGGGCTCGCGGCGAGACAATCTCATCAATGGCGTCATGGCCGCCTTTGTGGCGGCGACGCATGAAACATCGACATGGCCGCGGCTAGCGCGGCCACTGTGCGGCGGAGAAGTTTGCGTGTGGCCGACACAAGATCGGCCAATTCCAAGTTCGTGGTCATGGGTGGCCGCCACAGGGGCGACCACGACGATCCTTGCTGATAGCGTGCGCTCGTCCGACGCGTCGGTCCGTGGTTGCCCAGCTCAACTCCGGCATGCTTGGCTTTCCCCGTGCCGTCCAATCTCGACAATTATCGCGCCAAGCGCAGTTTCGCCCGCACGCCTGAGCCAAAGGGTGGTGCGCGGGCAGGCGGCGATCCCATCTTCGTCATCCAGAAGCATCATGCGCGGCGCATGCATTACGACCTGCGGCTCGAGATCGGCGGCGCGTTGAGAAGCTGGGCCGTGCCGGAAGGGCCCTGCCTCGATCCGAAGGTCCGCCGCTTCGCCAAGCTCGTCGAGGATCATCCGCTCGATTATGCGCGCTTCGAAGGGCGCATCCCTGCGGGCAATTACGGCGCTGGCACCGTCATCGTCTGGGATCGCGGCACCTGGGTCACGCTCGCCGACGACGTCGAGCAGGCGCTCGCCGACGGTGAGCTCAAATTCCGTCTCGCGGGCGAGAAACTTTCCGGCGGCTGGACTCTCGTGCGCCTGCCCGACGACCCGACCAACTGGCTGCTGATCAAGGAGCGCGACGTCGCCGCGCGCCCCCTCGCCGACTACGACGTGCTCAAGGAAGAACCCGACAGCGTCGTCACCGGCCGCCCGGTCGACGAAGAGCCTGTCGTGCGGGAGAAGGTGGCGCCGCCGAAAGCAGCGAAGCTCGCCGCCGCGCTTGGCGCGGCCGCTGCCGCAGCGCTGGTAGCCTGAGCTAGCGACGCCCGCGCAAGCGGTGCCGCAGGGCCCGGGCTGGATCCACGAGATCAAATATGACGGCTACCGCACGCTGGTGTTCTTCGATCGCGGCAAGGTCAGGCTGATCACGCGCAACAGCCATGACTGGACGAAACGCTACGACGCGCTGGCGAAAGCCTTCGCCAGGCTTCCCTGCGAGACGGCGATCCTCGACGGAGAAGTCGTCGTCCAGGATCCGCGCGGCGTCACCTCGCTCAACCTGCTCGAGGAAGCTCTGTCCGAAGGCAAGAGCCACGCGATGACGTATTTCGCCTTCGACCTCTGCTATCTCGACGGCCACGATCTCAGCGCCGTGCCGCTGCTCGAGCGCAAGCGCGCGCTAGCGGGCCTGCTCGACCCGCTGATCGATTCACGCTCGCCCATCCAGCTCAGCGATCACATCGACGGCGACGGCAACGCGCTCTTTGCGCAGGCGAGCCGCATGGGCCTCGAAGGCATCGTCTCCAAGCGCGATGATTCGCGTTACGTGCAGCGGCGCTCGCCGGAATGGGTGAAAATAAAGCGCACCGAGATCGGCACCTTCGTCGTCGTCGGCTACATCGCCAACGCGCCGAACTGCGTGACGTCGCTTCTCGTGGCGGAAGAGCGAGACGGCGAGCTTGTCTATGCCTGCAGGGCCGGCTCGGGAATCTCGGAGACGAAAGGCCGCGAGCTTTTTGCGTTGCTGTCGAAGGCGCAGCGCAAATCGCCTGCCGTGCCGGTGCCGCGAACGCCCGGTGCGCACTTTATCGAACCCGACTGGACTGCCGAGATCGGCTTCGCCAGCCGCTCGTCGCAGCACAGTCCGCGTCAGCCGGTCTTCTTCAGCTTGGCGGAACGCATGCAGCGCAAGACCACCGCGTCGCTCAAGCCGAGGCTTGTCGGCGACCGCGAGCTGGCGGCGGTGCACCTGACCAATCCGCAGCGCGAGATGTTTGCCGGCAGCGGCGTCACCAAGCTCGATCTCGCGCTCTACTACGCAAGGGTCGGAGACTGGCTTCTGCCCGAGCTGTTGCGCCGCCCGGTCTCGCTCCTGCGCTGCCCAACCGGCGCGATGGCGGATTGCTTCTTCCAGCGCCACAGCTTCGCAGGCTTGCCCGACGGCGTCGAAACCGTCGATCTCTCCGACGAGGAAGGCCGCGCCGCCTTCATTACCATCACCAAAGCGAAGGGCTATCTCGCGCTGACGCAATTCGGCGCCGTCGAATTCCATGCCTGGGGTTGCCATGTCGACGACCCCGAGCATCCCGACCGCCTGGTCATCGACCTCGATCCCGACGAAGGCCTCACCTGGACCCGCGTCTGCGACGCCGCCGAGATTCTGCGCGGGCGTCTCGAAGGTATGGGCTTGCGCACTTTTCTCCGCACCACCGGCGGCAAGGGCCTGCATCTTGTGATGGCGCTGGCACCCGGCCAGGGCTGGCCGCTGGTCAAGGGTTTCGCCGAAGCCTTCGCGCGCGCGGTCGCCGCCGACATGCCGAAGCTGTTTACGGCCGTCTCCTCCAAGGAGAAGCGCCGTGATCGCATCTACGTCGACTACCTGCGCAACGCCCGCGGCGCGAGCGCCATCGCGTCTTATTCCCTGAGGGCGCGGCCGGGCTTTCCCGTCGCGGTCCCCATCGCCTGGAAGGAGTTGCGCGGGCTCTCCGGCGGCAATGCGTTTACACATGTTAACGTCTTGAAGCGCTTGGAGACTCTGGTGGCGGACCCCTGGGATGCGCTAGAATCCACAGGCGTCGAGATCACGCAGACAATGCGCCGCGACGTCGGAATGAAACGCTAGAGGGTTGTCATGGCAGGTCGCGCTTACTGGAAAGGCTATCTGAAGCTCTCGCTGGTCTCATGCCCGGTGAAGCTTTATTCGGCCACGTCGGCGTCGGCCGGACGGATCTCCTTCAACCTCCTGCACAAGGACACGCTGAACCGCGTCCAGCAGAAATACCACGACCCCGAGCTCGGCGAGATCGACCGCGCGGACCTGGTGAAGGGCTATCAGTTCGAGAAGGACAAATACGTCGTCGTCACCGCCGAGGAGCTGGACGAGATCGAGATCGAGTTCGAGCAAGACCATCGACATCGACGGCTTCGTCGACGAAGGCGACATCGATCCGATCTATCTCGACACGCCCTACTATCTCGCGCCCGACGGTCCCATCGCCGAGGAGACTTACGCGGTCATCCTCGAAGCCATGCGCAAGGCGAAGAAGGTCGCCGTCGCGCGCATAGTGCTGTCGGGTCGCGAGCGTCTCGTCGCCATCCATCCGATGGCCGAAGGATTCAAGCTCACCACCCTGCGCGGCGCCAAGGAAGTGCGCGAGCCGGCGCACGCCTTCGAGAAGCTGAACGCGAAGGTGACGGCAGACATGCTGAGCATGGCGGCGCAGATCATCGGCCAGAAGAAGATGAAGTTCTCGCCCGACGCGTTCGAGGACCGCTACGAAGAAGCGCTGATGAACTCTTGTGCGCTCCAAGATCGCCGGCGGCGATCCCGTCATAACCAAGGCACCGGAACGCGGCAACGTCGTCAACCTGATGGACGCGCTCCGCCGCAGCATAGAGGAAGAGCGCCGTCCGGCCGCGCCCAGTCTCGGCCGCGCTGCAGCTCCCGTCGACAAGGCGAAGCCGAAAGCCGCCGCCGCGAAAGCCAGACCGGCCGCGGCGAAGAAGAAGAAATCCGCCTGACCATGGACCTGCGCGGCCGGTCCATAGCGCTCTATGGCCGGTTCGGCGCCGGCCAGCGCGAAAGGCTGGTCAAGGAGATCGCCCGGCGTGGGGGACAGGTGGTGCGCGACCTCACGCGCCGCAGCGATGTTCTCGTCATCGGCGCGCTGGCGACGGCGCTGATCGACACCGGCGCCTTGAAGATCCGCATCGCCGCGGCGCGCGCGCGCAACATCCCGGTTCTGGGCGAACGCAGCTTCACCTCATCGCTCGACGAAGATCCGCCGGCATCGACCCTGCCACTGTCGACGGCACTGACGCCGACGTCGCTCACGCGCGACGACGCGGAGATTCTCGCAGCCTTCGATCTCATCGCTCTGGAGGGCGACAAGATCCGCTTCGGTGACTCCGCCGCCATTCGTACCGCATCCGACATCATCCGCCACGGCAAGTCGCTGGCCGACGCTGTGCGCATCCTGCTCCAGGCGCGCGACGCGGCACCACACGGCCGCCGCAAAGTCGTGCTGACGCCCTCGGGCAGCGCGGCGCTGCAATGGGACGACGGCCTGTCGACGCTGAAGGGCCAGGGCCTGTTGCCGCTCGACGCCGATCATGCCGATCTCGACGAATTGTTCGAGTCAGCAGAGCTCAAGGACGCCGCGGGCGAGAAGGACGACGCCGTGCGCCTCTACGACATGTGCGCGCGCGCCGATCCCGCACGATGCCATCGCGCTCTACAACATCGGCAACGTCCATCTGGCGCAGTCCGACCATCGCGCCGCGATGCTGGCCTATCGCCGCGCCATCGCCCGCGATCCCGCCTTCGTCGAGGCGCGCTACAACCTCGCCCTCGCGCTCGAGGCCGACGGCAAGCTGGACGAGGCCAGCGACGAGCTCGCGGCCCTTCTGGAGATCGATCCGCGCTATTCCGACGCCGTCTTCAACCGCGCCCAGCTGCTGATGAAGGCCGGACACATCGCCCACGCCAAGTCGCTGTACGAGCGCTACCTTGTGCTCGACCCGCCAGCCGACTGGGCCGCGACGGCGAGGAAGGCGATTACGTATTGCACCGCAAGGCTGTCAGCGTAGGGCCACCCCTGCGCCGACGCCAAATGCAGTTCACGCGGCCAAATGGTCAAAAGTGACCAGTCGGTTCATCCACAACCCTGACGGAACCCCTGCCGCCGCCCCGAGTTACTCGTATGCCCTGATGGCCGCCGGCAACGGCGCTGCGCAGCGAGCTCCGATCAGCGCGTTGCCCGCAGTCACGGCGGGAAGATTGCTGATGGCTGTGATCCTGATTGTCGAGGACGACGTGTTTATCCGCGAGGTCGCGGAGATGATGGTACAGGACTGGGGCCATACGACACTATCGGCCAGCGACGTCGGCGAAGCGCTCCTGATCTTGCGTTCCGTTCAGCACGTCGATGCCCTCTTTACCGACATCTATCTCAAGACCGCCGTCCTTGGCGGCTGTGACCTTGCGCGCCAGGCCATCGGGCTCCGGCCGCAATTGCGCGTCCTGTATACGACCGGAAACTCCGTCACGAACTCAATGAGAGCTCTGTTTGTCGAAGGCACGCATTGCCTTTGCAAGCCTTACACGGAACAGCAACTCCAGGACTCCGTCGAAGATCTGCTTGCGGCGTAGCTTGGAAGTTGCGGAATCGATCGGAGAACATGGCGGTACCTGACATTGCGGCGAGCGACATCGTGGAGACCGTGCCTAGCGCACTCATCGTTCTTGACAGGAATCTGAACATCACCTCCGCCAATCGTGCGTTCTACCAGACCTTTCGCACAAGCGCCGAGGAAACCGAAAGATGCCTCATCTACGACCTGGGAAACCGGCAGTGGGATATCCCCGCGCTGCGCACCCTGCTCGAGAGCGTGATCCCCCACCGGACTTCGGTCGAAGGGTTCGAGGTCGAGCACGATTTTCCGACCATCGGGAGGCGCACGATGCTGGTCAATGCCCGCAAGATTTTCAGTCCGGGCGACCACGACGGCTCCATCCTTCTCGCCATCGAGGATGTGAGCGAGGAGCGCGCGGCCCGGGCCGAGAGCCGACGCAACTGGCAGCTGACTCAAAGCATCGTCGACACGATTCGCGATCCTCTGGTCGTGCTCGAGCACGACATGACGATCGTGACGGCGAGCAGGGCCTTTCTCACGATGTTCGGGATTACCGAGGCCGAAACGCACGGGCGGCGCGTTTCCGAGCTGGGCCAGCACCAGTGGGACGTGCCTGCGCTTCGCCATCTGATGGAGAAGGTGCTCCCGGAAGACAAGCCGATTGAAAGCTTCGAGATCGAAGACGATTTTCCGGGCCTCGGCCGACGGGTCTTCAACCTGAATGCGCGCAAGATTTCCCAGGCGGGGAACCATGCCCATCGGATGCTTCTGGTCTTCGAGGACATCACCGACCGCAAGCAGCGCGAGCGGGACGCCCAGATGCTCACGAACGAAATCTCGCACCGGATCAAGAACAACCTGCAGATCGTCGTTGGCTTGATCGCCTACGAAGCGAGATGGACGGCGGCGCCGTGCATTCAGGGCTACAAGGCGATGCAGGCACGCATCGGCGCGATTGCCCAGCTGTACGATCTGATATCCCAGACCAGCCGTGGCCGGACCGTCGCCGTAGATGCCTATCTCGCGGAGATTTCCAAGTCCATGTCCGCGAGCCTCCTAGGCAACAAGTCGGGCATCGCGATCGAGGTCCGGGCCGAAGCGCTGGATATCGACCCCGATCGCGCCGTGCCATTCGGTCTCCTGGTCAATGAGCTGGCGACGAACGCCATCAAGCATGCATTTCCCGACGGAAAGGGACTTGTCGTATTGAGCGTGGAACGCGTCGGCGCCGAAATCGAGCTGACCGTTGCCGATAACGGCGTGGGAATGAAGGATAAGGAATTGGCAAAGGCTCCCGAGAAGCGCGGATCCGACTATGTCGCAATCTTCGTGCGTCAGCTCGGCGGCACGATCGCTCCGCCGAAACCGGAAGACCGGGGAACAGTCGTCAGAGTGCGCCTTCCGTTGTTCCTGGTCTCCCCGGAATCCGGCGAGCGGGCCGCCGCGTAGTTCTTCTCAGGCACTTCTGCCTAGGTGACTCCCCGGCCCCTTGCAGGCTGAGGCCGTCAAGCCAATGCGCGCCAGCCCATTCGCGGGCCGAACGGTTGGGGGTGGGTCGTGCAAAGCATGCTGGGTGCCCGACGCATTTGCTTCGATGTGAAATGCGAGCGCATCGTGCCCTTCGATATCTTGACGATCGAACCACGCCCGCTAGGCTCGCGCTGCAACAGGGCGTGCCCTACCAAAGCATCCCACCATGGATCTAACTCGGGGAACCGCCGCCTTGAAGGCCACATTGGATGCCATGCCAGGCGCGGTGGCGCACCCCATGTCGCCTCCCCGAGCATCCACGCCCAACATCCTGATTTACAAGGTCATGGGCAAGATGTTCGCCATCCTGTCCATCCGCGGCATCGAGAACGTGATTTTGAAATGCGACCCGCATCTGGCGGAGGTCCTACGGGGGAAATACACCGCCATCGGCCATCGCTCCCATCTGGACCGCCGCTACTGGATCAGCGTGAGTCTCGATGGCGACCTGCCCGCCAAAGAGGTCAGGCGCCTGGCCGCCCATTCCTATGAGCAGGTCTGTGCCAAGCTGACTGCCAAGCAAAAGCTCGCGCTGGCCGCATTGTCGTCTTAGACGTTTTCGTCGATGCCGCGTAGGGCTGAAGCATTTCCCCAATCGAACTATCCCAAGGGCGTCCTCCTTGTCGTCAACTCGTCGATTCACACGACGGCACATCGGACTTCGCATCCACCCGCACATCCTTGAACACGTAGCCCGTCCTCTCATGCCTGTAGACGTAGTGTGTCGCGTCGAGCTTGACGGTGTCGTAGCGGTCGTCGCGATAGGCGGACCCGCCATTCGCGGTGAGCGTGACCATGTCGTTGATCCCGTTCGCGTAGATCCAGACACCGGTCTCGATGTCGTCGGCCTGATCGTGGCCGTGACACATGCGGAAATGCACGTCGAAGCGGCCGCTGACGTCAAAATGCACGATGGTGAGTACGTTGGGATCGTCGGGCTGGCCTTCTTCGTACCAATAGCCGACGGGCGATTGCCCGGCCGGCGCCGTCACGGCGCCGCAGGCTGGCGGGAGCGCCACACTCACGAGTGCCGCTCGCAACATAGCGCGCAGTGTCAGATCCCCTGCCCCTCGACCTCGTTCTCGAGCGCCTTGACATGGCGGTCGACGCCGTCGAGCTGGGGATCGAGCGCGAGCGCGCGGCGGTAGAGCTTGAGCGCGCCGGCCTTGTCGCCGTAATCCTCGAGCATGCCGGCAAGCTCGGACATGGCGCGGAATTCGCGCGGGTTGAGCGTGACGGCGTGCTGCAGGCTCACCATCGCACCGGCATCGTCATTCGCCGCGACCTGAAGCTCGGCGCGCTGGTGCCAGCCCTCGGCATAGGCTGGCGCGATGCCGGTGACGGAGTCGAAAAGCTTGCGCGCCGTGTCGTTGTCGCCGGCGGCAAGCGCCGCGGTGCCGCGCGTCATCAGGATATCGACGCTCGGGCTTCCCGATTGCAGGAACAGCATCGCGATCTGCTCCTCGATCGGCTTGGCGTCGTCGGGCGTGCTCGCCTGCCGGAGCTCGTTGAAGAGCGCGTCGATCGGTTGCTTGGGCGGCGGGGCAGACGGCGCCGCCGCCTGTGCGGAGACCGCGACAAGCGCTGCAGCAAGGAAGGCGACCGCGACGCGCATGGCAAATTATTAGCGCTAAGACTGTGTCCCTGTCATGGCGGCGCCCGTCAAAAACGCTCGCGGCGTGGCGCCGCCCTCGACCCAGTCGATCAGCTCGGCCAAGTGCACGACCGGCGGCGCATCCGCCCCCGCCAGATGGTTCAGGCAGCCGACATTGCCGGTCGCGATCGCGTCCGGTTTGAGGCTTTCGATGTTGGCTAGCTTGCGGGCGCGCAGCGCGCCGGCGATTTCGGGTTCGAGGATGCTATAGGCCCCGCCCGCGCCGCAGCACAGATGGCCCTCCGGGATCGGGACGACGTCGAACCCTGCAGTCCGCAGCAGGGTCTGCGGCTTGTCGCCCAGGCTCAGGCCGTTCTGCGACGAGCAGGCGGCATGCCAGGCGACCCGCAAAGGTTGCGGCGGCCAGGCCTGGCGCGGCGTGGCGAGCTCGGAGAAATCCCGCAACATGGCGGCGAAGGCCTTGGCCCTGGGCTCCCACACGGGATCGCCCTTGAACAGGTGCGCGCAATCCTTGAGGTGCGCCTCGCAGCCGGTCGCCGAGATCATCACCGCCTCGAAGCGCTCGGCGTCGTGGGCGCGTTCGAAGGCTTCGATGAGGCGGCGGACCCAGCGCTTCGACGGCTCGAGGCGACCCATGTGGTGGTCGAGCGCACCGCAGCAGCCTGCCCCCGCAAGCGGCACGAGTTCGAACCCGCGCCGCGCCAGTACCCGCGCCGCGGCGCGGTCGATCTCGGGCGCGATGGCGGCCTGGACGCATCCCGGCAGGAGCGCGACGCGCCGCGCGTCGTCCTGCACCCGCGGCGGAATGGAGCGCGGCGGGGTCGGGTCGATTGTGAGGCCCATCTGGGCGAGATGACCCAGCCGCCCCGGCAGGGCGCGGGCGAGCGGGGCAAACATCCGCGCGGCGCCGAGCATGACCGAGGCCAGCGCAGGCCGCGTCATCACGGTGGCGATCAGCCGCCGCAGGAGCCTCTCGCCGAGCGGACGGCGGTAATGGGTCTCGATATGCGCCCGCGCGGTGTCGACCAGCCGCGCATAGTCGACGCTGGAGGGACAGGCGGTGCGGCAGGCGAGGCAGGAAAGGCAGCGATCGACATGCAGCACGGTCTCGGCCGACGGCGCACCACCCTGCTCCAGCATCTGCTGCATCATGACGATGCGCCCGCGCGGCCCGTCGCGCTCGTCGCCGAGCAGGACATAGGTCGGACAGGTCGCCGTGCAGATGCCGCAATGCATGCAGGCGCGCACGCTCTTCTCGGCGTCCGCGAGATGTGGATCGGAAAGCTGCAGGGGCGTGAACTGGGTGCGCAACTCAGAATTCCTTCGTACATCCTGCCGGGATTGAACAGGGCCAGGGGGTCGAACGCCGACTTCACCGCGCGGGTCAGCGCCGCGCGCTCGACGGTCTCGGGCGGAAACACCGCGAGACGCCGGCGCGTCGCTTCGTCGGCGCGCAGCAGCGTCGCGTGTCCGCCCGCGCGCGCCACGCAGGCGCGCAGCTTCACCGTTGCGGCGGCGTCGCCCGCTTCGAGTCCGAACCACAACAGGCCGCCGGCCAGGTCGCCATACCACAGAGGCGCCTCGACACACTCCGCCGTGCGCGCGGCTTCGGACGGCGGCACGAAGGCGCGCCAGACGTCGAAATCGGTATTGAAAAACGGCGCACCGGCGCCCAGCTGCGCGAACGCCGCATCGCCGTCGTCGAGCACTGCGACCGCGCGCGCGGCAAGCGCGGAATTCAGCGTCGCGCGTTTCTCCTCGAGCGGCTTCGCCGCACCCTCGATGCGGATGAGCGCGGCACCCCTGCCGACGTCGCCGAGATCCTTCAGCGAAACCATCGCCGGAACATAAGCAAGCCCTGTCGCCTCGAGCGGCCCAGACCAGACGTCGCGCAGCAACGAAAAACCTTCGGCGATCGCGATATCGCGCACGACCAGCGTCGTCGCATGCGACGGCTTGGGGTAGACGCGGAAGGTCAGCTCGGTCAGCACGCCCAGCGTGCCGAAGGCGCCGCAGACGAGCTTGGGAATGTCGAAGCCGGTGACATTCTTCACCACGCGCCCGCCGGCCTTGAATGCTTCGCCCAGGCCATTCACCGCGCGGATGCCCAGCAGCTGATCGCGCGCACCGCCATGGCGGATGCGGCGCGAACCACTGGCATCGGTCGAGACGACGCCGCCCATCGTCGCTGTGCCGTTTGCCCCGAACAATGGCGCCCATTCCGGCGGATCGAAGCCGAGGCACTGGCCGCGCGCCACGAGTGCCGCGCGTAGCTCTGCGACCGGTGTCGCCGGACGCACCGTGACAATCAATTCCTCCGGCTCGTAGACGACGATCCCGGCGACGCCGGAGACATCCAGAACGCGCCCGGCGCGTCCTGCCGGCTTGCCGAAGCCGCGTTTGGTGCCGCCGGCCACGATCTCGAGCGGCGTCTTGTCCGCGCGTGCTGCGCGCACGACGTCGACGATCTCGGCCTCGTTCGAAACGCTGCGTGCCGTCATCAGAAGCGCGGCAGATTGGGAAACGGCAGCCGGCCCGCCGTCACATGCATGTGGCCCTGCTCGACGCAGGCCGACAGCGTCGGAAACACCTTGCCGGGATTGAACAGCCGCGCGCCGTCGAAAGCGCATTTGAGCCGCTGCTGCTGCGCCAAATCCGCGTCGGTGAACATCGCCGGCATCAGGTCGCGCTTCTCCACGCCGACGCCATGCTCGCCCGTGAGAACGCCGCCCACCTCCACGCAGAGCCTGAGGATGTCGGCGCCGAAGGCTTCGGCGCGTTCGAGTTCGCCCGGCTTCATCACGTCGAACGTGATGAGCGGATGCAGATTGCCGTCGCCGGCATGGAAGACGTTGCAGAAGCCGAGCTCGTAACGCTTCGCCATCTCGGCCATGCGCGCGAGCACGTCGGGCAGCGTGCGGCGCGGGATGGTGCCGTCCATGCACAGCATGTCGGGCGCCAGCCGTCCCATCGCGGGGAACGCCGCCTTGCGTCCCGCCCACAGCTTCGCGCGCTCCGTCTCGTCGACGGCCTCGCGCACCTCGCCGCCGACGCGGCGCGCGATCTCGCCGATCCGTGCAATGGCATCGTCGACTTCCGCCCTGAGGCCGTCGGCATCGATCAGCAGCAGCCCTTCGGCGTCGCGCGGATAGCCCGGCGTGCAATGCGCCTCGACCGCGGCGATGCAGCGGCGGTCCATGAACTCCATGGCGGCGGGAACGATACCCGCGGCGATGATGTCGGCGACGCATTGTCCGGCCGCCGGCACCGATTGGAATGCCGCGAGCAGCGTGCGCGTCACCGGCGGTTTGGGGAGGATGCGCAAAATCGCCTCGACGACGACCCCGAGCAGGCCTTCCGATCCCGCGACGATGCCGAGGATGTCGAGCCCGGCCGCGGCGTGCGCCTTGCCGCCCAGCCGCACCCGCGTGCCGTCGGCCAGCGCGATCTCCACGCCCATCAGGTTGTTGGTGGTGAGGCCGTATTTGAGACAGTGCAATCCGCCGGAATTCTCCGCCACATTGCCGCCGATGGTGCAGGCGATCTGGCTCGACGGATCGGGCGCATAGTAGAAGCCGCGCTGTTCCACCGCACGCGTAATCGCGAGATTGGTCACGCCCGGCTCCGCCACCACGCAGCGATTGTCGTAGTCGATCTCCAGGATGCGGTTCATCCGAGACAGGCCGAGCAGGATCCCGTCCGCTCGGGGCAGGGCGCCGCCGGAGAGCGAGGTGCCGGCGCCGCGCGGCACGATCGGCACGCTCATCCGGCTTGCGACAGCGAGCACCTCCGAAACCTGCTCCCTGGTCTTGGGCAGGACGCAGACCAGCGGTTTCTGGCGATAGGCGGTGAGCGCGTCGCCGTCAAAGGCGGCGAGGCCGGAACTGTCGGTGACGACGCCGTCGGGCACGACGCGCTTCAGCGCCGTGACGATGTCCTTCCGGCGCGCAACGATCTTGGTATCGGTTTGCGGAAAATCCACGCGCGACCTCTCAAGGGCGCGCAGCCTATCATGCGGCGTGCGTCAGCCCTGGCGCGCCTTGAAGCGCGGGTTCTTCTTGTTGATCACGTAGACGCGGCCCTTGCGGCGCACGATGCGGCAATCCTTGTCGCGCTTCTTGAGCGAGCGCAGCGAATTACGAACTTTCATGACACCCTTCGGGAGCGGCCGGAAAAAGAGGCGCGGAACCTATGCGGGCGGTCCCGGCCTGTCAACCGAGGGTGAAACCCAAACCCACCCAAAGGGTTAGTGTGTGCGGGCTGGCCGCAGCAACCCCCTCCGGCCATGCCTTTTCGTCGCCTCAGTTTGGCCCACAGCACCATGGTACAGACGGCGCGGAATCAGGTAGCGGGTAAGGCGTTGCACTTGGGGGAGCTGAAGATCGTGGGGATGCGCGCGGCCGCGCTTGGGTTTGTCGTTTTCGCGGCCGCTTGCGCGACGACCGCACCGGGCGTGGCCCGTCATGCGTCGCACGACGCAGTGATCGCCGCGCCGTCCCCGGAAGACGCGAAATTCTACGCCTTCCTGCGCGACGAGCGCTCTGTCGCCATCGCGGCCGGTATCGCACCGGAAACCTACGACCTGGCGACCGCCAACATCGCGCCCAATCCTCGAGTCGCGCAGCTCGACCAGACCCAGCCGGAGTTCACCACTCCCGTCTGGACCTATCTCGACAACATGGTCTCCGACGCGCGCATCGCGAAGGGCCAGCAATTGCTCGCGGCCGATGCGGCGATGCTGGCGCCGATCGAAGCGCGCTACGGCGTGCCGAAGGAGATCCTCGTCGCCATCTGGGGCGCGGAATCCAATTTCGGCCAGTCGATGGGCAGCTTCAACATGTTCGAGGCCCTGGCGACGCTCGCCTATGACGGCCCGCGCCAGGACTATGCGCGCGGCGAGTTCCTGGCGGCGCTCAAGATGGTGGAGCAGGAAAAGTACGAGCCCGCCGACATGACGGCGTCCTGGGCGGGCGCCTTCGGGCAGACGCAGTTCGTGCCCTCCTCGTTTCTCGCCCATGCCGTCGATGGCGATGGCGACGGCAAGATCGACCTGTGGCACGACTTCGCAGACGCGCTCGCCTCGACCGCGGCGCTGCTCGCCGATGCAGGCTGGCAGCGCGGCAATCCCTGCGACGTCGAAGTCACGCTGCCCGCAGGCTTCGACTATGCCAACGCAGATCCCGACATCGAGAAATCCCTGGGCGACTGGAAGAAACTCGGCGTGAAGCCGGCGCTCGGCTCGATGCTCCTGACACCGCCGAGGACGCAGCGATCTATCTTCCCGGCGGCGCGCGCGGTCCGGCCTTCCTTGTCTTCGACAACTTCAAGGTCGTGCTGAAGTACAACAACGCCGCGTCCTACGCGCTCGCCGTCTGCACGCTCGCCGGACGCTTCCGCGGAGCTGCGCCCGTCATGGGCTCATGGCCGCGCGACGAGCAGCCGCTCCTGCCCGACGAGCGCATCGCCTTTCAGACCAACCTGAAGACACTCGGCTACGATCCCGGCACCATCGACGGCGTCCTCGGCCACGGGACCCGCGCGGCGTTGCGGGCCTACCAGAAGGCGCACGGACTTCCCGCCGACGGCTTCCCGACAAAGTCGCTGCTCGACCGCCTGATGGAAGACGCGGCGAACAAACACTAGCTAAGACCGAGAACACAAACGCCACTCCCCGCTCTTTACGGGCGGCGGACCGGCGTTATTTTGCGTCACCCCTCCGCGATCTGCGTCTCCACCGCTTCCTCGACCGCGTCGATCTCCGGCGGCACGTCGCCGGCATTGTGCAGGGTCGGCGACAGCCACATGAACAGCGCCAGTCCCGTCACCAAAGCTGCCGCGAAGCCGTAAGGCAGGTACGGCGACCACTCATACATCCAGCCGATCAGCGGACCCGCGATGAAGCCGGTCGCGCTGGCGCCGCCGATGATACCCGCGACCGCGCCCTGCTCGTGCGGCGCCACCGACAGCGAGGCGCCCAGGTGGATCCCGGCCGCGCC
>CAWDKN010000078.1:0-10149 GCA_963802815.1 uncultured Alphaproteobacteria bacterium
GTTGTTTGCCGCGACATAGGCATTGGCGAGCGCGAAATGCGCTTCGTGGCGCGCGGGCTGCAGTGCGATCGCAGTCTTCAACGCCGCGATGGCATCGTCGGGCCGTTCGAGCGCCGTCAGCACGGCGCTGCGCGTATAGTGTGCCTCGAACGATTTCGGATCGGCGGCGACGGCCGCATCGAGCACGTTGAGCGCGTCCGCGTAGGCGGATTGTTCGGCGAGAAGCGATCCGATCTGAACCAAAGGCGGCGCATAGTTCGCCTTCAACGTCGCCGCGGTCTTGTGCGACTGGAACGCTTCCGCCGGCCGGCCGAGCTCGCGCAGCGTAATTCCCAGGTTGTAATGCGCGTCCGCGAAGTCGGGCTTGCGGGTGATGGCAGTGCGGTAGCATTGCTCAGCGCCGGCGAGATCGCCACGACGGCGCAGGACATTGCCCAGATTGCTGTGCAGTGCGGCATCGGACGGCATGATCGCCGTCGCCCGGCGGATAAGCTCTGCCAACTCATCCAGGGCGCCCCGCGCAGACAGCAGAAGTCCCAGGTAATTGAGAGCGGCCGCCGAGCCCGGGTAGGCAGCGACCAGGCCGCGGCAGATTTCTTCCGCCTCGCCCGCGCGGCCGGCCAGCCGCAGTGGATCGGCTGCGTCAGCAGTTCGGCCTAACTCACCAGTGGCGCTCCGGGCTGGCTCATGGCGAGGGCCGAAAGCTGCGAGCGGGAGCAAATTTGCTTCGAATTCATCTTGGAAATCAGGCCTTTGTGCACGGGAGTTGACGTCATTCGCGCGCCCGGCGCGGCAGCTCGCGACGCGGCTGCGTTCATAGTGCGCTTATCTGCGCGAAACAACGCGGCGGCGGATGATCCGACAGCCCGATTTGATTCCAGTTTGCGCGCGCCCGAAGCGTCGATTGCCTAGAAATTGACCCCTGCGTCGCAACTGGGCCACAGGGCCCAACTTTGGAGCGCGTCCGGCGCCTCCAAACGATCCCCTGCCCCCCTGGAGAGACCCGCTGAAGCACAATATTGCGCAAGTTAGCTCAGTTTCAGGGGATAAACTGGCACTTTTATTTCAGGAAATTTCCCTCCTTCCGTAACAAGATGGCGTGGTCGCGAAAAATTGACACCTAAATGCCACAGGACAGATGTGAATCTCCGTTAGGCGCAATTCCTTTTTGACGCCTGCCGCCGACACTTTTAGCTTCCCCTACAACACGGGCAAATCTGCGATCGCGGGCAGCGATGTGCGGACTTTCGGCCTCCGGCCGACTGAAGACAGCCCGAACGTAAACGTCGTTGCGACAGATCCAAGGGGGTCAAAAGTGTTTCAGATCAATAAGAGCAGCCTGAAGTCCGTTCTGCTTCTCGGCGGAGCGACCGCAGCCGCGGTCAGCCTCATGACGCCGGCGCAAGCACAAAGTTCCGGTGTCGAAACGGTGGTCGTCACCGGATCGCGCATCCCCCAGCAGGGCCTGATTTCTGCAACGCCCGTGACCGCGGTCAGCGCGCAGGAAATCAAGAATGAGGGCACGACCAACGTCGAAAACCTTCTGAACAACCTGCCGTCAGTCTTCGCCGACCAGGGTTCAGCGGCATCCAACGCGGCCTCCGGCACGGCCTCCGTCAATCTTCGCGACCTGTCGCCGAAGCGCACCCTCGTCCTCATCGACGGCAAGCGTCTTATGCCGGGTGACCCCGACGCGCTGTCGCATGCGACGGGCGGCGTAGCCGACATCAACATGATCCCCGCCGCTCTCGTCGAGCGCGTCGAAGTCGAAACGGGCGGCGCCTCGGCCGTTTACGGTTCGGATGCGGTTGCCGGCGTCGTGAACTTCATCCTGCGCAAGGATTTCGAAGGCGTCGAAGTTGACGGCCAATACAGCATCGCGGAGAACGGCAACTCCCACATCACGGCGGCCGACTTTCCGATCAACGCCGGCACGCCATATCCCGGCGCGCCAAAGGACGTCTGGGACGGCGGCACGGGCGACGTAACCGTGCTGTTGGGCGTGAACTCCGCCGACGGCAAGGGCAATGTGACCCTTTACGGCAGTGTCGAGAGCCAGCAGAAGGTCCTCGAAAGCCAGCGTGACTTCTCGGCCTGTAGCGCCGCCGTCAACTTCCCGAGCGGTCCGGGTGCGGGCAATCCGCCCTCCAACGGCTTTGCTTGCGTCGGTTCGAGCACGACCCCGCGCGGCAAGTTCACGAGCGTCGACACCGGCAATGCCGTTTCCGTTGGCACTCCCGGCTTTACCAACACGACACCGGTTTCATTCGGTCCGACGACCACAGGCCAGGTCGGGCCCAAGGGGCCGTCGTTCAACTTCGCGCCGTTCAACTATCTGCAGCGCCCCGACATTCGCTACAATTTTGGCGCCCAGGGCCACTACGACATCAGCAATCACGCCGAGTTCTACTCGTCCGTGATGTTCATGGACGACCACACGATCGCGCAGGTCGCACCGGGCGGTGCCTTCCAAACTCCGTTCCTGATCAACTGCGACAACCCGCTGCTCTCAGCTTCGGAACAGGCCTTCATCTGTCCGACGGGTGCGCCGGTCGTTAACGGTCCTCCCGGCGCGGTCTTCGGCCCGGCCAATCCCGACGCGAATGCAACCGTCCTCGTTGGCCGTCGTGCCGTGGAAAGCGGCGATCGCGTCGACGATCTGCGGCACACGCAGTATCGCATCGTGTTCGGCATCAAAGGCGATCTCGACAATACGTGGAGCTACGACGTCTTCGCCCAGTACGGCCTGACCGCCTATGCCGACAATCAGACCGGCTACTGGTCGAGCAAGAGCCTGCAAAACGCGTTGCAGGTGGTGAATGTCGCCGGTGTGCCGACTTGTAAATCGGTCATCAACCAGAGCGATCCGACCTGCGTTCCGATCAATATCTTCACCTCGGCACCCGGTGCGCTCACGCCCGCCATGCTGGCTTACGTGACGACAAACGGCGTCGCCATCGGCCAGACCGAGGAAGAAGTGATGGGCGGCAACCTCGTCGGAGATCTCGGCCAGTGGGGCATACAGTCCGGCTGGGCGAAGTCGCCGGCAGCAATCTCGCTCGGCGCCGAATATCGCCAAGAAGGACTGCGGTATGAGCCCGACCGCGAGCTGGCGACCGGTGATCTGGGTGGTCTCGGCGGTCCGCGCCCGGCGCAGGCTGGTCAGTTCGACGTGTCCGAGTACTACGTCGAGGCGCGCATGCCTCTGATACAGGATCAGCCCTTTGCGGAAGATCTGTCGATCAATGGTGCGTTCCGTTATTCGGCCTACAGCAATGTCGGCTCGACCACGACGTTCAAGTACGGTGCCGAATGGCAGCCGATCGACGACTTCCGTCTTCGTGGCGGGTTCTCCAAGTCGGTGCGCGCGCCGAACACGACGGAGTTGTTCACGCCACAAGCGGTCATCCTCTTCGGCGGCCAGGATCCTTGCGCCAACAACGGCACGACCAACGCGCCACCATCGGCGTCGCTGTTCGCACCGGGCGCCTTCTGCACCAACACTGGGCTCACTGCGGCACAGCGGGGCACGATCCTTCCCTGCCCGGCCGGCCAGTGTCAGCAGCAGATCGACGGCAGCACCGCCCTGAAGCCTGAAGCGTCCGACACATGGACCGGCGGCGTCGTGTTCACGCCGTCGTTCCTTGAAAACTTCAGCCTCACAGTCGACTACTTCAACATCAAGGTGAACAGCGCCATCGGTACGATCGGCGCGGGCACCATCCTCGGCGATTGCGAGAACGGCAATCTGGCGGCGTGCGGTCTCATCCATCGCGACCCGACCACAAACACGCTGTGGACCGGCCAAGGCTACGTCATCAACCACACCGCCAATCTCGGCTTCATCAAGACCGAAGGTGTGGATATGGAAGCCAACTACCAGTCGGAGATCCGGGATCTGGGCAACGACGTCGACATGGATACGGGCGACGTCGGCAGCCTGAGTGCAAACTTCGTCGGCACCTATCTCGACGAGTTCAAGACCGAGCCAGCTCCGACGACCAGCCCGTTCTTCTCGGGTTCGTTTGATTGCGCAGGATATTTCGGCACGATCTGCGGCACGCCGGCTCCGGTGTGGCGTCACAAGATGCGCGTGACCTGGGATACGCCGTGGGATCTGAGCCTGTCAGTGCAGTGGCGCCACCTGAGCACGGTGCACTTCGACTTCGACGCCGGTGTTGGTGGCAACAGCGGTGCGTTCGACGTCCAGGACGAGCACATCCCGGATTACGACTACTTCGATCTGTCCGCGTCCTACCAGGTCAATCCGGCGTTCGAGATCCGCGGTGGCGTGAACAATGTGTTCGACAAGGATCCGCCGCTCCTCAACTCTTCGAACCTGGGCATCTCTTCCCCGCCCTTCGGCAACGGCAACACCTATCCGCAGGTGTACAACTCGCTGGGCCGCGTGTTCTTCCTCGGCGGCACGTACAAGTTCTAAGAGCATCGCTTTACTACGTTGGAAACGGCGGCCCGAAAGGGCCGCCGTTTTCTTTTGTTTGACGGCCACAGTGCCTATGATCGCGCTGGCTCCGGTCCGCAAAGGCGTCGCATGAGTTCCGCAACGTTCCAAAGTCGCGACCAGGGCCTCGACCTGCGCTTCCTGCGCACCGTCGAAGCGGCCGTCCAGGCATCGGACATCCCGCGGGCGATCGCGCTTGCCCGGCAGGGGCTCGCCGACGGCCTGGTTCATCCCCTGCTGCTCAACCTCAGGGCTCACGGCTTCGCGCAGGAGGGTCGCGACGACGAAGCCGCGGCGGATTTGCGCCAGGCCATTGCGATAGCGCCGGAGGATCCCGTCCTGCTCAATGCCTACGGGTTTGTGCTGGCCAAGCAGAACAAGTTCCAGCCGGCGATCAAAGCGCTGGAGGACGCCATCCGGCTCGATCCCCGATATCCCGAGGCCTACTGCAATCTCGGCTGGGCACGCGAGGCAATCGGCGACATCATCGGCGGCGAGCAGAGCCTCGAGACCGCCATCGCGCTCGAACCCGACTATGCCGACGCCCTCGCCCGGCTTGCCGAGGTCGCCTATCGGCGAGGCGAATTCGACAGGTCGCTCGCGCTGGCCGACCGCGCGCTCGCGCTCGACGCCAGGCAATACACCGCACGCAAGGCCCAGGGACGCATCGCCATCGCTCGCGGCGATTACGCGGTGGCCGAATCCATCGTGACTACGCTTCTCGCCGACGAGACTTTGCCGGCCGCGGAACGGGTCCATGCCAACGGCCTGCGCGGCGATCTCCTGCATGCGCAAGGCCGTTACGGCGAAGCCTTCCAGGCCTACAAGACTGCAAACGACGAAGACCGCGCGCTATACGCCTCGCGGTTCGGCAAGCCGGGCGCCGAGACGGCCTACACCTATGCGGCGTGGCTGGCCGAATATTTCGGCGACGCGCCCACCTCCGATTGGTCGGCGCGAGCGGCGCGTGGCGCTCCCCTTGAAGACAGCCTCGGCGGAGCCCGCAGCCACGTCTTCCTGGTCGGCTTCCCGCGCTCGGGCACGACGCTTCTCGAAAATGTCCTGGCCAGTCATCCCGGCGTCGTCACGCTCGAGGAAAAAGCAACGCTCGTCGATGCAACGCGGGCTTTCCTCACCAACGCCGCCGGCCGCGAACGCCTGCGCACGCTGGGCGCCGAGGACGCCACCGCGCACCGCGCGGCCTACTGGCAGCGCGTACGCAAGGCTGGTGCCGAGCCTGCCGGCAAGGTTCTTGTCGACAAAGATCCGCTCGCCTCGATCACCCTGCCCGTCATGGCCAAGCTGTTTCCGGAGTTGAAGATTCTTTTTGCGCTTCGCGATCCGCGCGACGTCGTGCTGGGCAGCTACAGGCGGACTTTTCTCATGAACGCCTCGATGTTCGAGCTGACCACGCTGGAGCATTGCGCGCGCTACTACGACGCCGTGATGCGGCTCGCCCAGATCTACCGCGAAAAACTCGGTCTCGACTGGTACGATCTGCGGCACGAGACGCTGACGGATGATTTCGAGGGCGAGACCCGACGCGTCTGCGCCTTCATCGGCGTCGATTGGAATGCGGAAATGCTCGAATTCGCCGACCACGCCAGAAGCCGTCCCATCGCGACGCCCAGCGCGATCCAGGTGATGCAGGGCCTCAACCGGGACGGCGTCGGCACCTGGCGCAACTATCGCGAACAGTTGGCACCTGTCCTGCCGGTGCTCGCACCCTGGGTCGAGAAATTCGGCTATCCGGTGGACTGAGCGGCAGGCAATAAACTGTTTTCTTTGTTGGCCGCGGCGCATGGCGGCCGAAGGTGCAGCTAGGACGCTTCCGATGAGTTATTCGACCTTCCCCACGCGCGATTTCTCCCTCGACATGCGCTTCCTTCGCGCGGTCGAGGCCGCAATTCAAGCGCAGGACATTCCACGCGCCGTCGCCATGGCGCGCCAGGGCCTCGCCGACGGGCTGGTCCATCCGATGCTGCTGAACCTGCGCGCCTTCAGCTACGAGAATGAGGGGCGCAACGACGACGCGCTGAGAGACCTCCATCACGCTGCGGAGATCGCGCCGGACGATCCCACCGTGCAGAACGCCTACGGCCTCATCCTGGCCCGGATGCAGAAGACGTCGCAGGCCATCGCGGCATTCGAGAGGACGATCAGGCTCGCGCCCGACTTCCCCCAGGCGCATTTCAATCTCGGCTGGGCGAAGGAAACGACGGGCGACCTCGTCGGCGGCCAGAAAAGTCTCGAGGACGCGGTTTCGCTCAAGCCGGATTTCGCCGACGCCTGGGCCCGTCTTGCGCAGATTGCGTTTCGCCGCGGCGACTTCGCGAAGGCGACGGAGTGGGCCGAGCGTGCGCTCTCAGCCGATCCCAAGCAGAATTTCGCGCTGAATACGCTGGCGCAGACCGCACTTGCGCTCGGCGATTTCGACGGCGCAGATTCAGCGCTTGCGCGTGCGCTTTCCGATCCCGGCATCCTTCCCCTAAATCGCACCCAGGCCCGGAGCATCCAGGGCGACCTCCTCCACGCGCGCGGCCGCTTCGCCGAAGCCTTTGCCGCCTACAAGGCGGCGAACGACGAAGAGCACGCCATCTACGCGCCGCAATTCGACGCGCCGGGCGCCGAGACCGCCTACACCTATTCCGTCTGGTCCGCCGAGTATTTCGAGACGGCACCGGCCGAAGAATGGTCGGCACAGACCGCGCTCCGCACATTGCCGGACAGCGATCCCATTCCGGCGAAGGGCCATGTCTTCCTCGTGGGCTTTCCCCGCTCGGGGACGACCCTTCTCGAGAACATTCTCTCGAGCCATCCCGAAATCGTCGCGCTCGAGGAAAAGCCCACGCTCAGCGATGCGACGCGGGCCTTCTTCGACAACGCCGCCGGCCGCGAGCGGCTGCGCAGGCTTTCGCCGCCCGATGCCGCGGCGCAACGCGGGACCTACTGGGGCCATGTTCGCGAATTCGGCGCCGCACCGGACGCCAAGGTCCTGATCGACAAGAACCCGCTCAACTCGATCAAGCTCCCCATCATCGCGAGACTGTTCCCGTCCGCCAAGATCCTCTTCGCCCTGCGCGACCCGCGCGATGTCGTGCTGAGCTGCTACCGCCGCTCCTTCCTGATGAACTCGTCGATGTACGAATTCACCACGCTCGAACGCTGCGCCCGCTTCTACGACGCCGTGATGCGGCTCGCGCAGATCTATCGCAAGACGCTGGGCCAGGACTGGTACGAGGTTCGCCACGAGACGCTGATCGACGATTTCGAGGGCGAGACGCGCAAGGTCTGCGATTTCATCGGCGTTGCCTGGAGCAGCGAGATGAGCGACTTCGCCGAACGGGCCAAATCGCGCGCGATCGCCACGCCGAGCTCGATCCAGGTCATGCGCGGCCTCAACCGCGACGGCGTGGGGTACTGGCGTAACTATCGCGACCAGATGGAGCCGGTGCTGCCCGTGCTGGCGCCGTGGGTGGAAAAGTTCGGGTACGCGAAGGATTAGTGCCTTCTGTTCTGGTGCGACCAAAAAAACTCGTCATCCCCGGCGAGCGCGCAGCGCGAGGTCAAGGGGACCCAGCCAGCGCGCGTCCGCGCGCGGATTGACTCTTGCGCTCGCGGACGCTCGCGTGCTGGGTCCCCTTGACCTCGCTCTGCGGTCGCTCGCCGGGGATGACGAATTTTGTAGAACGCATCTAGCTAAAAGCTCTGCGCAGCGTCCGCGCCGTAATACTCCCGCATCGCGAGCAGCAGCGCATTGACCATCTCGCGTTCGGCCGGAGCGATATACGGGTTCCAGATGTCGAAGATGAGGATGGCGCGAAGCCTGTCGCTCTCGTTCCAGGCCTCATGCTCGATCGTGTCGTCGAAAACGAACGCGTGACCGGGCTCCCAGATCCGCGTCTCGTTGGCGACGCGAAAGCCGCATTTGGGTGGCACGATCAGCGGCACATGCACGATGAGCCGCGCATTGGTGGCGCCGGTGTGCGGCGGGATGCGCGTCCTGGGCTCGAGCGTCGAGAAGAACGCCGTCGGCGCGTAGCCCGGCATCGTCGCCATCGGCAAGGTTTCCAATGCCGCCGCCGTTTTCGGGCAGCGCTCGCAATGGGCGTCCAGGCGCCGGCCATCCTGCCACAGGAAGAAGGCGCTCCAGCGCGGTGAGTGATTGAGCTCGGTCCATTGGTTCAGCGGCACGCCGTCGGGATGACGGACGTAGGGCGCAAACTCGGCGCCGTCTTCCTTCAACAGAGCCACCAGCTCTTCGCAGATCGTGTCCGTGGCCGCTTCGATGTCCTTGAGCCAGGGAAATTGCTTCGTGTCGTGGAAGCCGAGCGGCGGCAAACCCGGAAAATAGAGGACGGAGCAATGGTTGGTGTAAGCCTTCTTCGAGCCGGCGGCGATCCCCACGCACTCGTCGACGCGATCGAGCACGGCGTCGCCCAATTCGCTTTTGACATCGGACAGCCGCGACGCCACGAAGCTCTCGAACGCAGCCAATTCTTCGCGAACGACTTCGCGCGCCCTCGCGACCGCACCGTGCATCTCCGGCGGCACCATTTCTTCGGGCGGCAGAATGGTGAGCACGTCCTTGTAGGTCCTCGCGGCCGCGCGGATCTGCCCCATCTTCTGCTGAAGGACGCCTTTCGAAAGCAGCGCGGGATAGCAATAGGGATCGGCGGCGAGCGCCCCGTTCAGCGCCGTCATCTCGGCCGCCTGATCGCCCAGAGCGCGGCAGGCGAATGACAGATTGAGCCACGCGATCGGCTCCTTCGGCGCGGCCTGTGTCGCGCGTTGCAGAAGCAGGCGCGCATTGTTGGGATCGCCGGTATGCAGGCTGTGCTGTCCCACAAAGAGCAGTGCCTGGGGATGCAACGGCGCAAGCTGCAGCACCTGCCGCCACAGCGAGGCCGCTTCTTCGAGGCGCCTTTGCTGGGCGGCGGCATTGGCGGCGAAGCTGAGCTGGCGGACCTGTTCTGCAGCGCGGGAATCCATGCCGGCAATGTAGCAGGAAACCCGGCAAAATTGGCCTTGGCGGCATGCCGCATGCAGTGCGGCGGACTGCATCGCTCCAGGGAAAGCCGCCGGAATTGTTTCGGCCCGGACCGTTTGCTACGGTCAGACGCATCCAGCGCGCCGGCAAATTCGTGTTCCTGCAGATCAAGAGCCTGCTCAACCGAGCGGAAGTCGACCGCCTGAATGCGCTCGCCCGCGAGGTGACTTTCGTCGACGGACGAATTTCCAATCCGGCAAACGAGACGAAGAACAATCTCCAGGCGAACCAGAGCGGCGCGCAATATGCCGAATCTGTCCAGATCGTCGCCGCCGCTTTTGTGCGGTCGCGCGAATTCACCGACTTTGCGCTGCCCCGTCGCGTGGCGCCTCCGCTGCTCGCCCGCTACGAGCCCGGCATGAATTACGGCGTTCACGCCGATGCGGCCTACATGAAGATGTCGGACGGCGCCGCGTTGCGATCGGATTTGTCGAGCACGGTCTTTATCGCGGACCCCCGGACCTATCAGGGCGGCGAGCTCGTCATTCATCTGGGCGCGTGGGCGCTTCCCATCAAATGCGAACCGGGCGATGCGGTGGTCTATCCCTCCACGACCTTGCACGAGGTGCGGCCCGTCACGGCCGGCGCCAGGCTCGTGTCCATCACCTTCATCGAAAGCGTGATCCGCGACGAGCAC
>CAWDKN010000079.1:0-63682 GCA_963802815.1 uncultured Alphaproteobacteria bacterium
GCTGGCGCGGCACAGGTCTGCGCGCGGCCATGCGTGCGGAAAACCGACTTCTCCGGATGGAGCGGCGCATAGGCAGGGGGCATGATCCTTGAGATGCACGGTTTCCGGCAGCCGATTCCTGAGGAACAGGCCGAACGGCAAGGTGAGCGAGCCGATCAGGAAGGCGATACGCCAGCCATAGGACTCGAGGCCTGCCTCGGTCATCACCAGCGACAAGATTGCGCCGATGCCGCCCCCGAAGAGCTCGCTATGCTCTGACTGAGACCCTGCAACGATGTATAGAGGCCACGCTGATTTGCGGGCGCCGCCTCGAACAGGAACGTCGTCGTCGAGCCGACCTCGCCGCCGAGCGCAAAGCCCTGCACCATCCGGGCCGCGATCGCTAGGATAGGGGCGGCAACGCCGATCATCTTGTAAGGCGGAATAATTGCGAGCGCGAAGATCGATCCGCCCATCAATGCGAAGCTCAGCAGCATCGCCGGCTTGCGGCCGACACGGTCTGCATAGCGGCCAATGACGACGCCGCCGATGGGTCGGAATATGAAACCGGCCCCGAAGGTCCCCAGCGATAGCATCAGGGTTACATAGACCGACGCCGAGGCGAAAAGTGCGTGCCCGATCTGAATCGCAAAGAATGCGTAAGTCGTGAAGTCGTAGAATTCCAGCGCGTTCCCCATCATCGCCGCGAGCACGTGCCGGCCGCGAATTGGTGGTTGCTCGCTCGGGTTCAATTCGGTGTTCGCGGCTATGCCGGCGTCGGTCATCAATCACCGCGCAGGAGATGGCGGGCGATGACGATCTGCTGTACCTGGCTCGTGCCTTCGTAGATGCGGAATATGCGCACGTCGCGATAGAAGCGCTCGATGCCGTAATCGGCGACATAGCCGGCGCCGCCGAAGATCTGCACGGCGCGGTCGGCGACGCGGCCGACCATTTCGGAGGCGAAATACTTGGTGCAGGAGGCTTCGAGCGTGACGCTCTCGCCCGGCGTCGCGCTTCCTCGCCGCGTCCAGCACCATGCAGCGCGCCGCATAGGTTTCGGTCTGCGAGTCGGCGAGCATCGCCCTGGATCAGCTGGAAATCGCCGATGCGCTGGCCGAACTGCTCGCGTTCGCGCGCGTAGCTCACGCTCTCTCCGATCAGCCGCTCGGCCACGCCGACGCAGACGCCGGAGATATGCAGCCGGCCGCGGTCGAGCACCTGCATGGCGACCTTGAAGCCTTCGCCTTCCTTGCCGAGCCGAGCTATGCCGGTACGCGCGCATTCTCGAAGACGACGTCGCAGATATGCGCGCCCTGCTGGCCCATCTTTTTCTCGGGCTTGCCGATCGAGATGCCCTGCGTGTGCGGCGGGCACGATGAAGGCGGAGATGCCCGCTGCGCCCTTCTTGGACGGGATCGCTGCGCGCCAACAGCGTGAACATGCCGGCCCTGTTGGCATTGGTGATGAACCGCTTGGTGCCGTTGACGACATAGTGGTCGCCGTCGCGGGATCGCCGTCGTGCGCAGCGACGCCGCGTCCGATCCGGCGCCCGGCTCGGTCAGCGCGAAGCTGGCGACGATCTCGCCGCTGGCGAGCCTGGGCAGCCATTCCGCCTTCTGCTCGTCGGTCCCGAACATGACGACGCCCTGGCTGCCGATGCCGACATTGGTGCCGATGACCGAGCGGAAGGCGGGCGAAGTGTGGCCGAGTTCCATGGCCACGAGGACCTCTTCCTCCATGCTGAGGCCGAGGCCGCCGAACTCGGTCGGAATCGACAGGCCGAACAGGCCCAGCTCGCGCATCTCCTGGATGATCTGGTCGGGGACCCGGTCGTCCTCGGAGACCTTGGCCTCCATGGGCACGCATTTCTCGCGCACGAAGCGGCGGACGGTTTCCATAAGCTGTTCGCGCGTTTCGTCATCGAGCGCCATGATCGTCTCCCCATCTCTCGGGAGACTTTAGCGCATCTTGGCGAAACACAAGGTCTAAGATGCCGCCGCTTCTGCAGCCACCAAGCCAGGCTATAATCTCCAGACCAGATGGCGACGGCCGCATGACCAGTGACATTGATTCCGCAATCCTATTCGCCGCTCGGGAACGCTGGCGAAAGGTAGCGATGATCATCTGGACGGTACGGGATGCGCTGGAAACCGTAAGCGAAGAGGACATCGCCAAGCGCATCGTTTTTCTCGTCGGAGCCGGACGGCTGGAAGGTGCCGGCGACCTCTCGAAATGGCGCTATAGCGAAGTAAGATTGTGCTCGAAGGTCCGCCTGTCGCCAGTGCGATGATCGCCAAAGAGGCTAATTCCTCGAACTCGTGGGGGATATAGACCGAGAAGTTCAGCACGTGGTCGACCAAATCGTCACTCGGCCCCAGCGGCAGGAACACGCTCTCGGTATGGATGTATTGCTTGTGGGTCTCGCCGCGCAGAAGCCAGCCGCGCAGTGCGAAGCCCTGGCGCGTCTTTACCGGCTGGTCGTAGAGCCACTTCAGCACGCGGCCATAGCCCGGCGAGAACTCGTCGATCGTGCTGAGCGAGCGCCCCTGCATCGAATAGCCGTGGGCAATGACATGCGCATCGCCGACGATGCGATAGTCGTAGTCGGCGCCCCCATCGATGACGCGCAGAAGGACGGTGTTGCGAAGGAGACTTGCGATGTCGCGCGGCGACATGTCGGCCCGCGCGGGAAACTTCCTGGCGCCGCTGATGCTGCGCCAATAGCCGACGCCCGCGCGGATGACGACGTTCTCGACCTCGTCGAGACTGATCGCTCCTCCTCCCGGGCGTTCCGGCGATTCCGGAAGCGCGCGTATCATTGTTTCAGCGTCGGCCATCGACCTGCTGTATTGTCGTTCGGCATGCAGCGTCAGCCATAATGGTTAACCGACTGCGAAGATTACTGACGGAAAACGATCCGTACACGATGCATCTTTCTGTTCTCGACCAATCGCCGATCCGCACGGACGGCTCCGCCGCCACGGCCATCGCCGAAACGATCGCGCTTGCAAAGGCTTGCGACGCGCTCGGCTATCACCGCTACTGGCTTGCCGAGCACCACAATTCGAACGCTTTCGCGGGTTCCGCGCCCGAAATTCTGATCGGCCGTGTGGCCCAGGAGACACGCCATCTGCGCGTGGGATCGGGCGGCGTGATGTTAACCCATTACAGCCCGCTCAAGGTCGCCGAGCAGTTCCGCATGCTGGAGCTGCTCACCCCCGGGCGCATCGATCTCGGCATCGGGCGCGCGCCCGGCAGCGATCAGCTGACGGCCCGCGCGTTGCAGGCAGGCCCGCAGCCCTGGGGCATCGACGCGTTTCCGAGTCAGGTTCACCTGCTGAAACAGTTCCTCGACGATGCAGCCGGCTTGCCGGCCTTCGCCGAAGACCACCCCTATCGCAGCATCCACGCGATGCCGCGCGGGCCGGGAAGGCCCGAGATATGGCTGCTCGGATCGGGACTTCACAGCGCGGTCTATGCCGCAGAGCTGGGGCTCGGCTTCAGCCATGCCACCTTCATCAACACCGAGGGCAGCGAAGAAGCCTGCGACGCATATCGCCGCCGCTTCAAGCCGAGCGACCTGTTCCCGAGCCCGCGAATCTCGCTCGGCGTGGCGGCGCTCGCGGGGGAGACCGAAGAAGAGGCGCAGCGGCTCGCTGCCTCTCGCAATCTCTGGGTCGTGCGCCTTCTGACCGGAAAGCCGATCCCGTTCCCGTCGCCGCAGGAAGCGCTCGGCTATCCGTTCAGCGAACAGGAGCAGATGCTGCTCGCAAGCGTACAGAAGCGCTCCATCGTCGGCACGCCGGAGCAGGTGCGCACGCAGCTCCTGGCGCTCGCCGACCGGCACGGCGCCGAAGAGCTCGTGGTCGTGACGATCACCTACGACTATGCGTCGAGATTGAGATCGTATGAGCTGCTGGCGGAGGCGTTCGGGTTGGTGGCGCGGCTAAAGTCATCTCCTCAAGCGAAATCCCCGATGCCGTCATCGCGGAACCCAGCGGGCGAGCGGTCCGCGGCGACCCGAGTTTTTCAGTGCAGGAGACGAGAGATGGCGGTCCCCTCGCGACGCGCTCGCGCTCGCCGGGCGATGACGGCTTTGGTTTAGATCAAAAATGATAACCCTAACGCCAGGCCAAGATCATCGCGAACATCAGCGCGATATTTCGTCACGTCGCTGACATTGGTGGCCGACGATGGGCGCCAGAACGCTCTTCGACTTCTCGAACCAATAGGCATAAAGCACGCCGAACGCGACCGTGTAGCCGAACTGGAACAGGGCAACGAGCGGCGGCAGGGTGAAAAGCTGGCGGCGAAGCCAAATGCAAGGATAAAGGCGACGACGATGCCGGCGCCATTCATCTCGTAGCCGTAGAACGGAAGTTTCCCCGGCATCGTGGCCGAGAGATAGGTGACGAGCAGCGAGCGGAAGAGGACTTCCTGGGTCGGGCCATGTAGATCGCCCTCGAAAATCAGCCAACCGGCAACGGACTGCGGCGTCACGGCGATCGTCGAAATTCGGTACCGGCGTGATGCGACAGGATCTGCGGCGCATAGTCGATCAGCGCCATCAGCACTCCGAATGCAATGACCCCAGAGAATTGCCGGCAGAAATAGGTTCGCCCGCCCGGCCAGTGCAGTCCGTAGTCTGCGGGCACGATCGCTCTTCGCGATCGCGATCGCGATGAGCGTCAGGACGAACAGGACGCCCTGCTCGACGTACAGGAAGCTGAGATTCGGAGCGTGGATCCGACGGCAGCCGGATGTGATCGCTGGCGAAATCGATGACCAATTTTGCCAGGATCGGAAGGCCGAAGCCGAGCAGGACGACCATAAGGATCGGAACGGGTCTAAGACGGAAGGACGCGGCTACCGGCGCGGCATCGATGGCGAGCGGTACCGCCGGCGGCACCGGAGGCACCTCCCGAAGATCCGCTGCACCGGGCTCCGCCATGCCAATCCCCATTTTGCCGTTCGATATGAGCCGAAACGCGCAAAGGTCAAGTTAATCTCCGCGCCCCTTCTTTAACGGTCGAAGACCCATTGGTCCGTCCGCCGCATTGCCACGTGACGGTGCGATGACGGGATCAGCCCGAGATCGGCAGCAGCCCGATCATCGAACCGGTGAGACCGCTCGCCATGACGCCGGATACCAGCGCCCGCATGGCAAGGGGAACGATCTCGTCGCGCCTGGCCGGCATCAGCGCGCTCATCCCCGCGATCATGATGCCGACGCTGCCGAGATTGGCGAAACCGCACATGGCGTAAACCATGATCAGCGTCGCTCGCGGATCGAGCGAACCCTTCGGCAACGCCGACAGGTCGAGATAGGCGATGAGCTCGTTCAGGACGACCTTGGTCCCCATCAGGCTTCCGGCGACGGGTGTCTCGCGCCAGGGCACGCCGAACAGCCAGACGACGGGCGCGAACAGCCAGCCGAAGATGCGCTCCAGGGTCAGCGGCACGCCCCAGACGAGCGGCAGGTTCTTCAGGATCGAGTTCCGCCAGCGCCACCAGCGCCAGAATGACGATCAGCATGGCCACGATCTGGAGATAGATCTTGAGCCCGTCCTCGGTGCCGCGCGCGATCGCGTCCATGCTGGAGCGGTATTGGACGTCGGATGCCTCGGCGGTTTCGGTCGACGCTTCGCCCGGGATCATGATCTTTGCGACGGCGATGGCACCCGGCAGCGACATCATCGACGCGACGAGGATGTGCCCGAGCGCGCCGGGCAGTACCGGCCTCAGGATCGTCGCGTAGAGCACGAAGACCGTTCCCGCGACGGAGGCGAGCCCGACGGTCAGGAGGATGAACAGCTCCGAGCGCGTGATCTGCGGCAGATAGGGCTTGATCAGGAGCGGCGCTTCCACCATGCCGAGGAAGATCGTGGCGCCGCTGCCAAGTCCGACCGCGCCGCCGATGCCCAGGAGCTTCTTGAGCACGAAGGCGATGGCGTTGATGACAATGGGCAGGATTCCCCAATACCACAGCAGCGCCGACAGCGCGGAAATCACGATGACGAGCGGCAGCACGCCGAAGGCGAAGCTGGTGAGACCCGCGGGGTTGGTGACCGTGAAGGGCGGCGCGCCGCCGCCCACGAAGCCGAAGACGAAGGACGTTCCGGCCCGGGTGGCGCCGGTCAGGGCATCGACGGCGCCGTTCAGGGCGAAGAGCGCGTCGCGCGCCGCCGGCACTTTGAGGAGCAGCATCGCGAGCCCAGCCTGCATCGCAAGCCCGCCGATCACGATGCGGACCGGAAAGGCGCGCCGGTTCTCCGAGAGAAGCCAGGCCAGCGCGAGGATGACGACCATGCCGAGCAGCGACTGGAGATGAAAGGCGAGCGGCGTCGCCAGGAACTCAGCCATGCACAGCCAACGTCCCGCTGCCGCGCAGCGCCAGTGCCCCGATCATCCTGTCCCCGATATGCCGATCCGCGCGCATGCTAGGGCGCGCGATATTTTTTGTCATGGCACCGCGAAAATATGCCGCCGGAGCCCACTTTCCTTCCCCGTGCCAACGGCAAGGGGGACCATTTCCGCAGCACGCGGAAATGGTGGAAGGACCCGACGCTGCGGCGTAGTCTTCGAAGACGCCCCTTCCACCGCTGCGCCGGCCCCCTCCCCCATCGCTTCGCGACGGGAAGAAAAAAGACCGGAGCGCACCTTCGGCACCGGATCCTGCGCTCGGTCGCCTGCGTCGCCAATGGTGCGGCGGGTTGCATGCCTGTAACCTTGCGGCTGTCAGCGACGAATTGACCAAGGCAGGGGCATGGCCGACACGGAGACCCGGTTGAAGGTGCTGATGCTCGCTGCGCTCGCCGGCGATGCGGCATCCTATCGGGTGCTTCTGGCCGATACGGGCGCGCATCTGCGCAGCTATTACGCAAGACGGCTCGGGCGGGAGGCGGCCGACATCGAGGATCTGGTTCAGGAAACGCTGATCGCCATGCACACGCGCCGCGCCACCTACGATACCGCCCAGCTGCTGACGCCGTGGATCTACGCCATCGCCCGCTACAAGCTGATCGATCACCTGCGCCGTCGCGACCGCCATCGCACGGTGCCGCTCGACGACGTCGACGCGCTCTTCGCGCCGTCCGAAACCGAAGACGCGATCGCCAGGCGCGATGTCGACCGGTTGCTCAAGAAATTGCCCGAGCGAACACAGCGTCTCGTGCGCGGGGTGAAGGTCGAAGGATTGTCGAGCCAGGAAGCGGCGTCCCGTTCGGGCATGTCGGAATTTGCCGTGAAGGTCGCCGTGCATCGCGCCATGCGCAGCCTTTCCGCCATGCTGAGAAAGGCGAATGGCGATGAAAACTGACGAGCTCATCGCCTGGCTTGCCGAGGAACCCGTTGCAGTCCGTCCGGTGACGCTCACGCTCGCGCTCGGCGTGGGCGCCGGTGCCGGCGTGTCGTTTGTGGTCATGCTCCTGTGGATGCATCTGCGCCCTGACCTCGCGACGGCGATCCTCACCGGCGCCTTCTGGATGAAGCTCGCCTATGCGGCGTCGCTGGCGGCGCTCGCCTTCCCCATCGTCGTGCGGCTGTCGCGCCCCGGCAGCACCGTGGAGCGGTTCGACCTGGCCCTGCTCGTGCCCGTGCTGGCGCTGGCAACGATTGCCGTTGTCGAACTCATGGCGGCCGCCACGCCAGGAGAGCGCATGCACCTCATGATGGGAGCGTCGTCGCGCGTATGTCCGTGGCGCATCATTGCCCTGTCTATGCCGGTGCTTGCCGGCATCGCCGTCGCCATGCGCGCGCTGGCGCCGACGCGGCTTGCGCTGGCCGGCGGCGCGGCCGGGCTGCTCGCGGGAGCCGTCGGCACCGCGATCTATGCGCTTCATTGCGACGAAAGCGCCGCACCCTTCGTCGTCATCTGGTACACCTTCGGGATGGCGGTGGTCGGTCTTCTCGGCGGGCTCTTCGGGCGCGCCTTGCTGCGCTGGCGCTGATGCACGGCGGAGCGCCTCGTTGAGTTCCGGTCGAGATCGCCGCCGCCCTTCTCGGCCTCGCCAACATCATCCTGCTCGTCCGGCGCAGCGTGTGGAACTATCCGTTCGGGATCGCCATGGTCGCGCTCTACGGCTACGTCTTTTTCGGCGCGCGCCTCTATTCGGATGCGATTTTGCAGGTCTACTTTTTCATCGTGCAGATCTATGGCTGGTGGTACTGGCTGCGCGGCCGCGGCGATGACGGCCTCGTCCGCCCGGAGACAATGAGCCCGCGCGACCGCGCGATCTGGGGCGCGATCGCCTTCGCATCATGGCTGGCCACCGGCTGGTTCTTCTCGACCTATACGAACGCGGTCGCGCCGTGGATCGATGCCAGCATCGCGGCGATGAGCGTCGTTGCGCAATACCTGCTATCCATCCGCAAGATCGAGAACTGGGCGCTCTGGATAGCCACCGACGTCGTCGCCGTCGGCCTCTATTTCTGGAAGGGGCTCTATCCGACCACCGCGCTCTACGCGGTGTTTCTCGTGCTCTCGATCGTCGGGCTGATCGAATGGCTGCGGGAGCTGCGAGCGCAGTCCGGGCCGCAGGCCGCGGCATGAGCGCGCGCGTTCCTTCGGTCTGCCTTCTCGGCCCGGAAAGCACGGGAAAGACGACGCTCGCGCGCGCGTTGGCCGCGCGGTTCGGCACGTTCTACGTGCCGGAATACGGCAGGCTCTATTGCGAGATCTTCGGGAACGCGTGCGACGTGGAGGATCTGCGCGCTATCGTGCGCGGCCAGCAGGCTCTCGAAACTGCGGCCTGTCGCAAGGCGAAGACCCTTCTCATCCTCGACACCGACGCGGTGATGACCGCGATCTGGGCCGATGTGTTGTTGGGTGCGCGAACGCCGGATCTCGACCGCGTCGACATTCCGGCCGATCTCTACCTCCTCGCGCAGGTGGACGTCCCGTTCGCGCCGGACGCCATCCGTTACTTCCCCGATCAGGACGATCGCCGAAAATTCTTCGAGCGCTGCCGCGCGGAGTTGGAGCGGCGCAAGCTCGCCTATGTCGTGGTCGCCGGCGACGACGATGCGCGCCTGAGTGCTGCGCTTGCCGCCATCAGGGATCACCTCGGTCTCTCGCCACCGGCTGCTTGAGTGTGCGGTGCAGCATCGTTAAGCAGCGTCAACCATTTGGCGCTATGTTCGTGTCATGGCAGCTGTCGAATCAAAAGCCTTCGGCGATCAAGGCGCTGTCGGGCGCGCGCGCGATACCGCCGCTGATCCTCGTCATGTTCCATTTCTGCGAAGGTCATGGTTATCGCGGTTTTCGCTGGTTCGACATGCTCGCAGCCAAGGGGTACCTCTGGGTCGAGTTCTTCTTCGCGCTGTCCGGATTTATTCTCTTCCACGTCTATGCGGCGCGCAGCGACGAATTCTGGCGAGGCCGCGCCTATTTGCCGTTCCTGCGCGCACGCCTGATCCGGCTTTATCCGCTTCATCTGTTCATGCTGTTCGTGATCCTGGGCCTTGTCATTCTCCTGCGCGCGCTCGCAGCCCAAGGCGGCTACACATCGATCTACGACCTCCCCTACCACCCGATCGTCACGCTGCCGAGCTTCATCGCCAACCTGTTCCTCATTCAGGCCTGGAACATCCTGCCCGGACTGACCTGGAACGGCGTCGCCTGGTTCGTGAGCGTGGAGTTCGCGCTCTGCCTGATGTTTCCCCTCTACCTGCTGGCGGCGCGGGGCGGCGGCTTCTGGCGCGGCGTCCTCATTGCCGCTGCGGGAACGGCCGGATTGTTCGCGCTTTGCCTCACCTCGAAGCACGGGCTCGACATCACCTATCACAACGGAATCCTCCGCGGCATGTCTGCCTTCGCCATCGGCGTCGGGCTGTCGCTGATCTATGGCGCGGCGAAGCGGAGCGGCCGCGCACCGCTGCCCGCTTTCGTCCACACGCTGGCGCAGCTGTCGATGCTGGGCACGCTGCTTTACGCGATCTACTACACGGGCTGGTCGCATACCCATCGCGACATCTGGACCGTGTTGCCGATGATGGGCTTCGTCTACCTGCTCGCCTTCGACCGCGGCGTCATCGCCGAATTCCTCAAGACCCGCGTGCCGATGAAGCTCGGAGAGTGGTCCTACGCGATCTATATCGGCCAGACCCTGTGGCTGCAGTTCATCCGCTTCGTCGAGCAGCGACTTTACCCGGCGCCGGACACGCTGGTGTTCGGCTGGCTCTGGACGGATTTCATCTGGTGGCTGGAGCCGGCCGCGCTACTGCTCGTTTGCATCGGCTGGGGCGCGCTTCTCGCGGTCGCCGTCGAACATCCTGCCAGCGACACGCTTAAGCGCCTGTTTTCGCGGCATTCCGAGCGCGGCGCCGTCTCCGCTTGACCGCAAGGTTGGGCCTTGCCATCACTGCGCTCGCATAGCCATTTCCCGAAGGAGTACCGCCATGACCATTCGCTTCGACGGCAAGGTCGCCATTGTCACCGGTGCCGGCGGCGGTCTCGGCCGCGCCCATGCGCTCGAGCTGGCGCGGCGCGGCGCCAAAGTCGTTGTCAACGATCTGGGCGGGGCGGTCGACGGGACGGGTGGCAACAGCCAGGCAGCCGAAGCGGTCGTGGCCGAGATCAAGGCGGCCGGCGGAACCGCGGTCGCCAACGGCGCCTCCGTCGCCGATGACGCGGGCGCGGCGCATCTCGTCAAGCAGACAACCGACGCGTTCGGACGCATCGACATCTACGTCGCCAATGCCGGCATCCTGCGCGACAAGACCTTTGCCAAGATGGAAATCAAGGACTTCCAGGCCGTCATGGACGTGCATCTGATGGGCACGGTGAAGCCGCTCAAATTGATGTGGCAGATGATGCGCGATCAGCAATATGGCCGCATCGTCGTGACGACATCGTCGACCGGCCTCTACGGCAATTTCGGCCAGGCGAATTACGGCGCGGCCAAGCTCTCGTTGGTCGGCCTCATGAACACGCTGAAGCTGGAAGGCGCCAAGGACAACGTCAAGATCAACGCGATCTGCCCCGTCGCCGGCACGCGGATGACCGAAAACCTGATGCCCCCCAACGTGCTCGAGATGCTGAAGCCGGAATATGTGACGCCCGGCGTGATGTACCTGGTCAGCGAGGACGCGCCGACGGGGGTGATCATGACCGCGGCCGCGGGTGTTTTCGCGGCGGCACAGCTAGTCGAGACCGACGGTGTCAACCTCGGTCACAAGGCAACGGCGGACGATGTTGCCGCCAGCTGGGCGAAGATCACCGACTTCGCCGGCGCCAAGCACTACACCCAGGGCGGCGAGCAGTCGCAGAAATTCTTCGCGCGCATCCAGGACAAGCCCGTCGTCGGATAGGCAGGACCGCCCGCGATGATCACAGGTCTCGATCACGCGGCGCTCCTCGTTCGCAATCTGGACGATGCCGCGCGCGACTATGCGGCGTTGCTCGGGCGCGAGCCCGATTGGCATGGCGCTCTCGACGGTGCGCGTCACGTCTGGTTCCAGCTTCCCAACATGGCACTGGACGTCATCGCCGCAGACGGCGCGGGCGAGGCTGCGGACGAGATTCGGTCCCAGATTGAGATGTTCGGAGAAGGCCTTTGGGGTCTTGGCTTCGCGGTAATCGACCTCGACGCGGCCCGGCGCACGCTCGAACGCCGCGGCGTCGCGGTGTTCCCGTCGGCGGCGACGCGCTCACGCAATGCCGACGGCCGCACGCGCGAGTGGCGCATCGCGATGGCGAGGCGCAAGAGCACGCACGGCGTTGCGCAGTTTCTTGTCGAGAGCGCCGAACCACCGGTCGTGCGCATGTCCGGCACGGCCAATGTCTCCGGTCTCGACCATGTCGTCGTTCGCACGCCCGACGCCGACCGCGCGCTGGCGCATTATGGCGCGAGGCTTGGTCTCGATCTCAGGCTCGAGCGCTCGAACGAACAATGGGGCTCGCGCCTCTTCTTCTTCCGTTGCGGGGATCTGGTGGTTGAGGTCGCCGCGCCATTCGCGTCTTCGTCCGAAGATGGCCCGGACGCCTTCGGCGGCCTTGCCTGGCGACTGCGCGACGCGGCCGCAACGCATGCGCGACTGGCGGCGGCCGGCTTCGAGCTCTCCGAGCTGCGCACGGGACGCAAAGCCGGCAGCCAGGTCTTCACCGTCAAAAGCCGCACCGCATCGGTGCCGACGCTGATGATTGCGAGCGGCGGCGGAGCGTAAAGTTACCGCCCCTTGAACACCGGCTCGCGCTTGTCGACGAAGGCCTGCGCGGCTTCGCGATGATCTTCCGTCTGTCCGGCGTGGACGTGATGGGTGGCCTCGAGGTCGAGGCAATCCTCCGCCTCGCCGGCCGCCGCGCGATTGAGGTTTTCCTTCATGTAGCGATAGGCGACGCGCGGGCCTCGCGCCAGACGCTGCGCGAGCTTCGCCGTTTCCTCCGCCAGCTTGTCGGCCGGCACGACCCAGTTCACGAGGCCCAGCCGCAGCGCCTCCTTCATGTCGATGCGTTCGGAGAGAAAGTAGAGCTCGCGCGCCTTCGCGGTGCCGACGAGCTGGGTGAGGAAATAGGTCCCGCCATAATCGCCCGAAAAGCCAACGCGCGCGAACGCCGTCGTCATGACCGCGTTCTCCGCGGCGATCCGCAAATCGCAGGCTAGCGCGAGCGAGAAGCCGGCACCGGCCGCAGCACCGGGAATCGCGGCGATCGTCGGCTTGGGAATCGTGTGGAGCTTGCCCGCCGTCGCGCGCTGGCTGAGGCGCTGCATGTGGATGCGGCTGTCGATATCTGCCCCGGCAGGCGCGGTCGAGCCGCCGCCGGTTCCGCTCGCCATGCCTTTCACATCGCCGCCGGCGCAGAACGCGCCGCCCGCCCCGGTCAGCACGATCACGGCAACGTGAGGATCGGACTTGCAGGCGGCAAGCGTCTGACCGAGCGCGGTCAGCATGGCCGCCGACAGCGCGTTGCGCCGTTCGGGCCTGTTCATGGTGAGCGTTGCGACGCCGTCGGCGACCTCCGCCGACAAATCGGTCGTGCCCGTGTCGATGCTGCGCTTGGTCATGGCGGTCTCCCTTTGGCGGGAGCGTGGCACGGCGCGCACGGCGCCAGAAGCAAAAAAGCGCGGCGAACCGCGCTCATTCCTCCGAGTGTACAGACGACATGGGGTGTCAGCAGGCGAAGAACAAGGTTCGGACACATTCCGGAACTGCATGCCGCCCATTCGTTGCGCTGCAGCAAACCGACCTTATCTCCGTTCCGTGGCTGGACAAGAGGCTGTTAACGAACCGCCGGTCCAGCTGAAATGGAGAGGGCTATGAACAGCTATCACGACAACGATGAAACGTTCGGCACCAAGGCGCTGAACTGGGTCGTCATCGTCGGTGCGGCCGTCCTGCTGATGGCTTCTGTTGCGGCGCCCGCGCCGAAGCAGGCCACCGCACAGACGATTGCGCCGATCGAGACGGTCGTTGTGACCGCCGCGCACGTACACCACGCCTAAGCCATGGCTCAGGTCTCGGTGACTTCTTCCAGCACCACGTCGTGCCCCCAGAGGCGCTCGACATGGGCAAGGACCAGCTCCTTGGTCGCATGATGCAGCGGTACGCCGCGGTTCATGCGGTGCTGGAGGAAAAGCGTGCGATTGCCCTTCAGATCCGCACCCTTGACCTGAATGTTCGCTTCCGCGCTCCCGATATCGTATTGACGCGCCAGCGCCGTGCGCACCGCACGATACCCTGCCTCGTTATGGATCGCTGACACCTTGTAGGCGCCGTCGCTCGCCTTGTCGTGGAGCGAGAACATGCGGAAATCCCGCATCAGCTTCGGCGACAGGAACTGCTCGATGAAGCTCTCGTCGCGATAGTTCGCCCACGCATCCTTCAACACCGCCATGTAGTCGCCGGAGCCTGCGAACTGAGGGAACCAGTCGCGATCCTCCTGCGTCGGCGTTTCGCAGATGCGGCGGATGTCGGCCATCATGCCGTAGCCGAGCGCGTAGGGATTGAGGCCGTAATAGCGCCGGTCGTCGAATTCCGGCTGGAAGATCACGCTGGTGTGGCTATGCATGAATTCGAGCCATGAGCCGTCCGTCATCAGCCCGTGCTCGTAGAGCCGGTTCATGATCGTGTAGTGCACGAAGGTCGCGCACCCCTCGTTCATCACCTTGAGCTGGCGCTGCGGGTAGAAATATTGCGCCATCGTGCGCACGATACGCAGCGTTTCGCGCTGCCAGGCCTTCAGCGACGGCGAATGTTTCTCGAGGAAATAGAGGAGGTTTTCCTCCGGAAGCTTCATGTCGCCGCCGAACTCTTCCTCGGGGTCGTAGACCGCCGGCGCGGCCGGCGGCTCGACGCCGGCCGGCAGCGTGCGCCACAACTCGTTGTAGGCCCCTTCTTCGTATTCCATGCGCCTGCGGCGCTTCTCGAGCATGCGCTCCTTCGACGGCTTCGGCGGCCGGCGATAGCGGAACACGCCGTGATCCATCAGCGCATGCGCCGCGTCCAGAACCGCCTCGACGTCCTCGCGGCCGTGGCGATCCTCGCAGGCCGCGATGTATTTCTTGGCGAAGGACAGGTAGTCGAGGATGCCCTCGGCGTTGGTCCACTGCCGGAACAGGTAGTTGTTCTTGAAGAAATGATTGTGGCCGAAGGCCGCGTGCGCCATCACCAGCGCCTGCATCGTCATCGTGTTCTCCTCGAGCAGGTAGGAGATGCACGGGCTCGAATTGATGACGATCTCGTAGGCCAGCGCCGAATAGCCGGCGCGGTACATCGCCTCCTCGCGCGCGAACAGCTTGCCGAAGCTCCAATGGTTGTACATCAGCGGCATGGCGAGCGAGGAATAGGCGTCGAGCATCTGCTCCGAGGAGATGATCTCGATCTGGTTGGGGAACACGTCCAGCTTGAGCTCGCCGAGCGCGATCTCCTCGATCGCCTTGTAGGCGCGATCGAGCGTCTTGAAGTCCCACTGTGAGTCCGTGAAAAGCGGTTCGACGTTGCGCATCATCCGACCGCCTCGCCCTTCTTGAACAGCTCGTGGAACACCGGGAAGATGTCCGCGGGCCGCGAAATGCGCTTGGTCGCGAAATTGTTCCAGCCTTCGGCGACGGTGCGATAGGCCCGCCAGAGCTCGGCGCCGGAATCCTCGCTCGCAAAGACCTCCATCTCCCGCTCGTCGAGGATCTCGATATAGGCGTAGTACTGGCAAAGCGGCATGATTTCGCCGTTCAGCAGCTCCACGCAGTGCCGCGCGTCGCCCGACTGCGTGTAGCCGTCGGAGGCCTGCGCGGCATAGATGTTCCAGTCCGCCGTCGCGTAGCGCTCCTTCTGGATCTCCAGCATCTTGTCGAGCGCCGTCGACACGATCGTGCCGCCCGACTGCCGCGAATAGAAGAATTCCTGCTCGTCCACTTCCTGCGCGTCGTGGGTGTGCCGGATGAACACTACGTCGACCTTCTCGTAGCGGCGCTTCAGGAACAGATGCAGCAGCATGTAGAAGCGCTTGGCGAGGTCCTTCTCGCGCTCGCCCATCGAGCCCGAAACGTCCATCAAGCAGAACATCACCGCCTGGCTTGTCGGCACGGGCTGTTCGGTGAAGGAATTGAAGCGCACGTCGATGGGATCGATATAGGCGACCCATTTGCGCCGCGCATTGGCCTTCGCCAGATCGTCCTTGAGCGCCACGATACGTGCGCGCGTCTCGGCGGTCTCCGGACGCTCGCGCTCGGCCTCTTCGAGCGCGTCCTCCAGCGCCTTGATGTCGTTCATGCGCGGCCGCTTGAGCGCGAGCCGGCGCCCGAACGAGTTGCGCATCGTGCGAATGAGATTGATCTGATTGGGCGAGCCCGAGGTGCTGATTCCCGCGCGCCGCCATACCTTGCTCGGCGTTTCCTTCAGCGTCGTGCGCACGAGGTTGGGCAGCTCGAGATCCTCGAAGAAGATGTCGAGCACCTCGTCCTGCGTCATCGTGAACTCGAAATCGTCCTCGCCGTCACCCGAGTCCGCCGCCTGCTTGCCGCCTCCGCCGCTTTCACCCGAAGGCGGCTTCTTGATCTCGTCGCCGGCGGTGAACTCCTTGTTCCCGGGCAGGACGAAGTCATGTTCGCCGGCCACGCGCGGATCCAGGCGAAAGCGCGGTTCCTTGGTGCCCTTGCTCGAGATCTTGACCTTGCGTTCCTTGCCGATATCGGCGACGGCCGCGTCCTTGAGCGATTTCTGCACCGCCTCGCGGATTTGCGCACGCGCGCGCCTAAGGAAGCGCTGGCGGTTGCCGAGGCTCTTGCCCTTGGGGTTGAGACGCCGGTCGACGAAATGGGTCATGCTGCAAACAGGGGGTCACCCCGCCTTGTTGACGCGCATGTACCACTCGACCAGGCGCCGCACCTGGCGCGAGGTATAGCCGCGCGCCAGCATGCGCTTGACGAACTCGTTGTGCTTGGTCTCGGTGTCGGTGTCCTTCTTCGACTCGAAGCTGATCACCGGCAGGAGGTCTTCGACCTGCGTGAACATCCGCTTCTCGATCACGCTGCGGATCTTTTCATAGGCCGTCCACGCCGGGTTCTTGCCCTCGTTCTGCGCGCGATAGCGCAGGGAGAACTTGACCACTTCGTTGCGGAAGTCCTTCGGGTTCGCGATCCCTGCGGGCTTCTCGATCTTCGACAGCTCGTTGTCGAGCGCGCCGCGGTCGAGCAGCTGGCCGGTGTCGGCGTCCTTGAAGTCCTGATCCTCGATCCAGGCATCGGCATAGGAGATGTAGCGATCGAAGAGGTTCTGGCCGTACTCGCCGTAGGACTCCAGATAGGCCTTCTGGATTTCCTTGCCGATGAACTCGGCATAGCGCGGCGCCAGCTCCGCCTTGATGAACTCGAGATATTTCTTCTCGGTCTCGTCGGGATACTGCTCGCGCTTGATCGACTGTTCCAGCACGTACATCAGGTGCACGGGGTCCGCGGCGACCTCGTTGACGTCGTAGTTGAACGTCTCCGACAGCGTCTTGTAGGCAAAGCGGGTCGAGATGCCCGTCATGCCTTCGTCGACGCCGGCCTGGTCCTTGTACTCCTGCAGCGTTTTCGCCTTGGGATCGGTGTCCTTAAGCTTCTCGCCGTCATAGACCCGCATCTTGGAGGTGATGTTCGAGTTCTCGTGCTCCTTGAGCCGCGTCGCCACGCAGAACTTGGCGAGCATCTCCAACGTTTCCGGCGCGCAGGGCGAGCCGTCGAGCGTCGACCCGCGCACCAGCTTCTTGTAGATCTCGGTTTCGTCGCTGACACGCAGGCAGTAGGGCACGGTCACGACGCAGATTCGGTCGAGGAACGCCTCGTTGTTCTTGTTCGCCTTGAACACCGTCCATTCGGCTTCGTTGGAATGCGCCAGGATGACGCCGCTGAACGGGATGGGGCCGAGCGTCTCGGTGCCGATATAGTTGCCTTCCTGCGTCGCCGTCAGCAACGGATGCAGGACCTTGATCGGAGCCTTGAACATCTCGACGAATTCGAGGAGGCCCTGATTTGCATGGCAGAGGCCGCCCGAGAACGAATACGCATCGGGATCGTTCTGGCTGTAATGCTCGAGCTTGCGGATATCGACCTTGCCGACGAGGGAGGAGATATCCTGATTGTTCTCGTCGCCCGGCTCGGTCTTTGCGACTGCGATCTGGCGGAGCTTGGAGGGATACAGTCTCACCACCTCGAACTTCGAGATGTCGCCGCCGAATTCATCGAGACGCTTCACCGCCCATGGGCTCATGATTCCGTTCAGCCGGTATTTGTCGATGCCGTAACGCTCCGACAGCAGGTTCATCAGCTCTGGCGAGCGAAACAACCCAAGCGGGGATTCGAAGACCGGGCTGATTTGGTCGCCGGCCTTGAGCACGTAGATCGGATGTTTCTCGATCAGGTCCTTCAGGCGCTCGGCGAGCGAGGACTTGCCGCCCCCGACCGGTCCCAGCAGGTAGAGGATCTGGCGCTTCTCTTCGAGACCCTGTGCCGCATGCTTAAAATAGCCGACGATCCGCTCGATGGTGTCTTCCATTCCGAAGAAACCGTCGAAGGCTTTGAATGTCTTTATCGTGCGATTGAAGAATATGCGGCCGAGACGCGCGTCCTGTGCCGTGTCGACCAGCTCCGCTTCGCCGATCGCCTCGACCATTCTTTCGGCTGGAGATGCATAGAGCATCTTGTCGTCGCGCGCGGCGAGAAGCCAATCGCGCAAGGACATCGTTTCAAAGCGCTCGCGCGCATAGTCGCGGGTGAAGACGTCGAAGACATCAAGCGTGCTCATCGAGCCCGACTCCTTGTTCGTCTCTCACGCCCTCCACGATACATATGTCGTGGCCCTTCTGGGACATGACAAGACGGGTGAATCCCACGCACGGGAAAATTCTTACACACCCCCGTGAAGCAAGTCTTAAATAACCCTATCTCGCTCCCTATCGGCAATGATGCGCGTGTAAGTACAACTCCGCAGGCCCGCGCTGGTTCGGCGCGTCCGTCCGGTCCTCAACACATCATTGCTCGTCAAAATCGCCGGCCTCGTCTAAGCATCTGTTAGATCGCCCCTTTTGGGCTCGGTCGTACGAATCACTCTACGCCCGTTCCTGAATTTCGAGAATAGGTTCAGTGCGGTAGCGCTGTCGCAGACCCACCGTCCGTCGACCGAAGCGCGGGCCGCGCGCCCGACCCGTCGGGGACTTGGTTGGTGCGCGTCACAATTGTGGCAGCTTGGCGCAATTGCGCGGCGAACGTGCATCCCCGCGCCGGTTTCGGGGCAATCGCCGCTAAGCTAGCCGGAGCGCCACGAAAGTGAGATCGCCGCTGCGGTTTACCAGCATCAGCTCGACCTTCTTTCCGGCCTTGGTGTCGGCATCGACGCGCTTCATGACGTCGTCCGGCGTGCGAACCGGCTGGTTCTGGACCTCGACGATGACGTCGCCGGGGCGAAAGTTCTTTTCCGCCGCAGGGCTGTCGGGAACGACATCGGTCACCAGCACACCCTGCACGTTTCCCGCGAGCTTGAACTGCTGGCGGGCGTCGCCGTCGAGAAGTCCGAGCGAGAGGCCGAGTTGCGAAAGTTTCGACTTCGGCTTCGTCGGCGCCTTGCTCGGCGCCGGTCCCGGCTGCGGCCCCTCGTCCAGCCGCGCCACTGTCATGTGAACGGTCAATTTGTGTCCTTTGCGCAGGATGTCGACGGCGACCGACTTGCCGATCGCGGTGTCGGCGACGATGCGCGGGACGGCGTGCGAGTCCGAAATCGGCTTGCCGTCGAATGCGGTGATGAGGTCGCCGTTGCGGATTCCGGCCTTCGCCGCCGGACCGTTCGGCGTCACGTCGGCGACGAGCGCGCCCGAAGTCGTCGGCAGACCGAGACCTTCCGCCAGATCCTCCGTGACCTGCTGGATGCGCACGCCGACCCAGCCGCGGCGCGCGGCGCCATATTGCCGGAGCTGCGAGATCACTTCCTTGACCAGGTTGGATGGAATGGAGAAGCCGATGCCGACCGATCCGCCGCTCGGCGAGAAGATCGCGGAGTTGACGCCGACGACGGTGCCGTTCATGTCGAACAGCGGGCCGCCGGAATTGCCGCGATTGATCGGCGCGTCAGTCTGGATGAAGTCGTCATAGGGTCCGGCATTGATGTCGCGGTTGCGCGCCGAGACGATCCCGGCGGTGACCGTGGAGCCCAGGCCGAAGGGATTGCCGATCGCGATCACCCAGTCGCCGATCCGGGCAGTGTCGGAGTCTCCGAACTTGGCGACGGGCAGCGGCTTGCGGGGCGAAACCTTGAGGAGCGCAAGATCGGTCTTCACGTCTCGCCCCACGATTTTCGCCGGCAGCGTCTCGCCGTCGTTGAGGGTCACCGTGACCTGGTCGGAATCCTCGACGACATGATTGTTGGTGACGACGTATCCGCTCGCATCGATGATGAAGCCGGAACCGAGCGAGGTAACATGGCGCGGCGCGCTTGCCCTCGGACCCAGGAAGTCCTTGAACAGGTCTTCAAGCGGCGAACCGGGCGGCAGGCTGGGTATCTCGCCCTGCGGCGGCGCCTTCAACGTCTGGGTCGTCGCGATGTTCACGACGGTCGGCAGGAGCTGCGCCGAAAGATCGGCGAAGGAATCGGGCGCGCCGCGCGCGATCGCGGGCGCCGCTGCACCGATGACGGTCAGGATGGTGAGGGATAAGGCATACACGAACGAACGCATTTCTCGAGCCTTGGGAGACGAACACCAGCTTATGCGAAGGGGCCACGGCGCAAAAAGGCTTTTCGCTGCGAATTGGCAAGCGGAAACGCGCACTACCGCTGCCAGCGGTCGAACAACCCGAACCAGCGGAACCTCTGGAGCAGCCAGACGGCGCCCAGAATGGCCGCGATCGCCGCGATCACGACATAGGGCCGGTCACCCGGAGGAATGACCGAAACCCGGGACAACCACACGGCAACCGAGCCGGGAATGAGGAGGGCGGGCGCCCAGATGAACGCCGAGGCGATGTTGGCGATCCAGAACGGCCGGGCCGGCATTTTCAGCATCCCGGCGACGAGAGGGATAGTGGCCCTCAGCGGCCCGAAGAACCTGCCCCACGAACACGCTAAGCGTGCCGAATCGCTCGAAGAAAGCCTCGCCCCGCCCGATGAGCTCGGGATAGCGGGACAAGGGCCAACGCCGCGTCAGCTGATCGCCGTAGCGTGCGCCGAGCCCCCACGAGATCGTATCGCCGATGGTGGCGCCCAATATGGCGCCGGCAAGCACCGGGAAGAGCGGCAAGGTTCCATCTGGGATGAGCAACCCGGCGGCGATCATGATCGACGTGCCGGGAAACAGCAGGCTGATGAAGACGAAGGATTCGCCGAACGCGGTGACGAACATCACCGGGAACGCCCACGCGGCGTGATGGGCGATGAAGCTGACAACACCCGCAATGGAAAGCGTCATGCCGTCGTCCTGAGTTCCGGCCCCGTCATTTCCCGGGCGCGGCGCTGCCGGCACCGCCGAAATATTTGAAGAACTCGCTGCTGGGAGACAGCACGACGGTCGTGTTGCTGCCCGGCAGCGCATCCTGGTAGGCGCGCATGGTGCGGTAGAACGCGAAGAAGTCCGGATCCTGGCCATAGGCATCGCCGAGGATGCGGGTCTTTTCGGCGTCGCCCTCGCCGCGGAGGATTTCGGACTCGCGCGTCGCTTCCGCGGTCAGCACCACGGCCTCGCGCTCGGCACGGGCACGGATGCGCTGGGCCGTCTCGTCGCCTTCGGCGCGATACTCGGCCGCCTCGCGTTCGCGCTCCTTCTGCATGCGCTGATAGATCGCCTGGCTGTTCTCCGGCGGCAGGTCGGCGCTGCTGATGCGCACGTCGACGATGACGATGCCGAACCCGTGCGACTCCTGGTTCATGTTGTCGCGAATGTCGTGCATCAGGTCGGCGCGGCGGGACGAGAGCATCGCCGCGAAAACCTGCGAGCCCAGCACGCGGCGGATGTTCGAAGACAGAATAGGCGCCAGACGGGTCTGTGCGCCGTCCTCGTCGAACAGCGTCTGGTAGAACTGCAGCGGATCGACGATGCGGAAGCGCGCGAAGGCGTCGACGACGATGCGCTTCTTGTCCTGCGCGATCACTTCTTCGCTGGGCGCATCAAGATTCAAGAGGCGGCGGTCGAACTTCCATACGCTCTGCCATGGCAGCTTCGTATGCAGGCCCGGCTCGTTGACGATGCCGAGCGGCGCGCCGAATTGAACGATCACGGCCTGCTCGGTCTGGTTCAGCGTGTAGACGCAGGACAGTGCCACGCCGACAGCTGCGACCAGAAGCACGAGCCCGAGGGCGGCGGCGATACGGTTCATTGGCCGCCTCCCTGGTCGCCCGACGGGTTGCCGCTCTGGTCATTGCCTTGATCGCTCGAAGCCTGCGGTGCGTTCGAGCCGTTTGACGCCGCCGACGTGCTGGCGGCCGGCGGCCTCAGCATCGACGGAAGCTGGAAATAGGGCACCACGCCTTTCACGAGAATCGTCGACGATCACCTTGTTCATCGGCGCCAGCACGCTCGACATCGTCTCGAGATACATCCGCTTGCGCGTGACCTCCGGCGCTTTCTTGTACTCCTCGTAGACCGAAGTGAAGCGCTTGGCCTCGCCGCCGGCCTCGGCAATCACCTGCTGCCGATAGGCTTCGGCGTCCTGAACGATCTGGGCCGCGTGTCCCCGCGCCTGCGGGATGATTTTGTTGGCATAACCTTCCGCCTCGTTGCGCTTGCGGTCCTGGTCGGCGAGAGCCTTCTGCACGTCGAGATAGGCCCCGCGGACGTCTTCGGGCGGCTCGACCTTCTGCATCTGCACGCTCGTGATCAGGACGCCCGCGCCGTAAAGATCGAGCGTCTTCTGCATCAGGTCGCGGACCGCGACCTGGATCGTCTCGCGGTCGGACGTGAGGATGAGCTCGATCTGGTTCTGGCCGACGACTTCGCGCATCGCACTTTCGGCGACGGCCTTGATCGTCGCGTCAGGCTGGTCGGATGGATTGGCGACATTGAAGAGAAATGCCTCGGCGTCGTTGATCTTCCAGTAGACCGTGAAGTTCACATCGACGATGTTCTTCGTCGCCGGTCAGCATCAGACTTTCGTCCGGAACGTCGTCGGTCGCCTGCTGGTCGCTCGAGTCCGATGTCGTGCGATAGCCCGATATTGATCTGGTTCACGGCCGTCACGTTCGGCGTGTAGACGGTCTCGATCGGCCAGGGCAGGTGATAGTTGATGCCGGAGCCCGTGCGCGCGACGAACTTCCCGAAGCGCAGAACGATGCCCTGCTCCGACGGCCCGACCACATAAGTCCCGCTCAGAAGCCAAAGGCCGAGTATTGCGATCACGGCGACGAGAAGCCCGCTCTGGCCCAGGCCGCCGGGCAAAAGACCGCGCAAACGATCCTGAGCCTGGCGCAGCCGACCTTCGAAATCGGGCGGGCGGATGCCGCGGCCGCCGCCGCTGCCGCCGGGCGATCCGCGACCCCAGGGCCCGCGCGAGCCCGGTTCGCCGCCGCCATTTCCGCCAGGCTGGTTTGTCCAAGGCATTGAACGCGGCCCCGCCCGGTCATTTCTTGGTTTCTCGACTGCCGGCGGTTATATGAGCAACCGTCCTGTGGCGCAATCAATCGGCGACGCGGCGTGGTTCAAGGAGACAAATGGCTCGAAGTCACGCGCGACGACGTGCTGAAGGCACTCGACCAGATCATCGATCCCGCGAGCGGGCGCAGTGTCGTCCACCAGGGTCTGGTCCAGGGTGTCGTCGTCCGCGACGGCAATGTCGGCTTCGCTGTGGAGGTCGACCCCGCGCGCGGCGCCGATGCCGAGCCCTTGCGCAAGCTCTGTGAGGAGACCGTCGTCAGGTTGCCGGGCGTCCTGTCCGTCACCGCCGTTCTCACCGCCCACGCCGAACGCGCCCAGCACAAGTCGCACGGCGACCGCGAACGCCCCGCGCAGCCCGCGGCGGCAGGCGTTCCAGGCGTGGCTGCGATCATCGCGGTCGCAAGCGGCAAAGGCGGCGTCGGCAAGTCGACCGTAGCCGTCAACCTTGCGCTGGGTCTTTCCCGTCTCGGACTGAAGACCGGCCTTCTCGATGCCGACATTTACGGACCGAGCGTGCCGCGTCTGCTCGATATCCGCGAGAAACCCGAAAGCGACGGCAAGAAGCTGCGTCCGATCGAGAAATTCGGCCTGAAGGCGATGTCGATCGGCTTTCTCGTCAAGGAAGACGAGGCGATGATCTGGCGCGGGCCTATGGTGATGAGCGCATTGACGCAGATGCTGGGCGATGTCGCCTGGGCGCCGCTCGACGTTCTTGTCGTCGACATGCCGCCCGGCACCGGCGACGCCCAGCTCACTATCGCGCAACGTGTGCCGCTCAAGGGCGCCGTGATCGTGTCGACGCCGCAGGACCTCGCCCTGATCGACGCACGCAAGGGCATCGCCATGTTTCAGAAGACGCAGGTGCCCGTGCTCGGCATCGTAGAGAACATGAGCACTTTCATCTGCCCGAATTGCGGGCACGAGAGCCACATTTTCGGCCATGGCGGCGCCCGCGACACCGCGATGCGGCTCGGCATTCCCTTTCTCGGCGAAATCCCGCTGGTGCCGCGCATCCGCGAGACATCCGACGCCGGAGCGCCGATTGTCGCCTCGGCGCCGGAAAGCGCGGAAGCACAGGCTTTCATGGCAATCGCGCAAAATATTGTGCGCGCGATCGCCGCGCCGGCGCGCGCCGCGCCGAAATTCGTGGTTGAGTAGGACATGGCCGTCTCGAAGCCGCAGATTCACAGCTACTTCCCGACACCGGTCTGCGTGCACTATCTGCCCGTGGCGACGGACGCAAACGCCGAATTGAAGCCGCTCATCCTCGAAAAGGCATGGGATGGCGCGACAACAAAGGGCTCGATCTCTGCGCCCGATATTTCGAATCCTGGGGCGGCGTGCACGCACAGACTTTGTTTCGTGTGCTGCGCGACCTCGCAAACTCGCTGACCGCGACGCGAACGGGCGCGCGCGTCGAAACCGATTGGCAGATCTCCGCGGCGGCGGCGATTCGTCCGCCCGGCACGCGACAGGGGATGACCGCGCGTGCGGGCGCGTTTGGTCCGGCGTGTATTACGTCGATGACGGCTACGCCAAGCTCGAAGAGCTGCTCGGCGGCGAATGCGAACTGGCCGATCCCCGCGGCGCCCTGCCGGCTCTCGTCGCGCCGCAGCTCGGCTTTCGCGTACCCAACGGATTGTCGGCGGGACAGACCGAAACGATCCGTCCGCAATCCGGCATGATCATCCTGCACCCGTCGTGGCTGGCGCGTGGCGAGCGTCGGCACGAGGGCCCCGCGCCGCGGATCGCGATAGAGTTCGACCTTGCGGTGCCGGCTTAGCCCCGTCCTATTGGATGCCGGGCTTGAGGGTGAGGGTGCGCGTCTGGTCGCCGACCGTGACTTTCCACGTGTCGCCGATCTTATGCGCCGCCATCTCGGTGCAAAGAGGATTGGGCATGCCCGGCAGAGCCTGGGCATAGGTGCGGCAGAGCTGGCCCTTGTCGTTGAAGCCCCATGTGCCCTTCAGGTCGTAACCCGCGGCCTTGGTTTCGAACGTATGGTCGGCTGCGTAGAAAGTGTGGCTCTCGAACATGCCGCCCGTCGCCACGACCGTGTTGCCGTAGAAATTCGCCATGATGTCGTCTGCGGCGAAAGCGGCCGATGAAGACGCAAGCAGAGCCGCCGCGCCGAGAATGAGTACACGCATTATGTCCTCCATCGCGACAGCGATTGCCGAGAATGCTGCCGGCATGGTCTCAAGCGTTGTAAGCAAGTTCCAATCCCGGCGACCGCCATTCCATGGCGCCGAGCTTGCCGGTTGACGACATCGTGATGAAAGCCGTCTTCAGATCACGCCCGCCCCAGCAGATGTTCGTGACGATCAGATCAGGCAAAGGCGTGTGCTCGAATTTCTTGCTGTCCGGCCAGAAGGTCGAGATGCCGCCCGCCAGAATCGTGGCGACGCAGACCCCGCCATCTTCCTGCACGCCCAGCGAGTCGAAATAGCCGAGTCCCGGATAGGCGCCCTCGAAATTCGCGGGTGTGAAACCGGCAACCGGAGCCGGCGTCCCCGGCGCCGTCAAAGGCAGGCTCCACAGGCGCCCCGGAAACGTCTCGGCAAAATGGACGGTTTTACCGTCCGGCGAGAGGCCGACCCCGTTCGGCGAAATCAACTCGCGCAGCACTTTCGTGACCTTCGATCCATCGGCCTTCGCGTAATAGACGGCGCCGTGCGTGCGGTACTTCGACGTGGTGCTGCCGTAATCGGTGAACCAGAAGCCGCCCGTCGAGTCGAAGACGATGTCGTTCGGCGCCTGCAGCGTCTCGCCGTCGCAGGAATCATAGAGGACCTCGACCTTGCCGCTCGCGATGTTCAGGCGCTCGATGCGCCCGCCCTTGTGGCCGGGCGGCGTATGACCGGGGATCATCAGTCCGCCCTGGTTGCTGTACTCGAAATTGCCGCCATTGTTGCAGACGAAGAGTTCGCCGCCGGGACCGATCGCGAGCCCATTGGGGCCGCCGCCCGGTGTCGCCACGATTTGAGTCGACCCGTCCTTCTTTACGCGCGTGATGCGGCCCGCCGCGATCTCGACCACGATGACGGAGCCGTCTTCCATGGCGACGGGGCCTTCGGGAAATTGCAGACCTGTCGCGACTTCGCGAATGCTCATGAACGTCTCCCCGGACTTTCTTGTGCGAAGAGGCTAGCGCAGCTTTCCGGAAGCCGGAAGCGCGGCCGGGTTATTTCCGCACCAGCGTGACGTAGCTGTAGCGCAGGCCGCCGTCGGTCGCGTGGGCCTCGCGCGCGGCCTCGCGCCAGGTCTCCCGCTCGAAGGCCGGCATGCGCACCTCGCCGGGCGCGTTAGTGTGCACTTCGGTGAGATGAATGACATCGGCGCGCGGCAGCGCCGCAAGGTAGATCTCGGCCCCGCCGACGACGGCGATTTCGTCGGATCTCTCGCCCTCAGCGCGCAGGAACGCGTCCTCCAGCGAATGCACGACTTCGGCGCCGTCGGCCGCGAACGCCGCATTGCGCGTGACGACGATATTGAGACGTCCGGGCAACGGTTTTTTCGGCAGCGTCTCCAGGTCTTGCGCCCCATCACGATCGGCTTTCCCATCGTCAGCGCCTTGAAGCGGCGCATGTCGGCGGCAATGCGCCAGGGGATCGCGCCTGCGTCGCCGATGACGCCATTGTCGGCGACCGCGAGAACGAGGGAGACCCTGCTCACGACCCGGCCAGCGTCTCAGCGCGTTGCCGTCCAGGCGATAGATCGTCCACTCCGTGTTCGGCCTCGCACCAAGTCTTTCGTAGAACTCTATCGACGGCGTGTTCCAGTTCAGCACCGACCACTCGACGCGCACGGCGCCGCTTTTGCGGGCTTCCTTTGCCAGCAGCGCCAGAAGCGCCTTGCCGAAACCATGGCCGCGCATTGACGGCCGGACATAGAGGTCTTCGAGATAGATCCCACGCGCGGCCGCGAAGCTCGCATAGGTCCAGTACCAGGTGGCGAGACCGACCGGCTCGCGGTCCCGGTAAGCAAGATCGCAGAATGCCAGCGGCGCCGGTCCGAAGAAGTCGCGCGCCAGCGTCGCCTTCGTCAGCTTGAACGCGTGGGTGAGCTTCTCGTACTCGGCAAGCTCGTAGAGCAGCGTGAAGACGAGATCCTCGTCGCCGGCTATGGCGCGGCGAATGGAAAATCCGGTCATGCGTCGGGAATCCTTCCCGGCCAGGGCTCATCGAACGTCTTGCGCAGGTCCTGCGCCAGACGTGGAAGACGATGTCCTTGTGTCCATATCGGATAGCGTCCCCAGGATTGGGCGAGCCAGTTCACGTCCGTGACGACGATGTCGTCCGTTCGCGCCGGCAAGCATTGCGAGAATACATCAAATGCCAGTCACGCGCAGCGAAACGGTGCGCGCAATGCGCCGCGCCCAGTCGCGCAAGGCGTTCGAGGGCTCCAGGAAGCCCGCAAATTGCCCGCTCGCGGATATGTTCGACACGAAATCGACCGTCAGCGGCGCGTGCGCCGGAAGAACGAAGTCCCACCTCAGTGCGTGCGCCTCGAGCTGGGCACGCAGAAAAGATGAACGCGTCAGGCCGGCGAAGGCCTCGGGCCGTTCGGCGATGAGCCTATCGCACAGCGCCCGCACGGTGCTCTTTTCCGTCGCCGACAATCGCGCTTCGCGATTTTCGATAGAGGAAGGCGATTTCGCCGTCGACCAGGAACAGCCGAAATTCCGGCGCGTCGACGAAGCGCTGGATCAGCGCAAGATCATCTTCGCGCGCAATCGCATCGAGCGCGGCGGACAGCTCGGCTTCGCTGCCGATCAGGGTCACGGGCTTGGCGCCCTTACCGGAATTCGGCTTGACGACGAGCGGACGCGCATAGCCCCCGGACAGGGTCACGGCGTAGGCGAGCGCGTCGGCGCGGTCGCGACCGGGCGGCCGGTCATAGCGGTCAGGCGGCGGGTTCAGGAAGAAATGCTCGCCTTCCGGCACCGAGAAACCGCTCTGCGTCGGAGGTAATGCGTGAACGCCTTGTCGCGCGCGATGGCGAAGGGTGCGGCGCGGTTGAGCGGATAGAGGCCGACGCCGGCCGCGCCGGCCAGCGCACTCTTGCCGCCTTTCGAGAGTCTCACGACAAAGCCGGAGAATTCATCGACGATCGCGAAGGCGATGCCGTGCCGCGCACAGGCCTCCGACAGGATTTGCAGGGATTTGGAAGCTCCACGCGCCCTGCTCGCCCGGACAGGCCCTAGACCGCGACTTCGGCGGCGATGTGCGGATGGGCCTGGTAGCCCTCGAGCTTGAAGTCCGCGCGCGTGAACCCGAAAATATCCGTCACCTCCGGATTGATCCGCATGTGCGGCAGCGCATAGGGCTTGCGCGACAGCTGCTCGCGCGCCTGGTCGAGGTGGTTGAGATAGAGATGGGCGTCGCCCAACGTAGCACGAACTCCCCCGGCGCGAGGCCGGTCACCTGCGCCACCATCATCGTCAGGAGCGCGTAGCTCGCGATATTGAACGGAACGCCCAGGAAGATGTCGGCCGAGCGCTGATAGAGCTGGCAGGACAATTTTCCATTCGCGACATAGAATTGGAACAGGCAATGGCATGGCGGCAACGCCATCTTCGGCACGTCGGCCGGATTCCACGCCGTCACGATCAGCCTGCGCGAATCCGGGTTGCGCTTGATGTCGCTCACCACGGCTGCGATCTGGTCGATCGTGCCGCCATGACCGTCGGGCCATGAGCGCCATTGCTGGCCGTAGACCGGGCCAAGCTCGCCCTTGGCGTCGGCCCACTCGTCCCAGATCGTCACGCCGTGCTCCTGCAGCCAGCGCACATTGGTGTCGCCGCGCAGGAACCACAGAAGCTCATAGATGATCGATTTGACGTGGAGCTTCTTGGTCGTGACCAGGGGAAAGCCGTCGGCCAGATCGAAGCGCGACTGATGGCCGAAGACCGAGATCGTGCCTGTCCCCGTGCGGTCGCGCTTTTCCACGCCCCGCTTCAGCACCGTCTCCATCAGCTCGTGATATTGCCGCATGGCTCTTGTCTAGGGATTCGCCGCATATTCTAGGCGCGAATTTGGCCGATTTCTTCCGGAACCGGCAGCTTCAATTGTTAATCGCCAACACCTATATTGGCTGGGTCGGCTTCGGCCGAATACGGCGATAAACGGCTACGTAATAAGCGGCCCGGACCCGGGGGCGGTACCCGGCGCCTCCACCATATGCCCACCGGCCCAAGCGGGGTTTGGCGGGTATTTGTGGGGGCGAAACAGGATCGACGGACGTGTAAAGGTTGTCCTTTCGCTCGGTATGGTATCCGCCGTTATCGGGCTATTCGTACAGGTGCCAACGATAATGAAATGGCCCTCGCTGCCTAATAGGTAAGCGCGGTTCGGGGAGCACCGGGCAACAGAAGCTCCCCACTTTTCTTACCGTGTCATCCCGGCGAGCGAAGCGAGGTAAAGGGGACCTGGCCAGCGCGCGTCTGCGCGCTGATTGCGCGGAAAATTCCGGAAATTCCTGGACACAATATCTATCTATTGTCACGCGGCTGCGGTTTGGGGGCGGGCCCAATCACGCCCTCGACGTCTTGCGTCCCCGTAATTTCCGGGAGTTTTCGACCCCTGACCTTTCGGTGGCGCGATCTGGTTGAAGCTCGGCCCTGTCTGCAAAGCGGTCATCGCCTGAATGCTGGCTCACGATGGGATGTAATCTCGACGTTTCCTCGTCCTGGATTGTTCCGCGACGTTCGAAAAAATCTTCCCTGTTCTTCCCTGATCATCAGGGAACGGGCCGATGGCGCAAATTTCGCGGCATATTCGAAAAGTGAATGCAGTTTTCTGCCGTAGTTCGACACGGATGGTTGCGCGCGGGACGGCCGCAAGTGATCCGGATGGCGACATGGCGCCGAAGTTCCTCACGCAATGAAACTCAGCGCCATCGCAGTCGGCGCAAAAACTGGCCGGGACGCCCCCCCCGGCGAGCGGGCATGCGCGGCTGCCGGGGTTGGTCCGGCTGCCACCGGATGCACCGGCAGCGGTAGTCCTATTCAATTGTCAAACAGCGGGTAAAACCTAAACCATCTGCTGCCTGAAGTCAAGAACGAAATAAGAACATGAATCGACCCTAAGTAAGTATTGTGTCCCCGCGAATCCGTAAAAGCCGTCCCAGGGCGCCCTACTCCGCCGGCACCTGCTCCATTGTCCAGGCCGTGCCGCGGCGGTTGAAATAGGCGACCAGCGCCGAGGCGACCACGACCGCGCCGCCGATCGTGACGGCCGTGCTGACCCCCCACCGGCTCGCGAGCGCGCCCAGCAGCAGCGAGCCCCACGGCATCATGCCCATGAAGGATTGCGTGTAGTGCGAGATCACGCGGCCCCTGTAGGACTCCGCCGAGACCATCTGGATGATCGTGTTGGTGGTGCCGCCGAGCAGCATCAGGCTCGCCGCGGTCGGCAGCAGCAGCAGGACGCTGAGCCAGAGCGCATGCGACTGCGCGAACAGGATGATGCCCAGGCCGAATGTCAGGCCGGCCAGGATCGGTGCGAACATCAGATGCCGCTCGGGAATGCGCGACAGCGCATAGGCGCCCATGAGCGCGCCGGCGCCGACGCTCGTCATCAGCGTGCCGTACGCCGTCGACGATCCGTGCAGGATATCGCGCGCGAAAGCCGGCATCAGCGTGAGATAGGCCGCGCCGAACATCGACGACACCGCGACCAGCATGAGCGAGACGCGCAGTTGCGGAGTCGAGAAGGAATACCGGTATCCGGCGACGATCTCGGTCAGCGGATGCTCGGTCTGGCGCCGCTTCCTCTCCGGAAAGCGCATCAGCACCAGGCTGGTCAGCACAGCCGCGAACGAAACTGCGTTCAGCGCGAAGCAGATGCCCTCGCCGACGAAAGCGATGAGCGCGCCGGCGAGCGCGGGACCCACGATGCGCGCCATGTTGAACATCATCGAATTGAGCGAGATCGCGTGGCGAAGGTCTTCCTTGCTCACCATGTCGAGCGTCATCGACTGCCGCGACGGCACGTCGAAGGAATTTATCAGCCCGAGGCAGAGCGCGAGCGCGATGATCTCGTCGACGCGCACGACATGGGTCAGCGTGAGCACCGCCAGGATCGTCGCCTGCAGCATCGCCGCGCTTTGCGTGAACAGCAGCATGCGCCGCCGGTCGACGCGGTCTGCGACCATGCCGCCGAACGGCGTGATGAAAAACACGGTCACCGTCGAGCAGAACGACGTCAGTCCCAGCAGGAACGGCGAATGCGTCAGGCTGTAGACGAGCCACGCCTGCGCCACGTTCTGCATCCACGTGCCCATGAGCGACACGAGCTGTCCCGTGAAGTAGAGCCGGTAGTTGCGGTGCCGAAACACGTGCAGGAGCGCGAACGCCGTCTGCGGACGGGCAATGTCCTGGATTTCCTGCTCGGTCGGCGGCTCGTCGGGCGGCGTGAAGGGGATTTCGGCCTCACCCTGCGACGACGTCATGACGCCGCCCCGCTTGCCGGACGCCGGCTTGTCAAAGCGCCGGGCGGCATGCTCCCGTCCCGCGCAACGCTATTCGAACCGAAGGACGCTCTCTCCATGACTTCCACGGACGTACTCTTTAGGCCGTTCCGGCTCAAGAGCCTGAACCTGCCCAACCGCATCGTCATGGCGCCCATGACACGCTCGAAATCTCCCGATCAGATTCCGAACGATGCGGTCGCGGCTTACTACCGCGCGCGCGCCGAAGGCGGCACGGGGCTCATCCTGACCGAGGGAACCTCGCCCGAGCACAAATCCGCGTCGAACGACGCCAATGTTCCCGGCTTCTTCGGGGACGAGTCGCTGAAGGGGTGGGCGAAAGTCGTCCATGAGGTGAAGGCGGCCCATGGGCACATCATGCCGCAGCTCTGGCATCAGGGCGTCATCCGGCATCCGGGCTCCGGTCCCTATCCCGATGCGCCGAGCATGAGCCCCTCGGGTCTGTCGAAGCCGGAGCATAAGGTCGCCGAACCGATGACCGACAGCGACGTCGCCGACGTCATCGCAGGCTTTGCCAAAAGCGCGGGCTATGCGAAGGCGCTTGGCTTCGACGGCGTCGAGCTGCACGGCGCCCATGGCTACCTCATCGACCAGTTCTTCTGGGAAGGCACGAACAGGCGCGGCGACCGTTTCGGCGGTTCGCTCGAAAACCGCGCCAGCTTTGCGGCAGACATCACGCGCGCCGTGCGCAAGGCGGTCGGGCCCGATTTCCCGATCCTGTTGCGCTTCTCCCAATGGAAGCAGCAGGATTTCACCGCCCGCCTGGCGCAGTCGCCGGCGGAGCTGGAGCGCTTTCTGAAACCGCTCGTCGACGCCGGCGTCGACATCTTTCACTGCTCGACGCGCCGCTTCTGGGAGCCGGAATTCCCCGAGCACGACGCAAATCTTAATCTCGCCGGCTGGACCAAGAAGCTGAGCGGCTTGCCGACGATCACCGTCGGCTCGGTCAGCCTCAACCAGGATTTCATCACCTCATTCGGCGGGGCGGGCGCGCAGACCGCGGGTCTCGAGAAGCTGATCGAGATGATGGAGCGCGGCGACTTCGATCTCGTCGCGGTCGGCCGTGCCCTGATCGTCAATCCGGACTGGGCGAACAAGGTCCGCGACGGCAAGATGGCGCAGCTCAAGGATTACGAAGCGAAGGCGCTGGCGACCCTGGTGTGAGGTGATTGTCGCCGCGCGTTGGCTATCACTGCACAGAGGAAATGACAGGCTGGCCCGCTATGCGACCGCGCCCGAATATTCCCTCATCCGTCATCACCCGGCGCGCGGACAGCGGGTCCGGTGACCCAAATTTCCCGGCGGAGCGATAGTCGCGTGGCGAGCGCGCGAAAAAAGTCGGGTCACCCGGACGCGCTATGCGCGCCGGGTGATGACGGCGGGAAGGGGGATCAATCAACCATCGAAATCACTGTGCGACTACCGCGCCGGCCGTCACGAGCGGATGCGGCGCGTCGATCGCGGCCGCGTCCATCGTCACGCCACAGCGGGCGAGCAGGGCGCGCAGGTCGCGGATTGCCGGGAACACTTCGTTGTTCCAGTCGCCGCCTTGCGCGTCGTGCGCTTCCTGCTCGCGTTCGACGATCTGCTTGTCCTCACGGAAGATGTTTTCCGTGAACCAGGTGATGAAGGGCCACGCCGCATAGAGAAGTGCGGCGACGCGCGGCTTCATCACGGAGAGATGTCCGAAGGTGCGGTTGGTGCGCTGCTCCTTGTCGAGCGGCGTATAGCCGAGCCAGACGTCGAGCACCGGATCGCCGTTATCGACCCAGAACTTCAGGCGCTGATAGGGATAGTTCGTGCGGATGTCATCAGGTCGCGGCTGTCGCTCGCATTCTTCTTCTCGAGCACGTTGAGGATCGCGGCTTCGCCGACCGACTGGCGGCCCGCGGTGCGGCTGAAGGTGTAGTCGACCTCGCACCAGTCGTCGCCCTGGCGGCGGCCGAGGCACGACGCCTTGACGAGGCCCATCTGGCTGCGGTGCAGGTACTGATGGTTCATGTCGAAAAGGTTTTCGTGCATGAAGGTGTAGTGGCAAGCGACTTCGCGGTTCAAACGCCGCGTCAGGTAGCGCTTGTCGGAGCGCGATCCGATCGCGGCGGGCTTTCGCTCCTCCGCGAGCTTCGCATCGCCCGGAAAAATGAAAACCAGGCCGTCGATTTCACAGACCGGGTAGCTCTTCACGCCGTTGGGAAGCTTTTCGCGGCCGAGATAAGGAACGTCGACGCACTTGCCGGCGCAATTATACGCCCAGCCGTGATAGCCGCATTTCAGCGTCTCGCCCTCCACCACGCCGAGATGCAACGGCACCTGGCGGTGCGCGCAGCGGTCCTCCAGTGCAAAGACGGTGCCGCTCTTGCCGCGATAGAGGACGACGGGATCCCCGGCGAAGCTGCGACCGAGCGTCTTTCCCCTCTTAACCTCATGCGACCAGGCAAGGGGGTACCAGAAATCGGGATGCGTGCCGATGCGACGCAAATCGGAGCGATTGTCAGGACGAGCCTGAGCGAGAACCTGCATGGTCAATTGGGCCCCAAGCCCGACGTTATGCTTATGTCTGGTGTCGGACGAATAGAGCTACGCGTGCTCCATCGAACCACATAACGCGCGGCGATGATAGCTCGCTCCCCATTTCCCCGGAAAAAGGCCGCCTTTTCGGGCTTTCGGGGCCACCGCAAGCGGTCAGCGCCTTGTCATCGTCATCTTCAGGCCGTTGCGCGGCCTGAGCGTGAGACGCGCCTGGGCTTCGACAGGGTGGCCGGGCACGAGCGCCAACCGGAATCGCTGTGCAACCGCCGAAAGTATGATCGTCGCTTCCTGCATCGCAAATCCCTGCCCGATGCAGATACGCGGCCCGGCGCCGAAGGGAAGATAGGCAAAGCGCGGGATCTTTTCGCGCCGCCCAGGGCCGAACCGTTCGGGATCGAAATAATCAGGCTCGTCCCACAGGGTCTTGTGGCGATGCAGCACCCATGGCGAAATCAGAACCGACGTATTGGCCTCGATCCGGATGTCTCCGAACCTGTCGGGCCGCACCGAGTCCCGGCTGACGATGGGCGCTGGCGGGTAGAGCCGCATGGCCTCCTCCAGCACCATCCGGGTGTCGGTCATGGCACCAAGATCGTCTGTTCCGGGCATGCGGCCGTTCAGGATGGTTCGTGCCTCGCGCGCCACGCGCCCGTCCCACTCGGGACTGAGCGACAGCAGATAGAAGGTCCAGCCCAGCGCGTTCGCGGTCGTCTCGTGCCCCGCGAAAACGAACGTCATCACGTTATCGAACACCTCGGCTTCGCCAAACAGCGTCCCGCCCTCGGGATCGCGCGTCGTGAGCAGCAACGTCAGGAGATCGTCGGGCGCGGAGGCGGGATTCTCCGCCAGCTGCGCGCGGCGGCGCGCGATCATGGCCTGCAGTTCCCGCCGGAAGAAGCGAAGCGGTCCCCTCGCCCTGAGCCGATTGGGCGTCGGCACCCAGCTCGGCACGCCGATGGTGCTGAGCACGTCGATGCGGCCCTGCGTCTCCAGGTAGACCGCGAGCGCCTCCGCCATCGGCGCATAATCCATGGTCACGTCGCGCGAGAACATCGTGCGCGAGATGATGTCGTAGGTCAGCCGCATCATCTCGTCGGCCACGTCGATGACCGTTCCGTCCGCCAGCGCGCTCCAGCGCACGATCATCTCCTCCGTCGCAGCCGCCATCGTGCCGGCGAAGCTCGCGACGTGGCGCATCTGGAACATCGGCGCGGTGGTGCGGCGCTGAAAGCGCCAGCTCGCGCCCTCGGCATTCACCAGCCCGTTGCCGAGGGCCGGCCGCGTGAGCCGCTGGAACTGAATGCTCTTGACGTAGTTCTCCGCGTTGTCGAGCAGGATCCGTTTGATCCCGTCGGGATCGTTCACCATCAGGAAATCCTGGACCCAGGTGCGGCTGTAGATGTAGCGCTCGCGATAGGCTCGCGCCCCGAAGGCCGCGACGGGATTTTTTGAAAGTTCGATGAGGACCTGCAGCGTCGACAGGTCGCGCGTGTGCGGAATGGGTGCCGCGGGGCGAACGCGCACGGGCGAAGGAGCAGTCTCTGCCACTGTCATCTCCCGTGTTCTGCTCGGCGCACGCTACGACTGGCATGGCGCGCAGGGCCGTTCAAGGCGCTTGTCCCCGGGAAATTTGGACCGTCCCGCCGCACATTGACTCCGGAGGCGCGGCGCTTAGTCTCGCGCATCATGGCGAAAGATTTCATCGGCTATCAGGCGTTGACCGACACGGCCTTGCGCGGTGTCGTGCGCGATGCGCTGCGCAAGACCGAGAAATCCGGCCTGGTCGGATCGCACCACTTCTATCTGACCTTCAAGACGCAATTCCCGGGCGTCGAACTGCCGGACTTCCTGCGCGAGCAATATCCGGAAGAGATGACGATCATTCTTCAGCACCAGTATTGGGGCCTGAAGGTGACCGATGAGTCGTTCGACGTGACGCTGACCTTCAAGAAGCTGCCGGCGACCCTGCACGTCCCGTTGGCGGCGCTGACCGCGTTCTTCGATCCCGGGGTTCAGTTCGGACTGCAGTTCCGGGGCGAGCAGGGCAGCGGTCCCGCCAAGAGCGGCATTCCCGCCCAGCTTGTCTCTTCTCCGCCGGTCGCGCCCGAGGCTGGAGAAATCCCCAAGCCCGAAAAGATCGAGAAACTCGTCAGGGCGGAACAGCCCGCCGAAGAGAAGCCTGCGGCGCAGCCGGGTGAAGTGGTCAGCCTCGACGCCTTCCGCAAGAAAGTCGATTGAAGCGCGCCCGTCGCGAAGCTTACGGCCGCCATTGCATTACAATTCCGTCGTTCTCCACAGTGAACCTGCACCATGTCCAAAACCCGCACTGAAACCGACACGTTCGGCCCCGTTGAAGTTCCTTCCGACAAATACTGGGGCGCGCAGGCGCAGCGGTCGCTCGGCAATTTCAAGATCGGCTGGGAGAAGCAACCCGCGGCGATCGTGCGTGCGCTCGGCATCGTCAAGCGCGCTGCCGCCGAGACCAACATGGAGCTCGGCATCCTCGACAAGAAGGTGGGCGAAACCGTCGTGAAGGCCGCGCAGGAGGTGATCGACGGCAAGCTGAACGATCACTTTCCGCTCGTCGTCTGGCAGACCGGCTCCGGCACGCAATCGAACATGAACGCGAACGAGGTGATCTCGAATCGCGCGATCGAGCTGCTGGGCGGAACGATGGGCTCCAAGAAGCCCGTCCACCCCAACGATCATGTCAACATGAGCCAGTCGTCGAACGACACCTATCCGACGGCGATGCACATTGCCGCCGCAGAGACCGTCGTCCACGAGCTGCTCCCCGCGCTCCGCCACCTGCACGCGGCGCTCAAGCAGAAGTCCGAAGAGTTCAAGGACATTATCAAGATAGGCCGCACCCACACCCAGGATGCGACGCCGCTGACGCTCGGCCAGGAATTCTCGGGCTATGTCACCCAGGTCGGCAACGGCATCGAGCGCATCGAGCTGACGCTGCCGAAGCTGATGCAGCTGGCGCAGGGCGGCACCGCCGTCGGCACCGGCCTCAATGCGCCCAAGGGATTTGCCGAGAAGGTGGCGGCACGGATCGCCGCCATCACCAAGCTTCCCTTCACCAGCGCGCCCAACAAATTCGAGGCGCTGGCCGCGCACGACGCGATGATCTTCACCCATGGGGCGATCAACACGGTGGCGGCGTCGCTGTTCAAGATCGCCAACGACATCCGCTTCCTGGCATCGGGTCCGCGCTCGGGCCTCGGCGAGCTGCAGCTTCCCGAGAACGAGCCCGGCTCCTCGATCATGCCCGGCAAGGTCAATCCCACGCAGTCCGAGGCGCTGACGCAGGTCTGCGTCCAGGTCTTCGGCAACAACACCGCGCTGACCTTTGCGGGTTCGCAGGGCCATTTCGAGCTCAACGTCTACAATCCGGTGATGGCCTACAATTTCCTGCAGTCGGTCCGGCTGATGAGCGACGCCGCGCGCTCGTTCACCGACCATGCCGTCGTGGGCATCGTGCCGCGCCTCGACAACATCAAGGCCGGCGTCGAACGGTCGCTGATGCTCGTGACCGCGCTGGCGCCGAAGATCGGCTACGACAACGCCGCCAAGATCGCCAAGACCGCGCACAAGAACGGCACGACGCTGAAAGAGGAAGCGGTCAAGGGCGGCTATGTCACAGCCGAAGAATTCGACCGCCTCGTCCGCCCCGAGGACATGATCCATCCGAAATGAAAAATGCGAATAGCGAACAGAGAATAGCGAATAGCGAATAGCGAATAGAAAATTCGAGCCCCTATTCGCTATTCGCTACTTAGTATTCGCCATCATCGTCCGCCATGTTGAAAAAACGCTCCTTTACCATCGCCGGGCACCGCACGAGCGTGGCGCTCGAAACCGAGTTCTGGGATATCCTCGACGCCGAGGCGCGGCGCGCGGATGGCAGCTTGTCCGCCTTTGTCGCCCGCATTGACGCCGGTCGCGGCGCCAGGCCTCTGGCAAGCGCGCTCCGCCTCGCGGCCCTTGCGGCAGCCAAGGCCGGCGGCTGAGGGCCAAAACCGCTGCTGACATCAGGTTGTCAGCAGGGTGGCAGTAAAAGCGTCGCACAATCGAGGAGATCGCAGGCCATGATCACGCTCTTCCACCGTCCCAAGACGCGCTCGACACGCTTCATCTTCCTGCTCGAGGAGCTTGGCGCACCCTACCAGATCAAGCAGGTCACAACGCGCACCGCGAGCGGCGAAGGTGCCGTCGATCCGGCGAACCCTCATCCGCACGGAAAGGTTCCGGCGATCTCGAACGACGGAGAGATCGTCTTCGAATCGCCCGCGATCGCGCTCTACCTGACGGACGCTTTTCCGAAGAACGGTCTCGGACCCGTTGTCGGAGATCCGAAACGCGGCGCCTACGTCTCGTTCCTCGCCTACTATGGCGGCGTGCTGGAGCCCGCCTTCATGTCGAAATTCCTCAACACGCCGGTGCCGCGCGGAACAGCGGGATGGGTTGTCGTCGAAGAGGCGATGGAGTTCGTGATCAGGACGCTGTCGGCCGGCACCTATCTGCTCGGCGACACGTTCTCGGCCGCCGACATCCTTTACGGCACGACCTTCGCAATGTTCGGTCCGAGCCCGATGATGCCGAAATCGCCTGTCATCGACGCCTACGTGAAACGCATCATCGAGCGCCCGGCCTATGCGCGCGCGATGGCCAAAGACGCCGCTTGAGGGAGACAACGTATGCTCACGCTCTATCACGCCCCGCGTTCGCGCTCTTCCTCCATCGTGTGGCTGCTGGAGGAAATCGGCGCGCCTTACAAGATCGCGGTGACGCCGATCATCTACGGCAACGGCCAGGGTGCCCATGCGCCGGAGAGCTACCGCGCCATCCATCCGCACAAGAAGGTCCCCGCGATCGATCATGACGGGACGATCGTCTTCGAGTGCGCGGCCATCGCGGCTTACCTGCCCGACGCCTTCCCCAATTCCGGCCTGGCGCCGCCGATGGGAGATCGCGCGCGCGGGAAGTACTACACGCTGCTGGCCTACTGGGCCGGCGTGATGAACCCGGTCTCGACCGCGCGCTTCAGCGGCTGGGACAAGGACAAGCCGACGGGTTTCGGCACGATGGAAGACATGGTGGCCTACATGACCAAGACGGTCGGCGAGGCCGATCCCTGGCTGCTGGGCAAGCGCTTCACCTCGGCCGACGTGCTGTTCGGCGGCGCGCTCGACTTCTTTCTGGGCGCGGGCCTCCTTCCCAAGACAGCGATTTACGAGGACTATCTTGCGAGGCTGAATGAGCGGCCGGCCCGCAAGCGCGCGGCCGAAAGGGACAATGGCTGAGATCGTCAATCTGCGCCGCGCGCGCAAGGCCAAGGCGCGGGCGGAGGCGGCGGCGGAAGCGGACGCCAACCGCACCAAACACGGCGTCTCCGCGAAGCTGCATAAGCTTTCCAGGACGCGCGCGGAGAAAGAGACGCGTAGCGTCGACGCGCACAGGTTGACCGAAGACAGGGACAAATAATTCTGTGCTATGACGCGCCACCCTCCCCTTGAGGGAGGGTCGAAAAATCGCAGTGCGCAGCACGGAGATTTTTCGGGGAGGGGCAACCGTCGAAGTCGAGGTCTGCCCCTCCCCGAAGCGCTACGCGCTTCGGCCCTCCCTCAAGGGGAGGGTCGAAATTGGAATTTGAATAATGACCAAACGACCCGCAGGCCCCTTCTCTGACATCCTCGTCGTCGACCTCACGCGCGTGCTCGCCGGACCCTATTGCGCGATGCTGCTGGCCGAGCTCGGCGCGCGCGTGATCAAGGTCGAGCCGCCGCTCCACGGCGACGACGCGCGCTCGGTTGGACCCTTCGTGAGAACGGAGTCCGGCAAGACCAAGTCCGGCTATTTCATGTCGATCAATCGCGGCAAGGAGTCGATCGCGCTCGACCTCAAGGCGGACGGCGATCGCAAGATCTTCGAAGCCCTCCTCGCCAAGGCCGATGTCGTGCTCGAGAACTATCGCGGGGGCACCATGGAGAAGCTCGGCTATGGCTGGGAGACGCTGAAGCAGAAATATCCGCGGCTCGTCTACGCGGGCGTTTCCGGTTTCGGCCACACGGGGCCCTACGCCCAGCGTCCGGCTTACGACATGGTCGTGCAGGCGATGGGCGGCGTCATGAGCCTGACCGGACATCCCGACACGCCGCCGACCCGCGTCGGAACATCGACCGGCGATTTGACGGCGGGCATGTTCGCCGCGCTCGGAATCGCATCGGCGCTCTACGACCGCAAGAAGTCCGGTCGCGGCATGAAGGTCGACATCTCGATGCTCGACAGCCAGGTCGCGATCCTCGAAAACGCCGTCGCGCGCTTTGTCGCGACGGGAGAGGTTCCGGGTCCGCTGGGCTCGCGCCATCCCTCCATTGCGCCGTTCGCCGCGTTTGCGACCAAGGATCGCCATATCGTCATCGCGGCCGGCAACAACGGCCTCTTCGCAAAAGTGGCCGAGACGCTCGAGCGTCCCCAGCTCGCGCAGGACCCGCGCTACGCGTCGAACCCGCTGCGCATGCAGAACTGGAAGGATCTCCACCACGATCTCGAAGAGGCGCTTGCCGCGCGTCCGGCGAAGGCGTGGCTCGCACGCCTGGAAGCAGCGGGCGTGCCGTGCGGTCCCCTCAATAATGTAGCCGATGTGATGGCCGACCCGCAGGTTGCGGCCCGCAACATGATCGTGACCGCCGACGATCCCGATCTCGGCCCGGTCAAGATGCCGGGCAATCCGGTCAAGCTCTCCGCCTATGAGGACAAGCCGACGCGGGCCGCAGCCCCGAGATCTGGATGCGGACCGCGCGGAAATCCTCAGAGAATTGGGCCTTTAGACCACGCACGGCAGGTGAAAACCTGCCGCCCACGTTCTACATTGGTTTCGTGATCCACAACTCGATGAAACACCCATGAGCGGTTCCGGCGACCGCTATTCCGACCCGCTCGACGCGGCTTTCGGCGACAGCCCCCGCGAGCCCGCGCCCGCGCGCGAGCCGCCTTATCTGGAGGGCCTCAACAAGGAGCAGCGCGAGGCGGTGCTCGCCACCGACGGCCCGGTCCTGGTGCTGGCCGGCGCCGGAACCGGCAAGACGCGCGTGCTGACGACCCGCCTCGCCCATATCCTCGCCACCCGGCGCGCCTGGCCGGGCCAGATCCTCTCCGTCACCTTCACCAACAAGGCCGCGCGCGAGATGAAGGAGCGCATCGGCGCGCTCATCGGCGGCGTGGTCGAGGGCATGCAGTGGCTCGGCACCTTCCACTCCATCGGCGCAAAGATGCTGCGCCGTCACGCGGAGCTCGCCGGGCTCAAATCGAACTTCACGATCCTCGACACCGACGACCAGCTACGCCTGATGAAGCAGCTCGTCGATGCCGAGGGCATCGACGAAAAGCGCTGGCCGGCGCGCACGCTGGCGAGCCTGATCGACGGCTGGAAAAACCGCGGCCTCCGCCCCGACGACGTTCCCGACGGCGAGGCGCATGGCTACGCCTTCGGCAAGGGCAAGCTGCTCTATGCGCAATACCAGGCCCGGCTGAAGGCGCTGAACGCGGCCGATTTCGGCGACCTGCTGCTCGACACGCTCACGATACTGCGCAACCACCCCGACATCCTGGCCGACTACCGCGAGCGCTTCCGCTACATGCTCGTCGACGAATACCAGGACACCAACGTCGTGCAGTATCTCTGGCTCAAGCTGCTGGCGACGTCGAACGGCAACATCTGCGTCGTCGGCGACGACGACCAGTCGATCTACGCCTGGCGCGGCGCCGAGGTGGAGAACATCCTGCGGTTCGAGCGCGATTTTCCTGGCGCCAAGGTGATCCGTCTCGAACGCAACTATCGCTCCACGCCGGCGATCCTCGGTGCGGCGTCAGGCCTGATTGCGGCCAACAAGGGCAGGCTGGGCAAGACGCTGTGGACCGAGGGCGACCAGGGCCATCGCATCAAGGTGCAGGGCGTCTGGGACGCCGAAGAGGAGGCGCGCAACGTCGCCAGCGAGGCGGAGTCGCTCAATCGCGACGGCAACGCCTTCGCGCAGATGGCGATCCTGGTGCGCGCGAGCTTCCAGATGCGCGAGTTCGAAGACCGCTTCATCGCGCTCGGCCTTCCCTATCGCGTCATCGGCGGACCGCGCTTCTACGAGCGCGCCGAGATTCGCGACGCCATGGCCTATCTGCGTCTCATCGCGCAGGGCGACGACGACCTCGCCTTCGAGCGCATCGTCAACCGCCCCAAGCGCGGCATCGGCGATGCGAGCGTGCAGGCGCTGCACCAGTTCGCGCGCGCGCGCCGCTTGCCGCTTTTGACGGCCGCGCGCGAGATCGCCGACACGGACGAAGTGCCGCCCAAGGCCCGAAAGGCGCTGGCCGCGCTTGCCGCCGATTTCGCGCGCTGGACGCAGGTCGCGAGCCAGCTTCCGCACACCGAGCTCGCCGAGATGGTGCTCGACAAGTCCGGCTATACCGACATGCTCAAGAACGACAAATCCGCCGAAGCGCCGGGACGGCTGGAAAACCTGAAAGAGTTTGTGCGCTCCATGGAAAGCTTCGAATCGCTTTCGGCATTCCTCGAGCACGTCTCTCTCGTGATGGAGATCGAGCAGAACGAGAGCGGCGACCGCATCAACCTGATGACCCTGCATGCGGCCAAGGGGCTAGAGTTCAACATCGTCTTCCTGCCGGGGTGGGAGGAAGGTCTCTTCCCCTCCCAGCGAACCATGGACGAGAGCGGGCTTGCGGGCCTCGAAGAGGAACGCCGCCTCGCTTATGTCGGGCTGACGCGCGCGCGCCAGCGCGTCTTCGTCTCCTTCGCCGCCAATCGCCGCGTGCACGGCACCTGGCAAAGCGCGCTGCCGTCGCGGTTCCTGACCGAGCTTCCGGAAGACCACGTCGAGACGACCGTCGACGAAGGCTTCTATGGCGGCTACGCCGGCTTCCGCGACAACGCCAACACGGGCGGCTTTGCAAGCTCCTACGACAGTCCCGGCTGGCGCCGCGCCCAGGCAAACCGCGCGGGCGGCATGCCGCGGACGCGCGCCCCACTGATCGAAGCCCAGGCCTACACCGTGCAAACGAGCGATCCCGAGGCGTCGGACTACAACTCCGGCGACAGGATCTTCCACCAGAAGTTCGGCTATGGCCGCGTTACCTCCGTCGAAGGCAACAAGCTGACCGTCGATTTCGACAAGGCGGGCGAGAAGCGCGTGATCGACAATTTCGTCACTCGCGCGTGAGTTATCAAATTGTCATGGCCCCCGAATGCTGGCCACCCAGTTGACGCTTGTTCGGCTGTCGAATGCCAAGCCCGAGCAATTCCTGAAGTTGCTCGTCCGTCCTCCCTGGGTGGCCCGCATTCGCGGGCCATAACAACGCGATTTTGGAACACATGACAAATCCGGTTCTCTGGAAAGCAACCGTCGTCACGACGAAGTCCGAAGCACCCAACATTGTGGCGGCTTTCGAGCTGACGCCGCCGAGGCCGCAGGCGGTTCTGATCGATGAGGCGCCGTTCCGGGACGAGGCGACGGTCGAGGCGCTTTACGGTGTCATGCCCGATGGCGATCTTCTTACCCGGCTCGCGGGCCGCGAGGTCTACATCGCGCTCTTGCCCGACCAGGACTGGATCAAGCTCAGCGAGGAAGGCCTACCGCCGGTTCGCGCGGGCCGCTTCTTCGTCTATGGCGCCCACGACGCCGGCACCGTGCCGCCGGCCGTCATTCCCATTCGCATTGAGGCCGGCATGGCCTTCGGCACCGGCCACCACGAGACCACCGCCCTCTGTCTTTCCACCCTCAGCGATCTTGCCAAGCGCAAGCGCTTCCGTCGCGTGCTCGATCTCGGCTGCGGCACCGGCCTGCTCGCGATCGGGGCCGCGAAATTGTGGAAACGCAAAGTGATCGCCTCGGACATCGACTGCGTCGCCGTCGCCATCACACGGGAAAATGCCATCGCCAATGGCGAAGGATCGCGCGTGCAGGCCGTGCTCGCCGACGGCCTCATCAGCCCGGCGCTCGCAGCCCACGCGCCTTACGATCTCATCATCGCCAACATCCTCGCCTCGCCTTTGACCATGCTCGCGCCCCAGATCGCCCGCGCCACAGCGCCGGGGGGGACCGCGATCCTGTCCGGGCTGCTCGCCTGGCAGGAAAATCTTGTTCTCAGTTTCTATCGTCCGCAGGGCTTTGCGTTGCGCGAGATCCGCCGCGACGGGTCATGGAGCGCGCTGGTCCTTGAGAGGGCCAAAGCCAGCGAGTAGGGTCGGGCCATGGACAAGACCGGACCTTTTCAAACCTACGACGACCAGACCGATGCGGCGACTGTCGCGCCGCGTCTGGCCGCCCTGCGCGCCGAGCTCGCGAGACGGGGCCTCGACGGCTTCATCGTTCCGCGCTCGGACGAGCATCAGGGCGAGTATGTGCCCAAGCGTGCCGAGCGGCTCGCGTGGCTCACATCGTTCACGGGCTCCGCCGGTGCGGCGATCGTGCTCAAGGATCGCGCGGCGATCTTCGTCGACGGCCGCTACACCCTGCAGGTGCGCCAGCAGACAGACACCAAATTGTTCGAGCCGCGCGACCTCGTGACCGAAGGCCTCAGCGGCTGGATCGAGTCCGAGCTGCCGAAGGGCACGAAGCTCGGCTACGATCCGTGGCTGCATACCGCCGCGGCCATCGAGTTGCTGAAAGCCGCGGCCGAGAAGGCCGGCGGCACGCTCGTCGCCTCCGCGGCGAACCCGATCGACGCCGTGTGGATCGACCAGCCCCAGCCGCCGTTCGCAAAGGCTGTTCCGCATGCCATGAACCTCGCCGGCGAATCCGCCGAGTCCAAGCGCATGCGCATCGCCGAGGACGTGAAGAAGCTCGCCGGCGACGCGGCCGTCATCACGCTGCCGGATTCCATCTGCTGGCTCCTCAACATTCGCGGCGGCGACGTGCCGCACACGCCCTTCGCGTTGTCCTTCGCGATCCTGAACACGGACGGCTCGACCGACCTGTTCATGGACGAGCGCAAGACCAGCCCGGAATTGCTCAAGCATCTGGGCAACGCGGTGCGCGTGCGCGCGCCGTCCGAATTTGAGCCGGCGCTCGACGCGCTCAAGGGCAAGACCGTCATCGCCGATCCTTCGACCGCCTCGGCTGCGATCTTCGACCGGCTGCGAAATGCAGGCGCCAAGTTGAAGCGCGTTCCCGATCCCTGCCAGCTGCCCAAGGCGTGCAAGAATCCGGTCGAGATCGAAGGCACCCGCAAGGCGCATATCCGCGATGGCTCGGCGCTGTCGAAATTCCTCGCCTGGTTCGCGCGCGAGGCGCCTTCCGGCCATCTGACCGAGATCGACGCGGCCCAGCAGCTGGAAGGTTTCCGCCGCGAGACGGGCGCGCTCGCCGATCTCTCCTTCAATTCGATCTCGGGCGCCGGCGCCAACGGCGCGGTGGTGCACTATCGCGTGACGCGCTCGACCAACCGCAAGATCGACAAGAACGAGATGTTCCTGATCGATTCCGGAGCCCAATATCCCGACGGCACCACCGACGTGACGCGGACGATCATCGTCGGCGAGCCGACAGCCGAGATGAAGGACCGCTTCACCCGCGTGCTGAAGGGCCATATCGCGCTCGCGACGGCGCGTTTCCCGAAGGAACGACGGGGGCCGCTCTCGACGCCTTCGCGCGCCGGCCGTTATGGGAGGCAGGCCTCGACTACGAACACGGCACCGGCCATGGAGTCGGTTCCTATCTCTCCGTCCATGAAGGCCCGCAGAACATCTCCAAGCGGCCGATCCTGCAAGCGCTCAAGCCCGGCATGATCTGCTCGAACGAGCCCGGCTATTACAAAACGGGCGAGTACGGGATCCGGATCGAGAACCTGGTCGTGGTCAGCCAGCCGAAGGACGTGCCCGGCGGCGAGCGCAAGATGATGGAGTTCGAGACCATCACGCTGGCGCCCATCGACCTGAACCTGGTCGAGCCGTCGATGCTGTCGCAGGGCGAACGCGACTGGCTCAACGCCTATCATGCGCGAGTCTTCGAAGCCCTGACGCGCCTCGTCGACGACGAAACACGCGACTGGCTGAAGCACGCGACACGGGCGATTTGAATTCCCGGTCCGCCCTCCCCTAGAGGGAGGGTTGCCTATTTTGAGGACGCTTCGAGATGCGCAAGAATCCCTCCATCCCTTCGGGAACGGTTCATCGCCTGTCGCTCGACAGCAAGGTGCTTGCCTCCAACATGCTGGGCGATCCGACGCTGCGGACCATCGACGTCTATGTGCCGGCGAAGCATGACGGGCGCGGACTCCCTCTGCTGGTCGATCTCGTCGGCTTCACCGCCGGCGGTCCTGCCCACACCAACTGGAAGAATTTCGGAGAGAACGCGCCGGAGCGTGTCGATCGGCTGATCGCGACGGGCGCCATGGCGCCCTGCGTCATAGCCTTCCCCGATTGCTTCACGCGGCTCGGCGGCAATCAATACGTGAACTCGCTTGCCATGGGCCGCTGGGACGATTTCCTGCTGACCGAGGCCGTGCCCTTCGTCGAGAAGTCCTTCGGCTGCGGCGGCGCCGGCAAGCGCGGCGTGTTCGGCAAGAGCTCGGGCGGCTACGGCGCCGCGGTGCACGCCCTGCTCCATCCCGATTTCTGGAACGCCGCCGCCTCGCATTCGGGCGACATGGGCTTCGAGCTTCTTTACTTCCAGGACTTTCCGCGCGTGCTGCGGGCGCTGGCCAAGCACGGCGGCTCCATCGAGAAATGGTTCGCCGCCTTCGAAAGTTCGCTGAAGACGAAAGACGACGACATCCACATCCTGATGGATTTCGCGCAGGCCGCGTCCTTCGATCCCGACCCGTCCGCCTTTCTCGGCATCCGCTTGCCGGTCGACCCGCATACCTGCGAGCTCATTGCGGAGCGCTGGGCCAACTGGAAGAAATGGGATCCGCTGAGCCTCGTCGAGCAGCACGGCCCCGGTCTTAAAAAGCTGAAAGCGCTCTACATCGATTGCGGCGAGACCGATCAATACAACATCCTCTACGGCGCAAGACGCATGCACAAACGCCTCGAGGCGATCGGCGTGCCGCATGTCTACGAGGAATTCCCGGACGACCACACGGCGGTGGACTATCGAATGGATACGAGCTTGCCGATCCTGGCGAAGGCGCTGAGCGCGTAGCTGTACCCCTCACCCGCATTTGTGCAGACGGATGGTCAAGAGTTCTGCATCCCTCTCCCACAAGGGGAGAGGGGCATCACTGCTCTGCACAACTGCTGATGCAACGCTTTGCTTCACCCTCTCCCCTTGTGGGAAAGGGATGCAGCACGAGGTTTGAGAGCCATACTCGGCGCGGTGAGGGGTCATCCCTCCCCGATCAGCCTCAACCACCCATCCTCGTCGATCACCTCCACGCCGTGCTTCTGCGCTTCGGCGAGTTTCGAGCCGGCACCCGGGCCGGCGACGACGAGATCGGTCTTCTTCGAGACCGAGCCAGACACCTTGGCGCCGAGTGACTCCGCGCGCGCCTTGGCTTCGGGGCGCGTCATCTTCTCCAGCGAGCCGGTGAAGACAACGGTCTTGCCCGCGACAGGGGAGCCCTTCGTGGATCTTGGGCGCGTCCTTGACCGTCACCTCTTTCAACAGGTGCCGGAGCGCTGTGCGATTGTGCGGCTCGTCGAAGAAATCCTTGACGGCTTCCGCGAGCGTGGGGCCGATGCCCTCGATCTCGTCCAGCTCCTCGACGGCGGTCTCGCCCTCCATCGCGGTCATGAACGCGTCGAGCGAATGGTAGTTGCGCGCCAGCAGCTTCGCCGTCGTCTCGCCGACATGACGGATGCCCAGCGCATTGATGAAGCGGTCGAGCGCGATCTCGCGGCGGCGGTCGATGGAGTCGACGAGATTGTCGACGAGCTTGCCCTCGTCCTCATCCTTCTTCGCTTTTTTCCTGACCGTGTCCTTGCCTTCGGCGGCGCGGCGCTCGGCGCTCAGCTCCTCGCGCCGCTCGGACAGCACGCGGCCGAGCTCGTCGCGCCGTTTCGTCAGCTTGAAGATGTCCGCCGGTTCCTTGAGCAGCCCCTTCTCGTGCAGCGTCTCGATATAGACGCCGCCCAAGCCCTCGATGTCGAAGGCATTGCGGCCGACGAAATGCTTGAGCCGCTCGACCGTCTGCGCCGGACAGATGAGGCCTCCGGTGCAGCGGCGGTCGACATCTTCCTTGCCCGTTTTCTCGTCGACTTCGCGCACGGCATGGCTGCCGCAGGCAGGACAGACATGCGGCATCTGCCAGGGCCTGGCGCCGCGCGGGCGCTTTGCCTCGATCACCCGCACGATCTGCGGGATCACGTCGCCCGCGCGCTGGATGACGACCGTGTCGCCGATGCGCACGTCCTTGCGTGCGATCTCGTCCTCGTTGTGCAGTGTCGCGTTCTGCACCACCACGCCGCCTACGGTCACGGGCTTCAGCCGCGCAACGGGCGCAAGCTTGCCGGTGCGGCCGACCTGGATGTCGATGGCCTCGAGCACAGTCTCAGCCTGCTCCGCCGGGAATTTGTGCGCGATCGCCCAGCGCGGGCTGCGCGAAACGAAGCCCAGCCGCTCCTGCAGGTCGAGCCGGTCGACCTTGTAGACGACGCCGTCGATGTCGTAGCCGAGCGAAGCGCGCTTTTCTTCGATCGTCCTGTAGAACTCCAGAACCTCGGCGACGGTCTTGCAGCGCTTCGTCAGCGGATTGACGGCGAAACCCCACGCCTTGAATGTCTGCAGCATGTCCCACTGCGTGTCGGCCGGCAGCGCGCTCGCCTCGCCCCAGGCATAGGCGAAGAAATTGAGCGCGCGCGACGCCGTGATCGCGGAATCGAGCTGGCGCACCGAGCCGGCCGCCGAGTTTCGCGGGTTGGCGTAGACCTGTTTGCCGTCCTTCTCCTGGCGCTTGTTGAGCGCGGCGAACTCCCGTGGCTCATATAGACTTCGCCGCGCACTTCGAAGACGTCGGGAGCCTTGCCCTTCAGGCGCAGCGGGATGTCGCGGATGGTGCGGAGATTGGCGGTGATGTCCTCGCCCTCCGTGCCGTCGCCGCGCGTCGCGCCCTGGACGAAGACACCGTCCTCGTAGCGAAGGCTCGCGGACAAGCCATCGATCTTCGGCTCCGCGGTGATGACGAGATCGTCGTCTTCCTTCAGGCCGAGGAAGCGGCGCACGCGCACGGCAAAGTCGTGGACGTCTTCGTCGGTGAAGGCGTTGTCCAGCGACAGCATCGGGCGCGCATGGACGACTTTCGCGAATTTCTCCGACACCGCGGCGCCGACGCGATGGGACGGGCTGTCGGGACGGACAAGCTTCGGAAACCGCGTTTCGATCTCGGTGTTGCGCCGGCGCAGCGCGTCATACGCGGCGTCCGAGATCGTCGGCGCATCCTCGCCGTGATAGCGCCGATCAGCCTCGGCGATCTCGGCCGCCAGGCGCTCCAGCTCCTTGCCGGCTTCGGCAGCGGTGAGCTTGTCGGCGGGCCTCTTGGCGAGCGGGCTCATCGCAATCCTCCCGCGCTTGCGGGGGAGGAGGACTGCGAAGCGCTGGAGGGGGGCCGTCGCGCGACTCCCCCCCTTCGGCTCGCATCGCTTTCGCTCGCTCTCGACCTCCCCCGCGAGCGGGGGAGGATATGCATTGGCGCTCCTGTCACGCTCTCTTCCTCTTCTTCGGAGCGGGTGCCGTGCGCGCTTCGGCGAGCAGCCTGCGCGCGGCGGCGCGGGCCTCTTCGGTCACCACTGCGCCGGACAGCATGCGGGCGATCTCTTCCAGGCGTTCGTCGTCCGTCAGAAGTTCGACGCGCGTCTTGTCGCCGGCTCGCGTGATGCGGAAATGGCGTTCGGCGCGCGCGGCGACCTGGGGCGAATGCGTCACCAGGAGGACCTGTGTCGTCTGCGCAAGTCGCTGGAGGCGTTCCCCCACCGCATCGGCAACCGCACCGCCGACCCCGCGATCGACCTCGTCGAACACCAGCGCCGCAGGCTGCGAGATTTCGGCCAGCGCCACTTTCAGCGCCAGCGAGAAGCGCGCCAACTCGCCGCCGGACGCGATCTTCGCCAGCGGGCCGAACGGCGCCCCTTCGACGGTCGCGACTTCGAACGCGACGCGCTCCGCACCCGTGGCGCCGGCGTGAGCCTCGTCCAATGCCTCGAGCGCGACGTGGAATCTTGCATGACCGAGCTTGAGGGGCGCGAGCTCGCCCGCGACCGACGCTTCGAGCCTCTTCGCCGCCGCAGCCCGTGCCGCCGACAATTCGCGCGCCGCTTCAAGCCATGAAGCCCGCGCTGCCACGACGGCGGCATCGGCTTCCTTCAGCTTGCCGCCGCCGCCTTCGAGAGCGCCCGCCTTTTCCGCGAACTCCACCCGCAGCCGCGGCAGGAGGTCCGGCGCCACGCCGTACTTCCGGGCGGCGGCGCGCAATTCGTGAATGCGATCTTCCTTGCGCTCGAGCTCGCCCGCGTCGACTTCCAGCCGCGACAGAAGCGCATCGAGCTGGCGCCGCGCCTCTTCCGTCAACGCGAAAGCCTGCTCAAGCGCCGATTCGGCCGCACCCGCCGCCTTGCGCGCATCGTCCTTCATGCGCGACAGGCGCTTGAGGGCCGTGGCGAGCGATGCTTCCGCGCCGCGCTCGCCCGACAGCGCATCGCTCGCGGCCGACACATCCTCGCCGATCCGCGCGGCATTCATCAGCAGGGCGCGCTCCGCCGCAAGCGCGCCCTCCTCGCCTTCCTGCGGGTCGAGGCTGGAAAGCTCGCGGGCAGCGGCCTGCACATAGTCCGCATCCGCCTGGGCAGCGGCAGCCGCGCGGCGCAGCTCCGCCGCATCGCAGCGCGCCTTGTCGAAAGCTGCGAAGGCTTCGGCAGCCGACCGCGCAAGCGCCTCATGGCCGCCGAAGGCATCCAGCAGCACGCGGTGCGTGGTCGTATCGAAAAGACCGCGATCATCGGCCTGGCCGTGCACTTCCAGAAGCGACGCGCCGACATCGCGCAGGAGCGCCACGCCGACGAGCTGATCATTGACATAGGCGCGGGTGCGGCCATCCGCCGAGATCGCGCGACGCAGCACGATCTCGTCCTCCACCGGTATGGATTGGGCTTCGAGCAACTTCCAGGCGGCATGATCGGCCGGAAGGCCAAAGAGCGCGGTGGCCGAGCCCTGCGCCACCCCCGGCCTCACACCCGCGCGACCGCCGCCGCGCCCGCCGGCGGCCAGGCCGAGGGCGTCGAGCAGGATCGACTTGCCCGCGCCCGTCTCGCCCGTCAGCACGTTAAGGCCGCGCGCGAACTCCAGCGCGGCGGTCTCGATGAGGACAATGTCGCGGACGGTCAGGGCGGCGAGCATGCGCGCCCATCGTGCAACGATTAACGCAAACGAAAACTACGATCCGAGCTGGGTCGGGAAAACCCTGTCCATCCATGAGCCCTTGTCCATCTCAGGCTTCATGTCGTGCCGCTGAAGCAGGTTGTAGGCGTCCTGGTACCATTCGCTGCCGGGATAGTTGGCACCGAGCACCGCGGCCGCCGTCTTGGCTTCGTCATAGACGCCCATCGCATAGTAGGCCTCCGTCAGCCGCTCCAGCGCTTCGGCGATCTGGGTGGTGCGCTGGTACTGTTCGACGACCGTCTTGAAGCGATTGATCGCGCCTATGTAGTCGCCGCGCGTGAGGTAATAGCGGCCGACCTCCATCTCCTTGCCGGCGAGATGGTCGAGCGTCAGGTCGATCTTCAGAGTTCGCGTCGCGCGCATATTCCGTGTCGGGAAAGCGCTGCACGACGTCCTGCAGAGCGACGAGCGCCTGCTCGGTATTGGTCTGGTCACGGCCGACATCGACGATCTGTTCGTAGAGCGAGATCGCCTTGAGATAAAAGGCGTACGCGACCTCGTGGCTGCCCGGATGCAGCGAGATGAAATCGTCGGCGGTCGAGATCGCTTCGGGATAGTGGTTGGCTTTGTAGTAGCAGTAGGCGCTCATCAGCATGGAGCGGCGCGCCCACACCGAATAGGGATGCTGGCGCTCGACCTCGGCGAACTGCTTGGCCGCGTTGACCCAGTCTTCGTCGTTGATCTTCTTCCAGGCGTCGTCGTAGATCTGCTCGACGGGACGGTCGGAGTAATCGGCCGCGTCCTTATTGTCGTCGTTCGCGGCGGTATCGCTGCCCAGCCCGAGGCTCTCGCAGCCCCCGAGCGCCAGCGTGCTGGCCGCCGCCAGCGCCAGCAGCATCCGCCGCCAACCACGGCTCTGCAATTCCCCCGAACTCGAAAGGCGTGTCGCCGGCATGCGTTTTCCGTTGTTGCGCGCGCCGCGACGCGGCGCTTTTCCCTTTGTAGCCAAGCGGTTATAGCGTCCCGCCCGGCCGGCGGTAAAGCCGCCGACGCGCTTATAGCATGGGCGGTCATTGTGGGCGAAAGGTTGGAGCGGTGGCTTTTTTAGCGAAGAGGCCGCGACGGGTTGCGCGGAGGCGCTGGAGAGCAGCGGCCTTCATCATGAAGCGGAGTTCATCCGACGGGCTTGGTTGGCGCGCAAAGCGCGCCGGTCAGACCTCGATATCGAGCGCCGACCCGACAGGTGTCACGGGTGTCCCGCGTCCTCTGCGAAACCACCGCGTCCGCCGCGCTAAGAAAGCCCACGCCCTATCCGACATACGCATAATTGGCGGGGTCGGCGAAGAGCGCCCTGCAGCAGCGCGTTGTTGGTGGCGTGGCCGGATTTGACGCCGGTGAACCGCGCGATCAGCGGGGCGCCCGCCAGCGCCATGTCGCCGATGGCGTCCAGGATCTTGTGGCGCACGAATTCGTCGGGAAAGCGCATCAGCGCTTTGTTCACCACCACGTCGCCGTCGATGGCGAGCGTGTTATCGAGCGAGGCGCCGCGGCCGAGCCCCATCTTGTTGAGCGTCTCGAGCTCTTTCATGAAGCCGAAGGTGCGCGCCGGCGCGATCTCGCGGCGAAAGCCCCTGGGCGAGAAGGCGAAGGAATAGACCTGCCGCCCGATCGCCGCGGTCGGGAACACGATCTCGAAGTCGAAGGACAGGGCATCGGCGGGATCCAGCGTCGCCCGCGCCTCACCCTGCACGACCTCCACCCGCTTCAGGACCTTGATCGCGCGCCGCGCAGTGCCTTGCGCGCGCACGCCGGCCTTCTCGATCACGGCAAGAAAGGACAGAGCGTCACCGTCGAGGATCGGCGGCTCGGGCCCGTCGACCGTCACCAAAAGATCGTCGATCTCAGCCCCCGCAACCGCTGCCATCAGATGCTCGATCACGCCGACGGATACTTCATTCCCATTCGCGATCACCGTGCCGAGTTCGGTCTCGGTAACAGCGTCATAAATCGCGCGCACCTCATGCCCGCCCTTGTCGCTGCGGCGGAAGACGATGCCCGTGCCCGCCGGGGGCCGGGGCCAGCGTCATGGCGACCGATCCGCCCGCATGCAGCGCGGTGCCGCTGACGGCGATCTCGGGTGGCAAGCGTCTGGCGGGCCGTCATCCGGAAAGTCCCTGTCGCGTCCCCGCCTTATAACACGAGGGCCGCCCGCCAGACCCGCGGGCCGCGCCTGCCGCCGGGTCAACGGCCAGGCGGCGCGGTCATGCCGCTAACATCCCGTTTAACCTTTCAGAACGATAGTGCAGGCGCGGAACGAGGCGGGACCCCTCGCGTTGTCGAACTGCGCGGGTGAGGGGCGCAAGGAATGACCGACGCAGAGCGCGTACAGGGCACGAAGTTTCCCGATCCGGCGGATCGGACACCGACCATTCTGATCGTCGACGACGAACCGTTGATCCGCATGGGTCTCTCCGACTTCCTGCAGGAATGCGGCTTCAAGGTGCTCGAGGGGAGCAACGCCGCGGAAGCCCTGCAGATGATCAAATCCCATGCTGTCGTGATCGATTTGGTGATCACCGACGTGCGGATGCCGGGCGACATGGACGGCTTCGGCCTGGCACAATGGGTTCGTACGAACCAGCCCGCTTTGCCCGTCATCCTGTGCTCCGGCGACGCGAAGAAGGCAGAGATCGCGCAGGACGTCTGCGCCGACCAACCTTTTTTCAGGAAGCCTTACGACCTGCAGCTGATGGTCGCGAAAATCCGCCAGGCTCTTCACATAAGGAAGACAGGAGATTAGGGCGCTTTCAGTCGACCTCGCGCAGCTGCGCGGGCGTCCGCAAAATCGCTTCCGGCTTGCCTTTCCACATCGTGATTTCGCCCGTGACCGCAAGCGTCTTGCCCTGGTAACGCATGACGTTGCCGAACTGCGCCGCGGAAGACGTAAAGATCACCGCAGTGAAATCCTGGCTCGGATAGGCCGGCCCGAAATTGACGAAGACCGTTCCCTTCCCCGAGACGCGCACGCCGCTGACCCTGCCCGGACCGTCACGGTTGGCCGACATGAGATGCGGCAGCGGAGTTGGAACAGGCGCGGCGAGCGCGGGCGCCCGGCCCGAAGACAATGGCGAAGGCCAAAACGCCCAGAATCGCTGGCGCTTTTGGCAGCGTACGGCCTGAATCTGCGAACGACCATCGATCGAGCGTTAGCAAAACATCCGACGAGAAATTCCCCGCTTTGTCGCGAAGGACTTCGAAGATCGCGAAATTATGAAGGACGTGGAACGCGGCGGTTCCCTTGCGCGTTGTCCGCGTGACGGCCCACCATGCAGCCGCCGCGCGCCCCAACCCCTATTCGACCCAACCCGACAAAACAGGAGACCATTGTGAGCCAGGAGACAAAGACCGAGAAACCTTTCCTGACCGATGTCACGACGCTACGGGAACGCGCGCGGCGGCATCTGGAGACCGGCAACGTCACATCGACCTACAAGGGCGACGTGAAAAAGACGATCGAGATCCTCCAGGCGGTCCTCGCCACCGAGATCGTCTGCGTTCTGCGCTACACGATGCACGCGGTCTCCGCATCGGGCATTTCGAGCGAAGGCGTGAAGAAGGAATTTGCCGAGCACGCGCGCGAGGAGCAGGAGCACATGATGGCGGTGGCCGAGCGCATCAATCAGCTCGGGGGCACGCCGAACTTCAATCCCGAAGGGCTCACCAGCCGCTCGGCGTCGCAATATGCAGAGGGCGAGAATCTCGTCGACATGATCCGCGAGAACCTGATCGCCGAGCGCATCGCGGTCGATCACTACCGCGAGTTGATCCGTTATTTCGGCGAAGACGATCCGGCGACGAAGGTGATGCTGGACCGTATCCTCGTCGTCGAGGAAGAGCACACCAACGACATGCAGGACCTGCTGACCGCGCATGAGGGCCGGCCCATGCTGGCGAAGAAGTAGCCCGGCGCGACGCGCAGACAGACTTGGCCAGCAGCGAAATTATCGCTGCCGGCCGCGCTTGGTTGCGGGTGCGTCCGTCTTCGATCAGTTCGTCTGCCTGCGCAGGAACGCCGGGATCTCGAACTGCTCATCCCGCTTGTGATCGGGGAACAGGTCGTCGTCCTGTGCCGGCTGGCCGCTTTGCTGCTGCGGACGCGGGTGTTCGCCCTGGCGCGTCATGACTTGCGCACTGGCGCGCGGCTGCTGCACGGGCGGGCGATGCACGACCGGCGGCTCGACGCGGGCCTCTTCCTTGGGCTTCCTGCGGCCGAGAAGACCGAACAGACGGCGCTCGGGCTCAGGCTCCGGCAGATGGGTGCGCACCGGGCGCACAGTGACCGTCACGGGATACTTCTCTTCAAGCGAGCGCAGATCGTCCTCTCCTTCCTCGGAAAGGATCATCGTCTCGGCTTCCGACATCGGTGCGCGGGCGACGGGCTGGACCGGAGCGGGCTGAGGCGGCTGGACCGGATTGGCATGCACGGCCGGCATCGGTGCGTGATGCACGCGTGTCGCTCCCAGTTCCTGGGCCAGCGCATCGACCTGCCGATGCACGGGGTTGAGCGCGACAGCCGGTTTGGCCTCGATCCTTGGCTCCGGCCTGGCCGGCAGCGGCTTCATGTGCGCGCGCATCGGGGCGCGTTCGGGCAGCTTCTGCTGTTGCTCCACATCGATGCCGGTGGCGACAACGGAGACGCGGATACGGCCCTCCATGTCGTCAAGGATCGTGTTGCCGAAGATGATGTTGGCGTCGGGATCGACCTCGGCGCGGATGCGGTTCGCGGCTTGTTCCACTTCGAACAGCATGAGGTCGGGGCCGCCGGTGATGTTGATGAGCACGCCGCGCGCGCCCTTCATCGACACGTCGTCGAGCAGCGGGTTGGAGATGGCCATGTCGGCGGCCTTCAGGGCGCGGTCCTCGCCCTCGGCCTCGCCGGTGCCCATCATTGCCTTGCCCATCTCGGAGATGACGCTCTTGATGTCGGCGAAGTCGAGGTTGATCAGGCCCGGCATGACGATGAGATCGGTTACGCCACGCACGCCTGCATGCAGCACGTCGTCGGCCATGGCGAAGGCCTGGGCGAAGGTGGTGCGGTCGTTGGCGACCCGGAACAGATTCTGGTTCGGAATGACGATCAGCGTATGGACGTATTGCTGAAGCTCGAGGATGCCGCGCTCGGCGATCTTCATGCGCTTGTCGCCCTCGAAGGCGAAGGGCTTGGTCACGACGCCGACGACGAGGATGCCTTGCTCGCGCACGGCGCGCGCGATGACGGGAGCAGCACCGGTACCGGTCCCGCCGCCCATGCCAGCGGTGATGAACACCATGTGCGAACCGGCCAGCGTCTCCAGGATCTCGTCCAGGGACTCTTCTGCACCGGCGCGGCCGACATCGGGCTGCGCCCCGGCGCCCAGACCTTCCGTGGTCGTGGCCCCCAGCTGGATCTTGCGCTCGGCCTTGGACTGGGCCAGCGCCTGGGCATCGGTGTTGGCAACCACGAAGTCCACGCCTTCGAGCTTGGACGCCACCATGTTGTTCACGGCATTGCCGCCGGCGCCGCCGACGCCGAGCACCGTGATGCGCGGACGCAGCTCTTTCGTCTCGGGGGCTCTCAGATTGATGGCCATCTTGGTCTCCTTGGCACTTCTGTCTTCACGTTCGTTGTGGAAAAACCCGCATGACCCTTGGTCGTCTTCTTATGAACCGGCGTTTGCCCCGGAGGTGATTGGGTGATTCTTTTGTGTACATTGATTTGATTCATGGGAACAAGCCGCCAGTCAGCCGCGACAGGAAACTTCTTGCGCGTCCGTCCTCGGGCGCCGAGGCGAGATTGGGATTGAGAACCTCCGGCGGCATGGTTGCCCCTGCCATCAACAGACCGACGGACGTCGCGTAATCGGGACCGGCGGATGCGGCGGGAAGGCCCGCGAAGCTCTGAGGCCGTCCGATGCGCACCTGCTTGTTGAGGAGCCGCGCCGCAAGCTCGCGCGTGCCGGCGAGCTGGCAGGCGCCGCCCGTCAGCACCGCGCGGCGACCCGCGGCGACATCATAGCCGCTTGAACGCAGCCGCGATTGCACTAGGGCAAAGATCTCTTCCAGCCGCGCCTGAATGATGCGGGTGAGCATCGATCGTGGCACGCGCAGCGCATTCTCCTCGCCGTCCTCGCCCATCTGCGGCACCGAGACGACGTCGGCACCGGCTTCGAGGTCGCCGAGCGCCGCGCCGAACAGGGTCTTGGCGCGCTCGGCAGCCGAAAGCGGCGCCGCCAGCATCTTGGCGAGGTCTTCCGTCACCTGCCGCCCGCCCATCGGGATGGCGTCGGCGTGGACGAGATGGCCCTCGAGGAAAACCGCGACCGTGGTGACGCCGCCGCCCATGTCGATGACGGTGGCGCCCAGCTGCTTCTCGTCGCCGGTCAGCACCGCCTGCCCGCTCGCATAGGCCGAGAACAACGTGCCGGCGACGTTCAGATGGCAGCGCTCGACCGCCAGCTTGAGGTTCTGGAGCGGGGACGGCTTTACCGCAACCGCATGCATGGCGACGCCGATGCGCTGGCAGAACATGCCCGACGGGTCGCGCACGCCGCGCGCTTCATCGACCACATAGCTCGTCGGCGCGCTCTGGATGACTTCGTGGCCGTCGAGGAGGCAGCGGCTGCGACCGTCGGCGATGAGGGCGCGCAGGTGGCGGTCCGAGACCAGTGCGCCATCGAGCGACATCACCGCCCGGGAGGTGACGCTGGTGGGCGAGCCGCAGGATACGGAGAGGAGGACGTTCTGGATGCGCGCGTCGGCATGGTTCTCGGCTGCGGCGACGGCGTCGCGGATGGATTCCTCGACGAGGTCGAGGCTCGTCACCGTGCCCGAGCGGATGCCCTGGCTCTCGCGCAACGCGGCGCCCAGCACGCGCAGGGTCCCCGGCTCGGCGCGGCCGATCAGGCAGACAACCTTCGACGAGCCGACATCGAGCACGGCCACCAGGCCGGTACGGTAGGCGGGCGACTCCGCTTCACCGGTGCGCAATTTCACTGTCTCACCCATTACAAGCATTCCCCGATGGCGGTGGCCTTCTTAGCGCGGAGGTCGCCGAGGGTTCGCAGAGGACGCTGAAATCCTGAGCCCTTCATCGCATCCTGCGCTGACAGCCAATGAATCGTAATGGCGCGCGAAGCGCGCCGGTCCAAATTGAAAGTGGAGCGCAAACCTTCACGCACGCACGGCGTTCTGCGCCCCCAGCGCATCCCCCGCGACCTCTGCGCCAAAAAAGCCACCGACCTCAAATTCCATCCCCCCGTCCGACGTCTTTCATCTCCCCGCTCTTGAGCACGAAGAAGTAGTTCGACTTCGCCCGCAGATCGATTTCGCTCACGTCGCGCTCGAGGATGCCCTTGTCGATGATGAGGCGCTCGAGCGTGTCGAGCTCCGTCTGCCAGCCCGTCTCGGGCAGCTTCACGACGACACCGTCGTCGAGCCTCAGATTCCAGCGCCTGTCCGAGACGCGCTCGATGGCGCGCAGGCGCGCGGCCGTAGCGCGGTGCAGCGCGACAGCCTCGACGACGTCCGCGCCCTTGTTCGCACCCGCGCCGATAAGGACCGGCAGGCGGCTGAAGGATTTCGAGGTTCTTGCTGGTGATGGGGTTGCCCGACCGCTCGACGACGTAGATGGTCCCGTCGGGCGATTGCCACAGCGCGAAGGGAATCTTCTCCACGATCCGAACCGCGATCGCGTCGGGATAGCGGCGCTTGACTTGCGCGTCCGCTACCCAGTCGAGCGCCATGAGTTGGCGCCGCGCCGAATGCAGATCCGCGCCGAAGATGGATTGGCCGGGCTGGAATCCCAGCGCGGCCAGTATCGTCTCCGGCGGGGTGCGCCCATTGCCGGCGATATGGACTTCCGAGATGCCGAATCCGGCATCGGAGACCAGTGCGTCCGTCGTCTGGTCGATGGCGCGGAGCGTACGTCCGACATAGCCGCCGACCAGAAGGGCCGACACGACGGCGAAGGCGAGGATCGAGCCGGAGAGAATGAGCATGGGACGGCTGAACCAGCCGCGCACGCGGCGGAACGTGCGGGCGATGACGTCATTGCGGAATGTTTCGCGACGCCCGAAGCTCGGGCGCGGCGCCTCCTTGATGCGGGCAATGCGTGCGGAGGTACGGCCCGCGCTGCCGCGACCGCTCTTGCGGGACTTCCGTTCGGCCTTCATCGGTCGCATGACGCATCCTCCACGATCCAGCGGCACAGCGCGCCGTAGGAGAATCCCTTATAGGCGGCCTGTTCCGGCACCAGGGACGTGGGCGTCATGCCGGGCTGCGTGTTGGTTTCGAGCAAAATGAGCCGGGGCTTTGCACCGGTGTCGTCGTAGCGGATGTCGGTACGCGACACCCCGCGGCAGCCCAGGGCTTCATGCGCCCGCTCGGCCAGGCGCAACGCCTCTTCCGTCACCGCCGGCATGACGTTCGCGGGCAGCACATGCACCGAGCCGCCGGACGCATATTTCGCCTCGTAGTCATAGAATTCGAGGTTCGTCGTGATCTCCGTCACGCCAAGGGCTTTTCCGCCCATCACCGCGACCGTCAACTCGCGGCCTGGGACGTATTCCTCGACCATCATCAGGCTCGACAGGCTCCAGTCCTCGCGGCCGAGCGCCTCTGGCGGTCGGTTGTCGCCCTTGCGGATGATGAAGACGCCGACGCTCGAGCCTTCATTGACGGGCTTCACGACATAAGGCGGATCCATCAGGTGCGATTTGCTCGCCTCGCGCCGGTCGACGACGATGGATTTCACGACCGGCAGGCCGGCCGCGCGATAGACGTCCTTCGTGCGCTCCTTGTGCATGGCGATCGCGGAGGAAAGCACGCCGGAATGGGTGTAGGGCACGCGCAGGAGCTCGAGCAGGCCCTGCACGCAGCCATCCTCGCCCCAGCGGCCGTGCAGCGCGTTGAAGACGGCGTCCGGCCTGGCGGCGAGAAGCTGCGCTTCGAGGGGGCCGTCCTTCGGATCGATCTCCACCACGTCGAAGCCTTCGCCGCGCAACGCTTTCGCGCATCCGGCGCCGGAGGAAAGGCTGACCTCGCGCTCGGCGGAGAGACCACCGAGCAGGACGACGATGCGTTTGAAGGGCGTGGTCATGAGGCCGGACTTTCGGGGGCGTGTGCATTTTTCGCGCTGAGGACGCTGTGGTTGCGCGGGTAGCGCTGAACGCCGCGTGCGTATCCACCTTCAACGTCCACTTCGCCGAGGAATTGGTTCGCGCACAAAGCGCGCCGATCCGCGTTGAGGTTCGAGCGAGACAGGTCGATTGGCGCAAATGTCCAGCGTCCTCCGCGCAACCACCGCGCCCTCCGCGCTGAGAAAGCCATTGACCCATCCGCAATATTCATGGGACGCCCACCCGTTTGATCTCCCATTCGAGTTCGATACCGAATTTCGCCTTCACTCGCGCCCGCACCTCTTCGCCGAGCGCTTCGATGTCGGCGGCCAAGGCGTCGCCCGTGTTGATCAGGAAGTTGCAATGCTTCTCGGAAACCTGTGCCCGACCTCTGCATGAGTTCGCGGCAGCCGGCTTCGTCGATGAGCTGCCAGGCCTTGTGGCCGCGCGGGTTCTTGAACGTCGAGCCGCCCGTGCGCGTCTTCACCGGCTGCGACGCCTCGCGCTGCTCGACGAGTGCTGCCATGCGCGCGCGGATCGCGTCGGGCGCATCCGTCGCGCCCCCTTCGAACACGGCCTCGACGAACACGAAATCGTCCGGCACGCCGGATTTGCGGTAGACGAACGCCATGTCGGCGGCCACGAGCCTGTGCGTCGCGCCGCGCCCGTCGATCGCGGTGGCCTCGACGAAAACGTCCTTGATCTCACGGCCGTAGCAGCCCGCATTCATCCTGAGCGCGCCGCCCACGGTGCCGGGAATGCCACGCAGAAATTCGAGTTCCCGCGATTCCCGCATCGGCGCCCGCACGTGCGACAGCAGCATCGAGCGCGGCCGCGCCGGCGCGCACCCGCGGTACCTTTAACACTATTTTTCCGAACGCGGCGCGGCAGCCGGATCACGACACCCGGGATGCCACCGTCGCGTACGAGAAGATTGGAGCCCACGCCGATCACGCCGACGCGCAGGTCCGCCGGCTTCGCGTGAAGAAAGGTCGCGAGATCCTCGGCGTCGGCCGGACGAAAAAGGATTTCTGCCGGCCCCCCCGCGCGAAACCAGACGAGATCCTTCAGCGCCGCATCGGAAGCGAAGGAGCCGCGCACGGGCGGCAGCGCATCGCAGGGCCGCGTCATCATCACGTGGCTGCTCCAAAAAGCGAATAACGAGTAGCGAATGGCGAATAGGGGTTGTCGCCGCTATTCGCTATTCGCCATTCGCTATTCGCGGAGTTGCGAGGCCTGGGCATAATCATTCCTGACTCTCGAACTGATGCAGCGCGCGTTCCAAATTGTGCGCCCAACCGGTGATCGAGCCGGCACCGAGGCAGACGATGACGCCGCCGGAAAGGTTGCCGGCGAGCTTCGCGATCGCGGGTGCAAGATCGGTTTCGCCATCGATCACCTGAACGTTGCGATGGCCGTGCGCGCGCAGCGCCTCGGCATAGGAGTCGCGATTGATGCCCTCGATGGGGACCTCGCCTGCGGCATAGACCGGCGCAATGATCGCGACGTCCGCGTCGTTCAGGCACTTGGCGAACTGCTCGAATGTGTGCGCAAGCCGCGTGTAGCGATGCGGCTGGACGACGGCGACGATCGGCCCCGAATAAGCCTGACGCGCCGCCTTGAGCGCGGCCGCGATCTTGAAGGGATTGTGCGCATAGTCGTCGATGATGGCCGCACCGCCCCACTCGCCGACGCGCGTGAAGCGCCGTCCCACGCCGCGAAAGCTGGCGAGCGCGTCGCGGATGATGATTTCCTTCACGCCGAGCTCGCGCGCGACGACGATGGCGGCGAGCGCGTTCTGGACGTTGTGCTCGCCCGGCATCGGCAGCACGAGGCCGTCGAGCCTCGATTCCGTGCCCTTGCGGCGATCCGTGAAGACGACGCCGAAATGCGACGCCCCTTGCGCGAAACCGACATTCACCGCGCGCGCATCGGCCTGGGGGCTCATGCCGTAGGTGATGAGGCGGCGATCCTCGATGCGGCCGACCATCGCCTGCACCTCGGGATGATCGAGGCAGAGAACGGCGAAGCCGTAGAAAGGCACGTTCTCGATGAAGCGCTGGAAGGCATCGCGCATCGTCTCGAAGGTGCCGTAGTAGTCGAGATGGTCCGGATCGGCATTGGTCACCACGGCAATGGTCGCCGGCAGCCGCAGGAAGGGCCGTCGCTTTCGTCGGCTTCGACGACGACCCATTCGCCCGCCCCGAGCCGCGCATTCGTGCCATAGGCATTGATGATGCCGCCATTGACGACGGTCGGATCGAGGCCTCCCGCATCCAGCAGCGCGGCGATCATCGTGGTCGTCGTGGTCTTGCCGTTGGTTCCGGCGACGGCAACGCAGGATCTGAGCCGCATGATCTCGGCCAGCATCTCCGCGCGCCGCACCAGCGGAAGGCCTTTTATGCGCAGCATCCAGTTCGGGTTGCCGGTTTTGACCGCCGAGGAATAGACCACGACGCTCGCGTCCTGGAGATTGCCGCCACTCGTGACCGATGGAGATTGCAATGCCCATCGCACGCAAGCGCTTGACGTTGGCGCTGTCGACGGCGTCCGAGCCCTGAACCTTGTAGCCGAGATTGTGCATGATCTCGGCGATGCCGCTCATGCCGATGCCGCCGATGCCGATGAAATAATCGTGCCGGTATCGAGGGGCACGCGCGTCCTGGCAGGTTCAGCGTGGTCATGCGGCCCTCGCGAGGTCTTCGACCACGTCGGCCAGCCGCGCGGTGGCGTCGGGCTTTGCGAGCGTGCGAGCGGCCGCGGCACGGCAAAAGTGCCTGGGTTGGATGCTGGCCTTTTCCGTCTCCTGCATTTATTATCGGAACCGTACTAACCGCAGCGGCTCTTCTGCCGCCCCCTCCTCGTCATGCCTCAACACTATGCCGTCGCAATACCTCCAAGAACCATTATGGTGTCCTCAAGAGACTCTCCCTTTGCGGCCGACGAGAACTTTTTGGCGTCCTCTGTGCCCATTATCTTGGCTCCAAGCCCCATCGCCGCCTCAAAGCTTAACTTCTTTCTCTCTCTCTCTCTCTCTCTCTCTCTCTCTCTCTCTCTCTCTCTCTCTCCCCCCCCCCCCCCCCCCCCCCCCCCCCCCCCCCCCCCCCAGGGTCCTCGTGGATCGTCGCGTCCATTATCGTTACCATTAT
>CAWDKN010000080.1:0-27043 GCA_963802815.1 uncultured Alphaproteobacteria bacterium
TGCGGGCTATCAGCCGCGGTCGGGCAAGATTGCCCGACCCACTTTACGTTGTTTTGTCTCAAAGAATTTCTGGCTCGCCTCCGCTTTCTCGCTCGCGGTGTTTTTCGCGTGCAACCCGTACATCCTCGCGCGTCCGGCGCAATTCGTGCAGGAATTTTCCGGCGAACTGCAAGGCAGCCACGAAACCTTGTCGCAGTTCGCGCTGGTCGGACCTCTTTCCGCTGTAACCGGCCTTGGACCCGTTTTCGTCGTCGCGATTGTTGCGGCCTTGTTGCTGGCAATCGTCGCCGCGATCGGGCGATAACATTTGTTCTTCTTGGCTTCGTTCCACCGGCGGTCATCCTTCTCGCCGGCCTCCCTGCGATGGCGCGCTACTGGATGCCGGTCCTGCTGCTGCCGGTACTTCTGGTCGCCTGGGCGTTTGCCGCAATGCACCGCCAGGGAATCGAACGGCGCAAGCCGGGCGCGAAAGTCACCGTACAGGTCCTGTTGCTGATCGTCCTGTTTGCGACAGGGCTGCAATCGTTCGCCTTCGGACATCTCTTCACTGATCCGCAATTTGACACGCGCCCGCGCCGGCGAATGGATCGCGCAGAACGCTTCGGGCTGATCGACCGCAAGCGCCTGCGTGCCAGCGTGGCCCCGCTGCTCGAGCGGTTGGGCGCCGACTTCGGACCCGACACGCCGGTCGAGGGTTTGTCGATCGCGCAGCGCCAGTTGGTGGAAATCGCCAAGGCGCTGTCGATCGACGCGCGCGTGATCATCATGGACGAGCCAACATCGAGCCTGACGCTGCGAGAAACCGAGCGGCTGCTGGCGGTAATCGCTGAACTGCGGGCGCATGGGGTTTCGATCATTTACATCTCGCATCGCCTGGGCGAGGTGAAAGCCTGCGCGGACCGCGTTATCTGCCTGCGTGACGGCAGCGTGGCCGGCGAACTCGGACGGGAGGATATCACCCACGCGGCGATGATCCGGCTGATGATCGGGCGCGACCTGAAGGCGCTTTACATTCCGTCCGCCGCCGAAGCGCGCGGGGGCGGGTGTGAGATCCGGGGGGTCATAGCGGAAGGCTTTCCGAACCGGCAGGTCAATCTGTTTGTCCGAAACGGAGAGATCCTGGGGCTGGCCGGTCTGGTCGGCGCCGGCCGCACCTCGCTGGCCCGAGCGATGTTTGGCATCGACCGGATGCTGGCTGGGGAAATCCGACTGGACGGCACACCGACGAAAATCGACTCGCCGCGTCAGGCAATCCGTTACGGCATTTACCTGGTGCCGGAGGACCGCAAACGCTCCGGCCTGATTCTCGAAATGCCGGTCGTGGAAAACATCACGCTCGCCAGCTTGCGCGGCTACGCGCGGATGCTGTTGGTCGAGCGGGACCGGGAAGCGGCTGCGTCGCGGGAGCAGCGGAAACGCCTGTCGATCAGAGCACCCGGCGATCAGACCCGGGTCGTCACGTTGTCCGGCGGCAACCAGCAGAAAGTGGTGCTGGCCAAATGGCTTTCGATGCAGCCAAAGGTGGTGATCTTCGACGAGCCGACGCGCGGCGTGGACGTGGGCGCCAAGAACGAGATCTACGGCCTCATGCGCGAGCTCGCCGACCGCGGCGTCGCCATCCTGATGATCTCGTCGGACATGGAGGAGGTGATCGGTGTTTCCGACCGCATCGCAGTGATGCACGAAGGCACGATCAGCGGCGTTCTGGAGCGTCCGCAGTTCAGCGAATACAACGTGCTGCGCCTGGCAATCGGACAACAGCTGGAAACCGCGGAGGCGCATTGATGCCGCTCAAGAAAGAACTCGGACTGCTGCTGCTTCTTGTCGTCATCAGTGGTGTCACCGAGGCGCTCAATCCGCTGTTCCTGTCCGGCGTCAATCTTCTCGACATGGCGAACCTGATCGGTCTGTTCGGGATATTCTCGATCGGCGAAGGGCTGACCATCATCACCGGCGGCATCGATCTTTCGGTCGGTTCGATGTTCTCGCTGCTCGGGGTGATCTTCATCGATCTGGTGGCCAACCGCGGCGCCGGCTGGCCGCTCGCACTGGTGGCGGTGCTGGCCGGCGGCCTGTTGCTAGGGGCGATCCAGGGCTTTCTCATCACCCGCATGCGCATGCAGCCGTTCATCGTGACCCTGTGCGGGTTGCTGATCTATCGCGGAGCAGCCCGTTATTACACCGATGATTCGACGATGGGCTTCGGCTATAGCGACGAAGCCGACACACTAAGCTGGCTTGCCGCCGGGCGCAGCTTCGGCGTACCGCACAGCTTCATCTTCCTGATCGTCGTCGCGCTGGTGCTTGGCGTCGTACTGCACCGGTCGGTCTTCGGCCGCTACCTGTTTGCCGTCGGCAAGAATGAGGAAGCGGCACGATACTCCGGCATCAGCACCAACCTTGTGATCGCCGGGGCCTATGTGCTGAGCGGTCTGCTCGCGGGTGTCTCCACGATCTTCCTGGTGTTCTACACAAACTCGGTCTCACCTTCGACGTTCGGCAATTTCTATGAGCTGTACGCCATCGCCGCCGCGGTGCTGGGAGGCTGCAGCCTGCGTGGTGGCGAGGGATCCATCCTGGGAATTGTGCTCGGCACCGCGCTGCTTCAGGTCTTGCAGAATCTGGTTAACATCCTTGGCATCCCTAGTTCGCTCAACTTCGCGGTGATGGGGACTGTCATCCTGCTGGGCGTGTTCGCGGATCAGCAATTGCAGAGACGCCGGGAAATGGCGATCGCGGTGGCCGCGCAGCGCGCAAGGCCGATGGGTCTGGCTGTTCCAGCGACAGGACCGAATACCGGGGCCTGAGAAGCTGTTGAGCCTCACACGTCCTTGGCGACGACACGCTTCGGGCGCCGAGGAAGCGGCGCCTGGGATCTACAAACAGACTCTTATCCCGGACTGGCATCACAGCTCATTCGACGCCGGGACAACATGGCATCGAAGGCATTCTTGATCTTGCCGATATACTTATTCTTATAGGCGAAGTCCTCGGTCTTTTCATCATGGACCAGCATCGACGCGTTGGCTTCGAACACAACGATCTGACCATCGCGGTTGATCCCGCAATCCACCCCGCCGTAATCGAGAGCGGTCGCTGCCGCGATTGCCCGAAGCGCGTCCTGGTGTGCCGTGTTGAACACGCTTCCCATATCCTCGAGAAAGCGCTCTTCTTCCTTCCGCATCCAGGCATTGTCTGCCATGTCGGTGCGAAAATGGTGCACCTTCCAATCGTCGTGGATAGCGAGGTGGTAAGGAAATATTTCTCCATCAATGAAGATGACCCGGTATTTGCGAAAGAAGCCGTCGTCTGACTGATAGTCGACAAATGCTATGACGTAATAGGTGGCTTCCGGGTTCTCATAGACGAAATCGACGATATCATCCCATTCGTCGAATTTATCGAAGTCGTCGCCCCCGTGGGTGCCCGCCACACGCACCAGCAGCGGTAGCGCGAACCCCGCGAATTCCTTGTTCAGTGCAGCCTCTGTCAGGACCGGGCCAGCAACGCGGATCGTCCGGGGGACGAGGCAACCAGGAATATCGGCAAGGCGTCGCGACACTGTCTCGCGGTCCGTGCTCATGATCAAACGCGGATGGTTGATCGTCGGACGGCCAAGACGCTCCACCAGATCGAGCGCATACACCAGCACGTCCTTGCCATCATCCGCATTGCAAATCATGTTGAATACGACGTCAGCCCTGCTGCGAAGCAGATCGAGATCGACGGCCGTATCGGGGATCACGCAGTGGAAATGACGGTCATAACTGGCTCTGCCGGCCAGATAATTCACCGGTGTCGAGCCGGCCAGCGGGGTATCCAGAAAAACCGCTGAAAACGCGGCTTTCTCCTGATTGGCGCCCCAGGTGATCAGTGGCTGCAGTTTCTGGGCATGGCGGAACATGACCAGGGCGGCGTCGGTCTGCTGCTTGCGCATCAGGATGTTGCCGAGTTCGACATAGGTGTTGTTGTCATAAGCGTTGAGTGCGATCGCGCGTTCCAGGCAGCGCTGGGCCTCGTCGTCGTCCTGGCTCAGACGGCTGAGCAACCGGCCAAGGGCGTTATGCGCGAGGCCGGAGTCCGGGTGCATCTGGGTGGCCAGCCGATGGCTCGATATGGCCTCCCCCCAACGGCCCATATCGCCCTGAACACTGCCAAGATTGATCAGCGCTTCCAGGTAGTCCGGCTTGAGCGCCAGCGACTGGCGGTAACTGGCCTCTGCTTCGGCTGGCTGGGCGATCTCGCGCAGCGCGTTCGCGAGGTTGTTGTGAGCGATGGGTGAACCGGGATCGATCTCGATCGCGCGCCGGCAGCTGGCTACGGCTTCCTCGAACTGGCCGAGACCGCACAGGACACGGCCAAGATTGGAATGGGCTTCGGGCGAGCGCGGGTTCAATGCGACAGCGCGGCGGTAACTCGCGGTTGCTTCGTCCGTGCGTCCGACCGCGTGCAGGGCGTTACCGAGATCGTTGTATCCATCGGCTTCATCCGGCGCTAGTTTGACAACCCGTGACAGCATTTGAATGGCTTCCGGCAACTTGCCGAGCTGCAAAAGTGCCTTGCCCGCGGCCTGCCAACCCAGAAGGTGCCTGGGATACTGCGTCGTCACCCGGCTCGCGGTCGTCACCAGCTGTGCCCACTTTCCGGCACCATAAAGCGCGACCAGTTCAGCGACGGTTGCAACAGGCAAAGTCCTCACGCCGTTCCTCATGCTACGGTCTTCTGAAGTTGCCGCGCTGGCGTGGCGCTCTGGTGGCTGAGTTGATGCGGCAGTTTGGTTGCCGCCTCCAACATTGCGAAAACACGCTCCAGTCCACTGTCGCTGTCCAGCAGGTCCCTGGCTCCAAGGGCGAGCCGAAGGCCGCCGAACGGCCCCAGGCTAACGGGCTGACCGAGCAGGACCCCCATTCGCGCGAGGTGCTCATAGAGCGGGCGCATCGCCGGGCCGGACAACAGGCGCCGGCGATCCACCGGATCACGGATCGCAAAGGTAAAAATGCTAGGCAGATCAGCCCAGCCTGGGCCCCGGGGCTGCAGACCACCGACAGGCACCAGCGCCGGATTGGCCGCCAGGGCCTGTTCGATGACGGCGGCGCGATTAGAGAGGACGGCGGCCATGCTGCCAGCCGCGGGCTCGAACGCATCGAGCCCGGCCAGGGCCGCGGTCCAGCGAAGGACGGTGCCTAGCCTGGCGTCACCGGCCGGAGCGGGCGGGCGTCCGGTCGCTCGCAACCGCGAGCGTGGGAACAAGACGGCTCCCGAGAATGCCGGACCGCCAAAGAACTTTGATCCTGTTACAACCACTGGCCAGCCGCGCCTCAGGTAGGCCGCGACTGTCTCCGGCGCGATGCGCGCCTGGCAGGCGTCGACAATGACGTCCGCACCTTCTGGCGGCGAGGCCGGCGCGATCAGCCCGGTCTTCGTGCCATGCGTCAGGTAGACGATGACATTGCCAGTGGCCGCGGCCGCCGCGGTTGCGAAAGCGCCATTCACCTCGTCGTCGCATAGCGGCGAACCGTCTGGCGCCCGGAGTGAAATTTCAACGGTTCTGCCGGCGCATCCGGTCAGCTGCGTGCCGCTATCCGGCCCATCGAACAGACGACCCGCGGCTGCCATGGGCACCCCGGTCCCGGTTTCCGACGCTGACGGAAGAATTGCCGTCATGCTCTCGTTCGGCTTTTCTGCTGCCATGAGCATCGCCGTGGTCAACAGGGCATCGGTGCCGGACGGGCACAGGAACGCGTGCGCCAGGGACCCCACGCCGAAATACTGCAGCAGCCGAACTTCGATCGCCGCGATGAGGGCGGTGAGGCGGTCGGCTCGCTGCCGCGGCGACGGCGCCTGCATGATGTTTGAGAAGGCGGTGGCGGCCCTTTCGAAATCCTACAGCCGAAATCGGCGAGGCTGTGCATGACGACACACAGACAAGCTCGGGTGGCGGGACCATCGGGCAGAGATATTTGTTCAGACCGGTATTCGGATCGGGTGAGATACGGCTGTCGCCGCCCGAGAACAGTGCGGGCATGAAGTCGCCTAGAAGCTCAAGCGATGGCATGGGTTCCGGGTTACGCCGCCAGGATCCGGCATGTGCCCCAGATCGAAGTGTCTGCCTCAGCATTCATCCAGCCTTTCTGTTCAGACGCAGGCTCTATTGATCGTCACGTGGTTATGTTTGATTAACCAGGAGGTCGCGGCTCAGCAGCTAAATTCAAATGAGATGGCGATCGTGCCAGTCACGTCATTTCTACTGATGTTCCGCATTCGTCCCTTCTCGGCCACCGCCGCAAAGCCCAGTTTGGCCGTCCGGCGGCGGCAAGTCCGAGCCCCCAGACGGGTCGCAGGATGATGCGGTCAAAAGGTTACTAATTCCTTAACATACCCCGATATGAGGTACCGGCCGGCGGTCAAGGGGTGGCGTCAAAACGATGGACGACCCGCGAATGCTTGAACGGTTTGATTAACTTCGCAGCGCTTCGGTGAGGCCGCCCGCGCATCCTCTAGGAATCGCGCCTTGCAGGCCTTATCGGAATTTCGGTCGGTGGCGACGGCAAAGGCCAGCAGCTGGCCGACCCGAAATGTCAGCCCGTCGCGGCATAAAGCACTGCCGGATGGTCGGCGGCCGGAAGCATCTGTGCCTGCGCCTTGGTTATTTGCTCCGCGTCGGGCTTGTTCCCAAATGCCACTGCCGTCAGGGCGAAGGCCGTCGTATTGCGTTGCACCATCACGGCGGCAAATCCAGCCTTGATCAAGGCGGCCGCGAGTGTGGTGCTGGTAAAGCCGGTGCGGTGAGCCATGAACAAATTGCCAGCGGCGAGAGAGGGTCGATGACCGAACAGGATGTCCAGTGGCGCGATCGGTCCCATGCCCGAAATATAGAGCGGATCTTCCAGTTTACCTTCTGCAACGTGACGGGACACTTCCTGCAGGTCAGGCAGCGTAATAAGGGTGAAACCGTTGGGCTTCAGCACCCGATGCATCTCCTTCAGAGCCAGTGGTAAGTCGTGCGGATAGAGATGTTCGACGTTATGGGACGAATACACCGCATCGACTGCGCCGTCGGAAATGACATTCATGTCGGTGATGCTGGCGACGAAGTCGGGTTGGACGTCGGGGTCGATGTCCAGACGGATCTCGCGCCAGCCCGCGCCGCGGAACACCGGAGGCAGTTTTTCGCGTGCATAGGAGCCGCAGCCAACATGCAGCACGGCCGGTGCGTTCTGCTGTTCGACGCGACAGGCCTCGATCAAGCGCTCTCGATGCTCGAGGAGAACTGTCCGCGCGTCCTCCGACTGCAGCGCCTGCTGCCAGACCGCGAGTGCAGCCTCGGGCCGCCCGAGGGCTTCCATCAGCGTGCCAAGATTGAGAGCGGCCGGATAGAAATTCGGGCGAAGTGCGAGGGAATTGTGGTATGCGTTGACCGCTTCGGCCTTGTCCCCGGCCTCGGTCAACTCGACGCCCAGGTTGAACCATGCCGCGTACAGTGCGGTCGAGGCTGCGTTGTTGCGGCTGATCCAGGCCTGGTAGCGTGCAACAATGTGGCTTCGATCGTCGGTTGCCGGGTTTAGCTCGAGGCCGGCGAGCAGATCTAGGAACGAGTCAGCGTCGGGGTCGGGCGGTTCGACCCCGTCTTGCCGGGCGGCGGGGGCCGGCGTCTCCTCAGTGCTTTCGCGATCAGCGATTTCGGGCGTGGAGATCGGGTCGGTCAACAAAAAATCCGTGAGCCGTTCTGACAAGGTTTCGTACATGCGGTCATACCCTGCGATGAACATACAACGAGGCCATAGTGCCATCGGAGTATTAATTTTCTATTAACGTGCTCGCCTGTCTCAAGTTAAGGACGGCTCAGGATTGGGGGGCGACGGTGTCGCGTGTGTGGACGGCCGACTTCTGGCATTCCAGATGAACGCCCCGTCCCAATAAGGGTGCGTTTAAACGTAAGAGGCTGGTCAGCGGCGTGTAGAAACGACGGCAAGAATCTTCGATAGCTACATCCGCTGGGTGGTCTGCGGTAGCTCCGGAGGGGGGCGGCCTTTGGCTGATGTGGTGATCATTGGGCGGCTTGAACGGCGCGGGAAATGGACGGCCGAGGACGGTGTCGTCGCTGGCGGAGATGGCAACCGAAGGCGGCAAGGTGACGGTCGTCGCCATGCGCCACCGGATCTTCGAGATCGTGCTCAACACTGGGCCTGCCTCTTGGAACGCCGTGGCTCGCCGGTGGCGGCGGCCTCATCCCGCTGGGGATGTTTTGGCGGATCGGGCCATCGCGCGACGACAACGGCTCGCGTAACCCGGTTTTTCATTGGGGTTTGACTTGGCGTTCCCTGAGCTCGATCGGCACGGCGCTGGCTCAATTCGCCGATGGGTATCAAAGTCGTTGACACGTTCCGTCCCCGAACCCATCGATGCAGTGCCCGTCATCCAAACCACGCGGCTTCGGCCGCGATTGAATGGCTATGAAACGGAATGCTCGTCCACCTGTCGGAAAAAATGCCGCGAGAGCCACAGGCAAGGCTTGACGGGCGCCCGGGAGGATGAGGCGGAACAACCGTCCGGAACGCTCACGCGGGTATCGCCACCGTCTCTTCAGCAGTCGCCGGCCGGCGTCCGACAGCACGTCACGCTTGATCCCGCGCAGCCGCTATCGGTTTCCAGACGTTCAAGGTCCTCGACGCAGTCGCCGCCGGCCAGGTTCAGGAAGATCAACGTCAGCACCATCTGGATGTCGAGCCAGCCTTGCGCGCCGGCGCCATGCACGTGCTGGCGGATCGCCGCGCCGAGGCCGATGGCCGCGATCAGATCGAGATACAGCGGCAAGCCTGCCAGCGAGGTCAGGCCGCCGATGGAACGATCCGCTTCCTGCTGGAAACCGAGCACACCTTGTGGCCATCGCCGCACCCCGTTGGGGATGGTTGTCGATTCGCAAAAGTAGACTATCTGCCTGATTTATTTGGCCAACCGGACACGGGAAGCTTTCAGGCGCGGACAGGAAGGGCGATTCGCCTGCCAGCGGTCCATTGGACTGTTGAATTTCGTTGTCGCTTCGGGCTTAATTCTCCGAGGGGATATCATTCAACCAACGCAGAGACTTCGTTGAAACGTAGGAATGATCCAACTATGGGCCGCGTCATGAGCCGAATACTCGTTATGGCCTTGTTACTCATTGCCACGCAGGCGCTCGCGCAGAAAAATGGCGGATGGGGTGGATATGAATATCCGACCTACCGGACTCCCTGTTCACCGCCCTGCATCGGCGCTTCAGCGTCGTGGATCATAAACGACATCCGCTACAGTGGGAGCCACCCTCTGAGCGAGAGCTATCTTCAGTGGATCGGCATTGCGGATGTCCGCGGACCGCCCGGGTGTCCTGGATCGTGCCTGGGTCAGATTGGGACCGGTGCCGATATTTCGTCCGGCGGCATGAAACGGTTCTACGCTTGGTATGAACTCTTCTGTGGCAGCGGGCCCCCCTGTGTCAATTTGACGAAGATCGAGGGGTTTCCTATCAACCCAGGGGACAAGATAACCGCAACCATGGCATGCACCACGGGTTGCACACCGAACAATCCGGCCCAGCGATGGTCTCTTACTCTGGTGAATTCAACGCGTGGCCATAGGTGGAGCAACAGCGTCAACTGGCCTCTGGCGCTTGAGCTGGTGCACTATGTGATCGAGCCGGTTTCGCAAACCGGGACGGCGGATTTTGGGATTTCAGGTTTTTCCGACGCAAAGGTAAACCAAGGCCGCGGTTTCGTCCCGGCTCGCCTTGGTATGGCTGGCAACGTGTTTGGGCACAGCGGATCGGGGTCGAACCAGCGATTTGTGACCGCCAGCGCCCCGTTCGGCAAGACCTCAAGCGACTTCAATGTGTGCTATGCGATGACGAGATCACTCGCCAGCACGACATGTCTGGGCCTGGGGAAATAGCTGATTGCGCACTAACCCTCAGGAAAAACGCGATTTGAGCTCAAGCTTAACGCGGTCGAGCACCCCCTGCCAGTCGCCACGAGTCTGTTGGCGGAACAGTCGCATCGTGGGATACCACGGGCTATCATCCCGGCCCAACATCCATCGCCAGTCGGGGCACCATTGAAGCAATAGCCAGACAGGCAATCCGAGCGCACCCACGAGATGTGCGACACTCGTATCAATGGTTATCACAAGGTCCATTAGGTGGCATAGTGCGGCAGTATCGGCAAAATCAAACAGCACCTGTGCCGGATGGGGCACGCCGGCTCGATCGAGACAATCGCGTTCGTCTTCTGTAAGCCGCTTTTGCAGGCTGATGAACTCGAAGTTCGGATCGAACAAGCACTGGAACTGCCGCAGCGGGATCGATTTGGGTCTCAGGCCAGTGCTGTCCCAGACCACGCCTATCCGCGGTCCGCGCTTTCTTCCCAATCGGCGCGCCCAGGCCGCAATCTTCTCTTCGTCAACGGAAATGCGGGTCGGTGGCGGAATCGTGGCAAGTGTGGTCTTGAACACATGCGGCAGGCTCATGAGAAGACAATGAAAATCGAACCGTAGATTGTTGTTGTCCGCGTCCACGATTTGTACTTCGGCGTCGAGTTCCCGCATCAACGCCTGTAAGGGTTTCTGCGGCGCGAACAGGACACGTGCCCCGGCGTTCCGACACAGGCTCACATACCGGCTGAACTGGATGACGTCGCCATACCCCTGCTCCCAAACCACCAAAATAGTGCGGCCTGAGATATCAGCGTCACCCAACCACAACGGCTTCGGAAAATTCCGGTAGATGGCTGATTTTCTCGTCTTTTTACGGGATTCGTAATCACGCCATCCGGGTTCGAACTCTGCCAGCAGCAGGTGCACAAGGGATTTGTTCCATACCGCCTCTGGATAATCGGACCTTAGCTGTAGAGCTCGCTCAAAGCTTATCATCGCGTCCGCGAACCGCATCGACTCCTTGAGAGCCACGCCGCGGTTACTGTAGGCCTCGGCATAGTCCGGTTTGAGTGCAATTACCGAGTCATAACACGCAATCGCTTCCTCGAGCCGCTCCAGTTCTTGCAGTGCATTGGCACGATTGGCGATCAGCTCCGGACGATTTGGCTGCAGCTCAATGGCCCGCTCATAATTCGCAAGCGCCTCATGGAAGCGCCCGAGATTTTTCAAAGCGTTGCCGCGATTATTGTAGGTGGGAGCGTGATCGGGTTCGAGCGCTATCACCTTGTCGTAGCACTCAATGGCCTCGACGAAGCGTCGTTTCTGGAGGAACGCGTTAGCCTCACTGTAGTACGTCAGTACCGAATGATGCAAGCCGCTCTCGGGTGCAACATCGACACGCTCGCATACCGGAGCCTCTGGCGCACCGATCAGATCGCGCATGCGGGCATCATCGGCTCGACAGCGAAGCTCACCGGTGGCAGTCCATCACGCACTCGTGCCCACATTGAGATGTATGCCGCTTCGAGACTCACGTGTGAAACGTGTCGTGTCGAACAAAGGTGTGGTATCGCGGTTATGCGTAAGCTTCACTTTCATGCGCGCCAACCGTTTGGGATCACGCGCCAGCTCTATTGCGATGGCTTCGGTACTCAGCGAGCGAGCCGGCCGCCAGCTCCGGTAGACCAACAGCGTTAAGCAGACTTGCCGCCACGCGCGAGGGGAAGGTGTTGCCTGGGCAGGTCAGTACCGGTATTCCGGCCCACAGCGCATCGCAGGCCGTTGCGTGTGCATTATAGGGAATTGTGTCCAGAAACAAATCGGCCAACCGCAGCCGAGCCAGGTGATCTTCCGTGCGAGGCAATCGCGGAGCGAATATGAGACGATCAGGCGCAATGCCGCGCGCACCCGCCTCCTGACGCAGATTGATCATGGCCCAGGGATTGGGCGACTTCAGCCACAATACGCTGTCCTCAATGGTCCGCAGCAGGCGCATCCAGATATCGAAGGTCTGCGGATTGAGTTTGTAATCGTTGTTGTGCGAGGCAAAGACGAATCCCTGGCGCGGCAATCCGGCTTCAGCACGGGTTGGGGTTCGCGCCGGAAGCGGCCGGGTATTATCGTGTGGCATGTAGGTGAGCGGCAAGTATACGACATGTTCGCTGTAATCAGACTGACACTCAGGCGGGATCACGATCCGATCCGCGATGACGTAGTCATAAAATGGCAGGCCCATTGTACCAGCGTAACCCTGATAGACCGCCTGCACGGGTGCCGGCTTGTGGGCAAAAATAGCAGTGCGACGATGTCCTGAATAACCATTGAGGTCGATAACGATATCGATCTCTTGCTCGCGGATTAGCCTCGCGATTTCCAGGTCCCGCATCACGCGAACATCGATAAAGTGATCAAACGCGGTGGCTATTCGCCGCCGTGCCGAACTTCCGTCATCCGGCCCCAATGAGAACGCCGTGGTCTCAAAGCGCGATCTGTCGTGATGCTCGAAGCAGCCGGTCATCACGTCTGCCACCACGTGATCACGGAAATCGGTGGAACAATAGGCAAGGCGAATTCTGTCGTGGCGATACTGCTCACCACGCCATAATGGCGATGGTGGCGGCATCAGTCCCCGGCCGCCAAGCCGCGCGACTGCCAGACTATCGGCAGCTGAATTAGAGATAGCACAGTGCCAAAACGGCGTGAGGATCGCACGACCTGCTTTGACGCCAGCTGTAACCTCCCGCTCGTCGGCGTCACGTCGCCGCCAATCACACGCGCACAACCGGGCAATGATGCCGATACGTGCGGCGGCGATATTGTCGGGGTCAAGGGCAAGCGCTTGGTCACTTGCCTCAATCGCCTCAGCGAGGCTTTTCGCCTTCCAGCACCGTTCCGCGTGGTTCACCCATGCTTTGGCGTCGTCCGGTGGAGCCTCCGGCAGATCAGTGGCGGAGCCGTCAGATTGCCAGGCATCCACGATATGACGGATCGTCGATGCAACACTCGGATCCGTTTGCCAAGCCTCTCGGGTGACGTCTGGAACGGGCGCGCGAAGGCAATGCCACGCGAGTGCCGCCGCGACCAGCAGCGTCCGCTCGCAGCCCTGCGCGCGGGCTCTCTCGGCGACGACGTTCCAGTCGAGCCGCGGGCAGGCGATAATGAGGGCGGCAACATCGAACACCGCATTCAAACGCTGCCACGTCCGCGCGTTGCCACCCAGCGCGAGAGCCAGGAGTCCGTCTTCGGGCGTCAGCCTCAGAAGGATTTTCCCAGCGACCTCCGTTCGTGCGGCGCGGTGCCACAAAGCGGCATAATCGATCGCGAATGCCGCCTTCCGCGACGCGAGCGCGGTGTGGATCTCGACCGGAGTGCCCGTGCCACTTCCGAAGAGAGTTATCTGCTCCTGAGCCGGGTAAATCCGATCGAAGTCAGTATCGAGAGCGTAGCCGAGCTCGCTCAAGCTCGCAACACTGCGCGCGACATCGGACGAGCGAACCAGAAGTTCCAGTTTTCTGCCATCACGGCGCCCCGGTCTGCCGTATATCTGGATCTCGAGAACCGGCCCCCGCAGCGGAATCGCCTCGATCCCGTTGGCCGCCAGCGCATCGATCAGGCGGCCGATCTCCTCGAACAGTGCGCGGCTCCTCCGGACGGTCTCTTCGATAATGACCAAAAACGCGTCCGCGATGTCGGGTGGCAGAATGTCCGGCGCAACATCGGTCAACTTACTTGCGGCGGTGCTTGTCAGACCGTGCGCGATCGCCTGTCGGGCGAATAGGGTCCAATCGATCCCGTCTGCCAGCAACGCCCGGATTTCTGCTTGTCTCTCCTGGGTCGTGTCGCCTGGACCGCACAGCAGCAGAAGACGCAACTCCGGCTTCATTCTAGATGAGATCGTCATCGGACTCATGGCCGGCGAGGCCCTCGAGCATCGCTCTTGCTTCTTCTGTCCGCTGCTCAGCCACCAGTGTCTGCACGAGACTGAAGACAACGGTGGTGAACTTAGGCTGCTTGTCGAGAATGTGCCTGAAAATCGCTTCGGCCTCGGGCAGCCGCTTTTGAGCCAGCCGCACCGAGCCTAGCAGGTTCTGGATCCAAGGGTCATCCGGCTTGGCCTTGGCGAGCGCCTCAGCCATCTCCGAAGCCCGGTCGATATCGCCCTGACGCAGGGCCTCCATTGGTGGCACCAAATCGGGTGCTTTGTGCATGATAACCTTCTCGATCTCCGTGAGATCGCCGTAGGCATCGCCATAAATCATCATCAGATGCTCGATGTCGACCGTTACTGGGCCGTTTGATGGCGGCGTTGCCGCCAACGTCCGATACATCTCGAGCGCCTGATCTGGCTGGCTGTTACTCACATAGGCTCGCGCAAGCATCGTCGCTACCGAGGTATCCGCGGGATTGACCGCAATCAGTGGTTTGAGCATCTCAATCGCGCCGGCGGGATCATTGCGCTTCAAGGCTATCTCCGCTCGCACAAGGGCAACACCAGAGACATTTGGCTGTCTGGCTTGAAACTTGGCAAGATTGTATTCGGCTGTTTCGGGCTGACCAACTCGATAGTTAAGAACACCGTACAAGTAATACCCAATGGGCATACGTGTAAATACGCTGTTAATACTTTCTAGTAGCCGCTTCGCCTCTTGGGGCTTGTCGTTGCGGGCAAAAATCAGAGCGTCCAAATAGACGACCTGTGGATTCCGGACCAACTGCCATGCAGCATTCAGGTCGTTCTGGGCATCATGCAACTTATCGAGGCTGATCCTTGCGTCGGCGCGGCCCGCCAGCGCCGGTACGCTGGTTGGGTGTATCTTAAGCACCTCGCTGAGCTTCGTGATCGCTCCGTTCGGGTCGCCCGCGGCGCGGTCCAACTCCGCGGCAATCCGGATAACGCCGACTTCGTCAGGGACAAGAGCCTGCGCCGCCTCGATCTCCGTGCGCGCAGCCGCAAGTTGACGCCGCAGGATTAAGACACGCGCAAGCGCTACGTGCGCGCGCCAAGAGGCCGGGTCCAGACGTACCGCGTCTTCCAGCAAGGGCTTTGCTTGGGCAACTCCTGCTGTATTCAGCAAGGCAAGACCCAGGCTCATTCGCACCTGGGATTCGGCCTGGGGCTTGCGGTCGGCCGGTTGAACGGCGACCAACACCTGATCGAACTGGTTTCCAAGGAACAAGGCCCGGGCAAGCAGTGCATCCGCATCGTCCCGGTAATTGGTGTCGCGTTGGGCCGCGCGCGCCTGATCCACCGCGGCTGGAAAGTTTGCCGCGTCGATGCAAAGCTGCCCAAGCTTGAGATGGGCAGCGGCGTCGTCCGGGTTTCCGCTCAATTGGTTGCGCAGCTCCGTCTCCTGCGCGCGCCATTCGGCTGGGCTCGGACGTTGGTTCGCATTCGTTGGGTTGGCAGCGTGCGCTGCAGCAAACGCCAGCAGGATCAGACCAGTTGTCATGGCCGGAAGTCGCCAACCATGGCAATGAAGCCGAAGCACGAACTTCAACAAGTGCGTTCCTCCCCACCAGCGCTGCCGCGATCAACCTGCGGCCTAAACCCGGCAAGTGCCAGAATTGGACGTACGATTTCTATAGTCATGTCGGCTTTTGTGCTCGCCAGCGGACTGTCGCGGTGCGGTTCGCAATGAGCGCCCACGCCGCCAGAAAACGCCGCTTGCAAACACCTTTCATGTTTTCGCAGAAGCGTCCGACTGTGCCCACCACCAGGAAAGTGCCACCGACCAGCAACACCAGTTGCGCAAGGGAAGATCGATCCGGCATGTGGTACACCGTGAAAAGGGATAACAGCGGCTGATGAAACAGGTAGAGGGCGAACGTGATCGATCCGAGCCAGCGGATTGGTATGGCAAGCCGCGCTAACAGCGGCTCCAGCCGATCGGCGAAAGAGTCAAATGCCACCAGATTAACAGCAAAGCAGATAGCCGCGGCATAAGTGGCCAGGATCTCTCCCACGGTTTGATCAGGCGTGCGCAGAAATGCCAGATGCAGCCGATACTCGAGTTGGAGCGAGGCGGCGAACGGCAGCAGGAGGACGCTTGCTGCCCAAAGCAAGACTGCAAGCCGCTGGTTCAAGTGCCAATGCCGCGAGATATGATAGGTGGCGTAACCAAGCAGCCATGTCGGTGCCAGTAGCACCATTGTCGGTCCGGCCAACAGACACAAAGCGAGAACGCTAAGCACTCGGGTGCGCCCGCGCATGAAAAACAATATGGCGATCGCGACGTAATAGGAAGCTTCGAAGCTCAGCGTCCAGAACGGTCCGTTCGGAATATCAATGTTCGGCCATAGCCAGAAGCAGTTAACGAATAGCGCCGTTGCAACATAGGAAAGTGCCACCCCGCCGGTTCCTCCGGATTCGAACTGCCAGAATGCATTGGGGTAACGCAGCGTGATGAGGAAATTGGATACCAAGATCAGCACCAAGGCAGGGATAACAACGGAAGAGAGCCGCGCGAACCGGCTCGCAGCGTATTCAGGCGGCGTGTTCTCCCGGGTGGCCAGCACATAGGCGATCACATATCCAGACAAGACAAAGAAGACGCTGACAGCGGTCTGGCTGTAGGGATTGAGATGCGAATAGAGGAATGGATGGTTGTTCCAGAAGGTGCCAAATCCGTTCCTGGAATGCTCTTTCAGGTGTTCAGCGAAAACGGTAATAGCCGCGCTAAAGCGGATTAGGTCGAGATAAAGCGACGTGCTTCTTCGCATGAGTAAGTTCCCCGCCTCGGCCTCCTAACACCGTCAGCCGACCGACGCGGGGAATGGAGGGGCGTGGCCGGCGGCCTCATGCGGCCGATTTTTACCGTTCGGCGGTCCAACCTCGCGGATCGTCTGCCGCACCACCAGACCTTCCTCGAGCAGACGCTCGACGAAAGCCACCCTCTCCTCATCCTGCAGCTCACCTGGAATGTCGCGAACAGCAAACCTCAGGCGAGAGAGCACGAATTCCAGCCCCTCACGGAAAAAATAGGGGAAGGTGATGGTGCGCGCACCATAGTTGACACGCACCGAATCGTCGGCGACACGGATCTGGAACACGGCGCCGCGTCGCAGGCCGACAATGTCATCGAGCGCAAGCGGTTGGGGCAGAAAGAAGTCTGCCACCTGGCCGGAAATATCGAGCGCATGCGTGCTGACGATCTCGTCCACGTATTGCTCAACCACCGCGCTCAGGAAGCTCACGTCGGCAAGTTGGCGAAGTATTCCTTTCAGCCGGTTCGCCAGCATGTCGCGTGGGCCATGGTTGAACGCCAGCGGCAGGCAGGCGCGGAGTTGCTCATCCTGCAAAATAGCCGCGCGAACCGCCGCAGTGATGAGATCCTCCCAGAACATGCCGGTGACGCCGAGGGTGATATGCAAGGAAGGTTCCGCGCCGCACTCGGCTGCGTGCACGAACCCGCGCGGGATATAAATCAGGTCGCCCTGTTCAAGCAGGAACGAATCAAGTTCGCCGCGCAACTCGCGGCCCTCGTCACCCATTGACTCCATTTTGGCGGGATAAACCCGCCGGTCTTTCTCGATCGCCCAGCGTTTCGATCCAACTATCTGCAGGATGAATACATCATGGTTGTCCCAGTGCGGCGAGAAGCCGCGGCCATTGGCCGGGGTCAGATACAGATTGGTCTGAAACCGATGACCGACTTCTGCCGCCAGCACCCGGCACAGCAAGCTAAGTTTCGGCTCCCGATGATGATGCTGATCCAGGATCAACGTGCCGCCCGATCGCACTTGGGTGAGTATGGCTTCCAATCCCTGGGTCGCCGCGGTCTTATACGAAACGTTCTTCTCCGTCGTGGCATTCGCCGTCTTGACGTAATCAGGTGATCTCGCGATCGCCTCGTCGAAATCCCGCAGAGTGAACAGATCGCCGTAAAAGTCGGGGTCCTTCCGATGGATAATCAGCGGCTGCCGCTCCCAGTAGAGCGAGCGGAATTCTTCGGCATTCGTCGGTGCAATCAACGAGGAAAGTGACAGGTTCTCCAAAAAACCGCGCGACATGGCAACGAGCCTCCCAATCACTTCATGGATGCACCGGTTGCAATGCCCGCGTCAGCGGGCATGACAGCCCATCGTAACGGAGGCGACAAGAACAACCGTTGCAGACACCCTAGTACGCCCCCTTGTGCCAGCGCGCCACGAACCCGGCGATGTCCAGTCTTTCAATCTCAGCGATCAGCCGCTTCTTCAGGTCGGCCTCCACCGCAGCAAGTGCGGTCTCTCCGTCAAGCCGGGTCAGCGGTCGTCTGAAGAACTCATCCGCGATCAGCGGGCGTATGATCTCGTCAGTCGCGTGCCATGCGGTCGCGGGCAGGAAAAAGATACCGAGGTGCACCGAGGTATCAGCCGCTCTCACAGTGGTGCCAATAGCCCCCCGGCACGAACAACAGATCACCCGGTTCCAGGACTTCGTCGAAAATAAGCTCAGGCTTTTCCAGTTTCGGTTTCGGCATACGGGCGACGGGATTTGCCACAACGGGGCCGAACACCTGCCAACGCTTCGTGCCTTCAAGCTGCAGTATAAGCAGATCCTCGGGATCATAGTGTGTCTTGAAGGCGCCTGCCCGGACGCCGGAGGTAACGACCGCACCCACAAAGGAGCCTTCGCCGGTCCGTGTTCTGATCTCATCACAGATGGCCGCGAGCGCGGGTACGTGCGCTTCAACGCGCAGTGCGACGATGCTATATCCCTTGGCAAGATAGGCATCGAGCTTCGCCGCATCGACTTTGCCATCGGTCGTCCAGCGGTCCGGCGGAACGAGATGCGATTCTTTAGCGACCCGAATGCCGTCCCGTTCCACAGGCTGTTGACCCGCTTCGAGTATGCGTCGCAGCGCGGTCCAGCCTGCGACCGGGGCCAGGCAGTCAGTGTTGGATCCAGGCCGGTATGTCAGTTCGCGCCGCCGAAGCAGCTCGAGAAAGTCGGTAACGGCGAGCGGCGACAGAAGCTCCGCCAATGATGCGGGAGCTTCTGTCGGTGGAGCTTCATCGACGACGGCATACATCGCAAGGGCCCCGCAGCACAACCTGAGCTAGCCGTTTGACCTCATGCGTCGCGACCAACCTCGAAGGCTCCCGCCCAGCGCAACGGAACGAAGCCCGCCATGACACTCCTGCGAGGTCAGACGTGGTCGTCTTGTTGCGCCACACCGTCAAGCGGGTTGAAGTTGGAGCCGAGCGCGATCGCGTCGATATCCTCGTGTGTGTTGCCGAACGTGAAATCGTCAAGGATATGCAGCGAGGACGCCTGATATGGCGTGATCTGCGCATACGCCTGCTTGCTCGAGGCGCTCAATAACATCGCTACTGCCGGCGCCGTGACCGCGACCTGCGCAGAAGTTAGGACAAACGCGCGCCGGCCCTTCGGGGCGACGGCTTCCATCGGGTTCTCATTGGTATCCTCAGGCATTAAAAAACTCCCTCGTTGCGCCTCTATTATTGGACGCCCATCACTAATTTGGGCTGACTGCGCTCCGCAACAAACGTGCCATGATGGTTTTTCAATGGATTAAGGGAGGAGGGTCTGCGGATCATTTGTAAGGTGTAAAACTTTCCGACACATATTCGTCACCATCGGCCGTCTCAAGCGCAGCCGTGACCTTGACCGGCGACTTATACTCCAACCTTCTGGCGAAATCCTTTCATCCCCACTTACTCATAAGGCGCTGAGGCCGGTGGCCACTACCTCAACGTGCGCATAGAAAAAGAATTGCGTGCGTGTAAATCTGTGAGTGTAAAACTTTCCGACATACTTTCGTCACAGGCGTCACCTCAAACGTAGCCATGACCTTGACAGGCGGCCTACATTACAACCTATTGGCGAAATCCTGTCACACCCACCACCAGATCCGCCGCTGCTTCAAGGTGGGAAAAGGTCAACTGGTAACAGTCGATACCGCGCATCCAGCCGACTATCGCGCGCACGTTGTCCCGGTCCAGTCGGCGGCGCAGGCCAAGGCATTCGTGCATGAGTTGCCCCAGCGCCTCCGCCCGATGCAGCGGCTCAAGCCTGGTCGGCACGCCCGGTCGGTACTGCGGGAAGATGATATGACTTACCGGTGCCGGCCTTTGTCCGATCGCATCCCTGGGTGGCGGCAGGTAGCGCAGTACCTCTGGAGTCGTCATGTACATGGATAGGTAGCAACTCAAGGTTGGGAAAATATCGCGTCATCAACTTCCAGCCGGTGTCCTTCATAGCCATTGCAAGCGGCATGGGTGGAACGTGGAAGGTGCCAGGTTGAACCAGCGCCACCTCGTCGGAGAAATACCGAAATCCGCGATGCACCAGCGCCATAGTGAGTGACGACTTGCCGCTCCCCGCGGCGGCTGGCAGCAGCAGGGCGCTCAGGCCGGTGCCCACCACGCCAGCGTGCAGGTAGAAGAAGAAGTCATGTGCGCGGACCGCCTGTTGCCAGATCGCGACCTTGACGATCGGGGCCAGAAAGGAAAGCCCACGCGCGGAGCCGATCGGGACCCCGTCGCGATAGACATCGCTGCGCATGGTGTAGTTCGGCAGCCTTTCGGCCTTGATCTCGATTACGAGGGAGGTTGCGCAAGCCTCGTCGGTTGCCACGTGGCCGAGCACCGAATTCACCAGCCGCCTTTGTGCCCACGCTTCGTATCGGATCAGGACACACGTCTCGAGCAAGCGATAGCGCCGTTCAGTTACCGGCTCGAACGGCGTGTATGGTCGGACATCCTCGGCTTCGTCCCGCTCCGGCGGCACCGGCACCGTATCCTCGGCGTGCATCTGTGCCCACAGCGCAACCAGTGCGGCGTCTACCCATTCTGCTGCCTGCTCTGGCAAGGCGAGCCCCTTGGGCGGCTAGCGTTTGCGCCACTTCCGAGACACTGGCGCCGTCCTGCAGCTCGCGAACGATTGACGCCGCCGTTGGGTTCAGACTGAATAGGCGCTGTGCCGATTCGGAAAACGCGATGGTATCGCCATCGAGCGAGAGCAGGGCAAGTTCGGGAAGCAAAACCATGCGCCCCGCATATCATCTTGATTTCGCCGGGTGAAGGACCAATCCGGCGCAGGTTGTGAGCGAGGGTAAGGTGCGTGCGCATCTGATCGTCGAGGGATGGCGGTTTGTGCCGCACTCCTATGCTGTGGTGAACCAATGGCAGCTGCTCGCACTATCGCGTCGCGACCTCGGGTTAAGGGTCGTGGACGTCGCGTTTTTTTCGGCCGCTCCACGGCCTCATGCGCGGCGACGATATCGGCGAGCGGAAACGTGGCGCCGATATTCGTCGCGAGCGTGCCGGCTTCAAGCGCTCGCGTGATCGCGCCGAGCGCCGCGGCCCGTTCGGCGGCGTCGAGCCGCAGACATAGATGAATTGCAGCGTGATGGCGTTGCGCAAGAAGAAAAACAGCGGCAACGCGGCTTCCATGGCGCCGGTGCCATAGACGACGACCTTGCCGCGCGGGCGCAACACGTTTGGCAGGAGCTTGGCATTGGCGGCGATGTCCAATTCGATGACGGCATCGACGCCTTGTTTGCCGGTGACGGCCATGACGCGCTCGCCGACATTTTCGCGCTTATAATCGACGGTGTGGTCCGCGCCTGCCGCGCGCGCCATCTCGGCCTTTGTCGCCGAACTGACGGTGGCAATCACCGTGGCGCTAGCCGCCTTGGCGAACTGCACCGCGTGATGTCCGACGGCGCCGGCCCCGCCAGCCACCAGAATAGTCTTGCCTGCTGCGGCGCCCAAGACAGCGACGGCATGGTAGGCGGTCATGGCCGGAATGCCGAGACAGGCGCCGACGTCGAAGCTTGTATTGGCCGGCAGCCGCACCGCTTGCTCGGATTTGAGCGTGAAAATATTCTGTGCAGGCGCCAAAAGCGCGCGCCCATTGCGCGTTCCAGACCCACACCCGCCTCGCCGACCCGGCCTGATGCAACGCCATCGCCGACCATGTCGATTTCACCCGCGCCATCGCTGTGCGGGATGACGCGCGGATAGGCGATCTTGCGCGTCGAGCCGGTTCGCGTCGGCACGGTCATCTGTCCGAACGCCGACGTGAAGATTTTCGTCACCGCGAGCGCCGCAACGCGCGCCCAGCGTCGGGCGCTCGAGCTGGCGCGCCGCGGTGAAAAGGTGGATTATGCGGAAGTGCTGCGCGATATCCTCAAGCGCGACGAACGCGACGCCTCGCGTCCCGACGCTCCGATGGCGGCGGCCGCCGACGCGGTCAGCTTGGACACGACAAACCTCGGCGTAGAAGCTGCATTGGCCAAGGCCATCGCGATCGTCGACGCCAGGCGCGCGCCCCGGCGCCCTTAGCGTCAGCCTCTCACTTCAATGCCGCGGCGATCCCCGCGACGATCGCGTCGCCCATCGCCCCGGTCGAAATGGTCGAGGACGCTCGCCCTTGATGTCGGCTGGTGCGCAGGCCCGAGGCCAGCACGTCGGCGATCGCCGCGTCGATGCGGTCGGCGGCTTCGCTGAGGCCGAAGCAGTAGCGCAGCGCCATGCCGAAAGAGGCGATCATGGCGATCGGATTAGCGAGCCCCTTGCCGGCGATATCGGGCGCCGAGCCGTGAACCGGCTCGTAGATCGCCTTGCGCTTGCCCTTGGGGTCGGCCTCGCCAAGCGAGGCGGACGGCAGCATGCCGAGCGAGCCCGTCAGCATGGAGGCGACGTCGGAAAGCATGTCGCCGAACAGATTGTCGGTGACGATGACGTCGAACTGCTTGGGCCAGCGCACCAGCTGCATGCCGAGCGAATCGGCCAGCAGGTGCTCGAGCGTCACGTCGGCGTAGTCGCGCTTGTGCAGATCGGTAATGACCTCCCTCCACAACACGCCCGATTTCATCACATTGTGCTTTTCGGACGAAGTCACCTTGTTGCTGCGCTTGCGCGCGAGCTCGAAAGCGACGCGGCCGATGCGCTCGATCTCGTAGGTGTCATAGACCTGCGTGTCGATGCCGCGCTTCTGGCCGTTGCCGAGATCGATGATCTCCTTGGGCTCGCCGAAATAGACGCCGCCGGTCAGTTCGCGCACGATCATGATGTCGAGGCCTTCGACGACCTCGCGCTTGAGCGAGGAGGCGTCGGCGAGCGCCGGATAGCAGATGCGCCGGGCGCAGGTTGGCGAAAAGCGCGAGGTCCTTGCGCAGCCGCAACAGGCCGGCTTCCGGGCGCACCTCGTAGGGCACGTCGGCCCATTTCGGGCCGCCGACCGCGGCGAGCATCACCGCGTCGGCGGCTTGGGCGCGCGCCATGTCGGCGTCGCTGATCGCCTGGCCATGCGCGTCATAGGCGCAGCCGCCGACCAGGCCCTTTTCGAATTCGAACGTGGCGAGGCCCTGGCGCCAGAGAAGCCTTGGCGACCTTCTCGACTTCGGCCATCACTTCGGGGCCGATGCCGTCGCCCGGCAGCAGGAAGAGTTTGTAAGCGGTCATTTTGCGGCAAATCCTTCAGAAGCGCCCGTGACTATCCGATTTTCCAAAGGGTCAAAGCGCGATCTCGCCGATCCACGATTTGTGGGGATCCAGTCGTTCGGGTGTCGCAGGCCATTGTGCAAGCGTCGACGCTGGGCCCAACGACCTGGCTAGCCCCAAGAAATCGCAACTCTGAGCAAATTTGAGTGCGCGCAATAGCATCCGGAAAACGCGGTGGTTTCCTGCTTCGGTTTGCGAGGCGAAGCCAACTAGATCGCCAGCTCCACCTTGACGGGCGCATGGTCGGAAGGCCGCTCCCAGCCTCGCGCCTCGCGAAAAACCTTCATCGCCTTCACAGCGTCGGCAAGCGGCGGGCTGACCCAGACATGGTCGAGCCGCCGCCCCTTGTCGGCGGGCGCCCAGTCGGGCGAGCGGTAGCTCCACCAAGTGTAGAGCTTCTCGTCGTGCGGCACGAACTGGCGCAGCGCGTCGAGCCAGGCGCCGGCCGCCTGGGCGCGCGTCTAGCTTCTCGACCTCGATCGGCGTGTGGCTGACGACGTCGAGCAGCGCCTTGTGGCTCCAGACGTCGTGCTCGAGCGGCGCGATGTTGAGGTCGCCGACCAGGATCGCGCGGCCCGCGGCGCTCGGCTCGCGCCGAACCACGCGCGCCATCTCGTCGAGGAAAGCGAGCTTGTGGGCGAATTTCGGGTTGAGCGCGGGGTCGGGCTCGTCGCCGCCGGCGGGGACGTAGAAATTGTGGATCTCGAGCCCCGCCGCCTCGCCGGCGAGCGTCACCGCGATGTGGCGGCTATCGCCCTTGTCGCAGAAGTCGCGCGCCGTTCGTCGGGGAACGGCAGGCGCGAGACGATCGCGACGCCGTGATAGCCCTTCTGGCCGTTGATCGCGATATGCCTGTAGCCGGCGACATGAACTCGGCGAGCGGGAACTCCGCGTCGGGGCATTTGGTCTCCTGCAGGCACAGCACGTCGGGCCGCCGCTCGGCGAGAAAGCGCGCGACGAGGTCGATGCGCCGCCGCACCGAATTGATGTTCCAGGTCGCGACGGTGAAGCGCAAGGGGCAGCCTGACGGTTCGGAGAGCGGGCCGCGCAGATTGGGGTTTGCGCGCGCTGAAGCAAGCCGCGGCGGCGTCTTGCCCACAGGCGCATGCCGGCGGGCGCGGCCGGGCCGGCGTCAGTGCTTCTGCCCGATCATCCGCTGCTCACGTCGATCGACGAACAGCTTTTCGTCGGGCTTCGCGTCGTCAGGTCGAGGTTGGACAGCGTCACCACGGTCTGGAGGCCCTGCGCGTCGTCGACCGTCCACTGTTTCAGCGCGAAGGTCGCGGGATCGAACACGAGTTCGATCTGCGCCGAGCCGCCGAGCGTCGCCTTGTCCTCGATCGTGATGGTGACGGCCGCGTCGGTCATGTCGACGCGCAGCACCTGGGTGTCCCTGGCGAGGTCGATGTGGTCGGCGAGCAGGAATTTCAGCGGCGTCTGCGCGATGAAATAGAGGTCCTGGGTGTCCATCTTGCTGTCGCGCACCGCGACGCTGCGCCCGTCGGCGACGATCTCGAGCCGGTCGGGCGGCGCGAATTCGAACCGCATCCGGCCGGGCCGTTCGACGGTGAGCGTGCCCTCGGCGCGATGGCCGTCGGGCCCGACCTGGACGAAATCGGCGGTGAGGATCTGCGCCGAATCGAGCCAGGCGTTGGCCTTTTCGATGATCTCGTCCGCCGTCAGCTCCGGCCCTTCTTGGCTTCTGCTCCGCGTCCTTGTTCGCTTTGGCGGCCTTGGCTTTCGCGGCCGGCTTCGTGGCCGGGGTCGGCGAGAGCGGCGAGGTGGGCGCGTCCTGGGCAAACGCCATGATCGGGCTTGAGGCGGCAAGCGCAAGGGCGACAATCGCGGCGAGCAACCGCCTCGGGCGCAGATGTAACATGGCGATCGGCTCCCTGGGCAATGTCGTAGCCCGAACGGAATTAAATTATACACGGCCCGCAATATCCCGGCGATTTCGCCTTTTTGAAGAGCGTCGGCGTTTGCCGCAGATCAAGTGCCGAATAGCCCATCGGCGCCAAGAAATTTTTGCGCCGCGCTCCGCTCGGCGAGGTCCCAAAGGAGATCGGTAAAGAATGGGGATTGCAAGCGAATCGGGTGCGCCGCCTTCGACAAGGGCGTGCTGCGGATCAAAGTGGACAAGCCCGTCGAAATGATCGAGAAAAATTCGAAATGTCGATCAGGAAAGCCTGCGGACGGCTTTATGAATTGAGCGCATGCATCCGGCGGCGCCTCGCGCCGCCGGAGTTTTTTTTCCGGGCGGCGTCGCCGCGGCCGGCGGGAGGAAACAAATGGCTTACAAGGACATTCTCGTCACGCTTGACCCTGCGCCCGACGCCGATGCCAGGGTCAAGTTCGCAATCGGTCTCGCCAGGACGCATGGGGCGCGGCTGATCGGGCTCGATGCGACTTCCGATGCCGCCTTCCAGGGCCAATGGCGCGAGCAGGCGCTGCAGGTTGGACGCTATTTCGAGGAAACGGCCGAGGGGCGCGGGAGTTGAAGCGAAGCTGGTTGGCGCCGACTATCGCCGCGGGCGGCCCGAGCCCGAACCTCAGTCATTGCGTCGATCTCATTATCGCTCCTTAGCCCGGGGGCAGGAGGCGCGCGCTCTGATCGCTTCCTTCGTGCCTGATGAGCTGCTGCTGAAATCCGGCACGCCGACTCTTTTGCTGCTGCCCGCGGGGGTGGCCGTTCGGGCCGGTCGGCGAAAGCGTCGTCATCGCCTGGAACGCAAGCCGCGAGGCGACGCGCGCCGTTCACGACGCGATGCCGATCCTCAAGAGGCGCGAAGAAGTCGTCGTCTTCTCGTTCTCCCGCCATCCAAGCGAGCTACGCATCAACGCCGAGGCGCTGGCGGATCATCTCGCGCTCACGGCGTGAAGTCATGTCTCGGATTGGACCAACACCGGCGAGATCAGCGCGGTCGAGGCGCTGTTTGCCAGCCTCGACACGCAGGACAGCGACCTCATCGTCGCCGGCGGTTTTGGTCGCCTGGCCTTGTTCAGCAACTGGCTTGCGAGATCCAACGTAATGTCATGCTCCACGAGAATCGTTTTGGCCGGCGCGCAGGCTTTCGCATACTGAGCCATTTGAGTGAACTCAAGCTGAACCAGGTCGGGGTGATGCTGATGGACCGTCTGCTTCAAGCAGGCCCGGAAGGTTTCGGAGTCACTTTTCACGGTGTCGGGCCGCGATGCTTTGCGGCGATAATGCGTGCCGTGGCGGCGAACCAGAATCACTTCGCTGCAAATTTCCCGAAGTTCGGTGTCGGCGTTGCCAGTTCATCGCAGAAAGCAACCAGAATTTGATTCCATTCGGACGCCGCCCCGCGCATCAGGTTGTACATGCGCACAGCCCCGCCGTGCGAAAGCGGAAACGGCAGGTAGGGGCTGGCGACCACAATGGTTCGCCGCGAGCGTTGGAACTGTAAGCCCGGAAACACCGCCACATCACCGTTCCCCAGCGCAAGAATTTCGGACTCTGAAAGGACGCCGGTGGCGGCCTCCGGAAGACGGCCGATTTTTGAATGCCCCGAAGTGCGTCAATAGCTTCTTTGATCTGCAAACGGCGAATTGCCTCGTACCACAGGCTCTGGAACAAATCCGGAGAACCGATAGCATGCGCCAGGAAGCGAAGATAATTGATTTCAACGAAAGCATCCAGCTGGCCAGCGGTGTAAAACGTGAA